>JAJRRB010000082.1 GCA_024279915.1 Deltaproteobacteria bacterium
AGAGGTCAAATATCGGTTTCTACAAGTGGAGTGGCAATTATCGCTGGTGTAGGGTGTTAGTGACTGGCAACTCCCTTGGAGAAAAAAACTTTTTCTGGCTGAGAAAACCTCATTCTGAGGACGTTATTCTACAGCCTCGTTATGCCAAAGAAAGAAGCATCATGAACAAGAAAATTTGCTACTGCTTCGATTACAATGAAAGTGACATACGCAACGATGTCCTTCGCAACAACGGCAAATCGTTCATTCTCGAAAGGATCGTTGCAGAAAAACAAAAAGAAGCCTGCCAATGCCCAACGATACATCCAGAAGGCAGGTGATGCCTTTCTGAGGTTCACCGTGTTGTGAACGAAGCGAAAAAGGAATTAAACCAAAATGAAAACAATTCCTGAATCTATGCTTACTTGTCCGAAATGTGGCATCTCCGAAAAAATCGTCATGCCAACTGATGCTTGCCAATTTTTCCATGAGTGCAAACAATGCAAAGAGATTTTAAAACCCAACCCTGGTGATTGCTGTGTTTTCTGCTCCTTTGGTGACGTCGCTTGCCCATCGATACAACAGGAAAAGGTATGAAAAAAGGTAAACTCCTTCGGGTTGGTATTATCGGTAGTGCGATAGCAGCACTTTGCTGCTTTACACCAATTTTGGTTGTTTTGCTTGGTGCCGTGGGCCTTTCGGCCGCAGTCGGTTATCTCGACTATGTTCTTCTACCTGCACTAGCTGTCTTCATCATAATCACAATTTACGCACTACTGAAAAAGAGCAGCTAAACGCTCAAGCGGACTGGTTGATACAGGAGTGATTCGCGTAAAGGTTTCTACACACTTGAAAGGGACCAGCTCCAGCCCGCTTAGCTTGGTCGTTAGCGCTTATGACAACAAATTGATATTAGAAAGGAATTAAATGATATGAGCGAACTACCAAAATGTCCGGAATGCGGATCAGAGTACACCTATGAAGACAGAGAGATGTATGTTTGCCCTGAGTGTGCACATGAGTGGAGTATCCATGCGGTTGAAGAGGATGTTGATGACGGAAAGGTCATCAAAGACGCTAACGGCAATGTGCTGAATGACGGTGATACAGTTTCAGTGATTAAAGACCTTAAGGTCAAAGGTTCGTCATTGGTTGTTAAAGTTGGAACAAAAGCCAAGAATATCCGCCTGGTGGACGGGGATCATGATATCGACTGCAAGATTGATGGTATCGGTGCCATGAAGTTGAAGTCTGAGTTTGTGAAGAAGGTTTAGAACCGGGACTGGGGCTTGGGACTGGTACCTGTGGTAGACTTTTTCAGCCTCATTCCCCCCGCAAATACGTCGCGGGTTTATGCCCCAAGGCCGTCCAGGTTCCTAGCAATCCGAGAAACAGGGTCAAAGAAATTCCGGTCAGGATCGTGGTAATGATCGTCCCTGGATGTAACGTAAAAGACATCTTCATTAATCCCTTTAAGATGCCCATGGCAGCGAGACTGCCAACAACTGCGCTGATACAGCCCGCGATCAGGCCGAGTAACAGAAATTCGGTAGCGAACGCGCCGAGAATGTCAAAGCGAGTTGCTCCGCAGACCTTGAAAATTACCGCATCATGAATACGCCGATGTTGATCTGCGGAAACTGCTCCCGCCAACACCAGAAAACCGGTTATCAACGCAATCGCAGCCATACTGCTGAAAGCAGCGCCGATGCGTTCGAGAGTACGGGAGACATTTTTCAGGATTTCTCGAGTGCTGATGGCGGAAACATTGGGAAACTTGCCAGTGATTGTTGCAAAGGCGAGTTCTTCCCGCTCTGGTGGCAGGTGAATTGATGCGATGTGGGTTTGTGGAGCATTCTCGAGAACCCCTGGTGAAAAAAGGATGGCGAAGTTCAAATCGAGTGTCGACCAATCTACCTCTCGCAGGTTGGCAATGGTGGCGGTAACTTCCCGTCCGAGAATGTTTACCGTTAAGGTGTCACCAACATCAACCCCGAAGCCCTTGGCAATATCTGCGGTAATTGAAACCAGCGGTTCACCTGTATAATCCTCAGACCACCACTGTCCTGAGACAATCTCCGTCTCCGGCGGTAGCTCTGCAGAATAACTCAAAAACCGGTCGCCACGCACAGCCCAGCGTACGTTCTGGTCAATTTGCGCCATATTAACTGGTGTCCCGGCAATTGCCGTGATGCGGCCGCGCAGGGTGGGGTAACGCTCAACCTTAATGACATCAGGCAAGGCGAGTGCTGTTGCTTCAAAAATGTGCACCTGTTCAGTTTGCAGGTCAAGAAAGAAGAAAGCCGGAGCTTCGCCAGGAACAGTCTCATTGACCATGTCGTTGAGGTTGGCCTGTACCAGCATGATAATGACCAGCGCTGTCAATCCCAAACCGAGTGAAAAGATCGCGTTGCCTGCTGATGAACCGCGCCGATGGATATTGCCGAGGCCGAGACGCAGCGAGGGATTGCCGGGTCTTGGTAGACTCCGGGCCAAATTGACAACCGTTGTTGCAGCAAAACGAAAGATCCCGAAACAGAGAGTTGCCCCACAGATAAACCAGAATGCCATTTTCTGGTCTGAGCTAGTTAACACGGCCAGTGCGGCGAGGCTGATAGCGGCAAGGGTGATGGTTATTCGGACGCCTTTGCCGGGATCCTGATCTGCGTTATCGTTGTAACCACGAAAAAGCACCGCCGGAGAGACCAGCCTCGCTATTCCCAGAGGTTTGAGTGAAAAGACCAGAGCGATCAGAATGCCGAAGAGGCTGGCGCGCAAGAGAATCAGCCAGTGGATGGCCGGGGCAATCGGCACTGGCAAATAGGTACCAATGAGTCCTTCGAGGATAAAGGGCAGGGCGGCACCACAGACCAGACCCGCCGTTGAGCCCAGGGCACCGAGGAGGAGAACTTGCAGCAGATAGGCCGTAAAAATAAGTCTTCCCGGCGCGCCGAGGCATTTCATCGTTGCAATATGGGTGATCTTGCCGGTCAGATAACCGCGTACCGCGCCGGAGACACCGAGTCCGCCGACCAGTAAGGCGCAGAGTCCGATCAGGGTCAGATTCTGGTTCATACGGTCGAGGAAAAATCTGACTCTTGGTGAGGCTTCACGCCATGTTTGTAGACGCCAGCCCGCTTCAGGAAAACGCTTTGACAGCTCTGCTTTGAGCTGTGCCGCTGTGCCTCGATCAGGCAGGCGTAATCTATATGCGTGATAGATCATGCTGCCTGGCTGGATCAGACCAGTAGCAGAAAGACCAGCAAGAGTGGTCAAAAAGCGCGGCCCCAGGCTGAAGGGTCTTACGGAACGATCCGGCTCTCTGATAATAATGCCGCGGATACGAAATTGCGTGGAACCGACTTTGACCAGATCACCGACTTTTACATCGATACGGCTTAACAGCGGTGCGTCGACCAAGGCTCCAAACTCACGATTCTGATCAAGCGCAACGACGGAGCCCAAGTTTGGTTCAATGTCAACTGTGCCGTAGAGTGGATAGGCTGTATCGACGGCTTTTAACTCTGCCAACCCTCGCTTGGAACCAGCGCTGTTGGCAACCATGGTGCGCATGGTCATAATATGGGAAAGTTGGCCTTTGGCTTCCAGGAAGTCGATTGCAGCTACAGGCAATTCCCGATGGGCCAGTCGAACTTCAAGGTCGCCGCCCAGCAGGGCGCTGGCGTCGGCGAGCAAGCCAGATTTTGCCGACTCGGTAAAGGAACCGATGGCGCTGATAGCAAAGACGCCGAGAAAGAGACAAGTCAGAAAAACACCGAAACCACGTAGGCCACCACGAAGTTCGCGTCTGACCAGGCGCATAGCTTGAGGTAAAATCCGGGCCTGTTGAAGGAGAGGATTGCTCACACAGCCTCTCCTTCAGCGATTTTGAGCTGGCCGTCGAGCATCTGTATTGATCGCTGACATCGTGATGCCAGCGCTTCATCATGAGTCACCAAAACCAGCGTTGTGCCATGTTCTTTCTGTAGATCAAACAACAGGTTCATGACCATCTGGCCCGTCTCACGATCAAGATTTCCGGTTGGTTCGTCGGCGAGCAGTAGAGCGGGCTTGACGACAAATGCTCTGGCCAGGGCAACTCTCTGTTGTTCCCCACCTGACAGCTCTCCAGGAAAGTGATCAATCCTGTCGCCAAGGCCGGTTTTCTCCAGCGCCGCTTTTGCCTGTGAGGCGGGGTCTTCGGCGCCGGCAAATTCGAGAGGCAAGGCAACATTTTCCAATGCAGTCATAGTGGGTACAAGATGAAATGACTGGAAGACGATGCCAACAAGCTCGCGTCGGAAACGAGCCAGTTCATCTTCATTGCTGTTCGTTAAATCAATTCCTGCGACCTTGATCTGTCCCGAAGAGGCCTTCTCCAGTCCTGACAGGGCCATTAGAAGGGTGGTTTTGCCGGCTCCTGATGGACCGACAATACTGATTGTCTCGCCTTTTGAAATCGAGAGGTTAAGGCCGCGCAAGATGTTGACCGGGCCGGCTCCGCCGACTAAACTGAGATGGAGATTAACGATGTCGACTAAGGGTTCCGTCATGCACTTACCTTTTGTATCAAAATTGTTCGTGAGCATGCTGTTGATTGTTGCCATGGTCTTCGCCAGTGTCGCCGCTGCTGCCCCGGTTGATATCCTCGTTCTTGGTGATAGCCTGACAGCTGGTTATGGCCTTGAACAGGATGAGTCCTTTCCGGTGCAACTCGAAGCACGACTGCGGTCGGCCGGGCACAATGTGAATGTCATCAATGCCGGAGTCTCGGGCGATACGACCGCTGGTGGATTGGCTCGTATTGAGTGGGCCCTTGCCGATCTTCCAGATATTGTGATTGTAGAACTTGGGGCCAATGATGCTTTACGTGGTCTTGACCCGACCCAGGTCTATCAAAATCTCAACTCTCTTCTCACCCGGCTCAGTAAGGCTGGATGTCGTGTTATTCTGACTGGCATGCTGGCTCCACGCAATCTAGGTCCAGAATATTCTGCTGAATTTGACCAGATTTATCCCGACCTTGCCGAACGATTCGACCTGTTGTTCTATCCGTTTTTCCTCGAGGGCGTAGCTACGAAGCCAAGACTGAATCAAGCTGATGGAGTCCATCCTAATCTCGCTGGTGTGCGGGTCATAGTCGCTGGTATCTTACCTCTGGTTGTTACTGCGCTTGACGAAGTGATGGTCTCAGCGCGTGTCAAATGACACGCGTTTCTCACGAACATTTCGTCGCTCTTCAAGGAGACGGTAAGCCAGGTAATATTTGTAAATATTGCTGACGTATTGGGTTGTCTCCCGGCCAATAGTTGCGGCTGCTGCATGTGCAACGTTGCTGAACCATATATCCGAATTCAATCCCATACCCATTGCTTTTTTTCTCATCTTCCTCAGGTTCCCTGGCCCGGCATTGTAGGCGGCCAAGCCCAGTAAAATCCTGTTGATCTCGTCAATCTCAGGGTCATTCAGATAAACGTCAAGCAGGTGGCGCATGTACTTGGCTCCGGCATTGATGTTTTTCTCTTTGTTTTTCTCTATGCCTTTGATACCAACTGCTTTGCTGGCCGCAGTGCTTGGCAGTAACTGCATAATGCCAACTGCGCCGGCATGACTACGGACGGCCTGGTTTAAACGTGATTCCTGATAACCTTGAGCCATAAGTAACTGATAATCAAGATCGTAAGTTTCGGCGGCGGCTTTGAATAGGCTGGCCAAGCTGTCAAACTTAGCCAGTTCGTCACTATCTGTTGCGTTCAGAACGTACTTGGTAGAACCAAGATAACGTTTCAGCAACATGTTAGCCAACCCCTTGCGCCGTCCCTCGCTTTGCCCGAAATCATTCAGCTCGGCAGCTAGCAGTGGGCTGTTTTTTCGGATAGCCCAGCCAATTCTTCCACCCTGATTAATAACAAGGTCTTCGCGCAAGACAATCCCATCAAAGAATTGTGCCCAGAATTTTGCTTTATGGTCATCGATAATCGCTAGTGGCAAAAGGCCAACGTTGACCATTTCCAAAAGGTCCTCATCTTCGAGGACCTCATCAACGAGACTAACATCCAGATCAATACCATTTTTCTCCAGATCGGTTAAATGCTCGTAGTAGCTACTGGATTTGCGGACATAAATAGGGGTTTCTGCCAAGTTGTCGAGATTTTCAATCTCAGGAGCAGAAGGACCAGTGACGACAATCTCAGAAACAGCTCTGAAACCGGTCTCTGTAAAATCGACAAGTTTCAAACGGGCAGGGGTGATTGTCAGGTTGCCAGCGGCAATATCTCCATATCCATCAATCAGGTCTTGCAATAGATGTTCGCGTGCCGTGGGGATAAAGATGACTCTTATCGGCAGAGCTTTGCTGCCATGTTTTCGGTTAAATCGTTTCTCCAACTCCCTGCCGGTGTCATGAACAACACCACGTACCCGGCCCTGGTCGAGGAAATAGAGTGTTTTGCTGTAGGGCACAAGAATACGGATCAGACGCCGTTTGTACATTTCATCCAGATCTCCTGACCAGGCTTTGGGGATCGGCAGAGTACTGGATACATCACTTATTCTTTGATCTTCTGAAATAGGTGCGGCCGTATCGTTATTGAATACGGCCCAGATCAATATTGTGACGGCAAAAACAGCTGCCATTACAGCAAGGTATGTTCTTTTGAATTTCATCTATATAACTTACCACCTTTTTCTACTGGGAGAAGTCTTGAATGTGTTGATTGATGCTTCCCGGCCCCCAGTTACTGAAGGTAAGCCTCGGTCACATAGCGACGCATCATGACATGTGTGTTGAAATAATAAGCATTTTTACCAATAACGTTTTTTGTCAACTTGATCCAGCCTGTACGGTCATCGTAATAGAGGGGAATAATCGTTTCTTCCAACTTTTTGTAAAGATCTTTGACGTCTTCGTCAGAATTGTTGACGGCTGTGGTTGTTTCAGTTGGCGGAGGACCGATTGACCAGCCGGTTACTCCTTCGATGTGACCTTCAATCCACCAACCATCCAGCACACTAAAATTTGGAACACCGTTAAGGGCAGCCTTCATGCCGCTGGTGCCAGAGGCTTCGAGAGGGCGCAAAGGATTGTTCAGCCAGATATCAACACCAGGGATCAGACGGATCGCCAGATCCATGTTGTAGTTCGAAAGATAGACAATCTTCAAATTGTCGCCAAAGGAGTTAGCCTGTTGGCGAATCTCCTGAATCATTCCCTTGCCATAGTCGTCCCGTGGGTGTGCTTTGCCGGCAAAAACCAGTTGTAACTTGCCACCGCCTATTTTTAACAACCTCTGTGGGTCTGTGAATATCATATTGGCCCGTTTGTAAGCCGTTACACGACGGGCAAAACCGATGGTAAGGATTTCTGGGTCAAGTTGGGTGCCAGTCGTCTCCTTAATATATTGAAAGAGGGAGACTTTTGCCTTTGTGTGGGCCTCATCGATCTCCTGATCCGGTATGTTATCCACTCTGACAAGTAATTCTGGTTCGTTAGCCCAGCCTGGCAGGTACTTGTCGTAAAGAGGAGCCATGTATGGAGATGTCCAGGTGAACGGATGAATGCCGTTGGTAATGGCATTTACTTTAAAGCCTGGAAAGAGGGCCTGTGAGATCTCGCCATGTTTCTTGGCAACACCGTTGATGAAATGTGACAGGTTCAGAGCCAGCATGGTCATGTTGAGTTCATCTTTACCGCCGAGTTCTTTAAGGCGGTCCATGGGGATGACATCACCCATGATGCGTTCTACCAGATCATAAGGAAAACGATCATGGCCTGCCGTCACCGGGGTATGGGTGGTAAAGACACACATTTCCTGGACCCTGGAAGTGTCCCACGAGGTATGTTCATCCCAGCTGTCTTCCACGGGACGACGATGGTGGTTGAGTAGCTCCAGAGTCAGAAGGCTGGCATGTCCTTCGTTTAGATGATATTTGCGAATCTGAAAACCAAGAAGCTGCAACAGACGTGCGCCGCCGATACCAAGCACGATCTCCTGCTTCAACCGGTAACCCATGTCGCCGCCATAGAGATGGTCGGTAATTTTGCGGTCTTCAGGTATGTTGCCTGGAATGTCGGTGTCGAGGAAGAGGACAGGCAGTTCGCCTCCGGTCGGGCTTTTGACCTGATACATCCATGCCTGCACTTTGACATCTCGATTTTCTATTGTAACCAGAATTTTACTTGGTAATAGTTCCAGTAGCTCCTCAGGGTTCCAATTGACAGAACTCTCTTGCTGCCAGCCATCATCATTGAAAGTTTGCCGGAAGTATCCTTTACGACTAATCAGTGTGACGGCAACAAGCGGAAGCTTCAGATCGGCAGCACTTTTGATTGTGTCACCGGCGAGGACACCAAGACCACCGCGGTAGGTAGGGATTTCTGCCGTCAAGCCGATTTCCATAGAAAAATAGGCGATGCGTGGGATCTCGGTATAGCGTCTCCAGTCATTCATTGTTAACCTCGTTCTTTGTGGTTATACATCCCTAATTATGAATGGCTTTAATTTGTGCTGAATAACCATATGAATAATAACACATTAAAGTTTTGTCTCTCGGCCTTCTCGGCTTGATGGATGGACCCGTGTCAACCAAGGAAAAGCTTGCAAATTTGTTCAATCTATGGAAATAAATATCTTTTTTCAGTTCTGTAACGTGCCGCTTTCTCGGGGGATAGCCAATTAATGTACGAATCTTTTTTCGCTTTAAAAGAAAAACCTTTTTCATTGACCCCGAATCCTCGTTTTCTCTTCCTGAGCAAAACTCATAACGAAGTTTACGCACACCTGATTTATGGAATCGAAAGCCGGGCCGGTTTTGTTGAAGTCACTGGTGAAGTTGGAACTGGCAAGACCACAATCCTCCGCACCTTGCTTTCGCATCTTGATGAAAGCAAGTATCGGGTTGCGTTTATTTTCAATCCCAAGCTGACTGCCTTTGAACTTCTGCGTAATATCAACCGGGAATTCGGTGTTGCCGACGATGGGCTCAACAGTCCTGACCTTATTCACGCACTCAACGAATTTCTCCTGGCTGAAAACGAGGCTGGCAGGACCCCCATTCTGGTTATTGATGAAGCCCAGAATCTTTCCGGTGAAGTCCTCGAGCAGATACGTCTTCTCTCAAATTTGGAGACAGACGAAGACAAGTTGATTCAGGTCATCCTGGTTGGTCAACCGGAGTTGCGACATCATTTAAGCGATCATAGTCTACGTCAGCTTAATCAACGTATTGCTGTGCGCTATCAATTACGTCCCTTGAACCGCGAAGAGACTAGCTCATATATCCTGCATCGTCTGAATATCGCCGGTCGACCTGATGGCAACGTTTTTTCCCCAAGGGCCCTTAGTCGTGTATTTAAATGTTCCGCGGGGATACCTCGAAGGACGAACCTGATTTGCGATCGTGCGCTCCTGACCGCCTACTCTGAAGAACGCGGGATTGTCTCTCGACGTGATGTCAACCAGGCTGTGGCTGAACTGGCTGGGATGGGGGAGGGGGGGGCGAGGTCGGGTCAATTGCCCTGGCGAACGATGGCTACGGTAGCAGTAACCCTTCTGGTTGTACTCGGCGGGCTCTTCTGGTTGAACCCACTTGGTGAGCTAACAGCAGAGACGACTGCTGTACAAACGGAAAAAATAGTTACGCCAATCGCGGACCAGACCCCGATTACGGGCCAACCTGTCGAGGATCAACAGGCATCTCCTCAGAGGACTCCCGAAATACCTACTCTGCCTGTCGTTGATAACTTGATTACAAGCTGCAATGCTGTTTTCTCCCTCTGGGGGACTCCTCTGTTGAGCAGCGATACTCCAACATTCAACTTTGATTTTGACCGGGAATTCGGTGCCCGCGGCTTTAAATTGGTTCGCCTCGCTGGCCGTTTTGGTGATTTGAGTAAATTCAATGTGCCGCTTCTAATACCCTTATCTGAGGAGCAGGGCGGAGGTTATCTGGCTGTTCTTGGGCAAACTGCGCCTGACCAGTGGACGGTTGCCCCAGCTTATCAGGGGCGTGAGGTAATGAGCACAACTGAACTTGATGCTCTCGGTATGAATATGGCTATTTTGCCCTGGGTCGATTTTGCTTCAATTGGCTATGTAGCTGTACCAGGAGTTAAGGGCGAGAGTGTCCGTAGACTCCAATATCTGCTTGGTCTGACTGGTTGTATAGACGCCTCGATCAGTGGTCGTTACGACACATCGAGCATTAAATGCACCAAGGCTTTCCAACGTGAACATAATCTGGTCGTAGATGGGCTGGTAGGGCCACGTACCCTTATTCTTCTTTACCAGGTGGTTGGTGCTTACAAGATTCCCACACTCCTCTAAAGCGTCCCCATTGATTGCATGACAAGACGCCAGGAACGGTTCGCATGAGTTCTATACTTAAAGCCCTGAGCAAAATTGGAGAAGAAAAGCGTGCTGACCAGCATGCGGCTCCTGACCTGAGGCTGGATCATGGACTCACCCCTGTGCAGACAAAGCCATTTCTGCCCCTGTTGGTCGGTACCGCTTTTGGTGCTGTCGTTGCCGGTTTGCTTTTTCTGCTGCTTTTCAATGATCGTGAGCCCGTCACAAAAGCTCAGCCTGCAGTAAAAGCTCAGCCAAAAATTATAGTTCAGCCCCTCGTAAAAAAAGATTTCCCAGAGCCCGTCAAGGTGGTTCCTGTCGTAACCTTGTTACCTGTGCCGTTGGCCACTCCAGACCCCTTCATAACCCCACAGTCAGTCACTACTCCAGAGCAGGAGAAGAAAGTAACATCAAAGCCTGCCACCATCATTCCTGTAAAAGAACAGACTGTCATTGAAACTCCACTGATTGTTGCAAAGTCTTCAGCGACCATGCAAAAGCCAGCAGAGGTTACCGTTATCAAGGCTATCCCGTCTGTATCTCCTGAGCTTCCTGAAGGTATCTATTTGGTTGTCACAGAAATCTTCTACAACGAAGATAGCGCTAACAGCATGGCCGTTATAAACGAGCTTCCGGTGATGATCGGAACTCATGTTAATTCTGCCGTCGTTTCTGAAATTCGGTCAGACAGTGTTCTTTTCGTGATTGACGGCAACCCTTATGTCGTTGACGTTGCTAATCCATAACTTCTACTTCATTTCTTGTCTTGTCGCTCCTCTTGATTCTTCCGCTTTGCTCATAATATATCGTCGAATAATCCCCATCCGCCTGTATAATATTCCACAAATTTCGCCTCTCTGCTGTTTCCTGTCTCCTAATGTGCAGTAATATCCATGCTTTACATATATGGCATACAACGTGTACTGGTATAGTAAGAATTTTGCATTAGAGGATAAATATATGATCTACAGACAGATATTTCTGAAGAGTAAAGTGATCGCCCTGATCCTGTTTGCCGTGCTTCTCTTGCCAGGCAGCCCATTGCAGGCTGAAGGTCTCGACCAACTGGTTAATGAGGCTTTGTCAAATAATCCTGACTTGGCCGTTGCTAAAGCCCGTTGGCAGAAAGCGACCTTCAAATCACCACAAGTTGGAAGCCTTAAAGACCCGGTGCTCTCTTTTGCTCTTTCCAATTATCCTAATGACAACTTCTCTAGTGATGAAACGGCAATGACCGGCAATGAAGTAAAGCTGGCACAGGCGTTCCCGTTCCCCGGCAAACTGGCGAATCGCTCTGCCCTCGCCAACGAACAGGCCCGCTGGTTTGAGGCGATTTACCAGGACAAGCATTTTCAGATTGCACGTAAAGTTAAAGATGCATGGTATCGACTCTACTTTAAAGAGCAGGCCATTATCGTCACCGAGCGTAATATGGCGCTGGTTGATGACATCATTCGCCTGACAGAAGTTCGCTATGAGACCGGTTCAGGGCTGCAACAGGACGTACTCAAAGCGCAAGTCCAAAGATCCAAGCTGATGGAACAATTGATGTCTTTGCGTCAAAAACGCTCCGTTGTGCAGGCCGATCTAAATCGTTTATTAAACCGTCCGTATGGCGGTACCTATGATGTCCCTGACAAACTTGATTTGGTAACAATAGAGCAAGGCCTTGAAGCCTTCCAGGTAACTGCAAGTGAAAAACGTCCTCTGAATGCTGCCTATCAAGCCTTGATCAAACGTTATCGCTACCAACAGAAACTGGCGGAACTTGATGATTATCCCGATATGACTCTTTGGGCCAGCTGGCGCTTTCGTAATGATGACCTGGCCGATGGTGGTACCGATTTTGTCAGTGCAGGTGTCAGTTTTAACTTGCCTGTTTACCGCGAGAAGAGGCGTGCCGCAACATCGGAAGCACTGGCGGCTATACGCATGGCCGAAAGACAATCTGAAGATTTTAAAGGCAGTGTTGAGCAGTCTATTCAGAATGCTTATGTCCGTATGGAAGAAACCCGTCAACAGACCGAACTCTACCGGGAGGGAATCATTCCTCAGACCGGCCAGAGCTTCCAGGCGGCCCTGGGTTCCTATCAGGTTGGCAAGGTTGAATTCATCAGCCTGCTTGATGCCTTGATGACAACCTATCAAGCGGAAATGGAATATTACCGCATCAGTTCTGAATATATGCGCAGTCTGGCCTGGTTGGAGGCTGAATCGACTCTGCCTCTCATTGGGCCGCCGTTAAAGTTTACTGAATAGAATTATTCAAATTGATCGAATAAGCTTTCAAACACCGGAACTCGAGGACAACATGAGCACAAAAAAACGTTCAATTTTAATCATCGCTCTGATTGGCACTGTCGCCAGTCTGGCTATAAGCCTGGTCGCAAACAGCACCAATAATAGCAAGCTGGATACCGTTGCCAAATTGACAACGCCAGCTTCAGCTGAGGCGGCAGAGCAGCCGGCCCAGAAGTATACCTGCGGTATGCATCCCATGATTATTGTCGATGAGCCCGGACTTTGCCCCATCTGTAATATGGATCTGCTGCCTTTAAAATCAGTGGGTACAG
>JAJRRB010000083.1 GCA_024279915.1 Deltaproteobacteria bacterium
GCAGAGATCTTCCTTTTTAATTTCTTATCTGTGTCTGGAAAAACAAGCATATGACCTCAATTATTACTAAAAAAAGACGAGTCAATATTGTCTCAAACACCTTGGTGGCCGAGACAACCAAACTCGTGTGTCAGCGGCGTGACTTCTAGGACAAGTCCTAACTTTCATGATAACCGGCGGCAACGCGAACTTGCATGAACCACCGCAATTGTAGATTTTGCTTTTCAAATTAGCACTGACGTATTTCCCGTCCAGTTCATTTGATGGTTAGAAACTTTACGGATGTGTGACATTCCATTCGCCGAATGAACGGAGAATGGTAAACAGGTTTCGTTCCGGGTCGTATTCAAGGTTTCTGGTGTAATCGGGATTGAGATAATAATGCATGCCGACCTCTACTGGGCCAGGTGAAAACTTTATTCTCCCGCGTATTTTCCCGTACATGGCTTGCTTCAACTTCCCGTTTTCATCAACTTCAGAACGAACTCGGAAGATATAGTTTTTGTCATCTATTTCATTTGAGAAATATCCAGGACTATAACCATAAGATCCTGCTGATTTACGTATCTCAAGTTTCGCTTGATAACCTCCATCTGGAGCCATTCTTGGCAGACGAAACCAACTTCCGGCATTGAAATCACCCCCGCCGTCATCCTTGAATACTCGAATTCCATCAAGCGGGTTGGAGAAAGTTAAAGTCATTGTAGCGTTATAATTGGCCGCATCGTTCCAAAACCTCTCGACCTTGAAGACAAAATCGGCTTGGGTCCCCTGCCCGTGCGGAATCACCCAGTCAGACTTCTCCAGATCGAATCCGACCTCCTCGACAATGGGTGGGAATTTAAAAAAATTGTGCCGAACATACATCGGCACCGGGTTAACAATAGGGCGCATGATGACGGTAAGCTCTTTCCCCCACGGCTGCCACATGCCGAAACGAGTTCTGTAGAAGAAGTGAGCAAGTCCACTCATGTAGTAACCCTCTTTTGTTATATCACCGAGAATCACACCATCATTTGATATGGCACTTTTCTCAAAAATGCCATGTTCATCCGTATACCCTTTTACAGTTCCTGAACCACTTGAAAATCGAATATTCAAGTGGGCACCATCGACAGGTCAACCTGACTCATCAACCACTTTTGCTTTGATTTTTGCTATACCAAAAGCATGAGCTTGAGAGGGGAGGAGCAAGAGAAGAATGCTAGAGAACAGAATAAAATTACGGAGTGTACTATAAGAAAAAAAGCCACCCGCTATGTGTACGGATGGCCTGTAGTCAAAGTTCATCAATTCCCCTCAAAATTCTCATACACCAAGCAACTGACACACTCGGCAATATACGTTGATTAGCTCAAAACGTCAAAACGGCAGGTGTCTCGGAAGTTGTGTCAGAGACTTTTGCCGGTCAAAATCCGCTGATTTGGGCGATTCCTATAAACCCTCCGACTGACACACTTACCGCTGATGACTACCATTTCTCTCGTTTCGGTTCCAACTTCACCAACTCATACTCTCTCTGTCCCAGACCCACCTTTTCCCCGTGCTCGAGTTGAACTTCCCAGTCGATTTTTGGGTAAACACCACGAAACTTATCGCAGCCGGGTTCATGGCCGGTCGCCATTGCGGTATTCGGCAGGCCACGCGATTGGTTGACCAGATCAGCGCAGGCCTGATCCAGGGCCACCGGATCGGTTGCGGCAAGTATGCCGATGTCAGGAACGATCGGTGCGTCAGAGTGACCATAACAATCACAGGCCGGTGAGACCTGAGTAATGAAGTTGACGTAGAGTTGTTTTTTCTCTTTGCCAGAGATGGCACCCAGTGAATACTCCGCCATTTTTTTCATGACCAGAGCGGATTCTTCATTCCATTGGATACGGATTGCTTGAGGTTCACAGAGTGTGATGCAACGACCACAGCCGACACAGCGAGCTTCGTCAAGGACGGCTTTACCACTACTGAGATCAATCGCATGATGGGCACAGGCCTTGAGGCAGGCACCGCAGGTTGTGCAATCCTGTGCAGAAATGCTGGGTGCGACAGTGGAATGCTGCTCAAGTTTTCCTTCGCGGCTTGAACAGCCCATGGCGAGGTTTTTGATCGCTCCACCAAATCCGGTCAGCTCGTGACATTTGAAATGGGAGAGCACAATCAGTGCATCTGCTTCAATGATCTCCAAGCCGATGTCGACCTCTGAGAGGAGTTCGCCCGAGACCGTAACTCGATGTGAAGAATGACCGCGCAAGCCGTCACTCATGATGAGTGGTGCGTTGACCACGGCGTAAGCAAAGCCATTTTCAATTGCACAGGTTAGAGCTGAGACAGCTTCTTTGCGTTCACCCGGATAAAGAGTGCTCGAATCAGTCAGGAAGGGTTTACCTCCGAGCTTTTTGACTTGGTCAACGATGCGGCGCACAAATGTCGGCCTGATGTAAGCGTGTCCGCCCTTTTCACCAAAGTGCATCTTGATGGCGACGAGTTCACCTGGCTGGATCATATTTGAGAGACCTGCTTGCTCGGTCAGTCTCTCCAGCTTGGTATGCAAATTCTCTCGCATACCGGTACGCATATCGGTGAAATAGACTTGTTCGGCCATAACCTTCCTAATAGAATCTTTTGTTTTTACAGAAACAGGAAAGAGTTACTGCTTGGTCCCTTCCTGCTTGCCGAGTTGTCCGTAGGCCTCAACCTTGCCGTTGACCAAATGAACGTAATAGCGTTCCCAGAAGCGATTGGCGGGGACGTACCAGAGGTATTCTTCGTTGCCGCTGCCTGAGGCATTACTGGGCTTACCCATTTCCTGCAGAACCTCAGGTTTGCTCATGCCGAGTTCAATTTTGTGCATGCCAATCCAAGGTGAACAGCCGCTTAAAAGAACGACCAATGCCATCCAGAGAATCCATCTACGCATCATTTTCCTCCTTCATTAATTAAACCAGCAAAGAATATTTCATGCTTTATCGGGTGTCGCTTCAGTTGTTTTAATCTCGTCCTTGCGCAGATAAACAGTGGTGCTCGGGAAGGCTATGTCGAGTCCCAACTCTGCCAGCGTGTCCATAATCTTCAGACAAACATCTTCGCGAGCGTCGAGATACTCTCCCCAGACTGTTGTGGTGGTAAAGCAGTAAACCATGATGTCGAGAGACGATGCGCCAAAGTCGGTAAAATTGACGAGGAAAAAATCCTGATCGATGGCCGGGTGAGTCTTCAGAAGTTCGCGAATGCGACTGACTGCTTCACGCATCTGTGTTGGAGTGGCGTCGTAGGAGACACCGACCGTAAGGCGAATACGACGTTTGGGCATACGACTGAAATTATCGAGTGCCATGTTGGCAATAATATTGTTCGGCACGCAAATCAGGGTTTTGGCAAAGGTACGGATCTTGGTTGAACGAAAACCAACTTCTTCAACCGTGCCTTCGAGATCGCCGGCTTTGATCCAGTCGCCAACCTGAAAGGGTCGATCGAAGATGATCATGAGCGAGCCGAAGATGTTGGAGACCGTATCTTTGGCTGCCAGGGCGAAGGCTAGACCGCCGATGCCGAGTGAAGCAATAATTCCGGTAACCGGATAGCCAAAGTTTGAATTGCCATGAGACAGGCCATGACGACAATGAAGATGCGCAGGCTCTTGCGCAGTAGTTGAGCCAGTTGGTCATCGAGGGTCGATTCGGTACGAGAAGCCCATTTTTTCAGGTAATGATCAACCATATCGACCATGTTGAAAAGGAACCAGGCAATATCGAAGATGACCAGTGCCTTGAGTATCGCGGTGGCGAGCTTGTGAAAGTCAAAGGGTTCACCTGGAAGCTGCAAGACTTCCATGGCAATGAAAAGTCCAATCAGGAAAATGAGAAATTCTGCTGGTTTTTTCAGGCAGACGAGAAAGCGATCATCAAGTTCTTTTTTGGACTTTTGTGCCAGAGGTAGCAATGCTTTGATAAAAAGGTAGGCAAAGACTTTTTTTGCCATGTAGGCAACCAGGACGATGCCAAGTGCCGTGGCATATTGGCCGATGGTGATACCGAGAACCTGATTGTTCATCCATTCTGACATTGCGTACTCCTTCGTTGACAAGGCAGTTAAACCCCTAACTTGAATCAGGTTTAAGCTAACAGATGAAATCATCAAAAGCAAGGCTGTGGTGTCTCTCGGCAACCAAGTGATCCTGCTATATTGTGGTAGAATGAAATTGGCAGTAAATACTCAACCTATGCGCGAATGGATGAAAGAGAGAAGATTTATGAGTAACGATAGTCTTAACAGCTTTATACTCGGCAGACCCTCGATGTTGCTGGTACGGCTTATGAATATTTCAGTCTGGAAACACTCATGGCAAAACGCAGTGAGGTGACCCGTTTGCCACTCACACTCAAGGTGTTATTGGAAAACCTTCTGCGTAACGAAGATGGTGACTCGGTGACCGAAAAAGATATCAATGCGGTGGTTGACTGGCTTGACCAGTGTAGTTCTGATCATGAGATCGCTTTTCGACCAGCGCGGGTGCTGATGCAGGATTTCACTGGTGTGCCAGCAGTTGTTGATCTGGCAGCAATGCGTGATGCGGTTGCCAAGGTCGGTGGCGACCCGCAGAAGATCAATCCGCAAATCCCGGTGGATCTGGTTATTGACCACTCGGTTATGGTCGACAAGTACGCCATGCCGGAGGCCTTTGCCTATAACGTCGATAAAGAGATGGAGCGCAATCGCGAACGCTATGCTTTCCTGCGCTGGGGACAACTAGCTTTTGATAATTTCCGCGTCGTGCCGCCGGGTACAGGCATCTGTCACCAGGTGAACCTCGAATACCTGGCGCGAACAGTCTGGTCGGAAGAGCTTGACGGCAAAAAAATCGCTTATCCGGATACTCTGGTAGGCACTGACAGCCACACTACCATGATCAACGGTCTGGCCGTACTCGGTTGGGGTGTCGGTGGTATAGAGGCTGAGGCGGCCATGCTTGGCCAGCCGATTTCGATGGTTATTCCGGACGTCGTCGGTTTCCGCATGACCGGTAGCTTGAATGAGGGAGTGACGGCAACGGACCTGGTGCTGACTGTTACGCAGCAGCTGCGCAACTTTGGTGTGGTAAGCAAGTTTGTCGAATTCTTCGGTGATGGCTTGGCGAAGTTACCATTGGCTGATCGCGCGACCATCGCCAACATGGCCCCTGAGTATGGTGCGACCTGTGGTTGGTTCCCGATTGATGATGTGACTCTTGATTATCTGCGGCTTTCCAATCGTGATGATGCAACCGTTGCCCTGGTTGAAGCTTATGCCAAGCAGCAGGGCTTGTGGCGTTTTGATGGCATGGCCGATCCTGAATACACAGATGTCCTGGAACTTGACCTGGGCTCTGTCAAGCCGAGTCTTGCCGGCCCGAAGCGGCCCCAGGATCGTGTTGATCTCGAAGACTTGAAAAACGCCACGATAGCGGTTATCCCTGCTGATGCCTCTGATCGCTCTGCTGATGTGGCCGGTGTCGATTACAAATTGAGTCAGGGCGATGTTGTCATCGCAGCGATTACCTCGTGTACGAACACTTCAAATCCGGCAGTGATGATGGGCGCCGGTCTGGTGGCAAAGAAGGCGGTTGAAAAAGGTCTTGTACAGAAACCCTGGGTCAAAACTTCTCTGGCTCCAGGGTCCAAGGTTGTGACCGACTATCTGGAGAAAGCTGGCTTGCAAACATATCTCGACCAGATTGGTTTCAATGTTGTCGGCTATGGGTGTACCACCTGTATTGGTAACTCCGGACCTTTGATCGGACCGATTGCTGATGCGATCACAGAAAGTGACATGACCGTCTGTTCAGTGCTTTCCGGCAACCGCAACTTTGAGGGCCGTGTGCACTCTCACACCAAGGCTAACTGGTTGGCTTCTCCGCCGCTGGTTGTGGCCTTTGCCCTGGCTGGCAACACCTGCATGGATCTGACCACCGAACCACTTGGCCAGGATACGCAGGGCAATGATGTTTATTTAAAAGATATCTGGCCGAGTGATGAAGAAGTAGCCGAGATGGTCAAACTGGTTTCAGCCGATATGTTCCGTGAGAAGTATGCCGATGTCTTTAGTGGTGAAGAGAGTTGGCGCAGTCTTCCGGTCCCCGAAGGCGAAACTTATGCCTGGGAGGATCAGTCGACTTATGTTCAGGAACCGTCGTTCTTCGAAGTTCGCGATGAAATGTCCACCGGGCTGGAAGGTTTTTGCGGGGCTCGGCTCCTGGCTTTGCTGGGGGATTCGATCACTACGGATCATATTTCTCCCGCTGGTTCAATTCTGGCGAGCAGTCCTGCTGGTGTCTACTTGCGTGAACGCGACATTGGACCGGCAGACTTCAATTCTTACGGGTCGCGGCGCGGCAACCACGAAGTGATGATGCGCGGCACCTTTGCTAACATCCGTCTGAAGAATGAACTGGTGCCTGGTGTTGAAGGTGGCTTTACCAAAGTTCTTCCTGGTGACAAGCAGGTCAGCATCTTTGATGCGGCCATGCAGTATGCCGAGGCAAAGACTCCCTTAATCATCATCGGTGGCAAAGAGTATGGCACCGGGTCAAGCCGTGACTGGGCAGCCAAGGGAACGCTGCTGCTTGGTGTGAAAGCGGTGGTCACAGAGAGCTACGAACGCATTCATCGCTCCAACTTGGTTGGTATGGGAATTTTGCCGTTGCAGTTTAAAGGCGGTGATAGCCGTAAGACCCTTGGTATCGACGGCAGTGAAACTTTTGACCTGATTGGACAGGTGCAAGATCCCGTACCCGGACAGGATCTTACTTTGCGAATCAATCGTGCCGATGGCAGTCATGATAGTGTTGTTGTGACTTGTCGGATTGATACGGTTAATGAGGTGCAGTATTTCCAGAGTGGTGGGATTCTAAATTATGTGCTGCGGAACTTGATGAAGTAGCTTTGTAACTCTTTGTAACTCTTTGTAACTGGTCCTAAAGGGACATGAGGGCTCCTCAACCTATCTTCTGCGAAGTACGAATCAGGGGAATATGACAGGCCGTATTCAAGTGAGCTGAAATATGGACCAAGCAGCCGGATTTGCAGCCGATGCATGGATAGTCCGGTTGCCTCCTACTGTGTATATAAAAATCATATTGTACTGTATGTTTTCACTATACAGGCTGTCTGTCTCGAAAGCCTCCTGTTCTTTCAGTAGCTTACGGAAAAACACCATCAACAGAACCCCAATTTCCCCGCTCGTTACGTATGTTTTTTTATACGTTTCCACGCATTCAATGTGACCTCCTGCCCTGCTGTTCTCACAAAAAACCTTTTAAAAACGCAGTCTTAAATTATTTAAATAAAGTAATTCTAAGAATGGCACGGCCAATGCACTACTAATTGGACAAGAGCTTAAAGCGGCTCACAAAAAAGCAAGAGTCATAAATTGGGGAGGAAATCATGAAAGTAATTAAACTGATTGTACTGATGGTGATGAGCACAACTTCAGTAGCTTATGCAGCAACCAGCGCACAGAGTGAAGGAGCAGGCGTCCTGACTTATTTCTTCATTGGATTCTTTGCCTTGATCATTGTGACACAACTGGTACCAGCGATGATTCTCTTTTATGGCATGGTCAAGGGACTGTTTACCTCTTCAGAAAAAGTTTCGACGAAGAATAACTAACAGCCTGTTTCGCATCGAGGGAAGCCTGAGATTGGCGGGAACGGACTGACTTTAGGCAGGAGAATGATGATGTATAGGTCAGAATTACTCATCGCAGACGAAGACAAAATGAACGGAAAACGGATGGCGGACCTGTTCACCGATGCCGGTTACCAGGTCACAGTGACCGATTCAGCCGCAGGAGCTCTCTCTGGGAGCCTTAAAAAGAAAGCTCAGGTTATCCTGCTCAGCATCCGGTTCGATGAATTGTTGGCGACTGAATTAATTCCGCTGTTGAAGCAGTGCAACCGTGATCTGAACATCATCTTGATTGCAAGTGAAGCGCCCTTTGCATTGATTCGCAAGGCACGCAGCGAAGGCATTTTTTACCATGCTCTCAAGCCAAGCCAGCCAGGCGATGAAGACGAATTGAAACAAGCTGTTAAATGCGCATTTGAAAAGATGACTCATAATCCCGCAGTCGAGTCGCTGCAATAAATAACGAAACCACTAAAGTTAATGGAGGAGATTCTGCAAAAGTTCAGGAATTTATTTTTGGGAATATCGATGTTAGCGCTCATGGCTGACCCAGCGCTTGCTGTAGATACAAGTCAAACCTACTCGAGCGGAATTCTGGTTGGCGCCTTCCTGGCTTTCTGTGCACTGATTGTTGTTGTGCAACTAATGCCGACACTTATTATCCTGGCCGGTTTTGTCAAAGGATTGATCAATGGCACAAAAAAACAGGAAGTCCGTCAGAGCAGCAGGAGATAAGGTCCTCTCGAAATTTAACTAGCCCATAACAGTCGAAGGAGACAATCATGAAAATTTATAGAAGCTTATTTTTGGGAATATCGATGTTAGCACTCATGGCTGACCCAGTGCTTGCCGTAGATACAAACCAAACCTACTCAAGCGGAATTCTGGTTGGTGCTTTCCTGGGTTTTTGTGCACTGATTGTTGTCGTGCAGCTGGTTCCGACGATCATACTCTTAATCGGTTTTGTCAAAGCTGTGCTCCAGGGGACTGACAAGCAGGCGAGTCATCAAAGTAGCAGAAGTGAGGATTCTTTCAAATTAACGAGCAACATCGCACAAAAGGGGCCCTGCACGAATATGCAGGCCCTTTTGCGTTTTTATTCAGAATCTAAATCCTGAATTAGCTTCGGTCCGAATGAACTGACTGCATTCTACGAACCATTCATCCCGTAATCCCTGATAACCTCTGCCACTCGAATCCTGAAATCAGCGAAGATCTCTGTCTTGCCCTTTTCCTGTGCCAGACGATGCATATCAAACTCACGCCATCGCTTGATCGAAGCCTCATCTTTCCAGAAGGAAAGGGAACAAATTTTGCCCTCTTCGGACAAGCTGGCGAACCGCTCGATAGAGATAAACCCGTCAACGTTGACCAAATGCTCTCTTAGCTTAGTAGCAATCTGCAGATATTCATCCTGTTTTCCTGCTTGTATTTTAACTTCAAAAATAACCGCAATCATGATGGCCCTCTTTTGATGCTGGTGTCACGTCAACGACAAACTGACGCCTCCAACTTGTTCTTTTCTGCGCCAGCTTCGTTATGTCTTAAGATACGTAGTTACGACTATGTAACTCAAGACATGCCTTACTGGCACAAAAAATAACGGCACTGTGTTATGTCATTTTATCATTGGCGCAACACAAGTTGGTTGATCTCGTGATAACGGAAACAATCGGTGGTGTGGTCATTGACCATGCCGATGGATTGCATATAAGCGTAGCAGATGGTGGGGCCAACGAAATTGAAGCCACGTTTTTTAAGGTCTTTGCTCAGTTGACCAGAAAGTTTGGTATGTGCGGGGATGTCGCTGAGTTGCTTCCATTGGTTGACGATCTGCTTGCCATCAACATAGCGCCAGAGGAAGTCCGCAAAAGAAGCAAACTCTTCACGGATCTGCAAAAATCCCCGTGCGTTTTTGATAGTTGATTCAATTTTGAGACGATTACGGACGATGCCTGTCTCCTGCATCAGACGATCGACAGCTCGCTGGTCGTAGCGGGCAATCCTGGCTACATCAAAACCATGAAAAGCTTGCCGATAGTTGTCGCGTTTTTTTAAGATGGTCAGCCAGCTGAGACCCGCCTGAGCACCTTCGAGAATCAACATCTCAAAGAGCAGGCGGTCATTATAAACCGGCACACCCCAGTCTTCATCGTGGTAGGCCATGTACTGAGGGTCGTTGCCGCACCATGTGCAACGTTTGATCATTGCCTCATCAGTCATAACAATCTCCAGCTAACAGCTTGCAGCTAATCTTTAGCCCAAAGCCCAAGCCTGTTCCTTTTCGCTTCAGCTTCGGTAGTCAAAAAATCTTTTTTCAGGCGAAAGGAAAATCTTCTGTAGACAACAGCCAAGCCCTGTTCCAGTAGCACGCGATTGAGTAATCGTCCATCGGGCAGGTGAACATACGCAAGCAGGCGACCATGGCGATCACGCGGAGTATCTTCGAGTTACAGGGTAACCTTCTTGCCTTTGACCTGCTCTATGTTGAACTCCTTGGCAAGCTGATAAATCTGTCGCTGACGTGCGGCAGAGATGCCGTGTTTGATGAGATACTGGTCACGTTGCGAATTTTTTCTCTCCGGGGTGTCGATGCCAATCAAGCGGACTTTGCCGATGGTGTCAACCTTGAGAGTGTCGCCATCGTAAATCCAGAGGACAGTGCCTTGCAGGGGCAGAGCTTGATTCTCTGCACAAACAGGTAGAGTCAGAGCAAAGCTCAGACAGAGGAGAAGGGAGATGAGTCTCAAGGTTAGCTACGGCCCCAGAAGAGACGGCAGAAAACCCCGGTGCAAAGTCCCCAGACCAGATTGTAGGCAAAAATGAAGAGTGGCGTCAGTTGGCCGAGTTCAAGACCCAACCATCGGTAACTGGTCATGTAAGGATAAACGAATAAAAGTTGAAATGCGGTGGGTAACAGACTGATCCACAGACCTTTTCGAGCCCAGTGCTGGCGTGATTTGAGAGGGCCAACAGCGAGGAAGTAAGTCAGGCCCCAAAGACCTCCCCAGACTACGCGTGAATAGATCCAATCAGAATTCAGTGTAGGTGTCATGCGCACACCGGCCATCGCCGGGAAGCCCATTTGACCAGATTGCCAGGCAACCAGGCTGCTGCAAAGCGCACCAAGCATCCCGGCGCAGAAACAAACGGTTATCAGAGCTTTGGTTCGTGGCATGGTCTCTCCTGCTGGTGTCACGGCAATGATAAAATGACGGACACTAGTAATCTCAGCTTTCGCTTAAGGCCGCTCCTTCGTTCATGCTGCCGGTTCGGTAGCCTTGCAGATCAAGGGCTACGTAGGTGAAACCAGCATCTTTGAATACGGCCAGTAGTCGTTTGCGCATGTTATCATCAATGATTCTAGATAGTTCGTCAAGGGCTACTTCGATGCGGGCGGTCTCATCGTGGTAGCGGACCCTAAAGGTGTGGAAGCCGTTTTCACGCATGAAGGTTTCACATTGATCAATCTGCTGCAGACGCTCGGCAGTAATGCGTGTGCCGTAGGGAAAACGCGAGGCAAGGCAGGCAAAGGACTGTTTCTCTGCCGGTGAGAGGCCGCTGCGGCGGCTTAATGCGCGGATATCTTCCTTGGTCAAACCTGCTTCGAGCAGGGGAGAGCGAACCTGCAGCTCTGTTGCGGCTTGTCGTCCCGGCCGATAGTCATCGAGGTCGTCGAGATTCGAGCCGTCGAGGACTTGCGCATAACCAAGTTCTTTTGCCTTGTTCACGCAAATTTCGAAAAGTTCTTTCTTGCAGTGATAACAACGTAGCGGTGGATTGTCGGCAAAGCCGGGGATCAACAGTTCGTTACTATCGACAACGATTTACTGAACACCCAGCTCCTTAGCCAGTCTAACACTTTCATTAAACTCGTGGCTCGGGTAGGTCGGCGATGTGGCTGTCAGAGCAACGACATGGTCGGCACCGAGTACATCGCGGGCTGCCTGCAGTAAGAAAGTTGAGTCGACGCCGCCGGAGAAGGCGACCACTGCTGAACCCAGTTCTGTAAGAATATCTGTCAGTTTTTGAAATTTAGTATCAAGGTTCATAAGATAATTTAAGGCCAACGGTTAGTGCGCCGAAGGCCTTTAGATTTGTGAATTGTTAATGTTGCTCAGTCAAAAATATTCGTGGAGAGGTAGCGTTCGCCAGTATCACAGAGAATCGTAACGACATTCTGGTCTGGTTTCAATCGCGTGGCAACCTGGCGGGCAGCAAAGACGTTAGCACCAGAGGAGATACCGACAAAGATGCCCTCATCTCGAGCAAGATCGCGGGTTGTCTCCATCGCTTGCTCATTGGTGACAGTGATAATTTCGGTAAGGATATCTGTGTTGAGAACATCTGGAACAAAGCCAGCACCAATCCCTTGGATTTTATGTGGGCCAGGTTCACCACCAGAGAGTACCGGTGAGTCACTTGGTTCTACTGCGATGATCAGTGCTTCAGGGTTCTTCTCTTTGATCGCCTGGCCAGCACCGGTGATCGTACCGCCGGTACCAACGCCAGCGACCAGGGCGTCTACCTGATTGTTCAAATCGCGCAAAATCTCAGGCCCGGTTGTTTCCAGGTGAACTTTCGGATTGGCCGGATTGCAGAACTGCTGGGGCATGAACGCCTTGCGCTCGGCAGCAATCTCTTCCGCTTTGGCTATTGCTCCACGCATTCCCTTGGCACCGGGAGTGAGGATAAGCTCAGCACCAAAAGCACCGAGCAGGCGCCGACGTTCCATAGACATGGTGTCGGGCATGATCAATACGATCTTGTAGCCCTTGATTGCTCCGACTAAAGAGATACCGATACCTGTGTTGCCGCTGGTTGGTTCGACAATAATATCACCGGGTTGTAACAGACCGTCCTGTTCAGCTTGTTCGATCATAGCCTTGGCAATGCGGTCCTTAACGCTACCGCCAGGATTGGCATTCTCCAGTTTGCCCCAGAGTGTTGCCGATCCCTCTGGTGTGCTTAGTTTTACCAGGGGAGTGTTGCCGATGCGATCAAGTGTCGAAGAATAGTTCTCTGCCATTGATAGAGTCTCCTTAAAGGGTCTTAACTGTAGCTCTAAATGAAGTACATGAAACGGTGGTCCAGTTCCTTGTCCATACCCATGGCCTTGGCGTCGTCACACAGGTCCTTTAAGGTCACGGAGCTCAGGTAGTCATTGAGGCGCTTGCTCGCTTCCTGCCAGACTTTTTGAGTGACACATTTGTTGTCAAAATCACACTCTTTCTTGCAGCCTTTACCAGATTTCACACAATCGACCAGAGCCATTTCACCTTCTGCGGCAACAATGATCTGGTGAACGTTTATTTCATGAGGTTTGCGGGATAAAAAATAGCCCCCTTGAGGTCCTCGGCGACTTTTCAACAGGCCTCCTCGTTTCAGGTCTTGGAAAATCTGTTCGA
>JAJRRB010000084.1 GCA_024279915.1 Deltaproteobacteria bacterium
AACAACAGTGTCAAGGTGTTTTTAGAAAAAAATAAAATACGGCAACTTGATGTTATATGCCTGGGGAGCTGAAATGCCTTAAAATCAGGGGCTTTACGATCTGAAGAAGTAGAAATTGTTTCCAAGCCTGCCCCTGTGATAATCTTGCAGATATTGTCTCTTTGAACGTAACTGAAGTATTGAGGTGCAACACGTGGCAAAAAATAGAACCATACTGGCAGTGGTTGCCGACGAGAGTGGTGAGGTCTTTGAGCACCCAGATCTGTTGTTAGCTGGAATGAATGGTTCCATAGCGGTGCGACCACAGTTCAAAGAGATGATCCCCATGCCTGAGGGCAGTCGTCTCTTCACTATTCCCGAGACCCCGCCAATCGGTTTCGACCGTCGCAGCGGCAAACAGGTGACAGCTGACCGTCTTCCAAAACAGTGGGGCGGTGGTGCCATTCAAGCGGTCTCTGCTTTTTTGACCCCAGGCTACACACGTACCTTGTTGCCCGCTGCCGATTACCAGCGTAAAGGACAGACTTTACCACTGTGGTCATATACCGCGGTCGGATGGTGTGTTGAGGAAGAACGTTTCTATGTGGCAGGTGTTCAGGTTGATAGCAACAATCAGTGGCAACCAGATCATTTCGACGATCGGAAACTCGATCCCCTGGTACGTAAGTCATTACAGGCCAACCCGGATAATCGCCTGATCGAGCAACTGTCGCGCTGTGCTCTTGATTACCACTGCTTTGCTGCCAAGAACTTATTCTTCCGGCGCTGGGAAGCTCCTTTGCCGAGTTCACCCACCTGTAATTCCCGCTGTGTTGGCTGTATTTCCAAGCAGGAGTCAGACTGTTGTCCTGCCAGCCAGGAGCGGCTGACTTTTGTGCCGACGGTCAAGGAACTTTGTGAGGTGGCTGTGCCGCATCTCAAGGAAGCGGAGAACGCAATTGTTTCCTTTGGTCAGGGCTGTGAAGGTGATCCGATCCTGCAGGCGGATGTGATCAGTGAGGCGGTGCGTGAGATGCGGTGTCAGACCGATCGCGGTACGATTAATTTTAACAGTAACGCCTCTTTGCCAGATGCTATTGATAAATTAGCTGCCGCAGGCGTCGAATCGATTCGTGTCTCCCTCAATTCTGCCCAGGAAAAGTTTTATAATGCGTACTATCGGCCGTGCGGCTATCGTTTTGCCGATGTCGTTGAATCTCTGAAACGGGCTAAATCTGCAGGCCTTTACCTTATGCTCAACTATCTGGTCTTCCCCGGGGTGAGTGACAGAACTGATGAAATCGAAGCCATGGCAGAGTTGATTGAACTGGTGGACGTCGACATGATCCAGATGCGCAACTTGAGTATTGATCCGGTCCTATATCTTGATTCCTTAAAAGTAACTGGGAAGGGGGTAGGTATGTTGGAAATGCTCAAGCAGCACAAGGCGCGTTTTCCCAAGTTGCAATATGGCTATTTCAACCGGACCAAAGATACTTTTTTCCCTCCTGATTATGAATCTGAATGGCCGATTCATGCATAGGAACTCATTGTTTACTCCGTAAAGACCTGTTTTTTGTGATGGAATGGTCGGTTAAGATGACACTCATGAATTGTGTATTGACTTCTAATATATTCAGAAAGTATGATGCGATCCGTTGAACACAAAAAATGAGGAGCGAATCATGCGTATTTTTCTGATGACCATTTTACTTGTGGCTATGCTGTCCCCGGCAACAACTTTTGCCAAAGACTTTGGCCAGGGTCTCACTCTCACAGAAGAGACAGCCATTTCATCGATTATTGATAACCCTGAGGCTTATGTTGGCAAAAAGGTCAAGGTTTCAGGATTGGTCATTGACGTATGTAGTACGAGAGGTTGCTGGGTCTATCTGGCAGGCGACCGCGATTTTGAAAAAATACGCATCAAGGTGACCGATGGTGAGATCGTTTCCCCGATGGAAGCCCGTGGTAAAAAGGCGACTGTCGAGGGTGTTGTAGAAAGTATGGAGCTGACCCGCGAGGACGTAATCAAACGGCGCAAACATCATGCAGAAGAAACCGGCACATCCTTCGATCCTGCCACGGTAACTTCTGGTGAAACGGTTCTGCGTATTCGTGGTCTCGGTGCCGAAATCTCTGGACTCTAGTAGCCTGTCGGACTATCAGGGCTGAAGCGAAAATTTGGTCATTTGAGATCAGATTTAGCTCATTTGAGAGTAATAGCCGTAGCTATTGGTAGAAAAGGAGCTGAAATATGGGCCAAACGAACGAATTTGTAGCCAGTTTATTGATAGCCCGACAGGCTGCCAGATAAACGATGAAGTGGCGGCGCTGGAATTATGTACTGCACCGTGATATCGGTTTTCTCTGTATCGGACTGACTCTGCTCTATGCCATCTCTGGCGTTGCAGTCAATCATATCTCGCAGTGGAATCCAAGTTATCGGGTAGAACGGGTAGAAACCAATATTGGCCCGGTTCTCGGCAACCCTTCAGACGCCGAAACCGTACGTACGATCCTTGCTCGTCTCAATGAGCAAGGCAAGCTTGAAAGCAGCTATCGACCTGATCGCCATAGTCTGCAACTCTTTGTCGAGGGTCGCTCGATCATGATTGATCTGACGAGTGGTCATGTTGTGCATGATCGCGCCATCCCCCGGCCCGGTCTGCGTGAAATGAATTTTCTGCATCTCAACCACCCAAAGAAAGCCTGGACCTGGCTTGCTGATCTCTACGCTGTAGCCCTTGCGTTTCTGGCTATCAGCGGTCTCTTCATGATTCGTCGCAAGACTTTGCGACGGGGGCTTGTTCTGACAGGTGTCGGGATTCTTCTCCCCTTGCTCTTTTTGATTGTCTACCTGTAGTTCCTCTGTTCGGCCATTGCATTTGACATGTTATTGCGTTTGACACCTTGGCAGGCCTGGGGTAGAAACGACCACATGACTGTCTATCAACCAAGATTGGAGCAGTGATGTTCACCGACGTCTTTCTGCACGCCCTGACATCCTATTTCGTCGTTATAGATCCCATAGGCACCGCACTTATCTTTCATGGCTTGACGACGGG
This sequence comes from Deltaproteobacteria bacterium, assembly GCA_024279915.1. Taxonomy (GTDB): domain Bacteria; phylum Desulfobacterota; class Desulfuromonadia; order Desulfuromonadales; family BM103; genus M0040. The sequence continues at coordinate 3,048 of JAJRRB010000084.1, forward strand.
TTGTGATCGGGCCTATGCGAAGCGTATGGCGTTGCGTTCAACAATGATTGCGACAGCAATCGTGCTGGTCTCTGCTTTCTTCGGTCAAGCCTTATTGAATAAGCTAGGTATCAGTATTGAGGCATTGCGTGTGTCTGGTGGGCTGCTGCTCTTTATCACGGCGTTCAACATGGTGACAAAGGGGGAAACAGGTAGGAAGTGGGAGAGTGGCCAGGAAGTTGATATAGCGGTTTTTCCCATGTCTATTCCGCTGTTGTCTGGTCCTGGCTGTCTGACTGTGACGATTCTGCTCTTTTCCAAAGCACCAACAGTTTCAGAAAATGTTGCTTTGGTGTTCTCGGTTCTGGTTGTTTACGGAGTCACACACCTGGCTCTTCTCTCTGCAAATCGTGTCAAAAATATCATTGGTCGGACGGGTGATGATATCCTGCGCCGTTTGCTTGGTGTGATTCTCGCCGCTCTGGCGATTCAGTTTATTGCTGACGGTGTCCGACAGATCATGATCGGTTAAAGTCCGTAATACCAAACTCATCTCTTACAAACTCTGTTGCTTCAGTCATAAATCCTCTGAAATCATGAAGAAATAATTCCTCGTGAGCGGCAAGATCATTCACGCCTTCAGCGAGAGGCAACGGTCTGCTCAAGCGTTGGGCAATTCTCTCCAGAGCCCTGCCGACGACTTGACGCTGTCGATAAGAGACCAGCCAGTTGTACTCAATCATGCGTAGCGCTACCTGTTGCAGGCCTGACGGTAGTTGGGTGTGGTGCTCCTGGAGTAGACGGTAAATCTTGTTCGCATAGTTTTCCAGCGGTTCTGTTGCATAGTCTGACCAGTTTGCTGCGAGGAAATGATCGTAAAAGATGTCGACGATGATGCCACGGCCATGGCCGAATTGTGGACCAAGTCGCTGGCGGCTTTGCCGGGTGTGTGAACTGATCTGGGCAAGGCTGTCGATTCGGCGGTGCAGCTGCAGGCCAAGGGTGATTTTTTCAGGATAGTCGGCTGGTAAGGGGCCTTTGACGAAGTCACCCATCAGGCCGCCGAGCTGTAGCTCAGGGTCTTCTCCGGCCAGGTAGAGATGAACCAGGTAATTCGAAATCTGAGGATCTTGTTCTGCAGGATGAGAATCTCGAAGGCCATCAACGCTTTGCTGGAGAGTTGCTGCAGATCAATCACCGCTTGCGAAAGATCGACCGAAGCGTCATCAATGTAGATCAGGCCAACAACGCGTCCCATCATGCTCATGGGCAGGAGCAGGGCGGTTGTGGGCGCTGGTTTTCCCAAAAAAGTGGTCAAGGCAAGGTTTGCACCTTTCTGTGGAACCGGGCCGAGAAAGTAACTATTGCTCTCCACCGCCGTTTTTAAAACCGATGGTTCAGATAGAGGCAGTTGAAATTGGTCAAAACCAGGGATTGGCTGGTCATTCTTTGCTGAACGCCAACCTGTAACCTGACCAGCGACCACCATGAAGAGAGCTGCTCGGGCGTAGTTTGCGCCGAGATACTTGATGACAGCGTCGGCCACATCATTACGATCAGTAATCTTGACCAGTGCCTGTGCTGTGGTCGCTAGGGTGATCTCTTCATCTTCCAGTTCCTCAATCAGATCATCATCGGCCAGCTCTTCAATTTCCTCTTCAACAACCTCGGTTCCTGCAACCGGGTGGGACTCTGCTGGCTTAATTGTTGGCTTCTCGTAGATGTGTTCTGAACCAGGTTTGCCAAGATCTTTATTTGTATTGGATTCAACAACCGGGCCGTCCGGTGTGGTGAAGATGTGCAGCTGGTGCAATTCATCGCGCACCTGTTTGGGTGGAGCGATGTATCGCATGGTGCGCTTGATGCCGTAGTGTTTTTCCAGGGCAAAGACCAGACGTACTTCCAGAGCCAGAATCGGTTTTACGATGTAACCGGTACGAAAGGAAATTTCATCGATCGATTTCAGATTGTGGGGCTCGGCCATGGCCAGAGTCAACTTCTTGCCACTGACCGCAATCGGCATGACTTTATGCTTTTCGGCCAATTCCAGGCTGATAATGTTGAGGATATTCTCAGGGATGTTCTGCATTTGCCCTGGTTTTGCACAGGGGATACCAAGGAGTTTCTCCAGAACTCCAGCCAGCGCATCTTCGGTAATCAGGCCCATTTCAATGATGACTGTACCGAGCTTGCCGCCAAAAATAACCTGAGCTTGCAACGCTTCTTCGAGCTGCGCCTGAGTCAGCATATTTTTCTTGATCAGCAGCTCGCCAAGTTTGTCGGCCATGATGTGTCCCTTGTGGTGTTATTTTGAAGAGTTGTTGATTGCTGGTTTTGCACTGGCAGTCTTGATGATTTTCTGATCTGTTAGCTCAGCGATGAGAGTTGTTGCTTTGCTTTTGAAATCTGCCATATTTGCTGAAGAAACCGGTTTGACAGCAGGCGCTTTCACCCTGGTAGGGTTAACCGGTGCACCATTTTTTTTCATCCGGAAACAGAGGTGTGGGCCGGTGGCCAGGCCGGTGCTACCGACGTAACCAATCGTCTGTCCCTGTGCAACCCTTTTGCCATTAGCGATTTTTTTTGCAAAACCATTCATGTGCAGGTAGATAGTTTCGTAGCTGCTGTTATGACGGATCTTGATGTAATTACCGTTGCCCCGGGTATAACCTTTTTTGATGATGACGCCATCACCAACGCTTTTGATTGGAGTGCCGGTCGGTGCAGCGTAATCGATGGCCGGATGAGATTTCCAGGTCTTGGTGATCGGGTGAAAACGGCGAGTCGTGAAGCCGGAAGAGATACGTGAGAAGGTCAGAGGTGCTTTGAGAAAAGCCTTACGTAAACTCTGACCATCTGCATCGTAATAATCGGGCCGATGGTCACCGTCCTGATAGAGAATTGCCTGAAAACTAGTGCCCTGGTTGGTGAATTCAGCTGCAAGAATGCGGCCGTAACCAGCCGGCTGGCCTTCGCGGTAACGCTTCTCAACCAGAGCTTGGAATGCGTCTCCTTTGCGGATGTCGAGTATAAAGTCTATATCCCAGGCAAAAATATCAGCCAGATTCATTGCCAGGACATCGCTTTCACCGGTGCTGGTGACCGCTTCAAAAAGGCTGCTTTCAATGATTCCCAGTACACGCACTGCCTCTGTTGTGTACGGAATCGGAATCTTCTCGATAGAAAAATTCTCTGCATTGCGAGAAATGATCAACTGCTCGTTGCGGTCAATATCGTACTCAAAACGTTCGAAAGCATCATCACTCAAACAGAGTCGATATGCTTGGCCGGCACTGAGACGGGTGAGGGGGAAAATTGGTTTACACTGGCGATTCAGCTCATGGATTTCTGCCGCAGTAAAGAACTCGCCCAGCAGGGCTGTCATAGTATCACCTTGGGCGATGGTGCCCTTGATAATCTCTTTGCGAATCTCCGGAAGCGGTGGTGGTTGAGGAACCTCAGGCGCAGCCATTTTAGCTTCTGTACTGGTGACTGAGTGACGTAGAAAAAGAGGAACAAGCAGCAGGGTGATCAAGACCAGAAGCAGCCAGATACGAATGCGCGGGGTTGATCGCCGATGACTTGACACAGCCTTTTTGGGTGGGTGAAAATCGAAATCCAAGGGTTCTTCCTGCCTGTGAAAAAGCGTTAACTTCCTGAAAAACAAAATTTATTCATACTAGCAGGGTCATAATGAATTTGTCTAGGAGTCTGTCCTGCAGGTTTCTAGAAATCTGTCGAATTTAACAATGTTCTCTTGCCAGAATATGTGTTGGTGCGTTACTTAAAGATGTATAACATCACGAGGAGATTCGAATGATCAATCAGCAGCGCCTTAACGAAGAATTTGTTCGTTTGACATCTATAAACAGCCCGCCGTTAAAAGAGAGCGCTATTGCCCGTTATCTGACCGAACGTCTGCAACGTTTCGGTGCTGAAGTCCGTTTTGATAATGCTGCGGGTGCTACTGACGGTGAGGTCGGTAATCTGGTGGCAACCCTGCCTGGAACAGGCAAAAGAACAGATCCGCTCCTTTTTTCGGTGCATATGGATACTGTTGAACCGGGAGGGCAGGTGGAGCCGGTTTTACGCGATGGAGTCTTTTATAGTGCCGGAGATACTGTTCTTGGTGCAGATGACAAGGCTGGTATCGCAGAATTATTCGAAGCTTTGGAAGTGGTGAGCGAGCAGAAAATATCTCATGGGCCCATTGAAATTGTGATCACGGTTGCTGAAGAGATTGGTCTGGTCGGTGCGAAACATTTCGACTACAGCATGGTGTCTGCAAAACGTGGCTATGCCCTCGATACCGAGGGTGTCGACTTGATGGTTCTGCGGGCCCCTGGCGCTAATCATCTGCAAATCGATATAGAGGGCCTTGCTTCACATGCCGGGATGGCCCCCGAACAGGGAGTCTCGGCGATCGAGACTGCAGCCCTGGCCATCAGCAAGATGCGTCTGGGACGGATTGATCATGAGACAACAGCCAATATCGGTCAGATCGAAGGTGGCGTTGCCCGCAATATCGTGCCACAGCATCTCTCTCTTGTTGGTGAAGCCCGTAGCCATGATTCGCAAAAACTGCTAGAGCAGACGGATCATATGCTTGCCTGTTTCGAAGAGGCCGCCGAACAGATGTCTCGCACAATCAACGGGAATCTGGTTCGTCCTGAAATAACAGCGAATGTCACTTCTGATTTTCCCAGTATGTCCGTGCCCGAGGATGCTTCTGTGGTAAAGTTGGCCAGGACTGCCGCAGCGGCTGTTGGCCATGATCTTAACGTGCGTTTGGGCGGTGGCGGTAGTGATGCCAATATTTTCAATGCCAACGGCATCGAGATGATTATCCTGGCGACCGGTATGACCAAGGTTCATACCCATGATGAGTCGGTTGCCGTTGCTGATATGGTGCACGTGGCGGAGTTGCTGGTCGAAATTATTCGGCAGGCTTGAAAACTGTATGGAACTCTTCCCAGAAATAGAGCAATCCACTCTTTTTTTTGAAACCATGGCCCGTCGCCAGGGTTATCGAGCAGTTGCTGGCATCGATGAAGCCGGTCGTGGCCCACTGGCCGGACCGGTGGTTGCTGCCGCAGTGATCCTGCCTGAGGAATTCGATCTTCCTGGTTTAAACGACTCCAAGCAACTTTCGGAAAAGAAGCGCAATCAGCTTTATCCATTAATTCATGAGCAGGCTATTGCTGTTGGTATCGGTGTCGGTCGTGCTGATGAAGTCGATGAGATTAACATTCTGCAGGCGACCTTGAAGGGGATGTCACGTGCTGTTGGAAGGCTCTCTCTGGTCCCCGATTTTCTGCTGGTGGATGGTATTACCCCAATACCGATAAACATCGAGCAAAAGACCCTGAAAAAGGGTGATTCCCGTTCTCTCTCGATAGCTGCAGCATCGGTGATCGCCAAAGTGGTGCGTGACCGCATCATGGTCGCCTATGATCGACTCTTTCCTGAATATGGTTTTGCCGGGCACAAAGGCTACGGCAGTCAGAAGCATCGAGACGCGGTTGCCAAATATGGCCCCTGCATCTGTCATAGACGCACCTTTGCCGGAGTCAAAGAGCACTGTGAGACAACATGACGCAGGATAGGTTGACGCTAGGGCGTCAGGGTGAAGATGCTGCTGCACAATATCTGCAGAGCATGGGGATGAAGATTGTCGAACGCAACCTGAGTACCCCGGTCGGTGAAATTGATCTAGTGGTACGCAACCGGAAGATTCTGGCGTTTGTCGAGGTGAAAACCAGGCGTGGCACAGCCTTTGGTTCTCCGGCTGAAGCGGTCGGTCCACGCAAACAGCGGCAGATTGTCCGAACTGCCAAGTGGTATTTGAACGATAGCCCGCACAAGGGGTTGCAGCCTCGTTTCGATGTGATTGCCATTATCGTGCAGGGTGATGATTTTCAGATCGAGCACATTCCCAATGCTTTTGAGGTCTGATTTGCGCGTTCCAATTGCTTTTTCCCCCGCCCCCACTTAAAATGTAAATTCTTCGTGGTTCCACGACATGAAAAGCTTGTGAGGAGGTTCAAGGTGACAATGTTACTGCGTGAGCTGGGAATGATTCGAGTTGCAGCGGTCTCTCCGGCATTGAAGGTTGCTGATGTTGCCTTTAACCTGGCTGCTATCGAAGAAGCCACCCTGCAGGCCGCCGATCAGGGTGTGCAACTGATTGTTTTCCCCGAACTTGCCCTGACCGGCTATTCGTGTGGTGATCTGTTCTATCAGCAGAGCTTGCTGGAAAACGTTCGTGATGGTCTCAAAACGTTAACAGCCTTAAGTGAACAGACCGGGATGATTCTGATTGCCGGTGCGCCGGTGCGCCAGTCTGGTCGACTCTTCAATGCCGCAGTGGTCATGAGTCATGGCCGTATCTGTGGTGTGGTACCAAAAACCTATCTGCCGAATACTCAGGAGTTTTATGAAGAGCGCTGGTTCTCCAGCGCGGCCGATCTGGTTGACGACCAGTTGACCTGGCTGGATGAAGCCCCACCATTCGGCACTGATCTGCTCTTTGATGTTGACGGTATGCCCGACTGTCTCTTCGGTCTTGAGATCTGCGAAGATGCCTGGGTCGCCAGCCCACCAAGTGGCGCCATGGCTGCCGCCGGAGCAACTCTTCTGATCAACCTCTCTGCCAGTCCCGAAATCCTCGGTAAATGCCGCTATCGAAAAGCTCTGGTTGAGTCCCAATCTGCCCGTTGTCTGGCGGCCTATATTTATGCATCGGCCGGTCCGGGTGAATCGAGTACCGACCTGGTTTTTTCCGGGCACTCTCTGGTCGCAGAATATGGCCAGATCCTCGCCGAAACGCAGCGTTTCCAATTTGCAACGCAGCTTGCCATAGCCGATATTGATATCCAGCGATTGGTGCATGAACGTCTGCGCAACAACAGTTATGCCGCCTGTCAGGCGGATCAGGACTTTCTGCTGGTGCCGGTTGAAGTGACCGAACGCCAGGCGGACAATTTGTTGCGTCCGATCGCCAGGACTCCCTTTGTCCCGGCCGGTGTTGAAGAACGACAAGAACGTTGCGAAGAAATCTTTGCTATTCAGACGACCGGGCTGATGAAACGCCTGATGCATACCGGCAGTCAGAAAGTTGTGCTGGGAATATCAGGTGGCCTTGATTCTACCCTGGCACTGCTGGTAACGGTTAAGGCTTTTGATCGACTCAACTGGTCGCGTGACGACATTGTCGCCGTCACCATGCCCGGTTTTGGGACCACCCGCAGGACGAAAGGTAATGCCGAAACTCTCGCCGGGGAACTTGGTGTGACCTTACGGACAATCAGTATCGATGCCGCAGTTCGGCAGCATTTTGCTGATATTGGTCAAGACCCTGAAAAACACGATATTACCTATGAGAATTCTCAGGCTCGTGAGCGTACCCAAATTCTTATGGATTTAGCCAACCAGGTCGGTGGACTTGTCGTTGGCACTGGTGATTTATCGGAACTGGCGCTGGGTTGGACAACCTACAACGGCGACCACATGTCGATGTATGGTGTGAATGCGTCAGTCCCCAAAACTCTGGTACGTTACCTGATTGAATGGTGTGCGGAAGCCGAGTTCAGCGGCAAAGCTGCGGAGACGCTGCATGATGTTTGTGCCACGCCGGTCTCTCCCGAACTATTGCCACCAGATGAAGACGGTGACATCAGCCAGAAAACCGAGGAGCATGTTGGCCCCTACGAATTACACGATTTCTTTCTTTTTCATGTCGTTCGCAACCAGTTTGCACCACGCAAAATTCTTGACCTGGCCTGCCGGGCCTTTGCTGAAGATTACTCGAAAGCAGAAATCCTGAAGTGGCTGAAGCTCTTTTACCAGCGTTTCTTTGCTCAGCAGTTCAAGCGTTCCTGCCTGCCGGACGGCCCGAAAGTCGGTAGTGTCTCCCTGTCTCCGCGTGGTGACTGGCGTATGCCGAGCGATGCCAGCGCAGCCCTTTGGCTGGCTGAATTGGACCAAGTCACCGGGAAGGACTCCTGACCGGTATGACAACAATGCAGGACAAGGAGACCACAGGCACCCTTTACGTTGTTGCAACGCCGATCGGCAATCTGGAAGATATCACCTATCGGGCGGTGAGAATTCTCAGTGAAGTTGATCTTGTGGCTGCCGAAGATACGCGTCACAGTCGAAAACTGTTTGCCCATTTTGGTATCCAGAAACCGCTGGTTTCTTATCACGACCATAATGAGCAGAAGCGCCAGGAAGAATTGGTTAAGCGTCTACAGGCAGGCGAGAATCTTGCCTTGATCAGCGATGCCGGTACGCCCTGTATCGCTGATCCTGGTTATCGTCTGATCGCCTCCTGCCATGCTGCCGGGATTACCGTTGTGCCGATTCCCGGACCGTCGGCATTGATTACCGCTTTAAGTGCTGCTGGTGTGAGCACCGAGCGTTTTGCCTTTGAAGGGTATCTGCCGCAAAAGGCCAAAGCCCGTGCTGATTTGCTCAGAAAACTGAACGGTGAACAGCGCACTCTGGTTTTTTACGAGACACCGCATCGCCTGGCGGCAACTCTGGCCGATCTGGTTGAAATCATGGGTGCTGAACAGCCAGTGGTTGTCGCTCGTGAACTGACCAAGATGTATGAGGAGTTTTTTCGCGGGACAGCAGCGGAAGCGGTCGCTCGCTTTGCCCGGGAACCAGCAAGAGGCGAGCTGGTCCTGGTGCTCCCGCCAAGTACGCAAGGCCCGCAGATGAATGTTCGTGATGCCTTAAGGAAACTGCTCAACGAAGGTGATTTGTCGCGCCGTGAAGCTGTTAAACTGATCGCCAGGGAATATGGTCTGCCGAGCAGTGATGTTTATCGTGAGAGTCTCAGCCTGACAGAGGAAGAAGGATAATGAGTGAAAAAGCCAGAATTCTACTGATTGACGATCACCAAACTGTTTTCCGTCTGCTTGAGGCCATTGTCCGTATCAAGGGGTACACGCTGCTCTACGCCGAAAGTGGCCAGCAGGGCATTGTCATGACCCGTCAGGAACAGCCGGATCTTGTCCTGCTCGATGTCATGATGCCGGATATAGATGGTTTCAAGGTGTGTCAGTACCTGCAAGAGAATGACGACACCAAAGAGATTCCGATTATGTTCCTGACCGCTCGCGGTGCCGATGGCGATCTGGAAGCAGGCCGCAAGGCTGGTGCTGATGGCTTTATGACCAAGCCGTTCCAGACGATGGAGGTCCTCAAGCAGATTGAGCGCCTGTTGGCCAATAAATAAGAGTACTGCTTTCGAATCGTGCTTTTTCTCTGCCTGAATGAAGAACAGATTCAGGCACCGTTGGTAAATTGTGTTTGCTGAGACATTGGCCTGCAACTCCCTGGCTTTAAGTGAGATTCATCGTTTGATCTCGTCATTACACTTTGGCTCTTGCCCTACATTGTCAATGCCGAACGGGCACATCCAGAACCTCTGAAAACTTAGAAAGTTACGGACTCTCATAACCTCTTGAAATTCGTGATGGAATAAATTTTGTCGGATTGATTTGTGCAGGATGGAACGCTCTTTGCTCTTATTCTTAACTGACAACAGGTGAAACAATCTGCTGAGCAGATAGGACGATAAGAACTGGAGGTTCTGTATGTTTTTCATCAGACGGATTGTTACCATCACTGCACTCTTCAGCTTGCTTGCTTCCCCGGTGTCTGCCGATGAAATGTTCTCATTCAAGGCAGGCTATCTCTTTTTGAACCCTTCTGGAGATGTTGCTGTCTCGGCCGAGGGTATAACTGGTACAACCCTCGATGTTGAAGACGACCTGTCACTCGATGATAGTGAAGACTATTTCCTTGAAGCTGCTCTGCAACTGGGTTCGTTTCGCCTCTTCGCGGCTTATCTGCCGATCAGTTTCTCCGGTGATAGCGTTTTAGATAGAGATATTGATTTTAACGGTGAAACCTTTGTTCAAGGCAGTCGTGTCGAGACGGATGTGAACATTGATATCTATGAAGCCGGTCTGGCTTGGTATCTGGTCAATGTTGATGATATGCCGGTACGGGTTCAGCTCGGCCCGGAGGTAGCCGTGAAGTATGTTGATGCTCAGATCAAGATGCAGGATGGCACTTCGGAGCTGAGCGAGTCGGATAGTTTCGGTGTGCCGGTTCCGACGGTAGGGGCACGTGCCCGGGTTGCCGTTGGTGATTCCCTGGGTGCGGTTGGACGTGTTGGCTATATGGAGTATGACGGTAACAGTTTTCTGGATGTTGATGCCCAGATTGAGTTTTCGCCGCTGCCTATGGTTGGCCTCTTTGCCGGTTACCGCTACCTGGACGTCGATTTGGATGAAAGTGGTGTGGTTATTGACGCAACCTTTTCCGGCCCTCACGCCGGTGCATTTATCCGTTTTTGATTGTCGGGTTGTTTGCAACCAGAACGACAACAGGGCAGCCTTGCGGTTACCCTGTTTTTTTATGCCTGAAGTCAGTGAGTTCATTGCCAGCAAAGAGTTCACTGATTGACAACCCTTTCGTCTTCGTTAGAGTTAATAAAACATCATTCTGTCCCACTACTCGGAAAGGAGGCTCGCAATGTCCAAAACGATCCGTGATGTGCTGAAAAATAAGGGTGACGCAGTAATCAGTATCAGTGCTGACGCAACCGTTTATAACGCCTTGGAATTGATGGCTTCCGAGAATGTCGGCGCTCTTCTTGTCATGGAAAGTGCGAAGGTGGTTGGCATTCTCTCCGAGCGTGATTATGCGCGGAAAGTGATTCTCGAAGGGCGTTCATCTCTCAAGACAGCCGTCCAGAAGATCATGGTCACCAAGGTTCTCTATATCACCCCCGATACAAACGTTGAAGAGGGCTTGGCACTGATGTCAGACAAACGCTGCCGCCACCTGCCTGTTTTAGAGGGCAAAAAACTGGTCGGGATGGTCTCCATAGGGGATCTGGTCAATGCACATGTCGCTGAAAAGGATTTTATGATCGATCAGTTGGAACACTACATTTTGGGTAGTTAAATGATTACGCTAATCCAACGACCTTATAAAAGGGGCACTCAGATATGGGGTGCCCCTTTTGATTTCAGAACAATATGAGAGGTTCGGTAAAAACCCCACCACCTTTGACTTGAATGTTAACTGGTGTAAAATCCTAATATCTTATTTATATATTCTTTGGAGGTTCTCAATGGAGACAAATCCAGAAATACCGAAAACTGAAAGCCCAAGAACATGCATGAAAGCAGAACTGCGCGTCTACTATGGTCCATCTCAAAAGAGAGTGCTTTACGGCTTTAGTGTTGACATGGGTAGCGGAGGACTTTTCCTCAAAACCGAAACGCCATTTTCTGTCAATGAACAAGTCATGCTTAGCTTCACGCTGCCGGATGTAAACAAAGTCGTTAACTGCAGCGCAAAGGTCGCTTGGGTGAACTTGGAAGATGAACCAAGTAAACCGGAGCTTCCGACCGGTATAGGGCTCCAGTTTTTAGACCTTTCTACAGAATACTTGATGTCAATTCAAAGTCTTCTGAAACATGACGGGGTAGAATCTATCAGTGAACCAGAAAAATAGATTTAAGAAGAAGGTTAATACAAAAAAATGGTCACCAGGGGTTCATTCCTTGGTGGCCTTTCCTGTTTGTCAGGGTTTCTAGTAAACACCTCAAACACGCCACTTCTTATCATCAAAACAATTCAGGAGTAATTATGGTAGAGTTTTTCTATGGAAAATAGGAGCTGGATCTCGTGACGACAACGGCAAGCCCTCACATTGAAAGCACAAATATTAAGTTTCAGGATTTATTCGATCTTGAAGAAATCCAGATTGTTCAGGACGCCTTTGCCAAGGCAACATGTGTCGCTTCGATCATTACTGATACTGATGGCCGCCCAATCACGAAGCCCAGCAACTTCTGCAGACTTTGCAGAGACATTATCCGCGAAACTGAGAAAGGTCTGAATAACTGCATGTATTCCGACGCCGTCTTGGGGCGTGGCAACCCTAATGGGCCAACCATGCAACCCTGCTTAAGTGGCGGTCTTTGGGACGGTGGCGCCAGTATCATGGTGGGCGACAAACATATTGCCAACTGGCTGATCGGGCAAGTTCGCAATGAACAGCAGGATGAAGAAGGGATGCTGGCCTATGCCCGTGAAATTGGAGCGGACGAAGAGGCGTTTCGGGTTGCGCTTGCCGAAGTCAACATTATGTCTACCGAACAATTCAGCCATGTATGTCAGGCCCTTTTCGTCATGGCAAAACAAATGTCCACGTTAGCTTATCAGAATGTGCTGCAAGCACGGACCATTCATGAACGAGACGAGGTCGAAGAAGCTCTGCGGGAGAGTGAGGAGCGTTTTCGTCAAGTCGCGATGACAAACTGGGTATGGGAAGTTGATCTAGAGGGTCGCTACACCTATTGTTCTGAAAATGTCATAGATACGTTGGGTTATTCACGAGAAGAAATTATTGGCAAGACGCCATTCGATTTTATGTCACAAGAGGAAGCTAGCCGGGTCGGCGAGATTCTCACTGAACTCATTGCCAGCAGGAAACACATAATTGATCTGGAAAATTGGAATGTTACCAAAAATGGGTCCGAAATCTGCCTGCTGACAAACGGCGTTCCCTTTTATGGTAAGACTGGCAACCTTATTGGCTACCGCGGTGGGGATAAAGACATTACTGACCGCAAGAGAGCTGAGTTGGAGCTGGTTAAACACCAAGATCAGCTGGAACTTCTGGTTGAGGATCGGACGCTCAAGCTGAAGGAAGCACAGGCGGAGTTGATTCAAGGTGAGCGTTTAGCCACCCTTGGGAGCTTGACCGCCACGGTCAGCCATGAGCTCCGCAACCCCCTCGGAACGATCCAAACAACACTGTTCTCAATCGAAGACAGTCTTGAGCGTAATGATTCTTCACAGGTGGCCCGCTCTCTCGAATTGGCCGAACGCAGCATTAACCGATGTGTCACCATCATCGAGGAATTAAACAGCTACGCACGCGTTAAAGACCTGGATATTTCAGAGACATCTGTTGACTATTGGTTGGGGGCTGTATTCAAAGAACAGAGTATCCCCGAGGAGATATGCTGCGAGTTAGATCTCTCCTGCGGTGTCCGGGCATCGTTTGACGATGAGAAACTCCGTCAGGTGGTGATTAATCTCATTGCCAACGCGGTACACGCTCTTCAGGACAAACTATCCAATGGAAAACATCTGAGGGTTTCCACGCACCTTCTTGACGACAAATATGAGATTCGTGTCAGTGATAACGGAATCGGCATGACTCATGACATCAAAGAGAAGGTGTTCGAGCCTTTGTTTTCTACAAAGGGGTTTGGAGTTGGACTCGGGATGGTGATCGTAAAGAATATTATCGACCAACACCACGGCGAAATAAACATCGAGAGTAAAGAAGGGGAAGGTACGACTGTCACCCTCCGTTTACCGATCAATTTCTCAAGGGGAAGTAAAAGTCAAACCATTTGACCTTGGCACTCCATACTATTCTTGGCGACAGAAAAATCTTCCCATTAATCCCGGGGAGGTCACCATGAGCAGGTTATCAAATGAGCAACTTAACCGGTGGTACTCAAGAATTACATTCATACCTTTTTAAGGTGAGCGATGCTATCTCTGATAACTCCACCAGCCTTGATGCAATCAAGTCCGCCCTGGTTGCGCTGCTGGTTTATTTGACCTCATCGGAAGGTCGCACAAGCGAGAATTGCACGACAACGGATACTTTCTTCCAACTTCACGATGATTATGGGTTTAATTGGTTTCATCTGCCGGAAGATCTTCAGTTGATCCTGGAAGATATTGGTGGGCAATTACATGACACTCTGGAGCATCCCGATATAGCATCGAACTTTGAAAGCACCCCAGAGCTGCTGCTGACAAGAGTCCATTGTTTGAGTTTCTGAGGAGCCCTATTAGCTTTCCTATAAGTCACCATTTATAAAACACGAAAGCCCTCTAGATTCCTTCCCAGGTCAATAGTTGACCTCTTCCTCGGTTTCCTCCTTCGTTATGCTGGAATTTTTCTCGACCTCCTTGGCATGTTCTTCATTTTTACAGGCAGCAAGCGAAAAGGTCACGCCTATGACCATTATGACCACGAAGATAGGTAATGATGATTTCATGACCGGTTCCTTTCCTATCGAGACACGTCTTTTGCTTTGGAATTCTTACAAGTGCATTATAGCGCACCTGAAGTTCCTAATGTTATGACCACCTGGTAATGGGTGGCCTTTTCTTATTTGTCAGGGTCAGAAATAATTTCGCGTTTCGTTCAACTTCATACATCCGAAATGATGTGATATGATTCAGAGGAGATGAGTTTTGGTCAAACTGACATACTAGAGTCGGTTGAACTGTCTTATTTGATGTGTTCCATGGGAGTGGAAATGATCAGTAAGAGTACAGAAAAATCTTGAACGAATTTAGAACTGCTGTAGCTGGCATTGCGCTGGCTGGCGGTTTTTATGCTTTCGAAGTAGTTTTTACAATTGCGAAACAAAAAGGTTTCTGGAGGGTAGCGTTTTGCAAGCTAGTTACATGATGCAGAAAGTAAAAGAGTATGAATCCTTTTGCAAAAATCCTAATTTCTTGGATTTGGTTAAGGCAAAGAAAGTTTTCACCCTTCATCTTATTATTAATAATACCAATTTAGAAAAATACACACCAAACGAAGAATATATTGACCTTATTCCAGAATCAAATATCACCATTGCACTTATTGGATTAGAGAAAGACGGGTTTATAAAATGTGAAGATTTTTACGGAGATAGCTCTCTTGGATATATTCCAAAATTGAATGGAACAGAAATAACCATAAAGATAGACCAAAATACTGCAAGAGAGCTGGATGTATTTCTAGGTTCATGCTCGGAGGAGTTCATAAACTATTTAAAGAAAAAAAGAGAGGAGGAACGCCAAACTCGATTATTGCGACGAGCAGAGTCAAAAGAAAAACAAATGGAATTACAGAAGGAAGTGGATGAACTTGGTGGTCTCGTGAGTGATGGTTTGTATCACGGGGGACGTAGAGTTATGGCTCGGGTCGAATCGGAAGGTCGCAAATGGCAACTCAGTGATGGTGAGAATGAGCTGATATCTGCAATAGGGAAAAATAGGATCAAAAAAGGGCTAAATAGAGTTGATTTATTAAAGCAATATGGTCTACATGAAGCAAAAGAGGTTGCCCCGGTGCGATTTAATATAGATGAAAGTGGTCATCTTAACATTGAAAGAAATGATATTTGGGGGGAAAAAGCAAAACTTTATGTCGACAAAAGAACTTTTATGCAGAGATTGACAGAGGATTGGAATTGGAATGATGTATTGACCTTTCTGTTGATGCCTCATTTATCAATGACATTTTACATCACTAAAAATATCTCTACAAAATGGACAAGAATACTTTTCTTTTCGATATCATTTTCTTTGATATTACTTGGATCAACTTATGGTACAAATCTTCATCTTACCTATATAGAACAAACATGGTTTGCTTTAATCGTACTGTATGTACTGCTTCCGATTATGATTCTTGGAATTGGCTTACTGATAAATTACCTGTCATCAGATGACGATTGACTGTAAATTCCTCTTCGTGCCCATCTTCGCCCGTCCTGGGGAGCCGTGCTGGACTCGAACAAAATGTTTTTTTTGATTCTCAATTCCTGAGTTGGCAATCGATTAGGTCCGAATGCCAAAACCGGAAAATTCGCCCTGAAAATCCTGCCAATCCACCGCCACTTCAGTGACTCGTGCTGCGGGCGGGCCTTGGCGGCACCACTCAATCGCTGCATCAACAGTTTCCTTGCCCCCTTCAAAAACAGCCTCAACCGAACCATCCGGGCAATTACGTGCCCATCCAGTCAATCCGAGCCGAAGAGCCGTCTCTTTCGTCGACTGGCGATAAAAAACACCCTGAACCCGACCTTGTATTTTGAGCTCCGCGCGTACCTTGCTCATAACACGACTCCAACCAGCAGGGCAAAAGTCGCTTCATCAACAGCCTCGACACCCAATTTTTCTGCTTTCGCCAACTTGCTCCCCGCACTTTCTCCGGCCAACACATAATCAGTCTTCTTGCTCACCGAGCCAGCAGTTCGACCACCAGCTTCTTCGACTAATTCTTCGGCTTCTTTGCGTGACCATTTCGCCAGGGTGCCAGTGATAACAAAAACCTTCCCAGTCAATGGTCCGTCTTGCTGGATCACAACCTCTCCCTGTGGCTGTACACCGGCTTGATGTAATTTCTGCAACAGCAGAATCTTTTCGGGGTTGCCGAAATAATTGAGGATTGATTGGGCGACTTTATCGCCGATCTCATGAATGGCGATCAGTTGGTCGACGGTGCATTTTGCCAGTTCATCAAGTGTGGCAAAACGGCGGGCCAGGATCTTGGCGGTGTTCTTGCCGACGTGACGGATGCCGAGGCCAAAGAGAAGCTTTGAGAGAGGTTGGGTTTTGCTTGACGCTATGGACAAAGTCAGCTTTTCGGCAAGAGCATCACCCATACGATCCATGGCGAACATGTCTTCTTTACTCAGCAGGTACAGGTCGGCAACATCGGTGATCTTGCCGTTGTTGATCAGTTGAGTCAGTTGCTTCTCGCCGAGACTCTCGATATCCATGGCATCGCGCGAAACGAAATGCTTCATGCGTTCGATGGCCTGGGCAGGACAGTGTGGGTTGTTGCAGCGAGGCACAACTTCTGCGGGGCTTTTGTGAACCGGGGCGTTGCATTCCGGGCACTCTGTTGGCAATGGGATTTGCTGCTCGTCTCCGGTACGCTTTTCCAGCAGAACTTTGACCACGTCCGGGATCACGTCACCGGCCCGTTCGACTATGACATGGTCGCCGACGCGAAGATCGAGACGTTCAATCTCATCCCAGTTGTGCAAGCTGGCCCTGGAGACAGTCACGCCACTGACGATTACTGGTTTGAGGTGCGCGACCGGGGTAATCGCACCCGTTCGGCCGACTTGCAGTCCAATCTTTTCGACAATGGTTTGTTCCTGACGTGGTGGAAACTTGAGAGCGATGGCCCAACGTGGTGAACGGCTGACCATGCCGAGCTCTTCTTGCAGGGCGATCTCGTTAACTTTGACGACCACACCGTCAATTTCGAAGGGCAGGGTGTCGCGGCGGTCCTGAAGTTGTTGGAAGGTTTTGATGACCTCGTCAGCGCCTGAAACACAGGTTGTCTCTTCGAGGTTGACGCGCAAACCAAGCTTGCGGAGTAATTGCAGCGTTTCAATCTGGGTGGAGGTCTTAACTCCCTGAATGCGACCGACCCCGTAGCAGAATATCCGCAATGGGCGCTGTGCTGTAACCTTAGCATCAAGCTGACGCAGGCTGCCTGCTGCAGCGTTACGTGGGTTGGCAAAGGTTTTGTCGCCAGCATCTTCCTGAGCCCGATTAAGCTCCTGGAAATCTGCCAGATCGATATAGATCTCGCCGCGTACATCGAGGGTCCCGGGATAGGGAGCGGTGAGAGAGTGTGGAATATCGTTGATGGTTTTGATGTTTTCGGTAATGTCTTCGCCGACAAATCCATCGCCACGCGTACTTGCCTTGATCAGCTTGCCTTCTTTGTAAGTCAACTCAATGGCAACGCCATCCATCTTCATTTCGCAGGCATAGTCGAGCTCGGCGCTTTGAGCTAGAAAGTTTTTGCGGATACTGGTGTCGAAGTCGTGGAACTCTTCAGCGTTTTTTGCATTTTTCAGGGAGAGCATAGGTACGGCATGAGGGGATGGTGCAAACTTTTCTGCGGCCGATGCGCCAACCTTCTGACTTGGTGATTCAGGGGTGATTGCCTCTGGGTATCTCTCTTCGATAGCCTGTAGCTCACGGAACAGGTCATCGTACTCAGCATCGGTAACTTCTGGTAGGTCATGATTATAGTAAAGCTGGTTGTGACGGTTGATCTCTTCACAGAGTTCAGCGTGGCGTTGTTGAGTGAAAAGATCGATCATTTCTGCTGCTCCAGAGGCTTGGTGAAGGTGTTGCACGGTCAGTGTCAGCACAATATAACATTGCCCCTGTCGTGTGTGAATGGTTTTGAATCGATCTGCAGGGTTGAGTGAGCCTGAGCGAATGGTCTCGAAAATAACTATATGTTTTTAAATGCTTAGCCGATTGTGTTTCTCTTCAGGGTCAGTTAATATCCTTTAAAGATGTATCCCCACGAAACGACAGGTAATTTAACCCAATGACTACTGACCAGTGGCTGCACATCCTGGGGCTCTTTGTTCTCTTTATCCTCTCTGCTTTTTTCTCTAGTTCCGAAACGGCTCTGATGTCGATGGATCGCTTGCGGGTCAAGTATCTAGCCGAGAAGGAACGACCTGGCGCAAAAAAGCTGGAGAAGCTTCTATCAAAGCATGATGATTTGCTGAGTGCTATCCTGGTTGGCAACAATCTGGTTAATATCATGATTTCGGTCTTTGCCGCAGCGCTTTTTATTGATCTGTTCGGTCAGGGTGGCGAACTGATGACAATTTTGATCCTGACCCCATTGCTACTGATTTTTTCGGAAGTCTGTCCCAAAACCTATGCTGCGGCTTATCCGGAAAAGCACTCTTTTCGCGTTCTGTATCCGATCAGTTTCTTTATGTGGCTACTTCGTCCTGTAACCAGAGTGGTCAGTGGTATTTCGGGCCTGCTGACCCGTTTTCTTCGTGATGAAGAGCAAGCCCCTTTGATCTCAGAAGATGAAATTCGTTCGATTATCGAGTTCGGTGAAGATGCCGGAGTGGTCGCTGAAGATAAGCGTCGTATGCTGCACGGTATTTTTGACTTGTCGAAAATAAGGGTGCGCGACGTTATGGTGCCACGAACAGAGGTGGTTGGTATTTCTGTCGACGCAGGCTTTCAGGAAGTTGCGCAGCTGACTGCCCAGGCCAGACATTCGCGTTTCCCGGTATACGATGGTGATCTTGATAACGTGGTTGGTGTGATTCATTCGAAGGATGTATTGAAATATCTCGATAAACCGGAGCAGTTTTTGCTGCGTGAATTGGCTCGCCCACCATATTTTGTGCCGGAAGCCAAACCGATCGAGACCTTGATGCAGGCTTTTCGTCGCAAGCATCTGCATCTTGCCGTTGTCGTCGATGAGTATGGTGGGGTTGAGGGGATATGCACTTTAGAGGATATTGTCGAAGAAATTGTCGGCGAGATTCATGATGAGTACGATGAAGAAGAAATCCTTGTCAAACAGCTTGCCTCAAACCTTTATATGATTGATGGTAGCGCAGCAATTCGTTATATCAACCGTCGCTTCGAGTTGGAGCTTTCAGAAGAGCATGTTAATACCCTGGCTGGTTTCCTCTTACACTCCTTGGGCAGCATTCCTGAAGTCGGTGATGTCTGTGAGGCGGATGGTGTCCGTTTCACCGTGTGCGAGGTTGAGGGTCGGCGTATTGAGCAGATAGAAATGCGACTTCCTGAGCTTAAGGATCAAGGATCGCTATAATGTTCTAAGGCTGTAGGGCTGTAAGGTTTTAGGACTTTAGAACCTTGTGGCCTTATATTCATAAAGCCTTACAGCCTTTCTTTGGGTTGATGCGATTCCTTAAGCCTTCTTTCTATCTGTCTGAAAAATATAACATTGTGTCTTAGTTACTTTTGTGGCGCTTCGTGACAACACTCGAAACTACCTCTTGTAAACTGTTTTGCTACATCTGCAAAGCGGTCTAACCCCTTAGAAAATTGAAATAATTTCTTGACAGGTTGCCATGCTCAGATTATATTTGCCCAGAAGGTGGTGAATTGTGTAATTTAAGGCCAAAGAGGGCCAAATGGAATTCCAGGGCGTTTATTATAATTCAATCGATCCAAAGGGGCGGGCGAGTATTCCAGCCAAGTTCCGTGAGCAGTTGAAGGAATTCTGTGAGGGCGATGCCTTGGTTGTTACTCAAGACCGCTGCGGAGTCGTCGCTTATCCTGTCCCTGAATGGGAGAACTTCCTCAATAAATTCTCACAGCTCCCGAACGACCAGTTTCGGGAAGACCTCTATTTTACAACAGTAACCCCTGCCACGCACTGTACGTTCGATAAGCAGGGCAGGATCCAGTTGCCACAATCTCTACGCGAATATTGCCGTCTCGATGCAGACGGTGTGCGCGATGTCGTTATTGTCGGTGGCGGTAAAAAAATTCAGATTTTGAACAAATCACGATATCTCGAAATGCTCGCCGAGGCAGAACAGCGTCAGGCAGAGGATCGACAGAAGCGTTTCGACCTGGGACTTTAGCCGTGGCTTCGGGGGCGTTCAGCCATGTATCAGTGATGGCGGATGAGGTCCTCCGGTTCCTCAACCCACATCGTGGTGGTATTTATCTGGACGGTACTCTGGGTGGTGCAGGCCATGCCCGATTAATCCTTGAGGCAACGTCTCCAGATGGTGTTTTGATTGGTATGGATCATGACGCAGAAGCCCTTGCAGCGGCCAATAATAACTTGGCTGTTTTTGGCGACAGGGCGATTCTCAGACAGGGCAATTATTCCGATATGGACGCTCATCTCGACGCTCTCGAAATTGACCGGCTCGATGGGGTCTTGCTGGACCTGGGAGTCTCATCCCACCAGCTTGACAGCCCCGAGCGTGGTCTTTCGTTCCGGGAAGATGGCCCGCTCGATATGCGCATGAATCCAGCAGAGGGCCATCCCGCTGCCACAGTTGTTGCTGAGGCCGATGCTGGTGAATTGAAACGGATCTTTCGTGACTATGGTGAAGAGCGCTGGGCAGGCAAGATTGCCAGGGCGATTGTAGCGGATAGAGACCAGACTCCTTTCGTGACAACTTTGCAGTTGGCCGAACTGGTCCGTCGGGTTGTTCCTGCGAGCAAAGGGCCACAACGAATTCATCCTGCAACCCGTGTATTTCAAGCCTTGCGCATTCATGTCAATGGTGAGCTTGAAAGTCTGCATGCGGGACTGGATGCCGCGTGGCAAAGATTGAAGGACGGCGGTCGGTTGGTGGTCATCAGTTTTCACTCTCTTGAAGATCGCATAGTCAAACAAACGTTCCGTACTTTAGCAACCGGTTGCATCTGCCCGCCCAGATTTGCTGTCTGTGCTTGTGGGCACCAGCCTGCAGTTCGAGTCTTAACCCGCAAGGCTGTTCGTGCAACAGAGAATGAAAAAGAGAGTAACCCGCGTGCGCGAAGCGCTGTATTGCGGGCGATAGAGAAACTCCCGTTGGAGGATAATCAGAATGCCTGATGCAACGGTAAGAGCTTTACCAAAAATTAATGGCTTTGTCTTGCGTCGGCCAAATCTTGTACCGGTGCTTGGGTTCATCGCTTTGTTGCTTGCTGTCTCACTTTTTTCGTCTGGTCCCGTGTTCAGGCGACCAGACTTGATTACGAGATCTCTCATTTGGAAGGTAGATTGCGTACTGTGCGACAGGAGACTTCGAATCTTCGCTTGGAAGCAGCCAGTCTCAGCAACCCTGAGCGGATAGAACGAGTGGCACGCAAAAAACTGAACTTACGCCTGCCTTCTGCTGATCAGGTGATAACGGTGGAATAATGCAAGAATTGGGGAGAGGTGTCCGTATTCGCATCCGCTTGATCGGGGTCGTTTTTATCCTCGGTTTTGCACTGGTGACGATGCGCGCTTTTGATCTTCAGGTCATGCAGGAACAGCAGTGGAACGAACGTGCCGAACGGCAACATCAGAAAGTCATCCCTTTAACACCTCAACGTGGCACGATATTCGACAGTAATGGTGAGGAGCTCGCAGTCAGTGTCGATGTCGATTCGATCTATGTTGAGCCACGCAAGCTGGAAGACCGCTCCGCCGCAGCTAAAAAACTGGCTACGGCGCTTGGTCTGTCTTTACGAACAGTCAAGGCGAAGTTGAAGAGTAACAGAAGCTTTGTCTGGTTAAAGCGTCAGGTGACTCCCAGCCAGAGTGAACAGGTTAAGGCGATGAAGCTTAAAGGCGTCGGGATGATCAAGGAGCCTCGTCGGTTCTATCCCAATTCCAATGTTGCCGCACATCTGCTCGGCTTTACCGGTCTCGATCCGAAGGGGCTGGAAGGTCTGGAGCTTGAATACGACAAAACCATTCTTGGTCGTGGTGGTTATCTGGTTATGGAGCGCGACGCCCTGGGCCGGGGCATAGGCACGGGGTTGCCGCAGGTTCAAGGTGCGACACGTGGTCACGATCTCTTTCTGACACTTGATAAAAATCTGCAATACATTGCCGAACGCGAATTAGCTGACGGTATACGCAAAACAGAGGCGAAGGCTGGCACAGTCGTCATGATGGAACCCTCTACCGGAAAGATCTTGGCTATAGCCAACTATCCGGAATACAACCCGAATGCTTTTACCCGTCACAAGCCTTCCCAATGGCGAAATCGAGCGGTATGTGACAGTTACGAACCTGGGTCAACCTTTAAAATTTTTCCGATGGCAGCCGCCCTCAATGAGGCGGTCATAAGCATCAACCAGAAGATTGATTGTGAGAATGGTCTATTTCGGGTTGGTGGCAAGGATATCCACGATCATAAAAAATACCAGAAGCTGACACCGGCTGAGATTATTAAGTACAGCTCAAATATTGGCTCGGCAAAAATTGGTAAATTATTAGGGAAAGATACTTTTTACAAATATATCCAGGACTTTGGTTTTGGTCAGAAGAGCGGTATTGACCTGCCCGGTGAGGCCGTTGGTATACTGAATCCACCAAGCAGGTGGTTTGAAGTTGATTTGGCGGCAATCTCTTTTGGGCAGGGCATCAGCGTCACACCGATCCAGCTGGTCGCTGCGACGGCGGCGATTGCCAACGGCGGCTATCTGATGGAGCCTTACATCGTCGATCGAGTTGTTGACAGTCAGGGCCAGTTGACCAGCGAGAAACAACCGCGTGTCGTACGTAAAGTGATCGCCAAAGATGTTGCAAAGATTGTTTCCAGGATGATGGAAATGACCACAGAGGATGGCGGTACTGCAATTAATGCCAGAGTGCCAGGTTTCAAGGTTGCTGGGAAAACCGGCACGGCGCAGAAGGTGGACGCAGTGACCGGTGGTTACTCGGCTGATAAGCGGGTTGGCTCTTTTATCGGTTTTCTGCCAGCCGACGAGCCACGCCTGATTATGCTGGTTACCATAGATGAACCGAAGAAAGGCATCTATGGTGGGCTGACTGCAGCCCCGGTCTTTTCCCGGATTGCTGCCCAGGCCATGCAGTACCTCAAGATTGCTCCAAGTGAAGTAATCGCAACTGGGGAGACACTGCCATCACTTGATCAGATTATTGTTGAGGCGATGTCGACTAAACAACCCAAGCTGCAGGCAGTTGCGGCAATAGATGGGTCTGGTGGTCCGCAAATGCCTGATTTTGTTGGTTTGAGCTATCGGCAAGTTCTAGAAGTTATGGAAGAGAAGCAACTTAATGTCAGTTTCAAAGGACGAGGTCGGGTTATTGAACAATCGCCGGTTCCTGGTGTGGCGATTCCCTACGGTGCTCAAGTTTGGGTGCGCCTGACGCCGCCATCTTGATGGGACTTTTTGACTGACGGCCCTTTATGAGACTCATACAGTTATGAAACTATCACAACTCCTCAAAAGCTGTCGGCAGCAACAGATTCATGGCAGCGTGGATCTGGATGTAACAGGCATGCATTATGACTCGCGTCAGATCAGGCCTGGTGACGCTTTCTTCGCTCTGCGTGGAGTTGTCAGCGATGGTCATAACTTTATCTCCAGTGCGATTGCCAATGGTGCCCGAGTGGTGGTTTGTGAAAAACCGTTGAAGGGGATTGAGGCCGAGACCACTGTGCTGGTCGATAATTCGCGCCAGGCGATGGCGATGGCAGCGGCCGAGTTCTACGGTGACCCAACGCAGGGCATGCAGGTTGTCGGCGTAACCGGAACCAACGGCAAGACGACGATTACTTATCTGCTCGAAGCGATTCTTAATAGGGCAGGACTCTCTCCAGCTGTGGTTGGCACGATCAATTATCGCTATGGCAAAGACCTGCGCCAGGCACCGCATACCACACCTGAATCCCTTGATCTGATGAAACAGGTCTGTGACTTTCGACATAGCGGAGCAGGTTCACTGGTCATAGAGGTCTCCTCCCATGCTCTGGACCAGTATCGGGCTGATGGTGTGCATTTTGATGTCGGAGTTTTTACAAATCTGACCCTTGATCATCTTGATTATCACCAGAACATGGAGCACTATTTTAAGAGCAAATATCACTTGTTTAAAGAGCTGCTTCCCCGCGATAACGGCCGCACGGTGATCAATGTTGATGATGACTACGGCCAGCGTCTGGCAACAATGCTCCCTTGCGCTTTAACCTGTGGTCGGAAACAGAGTGCAGACATTTACCCCGAAAGTCTCCATGTCTCACTCAGCGGAATTAGTGGCCGGGTGGCAACTCCTCTTGGTCCCATAGAAATTGCCAGCTCTTTGCTCGGTGATTTCAATGTTGAGAACCTGCTTTGTACTATTGGTGCCGCGGTTGCCCTTGATCTGTCGCCACAGATAATCGCGGAGGGAATAGCAAATGCCACTGGCGTGCCGGGACGCCTTGAACAGATAGAGAATGATCGTGATGCCGTCATTCTGGTCGATTATGCGCATACTGGTGATGCTTTGCGTCGGGTTCTCGAAGCGATGCAGGCTCTTGAGCCACAGCGAATTCTGACAATTTTCGGTTGTGGCGGAGATCGTGACCGCAGTAAACGTCCGATCATGGCTGAAATTGCTGCAAGCGGTTCCGATATCGCTATTGCAACATCTGATAATCCCCGCTCAGAAGATCCTGAGCAGATTCTCAATGATGTTCGTGGCGGGCTGGTCAAAGTTCATGCATGCGAGTGGAGTCAATCAGAGGCAGAAAAAGGCGAAGGTAAGGGCTACGTTGTCATTCCGGACCGTCGTGAAGCTATTCAGTTTGCAATCAACATGCTACGGACCGGAGATCTTTTGCTCGTGGCAGGTAAAGGGCATGAGGATTACCAGATCCTGAATAGTGGGCGGATCCATTTCGATGATCGTGAAGAGTTGCGCAAGGCTCTGCAGGCAGGAGGTCAGCAATGATTCGCATGGATATGCGTGAAGTCGCAGAGATTACCGGTGGGCATCTGATGCAGAACGGTGCGTCTGTCGAATTTCAGGGAATTTCCACAGATAGCCGTACATTGCAACCGGGGGATCTTTTTATCCCGTTGCGGGGTGATAATTACGATGGACACGATTACCTGACATTAGCGATACAGCGTGGTGCTGCGGGCTGTCTCAGCGAGGAGATGATCGGTGGTTTACTGGTTCCAGTCGTCAAGGTTGCTGACACACTTAAGGCCCTGGGAGACCTGGCGGCAGCTGTACGGCGCAAATTTGCCGGCCCGGTGGTCGGTATTACCGGGACGTCGGGTAAGACAACTTGCAAGGAGATGTTGTCGGCCATTCTTGAGCATAGCGGGCCTGGTCTGAAATCGGCGGGTAATTTCAACAATTTGATAGGTGTGCCGCTGACCCTCTTTGAACTGAAGGTTGAGCATCGTTGGGCGGTTGTTGAGATGGGCATGAGCGCTCGTGGTGAAATTGCCCGTTTGGCTGAGATAGCGACTCCGAATATCGGTCTGATTACTAATGTTGGTGCAGGACACCTGGAAAATTTTGAAGAGATTTCCGGTGTAGCAAGGGCCAAGGGAGAGCTGTTCATAAATTTGCCGGCAGATGGTGTCGCCTTGATCAACGCAGACGATCCGGAAGTATGCCTGTTGCCTGTGGCCAATGGTGTTCGAAAGGTTCTTTTCGGCACAAGCAGTGATGCTGCCATTCGGGCGGACAAGATTATGGCACAAAATGGATCGGTCGGTTTTGATCTGATGATCGATGGCGCTGTGCAACGGGTCGTGCTGCCTTTGCCGGGTCGTCATAATGTTTCCAATGCTCTTGGCGCAGCAGCAGCAGCAACGGTTCTCGGTATCCGGTTGCAGGAAATCGCAACCGGTCTGGAAGCTTTTAACCCCTGCCCGGGGCGCATGGAACTACTGGAGTTGCCAGGTGACATTGTTGTCCTTGAGGATAGCTACAATGCGAACCCTTTGTCAGTACACGCCGCACTTGATGCTCTGCATGACCTCGGCTCACCTGGTCGGCGAATTGCGGTTCTGGCGGACATGCTCGAACTGGGGCCTACTGCTCCAGAATTACATTACCAGATCGGTATTATTGCCGCCGAACGAACTGACTGGCTCTTTTCTTACGGGGCTCTAGCCGAAGAGATTGTTCGTGGTGCTATGGACGCAGGGTTGCCCGCTGATAAGGTTTTTGTTGCTGACAGTCATGATGAGTTAGCTGCACAACTGCTTGAAATGCTTCAATCCGGTGACCGGGTTCTGATTAAGGGCTCACGAGGTATGCGCATGGAGAAGATAACTGCCGCTTTGCGTATATCAAAACAGAAGAGTGCCGTAAACGGCAACTGACGGAGAATTAACGTGCTCTATCATCTGCTCTACCCTTTACATACGGAATTTTCAGTCTTATATGTTTTCCGGTTCATTACCTTCCGGACGATCTATGCGGCGATTACGGCTCTCGTTATCAGCTTTTTACTGGGTCCATGGTTGATTGAAAAACTTTCGTCGTTGCAGTGGGAGCAAACGATTCGGCGATCGGGACCTGAATCCCATTTCAAGAAAGAGGGCACGCCGACCATGGGTGGCTCTTTGATCCTTTTTGCTATAGTACTGCCGCCCCTGCTCTGGGCTGACCTGACCAATATGTATGTCTGGTTAGTCCTTTTGGTCACTGTTAGTTACGGCATCATTGGTTTTGTCGATGACCTGTTGAAAATTCGCAAGAAAAACAGTGACGGATTGTCACCGCGGAAGAAAATGTTCTGGCAGATGTTGATTGCGTTTGGAGTCGGTATGATCCTGATGGCTTATCCCGGGTTTCAAACCACGCTGGCTTTCCCCTTTTTCAAAAGTTTGAATCCCGATCTTGGCTGGTTCTATGTACCATTTGCCATGTTGGTGATTATCGGCGCCAGTAACGCTGTCAATCTTACTGACGGCCTCGATGGCCTGGCGATTGGTCCGGTGATTATTGCGGCAGGGGCTTACCTGCTTTTCGCATACGTAGCCGGGCATGCAACCCTGGCCAGTTATCTGCAGATCGATGGTGTTAAAGGGGCTGGTGAACTTTCGATCGTGTGTGGTTCCATGATCGGCGCTGGGCTTGGTTTCCTCTGGTTTAATACTTATCCGGCGCAGGTCTTTATGGGTGATGTCGGTAGCCTGTCACTAGGCGGAGCCATCGGCACCATTGCTGTGATTACCAAGCAGGAGATCGTGCTGGTGATTGTCGGTGGAATCTTTGTTATGGAAGCGCTCTCGGTGATTGTGCAGGTAGCTTCGTTTCGTCTCTATGGTAAACGAATTTTTCGCATGGCACCGATTCACCATCATTTTGAACTGAAAGGCTGGGCAGAGCCGAAAATTATCGTACGGTTCTGGATTATCAGCATCATTCTGGCATTGATTGGTCTCTCTACCTTGAAGATGAGATAGGAATTTAAGGCTAAATGCAAAGAGATTATCGGAACAAGAGAATCGTTATTGTCGGTGCCGGTTCAACCGGATGCAGTCTGGCGCGTTTTTTTCGTGCACGGGACGCCCGGGTTACCTTGTCCGATTGTCGTTCCGCTGATTTTCTCAACAATCTGGATGAATTAAAGAAGTCCGGGGTTGAACTGGACGTGGGTGGTCACACGCAGGCACTTTTTATGGCAGCTGATCTGGTTGTGATCAGCCCAGGTGTGCCGCTTGATATCCCGATTCTGAAAGCCTGTTGTAAGAATAAAGTGCCAGTTCTCGGTGAAGTAGAAATTGCCTGGCGAGAACTGACCGGGACCATGATTGCCATTACGGGGACCAATGGTAAATCGACAGTCACCACCCTGATTGGTGAGATGTTCAAAAACTGGCGGGAGAAGGTCTTTGTCGGTGGCAATCTTGGCACACCGCTGGTCGATGCCGTCAATCAGGATTTTAACTGGTATGTGGCTGAACTTTCATCGTTCCAGTTGGAAACGATAGAGTCTTTCCACCCACGTTACGCCATGCTTCTCAACATCACTGAAGACCATCTGGATCGTTATCCGGACATGGCCAGTTATCAAGCAGCCAAGGCCCGGATTTTTGAGAATCTGCAAGATGATGATATTGCAATTCTCAATCTTGATGATCCATTAGTCATGCAGTCTGCAGCAAAGACTCGGGCAATCAAGGTCTGTTTCAGCTGTAATAAAGTATTAGCGGATGGCATGAGTCTGGTTGACGGCAAAATCATTTGGCGCTGGCAGGGCAGTGAAGCCATTTTTACTGTCGATGAATTGCAAATCCGTGGTCGGCACAACCAGGAAAATGTTATGGCTGCCTTGATCCCGTTGCTGCTGGAAGGCTGTCCTGCTGAGGTCGCCTGGAGTGCTGCCAAAAAGTTTACCGGCCTGCCACATCGCATGGAGTTCCTCGGTGAATTACGTGGCAGCTGTTGGTATAACGATTCCAAAGGCACCAATATCGGCAGTGTTGTGAAAAGTTTGTCAGGGTTGCAAGAACCCGTCGTGCTGATCGCTGGTGGTAAGGACAAACATGGCGATCTCTCTGCTTTAGTTCCACTGATTACAGAAAAAGTATCCCATCTGGTATTGATTGGCGTAGCAGCAGAACGCATGGCAAAGGCTTTTTCCGGACTTACCGAAATTCATCGTGCAAACAGTATGCATGACGCAGTTGGACTTGCCGACCAATTAAGCAATTCCGGAGGGGCTGTCCTGTTGTCGCCCGGGTGTTCTAGTTTTGATATGTTCAAAAGTTTTGAAGAACGAGGCCAGGTTTTTATCCGGGAGTTCCGTGCTTTAAGTCATCACGGAGAATGTGTCAATGGAAGTTAAACAGGGAACAGACAATTCCATATTGGTGCTGGCGGTCTGCTTGACCTGTCTCGGTGTGGTTATGGTCTTTTCTTCTTCATCGATTATGGCAGTGCGAGATTACGGTGACAGTTTGTACTTTCTCAAACGTCAGGGTATTTATGCCGTGCTTGGTTTCGGTGTTATGGCCCTGTTGATGCGCATTGACCTTGAAATCCTGCGCAAGGCGGCCTGGCCGGTATTGGGCCTGTGCACCTTACTGCTGGTGGCCGTGCTGATACCAGGGGTTGGTAAAAAGATAGGTGGTGCAACACGTTGGCTCAATATCGCAGGGTTCACCTTCCAACCCGCAGAATTCGTCAAAATTGGTTTGGTGCTCTTTATGGCACATTCGTTGGCTCGTAAACAGGAGAAGGTTAAGAGGTTCCGCTCTGGTTTCCTGTCTTACATGCTGATCCTGGCTGTACTTATTGGGCTACTGCTGGCCCAGCCTGACCTTGGCAGTGCCGTGACTGTCGCAGTCGTGGCCACTACCATGCTGATGGTAGCAGGTACTCGGCTGAGTTATCTGGCCGGTATCGGCTTAATCGCGCTACCGTTTCTTTACTTTATGGTCATGAATGTTGATTATCGTCGCCGGAGGATTCTGGCGTTTCTGAATCCATGGGACGACCCGAGCAACACCGGTT
The DNA here is from genome assembly GCA_024279915.1 of Deltaproteobacteria bacterium. GTDB lineage: Bacteria > Desulfobacterota > Desulfuromonadia > Desulfuromonadales > BM103 > M0040. The sequence continues at coordinate 32,626 of JAJRRB010000084.1, forward strand.
TCCAGATTATTCAGAGTTGGATTGCCTTCGGCTCCGGCGGTGCTTTCGGCCAAGGTCTCGGTGAGAGTAAACAGAAACTCTTCTTTCTGCCCGAGGCACATACCGATTTTATCTTTTCCGTGATTGGTGAAGAGCTTGGCTTTATCGGCGTAATTGTAATCGCTGCGATGTTCATGTTGTTGATTCTGAGAGGGTTGCGGATATCGCTCAACGCGCCGAATGAATTCAGCTGCTTTCTGGCTTTCGGTGTCACCCTGCTGGTCGGCATGCAAGCTTTTGTCAATATGGCCGTAGTCATGGGCATGGTGCCAACGAAAGGGTTGGCTTTGCCGTTCATATCGTACGGTGGAACCAGCCTGGTGACAACGCTGGCAGCAATCGGCATCTTACTGAACGTTTCACGTCATCTACCGGGGGAGCTGCGATGAAATTGTTGCTGGCTGGTGGTGGCACCGGCGGACATCTCTTCCCGGCGATTTCTTTGGCTGAACAGCTCAAGTATGAGGAGCCGCAAAGTGAGATTCTCTTTGTCGGTACCGAAAGAGGACTGGAAGCCCGTATGCTACCTGAACTTGGTTGGTCTTTAAAAACGATCGAGATGAGTGCCTGGGCTGGGCTTGGTTTTGTGGCCCGCCTGAAAGTCCTTGGCAAGTTGGTGAAGAGCTTTGCTCAGTCGAGAACGATTTTACGGGAATTTTCACCGGATGTTGTGGTTGGCGTCGGTGGTTATGCTTCAGTTCCCGTGTTGCTGGCAGCAAAAACTTTAGGAATTCCTTATCTGGTCCACGAACAGAATGCCTGGCCTGGCTTAGCCAACCGTCTGCTTGGTCATTGGGCGAAAAGAGTCTGTCTTTCATTTGGCGAGGCAGACCGGGCCTTTCACAGCAGCGCCACGGTACTGACTGGCAACCCGGTTCGTGTGGCCATGGAGAATTGTCCCGCCATCCCGGAAGAGCAAATTTGCCTGCTGGTGTTCGGTGGCAGTCAAGGCGCAAGGGCAATTAATCGAGCTGTCGTTGCCGCTCTGCCTGACCTGGCCGAGTGGCGGGAGAAACTGGAAATCGTACATCAGTCCGGAAAATTGGATTATGTGGAGGTTGTGCGAGGTTACGAGGAAAATGGCTGGCCAAAGGTTGATGTGCAGCCGTTTATTGTTGATATGGCACAGGCTTACGCAAATGCGACCCTGATTGTCTGCCGGGCTGGAGCACCCACTCTCGCTGAATTGACGGCTTGTGGGCGGCCAGCTGTTCTGGTGCCATATCCACATGCTGCAGCTGGTCATCAGTCAGTCAATGCCCAGGCTATGGCAATGAAGGGTGCTGCTCTGATGATGGAAGAATCTGACCTGACACCTGCACGTCTTGGTAAGTTGATCAGCGGCCTGCTCCATGATCGGACCAGCCTCACAACTATGGCTGCTGCAGCTAAAACATTAGCACGTCGTGGTGCTGCTGCCCGGATACTGCAAGAATGCCGAACCGTTCTCTTGGAAAGGGTTTAAGGAGAAAATCATGTACGGCAAGATTCAAAAAATTCATTTTGTTGGTATCGGTGGCATTGGTATGAGTGGGATTGCTGAAGTCCTGATTAATCTTGATTATCAGGTGTCAGGGTCCGATCTCAAAGAAAGTGAAATTACCCGGCGTCTTGCCAGCCTGGGCGGAACGATTTCTTATAGACATCGTGCTGAGAATCTCGCTGACGTTGATGTTGTGGTGACGTCCACGGCAGTCAATCTTGACAATCCCGAAGTGCAGGAAGCAAATCGACGCAAAATCCCGGTCATCCCTCGGGCTGAAATGCTGGCCGAACTGATGCGTATGAAGCATGGTATCGCTATCGCAGGAACTCACGGTAAAACGACCACGACCAGTATGGTGGCAACCGTCCTTTCCCACGGCGGTATTGATCCAACCGTAGTCATTGGTGGTCGACTCGATTCAATTGGTTCCAATGCCAAGTTGGGACAGGGTGAGTATCTGGTGGCTGAAGCCGATGAGTCGGATGGTTCCTTCCTCAAATTATCACCGACCATTGCTGTTGTTACTAATGTTGATGAGGACCACCTTGATTACTATCAAGACCTGGATGAAATCCGTTCAACGTTTATTGAATTCATCAATAAGGTGCCATTTTACGGACTTGTCATTCTTTGCCTGGATGATGAAAACCTGCAGGGTATGATTCCCCAAGTCAAAAAACGTCTGGTGACTTACGGTCTGACCAGTCAGGCGGACTTCATGGCCTCTGAAATTGAACACAATGCTGATCGAACCAGTTTTATGGTGCAGTACCGCGGTGAATCGCTCGGTCGATTGAATATCCGTATGCCGGGACGGCACAATGTCCTCAACGCATTGGCAGCCGTTGCTGTTGGCATGGAGCTCGATATGTCTTTTGCCGCGATTGCCGAAGGCTTTCATGACTTTGGCGGTGTAGGACGCAGGTTCCAGATCAAAGGCGAGGCTCAAGGAATCATGGTCGTGGATGATTATGGTCATCATCCTGTGGAAATAAAGGCCACTCTGGGCGCTGCCCGTTCCGGCTGGGATCGGCGGGTGGTCGCTGTTTTTCAGCCGCATCGCTACAGTCGTACCGAGGCTTTGTTTGATGATTTCCTGACCGCTTTTTATGAGGCTGACCATATTGCCGTTCTGGATGTTTATGCCGCAGGAGAAGATGTCCGCCCTGAGGTTACTGCTGAAAAGCTCGCCGATGGCATTAGCGAACATGGACATAAATCGTGTTGTTACTCCGGTAATATCGAATCAACCGTCGAGCATTTGCAGGCAGTTCTACAGCCTGGTGACATTGTTATTACCCTTGGTGCCGGCAACGTCTGGCAGGTGGGTGCGGAACTGTTGAAGCTTCTGGAAAAAGATAGCTAAGCGATAGACGCAAGTTTGAGATGAGAGTTATGGCAAAGCCTGATGATTTGAAAAATACAAAGATTGCGGTGCTCATGGGTGGTCTCTCCGCTGAGCGGGAGATTTCACTTAAAACCGGGCAGGCGGTTCTGAAGGCATTACTCGAGAATGGTTGCAACGCTGTTGGAATCGATGTCGGTCACGATTTACCGGGACAATTGCGGGCAGCAGAAACTGAGGTGGCTTTTATCTGTCTGCATGGGCGTTATGGTGAAGACGGGACCGTTCAGGGAATGCTTGAGATGATGCATATCCCTTACACCGGTAGCGGCGTAATGTCATCAAGCATGGTCATGGACAAGGTCGTTACCAAGCAGATTCTGCTTTATCACGAAATCTCGACGCCTGGATTCGTGGTTTACCGCGCTGGAGATGATAAGAATGAAATGCTGAAGCGTTGTCGACATTTTCCGTTGGTGGTCAAGCCCGCCCGGGAAGGTTCGACAATCGGCATCAGTATTGTCCACGACAAGTCACAACTCGAAGCGGGTCTTTCAGAAGCGCTGAAGCACGATGATCTGATCCTCATCGAAGATTTTATTCAGGGTGATGAAGTGACAGTCAGCATATTGAATAACGAACCGCTACCGATTATCAAAATTGTGCCGAAAAGCGGCTTTTACGACTATGCGTCTAAATATACGCCGGGACAAACCGAGTACCTGCTGCCAGCGCCGTTGGAAGCAGTCCTCTATAACCGTCTTCAGGAAGTTTCCGTGGCTGCTTGTAAAGCCCTCGTCTGTAGGGGCGCAGCCAGGGTTGATTTCATGGTGCGGGAGCGTGAATTCTTTTGTCTTGAGATTAACACCATACCTGGGATGACTGAGACCAGTCTGTTGCCAAAGGCTGCAGCTGAGGCTGGTGTTTCCTTCAACGAGTTGGTGATGCAGATTCTTACGGATGCAGGATTGGACAAGTAAACAAACAACCGGATTAAATGATGCGTGACCTGAAAACTCACAAGCAGAAGAAAATCAAAAACAACCGGCGCAAGCAGGAAAAGCAGCTGCGAGACTGGAAAAAACTTTTCCATCGTCTGCTGCGTATAACCATTGCGTCAGGGAGTGGTTTTCTGCTTGCGAGTGGTGCCTTGTTGACGGCTCAGATGCTTTTGGACTCAGGTTATTTTGGTGTGAAGCAAATTCGTGTATAGCAACAATTGAGAGTCAGTGAAGGCGATATCCTCGATGCTTCTGATATCAAGGTAGGCGCCAGCCTGTTCGATCTCGAGCTGTATCTGATCGGCCGCAAGATCGAAGAACATCCATGGATTGCCAGAGCTGACGTGGAGCGATCCTTCCCGGACCAGGTCGTCATCCGGGTGGTTGAACGTGAAGTAAGAGCCATTATAGATCTTGGATATCTCTACTACGTTGATAAAGCGGGGGTGGTTTTCAAAATGCTTGATGCGGCTGATCAACTCAATTATCCGGTGATTACCGGGATTGACCGGCAGTATCTGCTTGATAATCCGGATCAGACTCAGGACTCCCTGAATCTGGCCCTCCTGCTCATGAATGAGTTGGATAGCCGGACCATCTTTAACTTGGAGGATGTTTCGGAAATCCATTACGACCAACAGGAGGGGATGATCCTGCATACCCGGATAGGTGGAGTTCCAGTACGTTTGGGTAAGATGGGTTTTCGCGCCAAGCTGGAGCGTCTGGAGAGAATTTACAGCGATCTGGAGCCACGCTTAATGGCTCTTAAATATATTGATTTAAACGTGTCCGACCGCGTTATCGTGAAGGTGGATGTGAAGCGTACGGTTGGCAGAAGTTAGCCTGAAAGAAGGGGAGTGACATGAACAGTAAACGGGAAAACCTGGTGGTCGGGCTGGATATCGGCACAACTAAAATTTGTGCGATTGTCGGGGCGATGACCGATGAGGGCTTGGATATTGTCGGTATTGGCACCAGTCCATCGCGCGGTCTACGCAAAGGCGTGGTTATCAACATCGAAAGTACAGTCAGTGCGATTCGTAAGGCACTTCAGGAAGCTGAGTTGATGGCCGGGTGTGAAATCAAAACAGTCTTTGCAGGAATTGCTGGTGGCCATATCAAGGGGATTAACTCTCAGGGCGTGATTGCTATCAAAAATCGCGAAGTCACCAACGATGATGTGCGCCGCGTTATTGATGCTGCCAAAGCATTGGCGATTCCGATGGACCGGGAAGTGATTCATATCCTGCCTCAAGAATTCATCATCGATGATCAGGACGGCATCAAGGAGCCTCTTGGTATGAGCGGTGTGCGCCTGGAAGCACGCGTGCATATCGTTACCGGAGCGGTAGCCAGCGCACAGAATATTATTAAAAGTTGCAACAAGGCTGGTGTTGATGTCGGGGATATAGTCCTGGAACAGTTGGCATCTTCTGAGGCCGTATTGACATCAGATGAAAAAGAGCTCGGTGTTGCGATTGTTGATATCGGTGGCGGCACAACAGATGTTGCCATCTTTGTCGACGGGGCGATCAAGCACACTTCGGTTCTAGCGCTCGGTGGCAATCATCTGACCACCGATATTGCTGTTGGTCTGCGTACGCCGACGGCCGAAGCGGAAAAAATCAAGCAGACTTCGGGGTGCTGCCTCTCCTCAATGGTCGGCAAGGATGAAACGATAGAGGTCCCGTCCGTGGGTGGTCGCGAACCACGCATTCTGTCACGTCAGTTGCTGGCAGAGATTCTTGAGCCACGGGTCGAGGAAATCTTCACTCTGGTTAACCGCGAGATTGTTAAGAGCGGTTTTGAGGACTTGATCGCATCCGGAGTGGTACTGACCGGTGGTTCGGCGATTTTGCCGGGGATGCCGGAACTGGCTGAGCAAATCTTTGACTTGCCGGTGAGAAGAGGGAAACCGACCAATATCGGCGGTCTTATCGATGTTGTTAATTCACCAATCTACGCCACTGGTGTTGGTCTGGTGAAGTATGGCAGTCGCAACCTGGAAACACGCAACTTTGTGATTGGTCAGGAGAATCTGTTCGATCGTGTATCGCGGCGTATGAAAGAGTGGTTCGGAGAATTTTTCTAATAAGAAAACAAGTCTGTAACTTTAAACCGACCGGGGCAACGGAGAAGACCGGTCACAACAATGGCGGAGGGAGTCATTATGTTTGAATTAGAAGAGAAAGATCAGGTAGCAAGAATCAAGGTTGTTGGGGTTGGCGGTGGTGGGAACAACGCAGTCAATACGATGATTACTGCTCAAATTGAGGGCGTAGAGTTTATGGTGGCAAACACCGATGCCCAGGCTTTACGGGTTAATCTGGCACCAATGAAGGTGCAACTTGGTCCCAAACTGACTAAAGGACTTGGTGCTGGCGCCAATCCGGAGGTTGGTCGTGCTGCAGCCGAAGAGGATAGAGAGCGGTTGAAAGAGCTGTTGCAAGGGGCTGATATGGTTTTTATTGCCGCTGGTCTTGGTGGTGGAACCGGTACCGGTGCAGCTCCGGTGATTGCTGAAGTTGCCAAGGAAGTTGGTGCTTTGACTGTAGCCGTAGTGACCAAACCGTTCGGCTTTGAAGGTAAGCAGCGCATGGGTAAAGCTGTGGAGGGCGTTGAAGAACTTAAACAGATTGTTGACTCACTGATCTTGATTCCCAATGATCGACTCAGTGGCCTTGCTGATAAAACAATGGGTATTATGGATGCCTTTAAGCCGGCAGATGACGTTCTGCGTCAGGCGGTGCAGGGCATCTCCGATTTAATCACCACAACTGGCGTCATGAATCTCGACTTTGCTGATGTGAAGACGGTGATGAGTGAGCGGGGCATGGCGATGATGGGTATCGGCCATGGCGAAGGTGAAAATCGCGCAATCACAGCAGCTCAGCAGGCGATCAGCAGCCCATTGCTCGAAGAGATTGATATCTCCGGGGCCAAGGGTGTGCTCGTCAATGTTTCCGCTTCCTCCAGCATGACCATGGCAGAATTCGAAGAAGTGAATGGTCTCATAAGTGAAAAAGTACACGAAGACGCGAATATCTTTATCGGGTTAGTTGTCAATGAAGAGATGGGTGACAAAATTCAGGTGACGGCGATAGCCACCGGTTTTGGCTGTACCTTCGATACTAACAGCGGTTCTAACTCAGAGTTAGGTCGACCAAATACACCAACCCCGACCAAAATCGACCGCGATATCCCTGCCTTTATCCGTAACCAGAATCAGGACAAACCTCGCGCCAGTATGCGTATTGGCGCTTACAATGAAGATGAGGAATACGATATCCCAACGTTCCTGCGTAAACGGGTCGATTGAGAAATAACATTTCCCTGACGGACTGTTCTTAACAGTCCAGACGGCCAACTGCTGGAATTTAATTCTGTGCTTGTCAAAGGGTGAGTAGCCGTGCCGGTTCTCCGCCCGGCGTCTGACGGCTTGCTCGTTGCTCTGCGCTTGCCTGTGATGTGACTCCCTTAACTACTTTTGGGCCGCCTTGTGCGGCCCTTTTTTTGGCTTTTAGTATCATCAGCATTTTTTGTTTTCTGGAATTATGTAAGGGTTTTTAGTAGGATACAAAAAGTATTCACTTTATATGTAATGTCAGGGGGATAAGGTGACTCCAGCACCAGAAGCCGAAGTCAGAAAACAGATCGACGCTACACTCGCCACATGTGGATGGCTGGTGCAGGATATCTCTGCCACCAACATTCATGGTGGTCGTGGTGTTGCAATACGTGAGTTTCCTCTCTCCTCTGGGCACGGGTTTGCCGATTATCTTCTCTATGTCGACGGCAAGGCCGCCGGGGTTATCGAAGCCAAGAAGGTCGGCAGCACCCTGACCGGTGTCGAAGTCCAATCTGCCAAATACACCACCGGCCTACCAGCAGGTCTACCTGCATGGCACAATCCGCTACCATTCTGTTACGAATCCACTGGCGTTGAGACCCGTTTCACTAACGTTCTTGATCCAGAACCTCGAAGTGTCACTCAAGGAGAACCGTCCACGCGCTCTGATCCAGATGGCGACCGGTAGCGGCAAGACCTTTACCTCGATCAACTTCATCTACCGCCTGATCAAGTTCGCCGGTGCCCGGCGGGTGTTGTTCCTGGTCGACCGGGGAAATCTGGGGCGCCAGACCCTCAAGGAGTTCCAGCAGTACGTCCCGCCGTAAAACAACTTCAAGTTCAGCGAGGAGTACATCGTTCAGCACATGCCCCGCAACGTGCTCGACACCACCGCACGGGTCACTATCTGCACGATTCAAAGGCCACCCCCTCAAAACAGACCTTTGGCTTCTTCAACAAGAACCTGGTCATGGAGTACGGCCACCCACAAGCGGTCGCCGACGGGGTTAATGTCAATTACGAGACGCATAAGCTGGACCGCGAGGTAGTCGCCGGTGATCAGATTCGCACCGTGGTTCAGATCTATCGCGACAAGCTCTTTACCGAAATCTTTCCCAACCGCACCGAGGTACCGAAACCCTGGTTTTCGCCCAGGTTGATCAGTTGCGCATCTACCAGACCCATCCGCAGGGGTGGGAGAAGCGGGTGCCCGATGAGCTGTGGGCTGCTTAGCAGAAGTTGGAGGCGAGCAAGGTGCGTGGTGCGGCGGCCAATCATATTCTGACCGATCTGGTGTCGCTGGTGCGCTTTGCCATGCATCAGGAGAATGAACTGGTGTCGTTTCCGGAGAAGGTGCAGGTGAACTTCCGGGCGTGGTTGACGCTGCATCAGGCGAGTGGCAAGCGGTTTACTGATGAACAGCGCAAGTGGCTGGAGATGGTTCGTGACCATATTGCTGATAACCTTCAGATTGAGACGGATGATTTTGATTCTGCGCCATTTGTGCAGAAGGGTGGGATTGGGAAGGTTTATCAAATCTTCGATGATGACATGATCACGATTTTAAATGAATTAAATGAATTAAATGAAGCATTGGTGGCGTAGGGGCGCTGCTTGCCGCGCCCTGTTTGTAATATGATGATGTTGTCGCACCAAGTTTCGGTGGCGGAGGGGAAAGGGCGCAGCAAGCAGCGCCCCTACATGCAAAACGTTTATGGAAAGAGGTTTTTGCGGCGTGAGTGATATAGATATCCTTCCTGATGGATGGACAACTGAACCATTAGGTGACATTTCATCAGCTATTCAATATGGGTATACGGCTAAGTCGAGTCAGGAACCAGTTGGCCCAAAACTTTTAAGAATTACTGATATTCAAGACGATTCTGTTGAATGGACAGGGAGGCCGTTTTGCAAAATTGAGGATAAAGACAAAGGCAAATACCTTCTCGAAGAAAATTGATTTTGTGTTTGCAAGAACAGGTGCAACCGTTGGGAAAAGTTATCTCATCCGTGGCAACTTTCCTGAGTCGGTGTTTGCCTCATATCTAATTCGTGTCCGACTTCAGAAGTCAGTTGCAGACCCGAGGTATGTGGCCTACTTTTTTAAATCTTTAAATTATTGGCAACAAATAACAGAAAACCAAGCTGGAATTGGGCAGCCAAATGTGAATGGCAAGAAGCTGGCCCAGATACAAATCCCCCTTGCTCCTCTGGAGCAACAAAAACGCATCGTCGCGGAGATCGAAAAACAATTCTCCCGCCTCGATGAAGCCGTCGCCAACCTCAAGCGCTATAAGGCCGCCATCCTCAAAGCCTGCTCGGGCTGATTTTCAACAAGTCTCAAAACAAGTTCCAGGACCCAGCCAAAGCCAGATCGACTTCAGTGTTGGTTCATTGTTAGTGCATTTGTTCGGTGAATAGGTGAACAAGTACGCAAATATTGTACTTTATGGCTTTTAGTATATAATATGCGCAACAGTTCATGTTTTAGGTGAAGTCGAGCGCAATGAATATACTATGAATCAACTTGAAGGAATTGGAACACTGGATCGGGAAAGGCTGTCAGCGGTGCTGCGTGGAAGCACAGGGTCAGTCACTGTTGAACAGGCGGCACAAGCCCTTAATGCAACCAGAACCGATACGGCAAAAATGCTCTCCCGCTGGTGCAAGAAAGGCTGGCTTGCGCGAGTTAAGCGCGGGCTCTATGTCCCTGTACCACTTGAGTCCCGCTCTGCAGATGTGTCGTTAGAAGATCCGTGGGCCATCGCTGAGAAACTCTACAGCCCTTGTTATATCGGTGGCTGGAGTGCTGCTGAATATTGGGATCTGACTGAGCAGATTTTTCGGACAACAATCGTTATCACAGAGCAAAAGCCGAGAAATCGAAACCCCACATTGAGGGGGTCACAGTATAAGCTCAAAACAATCGGGAAAGAAAAGGTCTTTGGTCTTAAGACGGTATGGCGTGGTCAGGTGAAAGTCCAGGTGTCTGATCCGACCAGGACGATCCTCGATATGTTATCTGACCCGAAACTCGGTGGTGGCATAAGGTCGGTCGAGGATATGCTGAAGAACTATCTTCGTTCTGAGATGAGCAACCTCAATTTACTGGTTGAGTATGCCCGCAGACTTGGAAATGGCGCTGTGTTAAAGAGATTAGGGTTTTTATTGGAACGAAATGATGTTTCGGAAAAAACTATCATCGATAAATGTTTGAGTGGGCTGACGAAGGGGAAAGCCAAGCTGGATACCTCATTAAAGTCGAACCGGTTGATTACCCGTTGGAAATTATGGGTTCCGGGAAGTTGGAAGACGGAGGGGATGTGATTGATCGACAGGAGATAATGGATTTTGCAAGGGAGTTGACTCTTGCGCCAGAAGTCGTTGAGAAGGACTATGTTTTGGGTTGGCTGCTGGCTGGGATATCCAACCATGCGGCACTTCAGGAAGGGTGGGTTTTCAAAGGCGGCACCTGTCTCAAAAAATGTTACTTTGAGACCTATCGCTTTAGCGAGGATCTGGATTTCACCCTTACAAATCCAGATCACTTAATAGAAGAATTTTTATTAACCGTTTTTGGCGAGGTTGTCGAATGGATCTATGAGGAGTCCGGTATTGAAATTCCAGCTGATAGATTGCGCTTCGATGTTTATGAAAACAACCGTGGTGGAATTTCAGCAGAAGGTCGGGTTTACTATCGTGGCCCCATGCAGCGACGTGGAGACCCTGCACGGATAAAGCTGGATTTGACCACCGACGAAGTTTTGGTTTTGGAGCCTGCTGTACGTCCACTGCACCATCCATATACCGATAATCCTGAAGGTGGTATTAACGTTGCCTGCTATTGCTTCGAGGAAGTTTTTGCCGAAAAAGTGAGAGCTCTCGCAGAAAGGCAAAGGCCGCGTGATCTCTATGATGTTGTACATCTCTATCGACACGACGAATTGCAACCAGATCGACCACTTGTGTTGAGCACCTTGGCAGATAAATGTGCTTTTAAGGGCATTCCTGTCCCAACTCGGGAAACAATTCATTCTGTTGAAACAAGAGATGAGCTTCTATCTGAGTGGGAAAACATGTTGGCTCATCAGTTGCCTGTGTTGCCTCCGTTTGAACAATTCTGGGACGAATTGCCATTAGTCTTCGACTGGTTGCATCAAGTCGCAGAAAAACCTACCTTGCCTTCCTACCAGGTTAGAGAAGCTATTGATGAAAGCTGGAGCCCGCCAGCAATGGTGCAAGCGTGGCATTCATCAACCCCAATGGAAACTATTCGCTATGCAGCAGCAAACAGGCTTTGTGTCAATCTGCGCTATCAAGGGAGTACGCGCTTGATTGAACCTTACTCTCTTCGACGTACACAGGAAGGAAACATCCTTTTGCATGCGGTGAAGCATTCAACAGGTGAACTACGATCCTATCGAATTGACCGCATTCAAGGTGCAGAAGTTACGACAACAACATTCAACCCGAGATACAAGATAGAATTAACGCCTTCCGGATCAATTAATATCTCGTTTTCCACTAGAAACACAGTCGCGGAGAGGTCTGTCAGCTCATTTCGAAGAACCCCAATAAGAAGAACGTCGCGGAAGCTTCCCAAAAATGATTTTGGCCCGAAGTATGTTCACGAGTGCTTATACTGTGGGAAGAGGTTTACACGTAAAACGAATACTACAAAACTGAATGCACATAAAGACAAACAAGGCTATCCATGTCCTGGTCGAACGGGATTCTATGTTGACACTAAATTTTAGAAAGAGATGAATAGATGACCCCAGCAGCAATCGTATCCAAACTCTGGAACTTCTGTAACGTCCTCCGTGACGACGGTATGAGCTACGGTGACTACGTTGAACAGCTCACCTATCTGCTCTTCCTCAAAATGGACGATGAGCGCACCAAGCCGCCGTACAACCAGCCAAGTAACGTTCCGGCTGATTATTCGTGGCCGACCCTAGTAAAGAGAGACGGCGACGAACTCTTCGATCACTACCGTCACACCCTGGAAAACCTCGGCAACGAGAAAGGCCTGCTCGGGCTGATCTTCAATAAGTCGCAGAATAAGTTTCAGGACCCAGCCAAGTTGCGTCGCCTGATTGTTGATCTGATTGATAATGAAAACTGGTCGGTGATGAGTGCCGACGTCAAAGGTGATGCCTACGAGGGGTTATTGGAGAAGAACGCTCAGGACACCAAGAGTGGTGCCGGACAGTATTTCACCCCGCGTCCGCTGATCCAGGCAATTGTCGATGCCATTGCTCCCAAGCCAGGTGAAACCATCTGTGACCCGGCCTGCGGCACTGGCGGCTTTTTGCTCGCTGCCCACGACTCTTTGGTCAGCAACAACCCCCACATGACCAAACCAGAGCTTAAGGCGCTCAAGGAAGGAACTTTCAAGGGCTGGGAGCTGGTGCAGGCGACCGCACGACTCTGCGCTATGAACCTGATGCTACACGGTATCAGTGGCCTCGAAAGTGACCTGCCGCTAACGGTAGCTGATTCACTGGCCGCCGACCCAGGAGACCGGTTCGATATCATCTTGACCAATCCTCCATTCGGTAAAAAAAGCAGCACCACCATCGTTGCCGAGGGCGGCAAGATCTCCCGCGAGACCGAAACCATCGAGCGTGATGACTTCTGGGCCACCACCTCGAACAAGCAGCTCAACTTCATGCAGCACGTCAAGACCCTGCTCAAACAGCATGGACGCGTCGCCGTGGTTGTGCCGGACAACGTGCTGTTCGAAGGCGGGGCAGGGGAGACCATACGCCGCAAGCTGCTGCACGAATGCGACGTTCACACCATTCTGCGCTTACCGACCGGCCTCTTCTATGCCCAGGGTGTCAAAGCGAACGTGATCTTCTTCGACCGCAAACCGGCCAGCGAAACCCCGTGGACCAAGAAGCTGTGGATCTACGACCTGCGCACCAACATGCACTTCACCCTCAAAACCAACCCGCTCAAACGCAGCGACCTTGATGAATTTGTGCAGCTCTACAACCCAAAAAACCGTAATCAGCGCACAGCAACCTGGGGTGAAGATACACAAGATAGCCGCTGGCGCTCTTATTCGTACGATGAGCTTGTCTCTCGCGACAAAGCAAGCTTGGATATCTTCTGGCTGAAAGACGACTCTCTGGAGGACTCTGACAACCTCCCAGAGCCAGGTGTGCTTGCGGCAGAGATCGTAGAAGACCTTCAGGCGGCGTTGGAGCAGTTCCGGGAGATTGCTGAGGATTTGGGGGAAGAGGAGGTAACGGATGACAGCCTCTGATCGCTACAACACCTCACATTTGCCTGAAGATCAGTTAGAACCTGGCTCAAATGGTGAGGTGCTTAAAAACCTAGAGGGAATTACAACTCGTGATGAGATGGAGGTTTTTGAAACTGGATATCTATGGAGTGCCGAAAGGGTGCTTGTTGAACAAATCAAAGAAGACCAGACGTTTACGGTTGAAGATCTCTGCTCGATGCATCAACTCTGGCTTGGGAAAGTCTATTCTTGGGCTGGGCGGTATCGTCAGGTGAACATCAGTAAAGATACTTTTGATTTTGCTATGGCACGTGTCATCCCAACCATGATGCAAGCATTTGAGCGTGACCAACTTACGAAATATACACCCTGCTTGTTTGAAGATAATGATGATGTCGCGATGGCCTTGGCGGAGGTCCACGTCGAGTTGATGTTGATTCATCCATTTAGAGAAGGCAACGGAAGATTAGGGCGTCTGTTGGCAACCTTAATGGCACTTCAAGCGGGATTGCCACCACTCAACTTCAGCGAGATGGCGGGGCATCTGAAAGAAGATTATTTTGCTGCAGTGAGGGCTGGCCTGGATAAGAATTATCAGCCGATGAAAGAAATGTTCAGCGTTGTGATTGAGATGACTTTGTGGCAGAACGAATGATAGTGGTTTTAGAAGAAGATGCTTTTTGAATGAAGCGCCCGGTTTGAGCGTCGCGAGTGATCCAGATGCCTTCAACTGCAGATGAGGATCTGATGTTCCTCTCTAAAGCCTTCTCGCGCTTCTTGGTATCTCGAAGGTGAATGTTTGAATGTATGAGGGCGTTACTCATAACGTAACTCGTTTAAAGGGTTAGAAGTATGCTATTCATTCTAGCTTAGATGACCTTCTAATCAAAGCAATTTGTACGAGAACGTGACTGCACATAAGGGCCGCAGATGGTGACTCGGATACTTCCCGCTTTGCGTTTGACTTGCTATATGGCTTACTGTAGAAGAGATAAAAACCTCTTGTTCACTCTGGAGACAACTTAAATGACCCTGTCCAAAGATCTACTCGAAATTCTGGCCTGTCCGCAATGTAAGGGCGAAATCACTCCTGACGACAAGCATGACCAACTGTTCTGCCAGGCATGTAAGCTGGCTTATCCGGTTCGTGACGGAATTCCCGTCATGTTGGTCGATGAAGCCCTGCCGCTGCCATAGACTTGCACTCTTTGCCTTCTCGCAATCGAATCCTTTTGAAAAATCTCGAACCAGAAAAAATCCGTCGCATCATGGTCAGAACAGCCAACTGGATTGGCGATGCCGTCATGACCCTGCCGGCGTTGATGGCTGTCAGGGAGACTTATCCCGAGGCACATATTGCCGTGGTGGCCAATCCTCTGGTTGCCCAGTTGCTGGAAAACCATCCTGGTTGCGATGAGATCATTGTCTATAACAAACGCGGAGAACATTCAGGCATCTTCGGTATGCTGCGATTTGCATTCGCTTTGCGCCGACGGAAGTTCGATTGTGCGATTCTTTTTCAATATGCGATAGAGGCCGGTGTCATGACCTTTCTGGCTGGAATTCCGCGCCGCCTCGGTTTTACTACCGATGGCCGCAGATTTCTGCTGACTCATCCGGTACCCTTTGGCGAAACAGAAAAAACGATTCACCAGACAGACGCTTTCCTGCGTATTGTGAATCATTATGACATCATCGCTGCAGATAAGGTTCAGGCTCTGGCATTGCTTGAAGAAGAACGCATCTGGGCGAAAGAACAGTTACCAGAGGGCCCGGTTGTGGTTGTCAATCCTGGAGCGGCTTACGGTTCGGCCAAACGCTGGTACCCTGAACGTTTCGCGGCCGTTGCAGATTTCCTGGTGTCAGAATATGGCATGATCCCTGTGCTGATTGGTGGACCGGGTGAGGTTGAAGTCGGTAACGACATTGCCGCTATCATGCAATCTCCGGTATTGAACTTTGTTGGCAAAACATCGGTACGACAGATGATGGCCTTGATCGATTCTGCTTCACTTATGGTTACCAATGATTCCGGTCCTATGCATGTGGCGGCTGCCTTAAAGGTGCCGATTGTCGCTGTTTTTGGACCTACCAATCACACCACGACATCGCCTTTTACCGAGAACTATCGCATCGTCCGTCATGATGGTGGGTGCTCTCCATGCATGCTCAGGGAATGTCCGACTGATCACCGATGTATGGATAGTGTTACAGTTGATGATGTGATTGAAGCCGCGAAGTCTCTTCTTCTCGAGATTGCTTGAAATCTCACTCCTATTTGCCGTAAAGTATCGTTGATGTCACGTCATCTGATTGAAAAATATCGTCAACGTTTCGAGCAGGAAACAGGATTGACTGCCAACCCATGGGGGGGTCGTCTGAGCGTTGCCCTGATTTACCCGAATACCTATCACCAGGGCATGAGCAACCTTGGTATGCAGACTGTCTACCAAATGCTCAACAGCAGGGACGATACGCTCTGTGAGCGTTTTTTTCTCCCCGATCCGGAGGACATCGACGAACATCGTCGCACCGGTTTCCCGCTGGTTTCGGTTGAATCGCAACGTTCTCTAGACGCTTTTGACCTGATTGCTTTCTCCATCTCTTTTGAAAATGACTACCTGAACCTGCCGATCATCTTTGAACTCGGTCGTCTGCCGCTCTGGCGTGAGGATCGTAATGAGGGTCATCCTCTTGTCCTTTGTGGTGGTGTTTGTGCTTTCCTCAATCCAGAGCCTCTGGCTGACATCATGGACCTTTTTGCGGTTGGCGAGGCTGAAGTGATCCTGCCTCCACTGCTGCTGGGGTTGCTCGATCCTGATGCGTCCGGCCGCAAAGAGCTCTTGAGTCAGCTCTCTCAGGTGCCTGGTATTTATCTCCCCGGGGGATACACTCCTGATTATATGGAGAGTGGCGAGTTGCGGTCGATGGCTCCGTCTGAAGAACTCCCTGAACATGTCAAACGTCAGTGGCAAAACAATCTCGATGAGAGTCAGAGCCGCACCTGTGTGGCGACACCAGAGACGGAATTTGGCAGTATGCATCTGGTTGAAGTCTCACGTGGATGTCCGCGTGCCTGTCGCTTTTGTGCTGCCGGTTTTATCTACCGGCCATTTCGTGAACATTCACTGGACCATTTGCGACATGAGATTCTTGATGAACAGCAGGAGGTCGGCAGGATTGGCCTTGTGGCTGCTGCTGTCTCTGATTATGGCGATTTGGCTGACATCGGTCGTGCCATTCTCGACCATGGTGGTGAAGTTTCTGTTTCAAGTGTGCGTATCGACGCGATCACGACCGAGCAGATACAAGTCCTTGCTGACGCTGGTCACAAGACCCTGGCCCTGGCTCCAGAAGCTGGTAGTCAGCATATGCGTGATGTGATCAACAAGGGGATTGATGAAGAACAGATCCTCGCAGCCGTGAAACTGCTGGCGGAGGGTGGCATCCCGAACCTCAAGCTGTATTTCATGATTGGGCTGCCGACTGAATCGGAGTCTGACATTGTTGCGATTGTCGATTTGACAGTGAAGATCCGGCAGATCTGGGAGGGGGTCGGTAAACAGCGTGGCCGTCTTGGCCGACTTCACCTTTCGGTGAATCCCTTTGTACCAAAGCCCTGGACACCACTGCAGTGGGCGCCGATGGAACGACGCGGGCAGCTTGACAAGAAATATCGTTTGTTGCAGAAACGCTTGCGCCCGCTACCGAATGTCGATCTGAACTTCGAATCGTTACGCCAGGCCGAGATTCAGGGCCTCTTTGCCCGTGGTGATCGTCGTGTCGGTCGCCTCTTGCCATTGCTTGCTGATGGCTCCAGCCTAAAGGCCGCTTGTCGGCAGTCCGGTATCGATCCCGACTTCTATCTCCATCGTGAGCGAGGAGAGGCTGAACTCTTTCCCTGGGACATTATCGAGCAGGGTGTTCAGCGTGGGCATCTGCACAAGGAATACATAGAGGCATTGGCGGCGCGGCAAGGTTATGTCTGCCATGCGGGCTGTCGTCGTTGTGGGTTGTCATGCTGACCTTGTCTGGCTTCTATACCCGAAATATATACTGCAACCATCCGGAACGGCTCTAAAACATCCGCTGTGTCTCTCATCTCTCAGCTGTTAACATATTAGCTTGACTGAATCTTCCCTTTGTAGTAGTTTTGCCTCACAAAATATATGACACTCTGTTGGCCCTTTGGGTCACAGAGCTTTAGCCCCGGCCTTCCCCTCCAGGAACCGGGGCCTTTTTTATTACTGACCGTTGGTTTTACAGGGGAAGGGATCAATACCGCTGGGGAGTTCTCCTTGACAGTGACTGGCTGGTTTTGTTAAAAAAGGTCGTTTAGAAAATTCTCATCCTCTAATTCTCTTTGCTTGCAGGAGCCAAGACCTTAAATGAAAGATTGCAATCAGTACGATCTGCCGTGCCGTTTTATCCGCTTGATCACCTTTGTTGATTTGCCGATCAAGAAGAAATTCAGGCTCTTTTCTATCGGGGTGCTTTTCTGGTTCCTGGTGATGGCGACTCTGACCGTCGTCGGTATGGTCGGCATCAATATGCGTTATGACAAGATCGTCAACCATGCTGTGCCTCAGGATAAAGTGGTGCAGAAGATCATTCGTAATTTACAATCGATGACGATCGACTCCTCCAATATGCTCAAAGCTGAGGATCGCGTCACGGTAGAGCGGTTGCAGGATCTCTCTTCCAAACGTTTGCGTGATTTGCGTGATTTCTCCTCCGCTCTGGCTCTAGGTGGGGCTGTCAATGACTACTCACATGATTCCGGACAACTACTGGAAACTCTGCATACGACATCGCTCTCCATCGATCCAGAAGGAGTCACCTACCTTAAAGCGTTGAACCTTCTCCTCGACGAGATTGATATGAGCTACGCTGATTTCTTCCAATACAAATTGCAGGTGCTTGATAAGGAAGCCCCCAATGGTGAGCACCTTGAGGGCCGTTACAAGGTTCTTGAGGGCTATTTCAGCCAGGCCAGTGCGATTTCTGTCAGTTTCTCATCGAAACTTTCTGAGCTTTACCACACCTCCTCCAGCAAGATCTCCGAGATTATTGAAGTCACCATCATGTCCATTATTGCGGTACTGTTGGTGGCTATCCTGCTACTGATTCTCTTCACCCGCTGGATTGTGCAAGCTTTGGCCAATCCGATTAAGGCGATTATTGATCAGATCCATGATGTTGGAACCGGGGATGTTGATCTCACAAACAAGATTGAAATCACTTCTCGTGACGAGATTGGTACCCTCTCGCAGGAATTCAACGGCCTGATGGATACGGTCTATTCCATGAGTACCTTCAAGCGGGTGATTGAAGAAGATGCCACTCTGGAAGATGTTTACGCCCGTATAGGTGATGTTTTCCGTCGTGAACTGGATATCGATGATTTCGTGATCTACGAAGTCGATGATAACCAGCGTGACATGGTCGTTGTCTATCCGTTGGCTCTCTCCTCGAAGGAAATGGCCTGTAACCCTGATATCCTGACAGACTGTGATCTATGTCGGGCCAAGAAAACCAGTCATGAGATCTCGTCACTGGCTTATCCACAGGTCTGCAAGCAGTTCAAGCAGGAGACAGGTAAAACCCACATCTGTATACCGATGATCATCGGCGGTCGTACCGGCGGTGTGGTGCAGTTTCTCTTCAATGGCATAGACGGTGTGAAACTAGACATTACAGATATTCAGTCGCGGATATTCAAAGCTGAAACTTACATAAAACAGGCGTTGTCGGTTCTTGAAGCGAAACGCCTGATGAACACTCTGCGCGAATCGGCACTCAAAGATCCGTTGACGGGACTTTACAACCGCCGTTTCCTGCAAGATCATGCCAACCATGTCATCTCCGGTGTGCTACGGCGCAAGAAGACCCTTGGTCTGATCATGGCCGATCTCGACTACTTCAAGCAGGTTAATGATCAATACGGTCACGATGTTGGTGATATGGTGCTTAAGGAAACCGCCGTTCTGATCAATAAGGGTGTGCGCGATACCGATATTGTGATCCGCTTCGGTGGCGAGGAATTCTTTATTCTGCTGGTTGATATCAACCCCGGTGACGCCATTGTGGTTGCTGAAAAAATCCGTAAGCTATTCGATGAAAACAAATTCAAGATCCCAAATGGTTCGATCCAAAAAACCCTCAGCCTTGGTGTCAGTGAATTCCCCGGGGACGGAGAGGGCTTCTGGCAGTGCATCAAATATGCGGACGTCGCTCTCTACAAGGCTAAAGATACTGGTCGAAACAAGGCTGTTCGCTTTGAAGAAGAGATGTGGTCAGGCGATGAGTTCTGATTCTCCTCTCACAGTCCATTACAAAGCCCTCGCTGTAAAGCGGGGGCTTTTTTAGTTGGTGCTTATGGCGTATTGACGATTCCTCGGTTATAATGACAAATCATTTAAATGCTACTGACGTTAACCTTAACTTACTGATATCAGATGATTACATCGGAGGAAGACAATGACGGATGCAAGCCTGCTGCTTGAAAAAGATGGTGCTCTGGCAACAATTACTTTCAACAACCCCAAGGCGCTCAATGTCTTAACTGTGGCGACATTCTATGAATTGGAAAAGCTGCTAGTTGAATTGGAGCAAGATGCGGATGTCCGCGTGGTGATTCTCACAGGAGCCGGTGAGAAGGCTTTTATTGCCGGTGGTGATATCAGCCACCTGGGGACCCTCGATGTTGATGGCGCTCGTGAATTCGCTCTGTTGGCCCAGCGCGTTATCGACCGCATTGAAAGCTTTCCTAAACCGGTGATCGCCGCGATTAACGGTTATGCTCTTGGCGGTGGCTGTGAACTGGCTATGGGGTGCGATATTCGCATTGCGGCTGACTCCGCAAAGTTTGGTCAGCCTGAAGTCAAACTCGGCATTATCCCGGGTTTTGCCGGCACCCAGCGCTTGGCTCGCTTGGTCGGCAAGGGCCGGGCCAAAGAATTGATTTTTACCGGAGAAATGATTGACGCAGAAGAGGCGTGCCGGATCGGATTGGTCAACCGTGTGGTGGCAAAGGATCGTTTGCTGGAAGAGACACGTGTTCTGGCTATGAAAATGTGTGATAAGAGCGCCTCGGCAATCAGTATCGCCAAGGAGGCGATTGATAATGGACTCGAAATGGATTTTGCCCGCGCGTCACGTTACGAGGCGGATCTTTTTGCTCTCTGTTTTACGACGGCGGATTGCAAAGAAGGTATCAGTGCATTCATGGAGAAGCGACCAGCTAAATTTTAACTTCAGTCCTGATAGTCTAGAAATACTGAATCAGAAGATACAGTAGCGGCAGACTGACAAAAGCCAGCACAATGCCGAGGCCAGCTAAGGCTACTGCCAGCTCCACCCCCATACCCGCGGCGGCAGCGAGAGCACTGGCGGTTACCATTGGCGGCATACCTGCTTCGAAGATGGCGATGTCAGCGGCGAGGCTCTGGATGCCAAAGAGACGACAGCCGAGTAAGGCGATCAATGGCGCAACCATCAGTTTGATAGCGAGGCCGGTGCCGAGCGGACCTAATGTGGTTGGTCGCAAACGCAATGTCATCTGGAAGCCAATGGCGGTCATGACCAGCGGTGTTAATGTTCCGGACAGGTTTTGCAAGACGTCAACCAGTGCTTGCGGGTAACTCCAGTTGCGTAACAGCAGGCCTGCCAGTAAAGCCAGGGTCGGTGGAAACAGCAGGGCACGTCGCACCATGGTCCGTGCACCGCTTTTCTCGCCACTATAGTATGCGAGGATTGCTGAACCGTAGGTAACAAAGATCACCATGGTGCCAAACTGGTCGTAGAGAATCAGGTGGGGGATGCCAGCTTCACCGAAGAAGGCATTGACCATCGGTACACCCATGAAAGATGTGTTGCCGAGGGGAACAACCAGCATCAGAACTCCAGTTGTGGGGCGTGACCAGTTGCAGCGTTTTGACAATAGCAGAATGAGTGCTGCGGAGAGTATCAGCATACACCAGGGTACAATAGCAGCGACGACTGTCTCTCCTGTGAGAGTGAGTTCTGGTGCCTTGAGCAGGATCACTGCTGGCAGCGAAACATAAAGAGCAAACATGTTAAGGGTCTGCGCGGTGTCATCTGGGAATGCTTTGATTCTCCGAAACAGGATGCCCAGAGAAACAAAAAGACCGATCAGAATGAAGTTTGCCAAGGTCTGCTCCATGGTAGAATCAAGTTAGACGAAAGTAGCTTAAATTATGAGAGATTGCCAGCCTGAAAGATGTTTCATAGCAACCATCCTCTCCAGAGGTAAAATCAGTCAGAAGCATCTTCAAAAGTCCTACTGAACACTTACCTCTAAGCCAGTGTCATTTTTAACCAGGAGGAATTTCCCGTGTTAGCAAATAAGAGCATTACATCACTCGAATCAGTCCTCGATCTTGCCGTATGGTTGGAGAAGCATGGTCAGGCCTTCTATGAAAGTGCTCGCGATGCAGCAACCGAGCCCGGTCTGAAAGAAACTTTTGCCATTCTGGCTGCTGAAGAAAAGAAACATTGCGCGATTTACACCGATCTTTATGAACTATACACCGGTAAGTCTGCTGAGGGAGAGGAGTTGCTTGGTGAATACGGTAAATTCATCCAACTGCTGATCAAAGAGATCACTTCTGCTCTCGAATTCTCAGGTGTACTGTCTCAGGAAGAACTGATTAATCGGGCGTTGCAGTTCGAAAAGAATACACTGCTTTACTTTTCTGAGGTCAAACCGCTCTTTCGAGGTAAGGCTGGCGCGCTTATTGAGGCTGTCTGTCGCGAGGGAAAGAGACATATCCAGCAGTTGCTGGAACGTCGGGAATTGCTGCGGGCGGGCTCGGCGTAAAGTTAAAAGAAGACAAAACTTGTCATTAATTGGCGAACGCTGGTAAAATCCCCAGTAGCTGTTTAAATATCAACTACGAAAGGAGTCATAGCAATGCGTAATAAACGTCTTCTGCTCTATGTAACTTTTATAACAGGAATACTTCTTCTCGTCATGAGCCTTACGGTGACTGCCGCCTCGGTGCCTCGTATATCTACTGATGAGCTCAAAACAAAGCTTGGTTCTGCTGATCTAGTGGTGCTTGATGTTCGCGGTAACTGGGACTGGGTCAAGTCTGAAGAACAGATACCCGGTTCGGATCGTGTCCCTCCTGGCGGGGCTAACCAATGGGCTGCGAATTATCCTAAGGAGAAGACAATCGTTCTTTACTGCGCCTGAGTGAATGAAGCGACCAGTGCCAGTGTGGCACGGACATTGATAAAAATGGGATACACCAAGGTTTATGCGCTTAAAGGTGGATGGAACGAGTGGAAAAGTAAGGGTTATCCGGTGGAAGCAAAATGATGGCTACCCAACAGGAATAAATCGATGAGTGGAAAGACCCTGTATGACAAACTCTGGGATCGTCACGTGGTTCGTTGTGACGATGATGGCACCTGTCTGCTCTACATCGACAGACACCTGGTCCATGAAGTGACCTCACCTCAAGCCTTTGAAGGTTTGCGTCTTGCCGGGCGTGTTCCCTGGCGGGCAGAGGCAAATCTGGCTGTGCCGGATCACAATGTGCCCACGACGGACCGTAGCGAAGGGATCGCTGACCCTCTGTCTCGACTCCAGGTTGAGCCCCTCGATGCCAACTGCTCAGAGTTCGGTATTACTGAATTTACCATGGACGATATCCGCCAGGGCATCGTCCATATCATCGGTCCTGAACAGGGTGCGACACTCCCAGGCATGACGATTGTTTGCGGTGATTCACATACCTCAACTCACGGCGCTCTGGGTTCTCTTGCTTTTGGTATAGGCACCTCCGAGGTCGAGCATGTCCTGGCGACTCAATGCATTATACAGAAAAAGGCTCGCAACATGCTGGTCAGTGTGGATGGCCAGGTTGGAATTGGGATTACCGCCAAGGACATCATGCTTGCCATTATCGGCAAGATCGGCACCGCCGGTGGTACAGGGTACGTGATCGAGTATGGTGGCGATGCGATCCGGGCCTTATCGATGGAAGGGCGCATGACGGTCTGTAATATGTCGATTGAGGCTGGCGCACGTGCCGGCATGATCGCCGTTGATGAGAAGACTATCGATTACGTCAAGGGCCGTCCCTACTCTCCGAGCGGAGCACTTTGGGAGAAGGCGATTATTGACTGGCCGTTGCTACAGAGTGATGCCGATGCTCACTATGATCATGTCGTGCAGCTTGACGCCGCTACGATTCAACCCCAAGTGACCTGGGGGACTTCTCCGGAGATGGTGGTTGCTGTCAATGACTGCGTCCCGGACCCCGCAACGGAACCAGATCTTGTCAAGCGCGAAGGCATGCAGGCGGCTCTCGCCTATATGGGGCTGACTGCGAACACTCCGATGACCGAGATTTACCCTGAAACAGTGTTCATTGGTTCCTGCACCAATGGCCGCATTGAAGATCTGCGTGCAGTGGCCAAGGTTGTTAAAGGCCACAAGGTTGCTGCAAATATCAGACGGGTTCTGGTCGTTCCCGGTTCAGGACTGGTCAAACAACAGGCCGAAGCCGAGGGATTGGATAAGATATTCAAGCAAGCCGGTTTCGAATGGCGCGAGCCGGGTTACTCCATGTGCCTCGCTATGAACGCCGACCGTCTCTCACCACAGGAACGCTGTGCCTCAACCTCAAACCGCAACTTCGAAGGTCGGCAGGGGCAGGGTGGGCGTACTCACCTGGTCAGCCCGTCCATGGCCGCTGCTACCGCAATTGTCGGGCACTTCGTTGATGTCAGAACTCTGGAGGTTTGACCTATGCAAGCATTTTGCAAGCTGAATGGACTGGTCGCGCCTCTGGATCGCTCCAATGTTGATACGGATGCCATCATTCCCAAGCAGTTCCTCAAGTCGATTAAGCGTACCGGTTTCGGCCCGAATCTTTTTGATGAATGGCGTTATCTGGATCACGGCGAACTTGGTATGGACTGTAGCAAGCGTCCTCTTAATCCCGACTTTATTCTCAACCAGTCTCGCTACCAGGGTGCGCAAATCCTGCTGGCGCGTGACAATTTCGGTTGCGGGTCCTCTCGTGAACATGCGCCCTGGGCAATGTTCGACTACGGCTTCCGGGCGGTGATTGCTCCAAGCTTTGCCGATATTTTTGCCAACAACTGTTTCAAGAACGGGATTCTGCCAGTGGTGCTTCCTGCTGAAACGGTCGCCAGATTATTTGCTGAGATTGAGGCGACACACGGTTATTGCCTGGACGTTGATCTCGAACAGCAGCTGGTGACAACTCCGTCTGGTGAGGTGTTTGGATTTACAGTCGACGAATTCCGCAAAAAATGTCTGCTGGGAGGGCTTGATGACATCAGCCTGACTTTGCAGCATGTCGAGGAGATAAAAACATTCGAAGCCAGACGAAAGATTGAAGAGCCCTGGTTGTTTGGCTCCTGATCCAGGGGTTTGGAAAACCTTTAAGACAAAAGATATTGGCCGCTGATAAAATCTGATGAACGCAGATGAAAGACTATTAAAACCATAAAGCCTGGTTTTGTAACGGTGCTGAACTTTAAACTTTTTGCTTTGGGTTTATCCGCGTTCATCAGATTTTATCTGCGGCCACTTAAAGGTTTTGGTTTTAAAAAGATATTCTTTACGCTTTTGCGTTAAATGTCTTTAGCCATAAGGCCAATATATACGAAACATCAAACAGTACTTTAATGGAAGAGGATGCAATGCAAGGAACAGAACTGGTTGTACGAGCGCTTCATGCCAAGGGTGTGAAATACATTTTTGGCTACACCGGCGGAGCGATCATGCCGATCTTTGATGAGATGGAAAAGCAGCAGCTTTTCACTTTTGTTATGCCTCGTCATGAGCAGGGGGCGACGTTTATGGCTCAAGGCCTGTCACGCGCTTCACTCTCGACAGACAATCCGCAAATCGGTGTTTGTATGGCGACGTCTGGTCCGGGAGCGATGAACCTGGTTACAGGTATTGCTGATGCGCATATGGACTCAGTCGCTATCGTCGCAATTACCGGGCAGGTGGCAACCGGGGTCATTGCTACCGATGCTTTTCAGGAGAGTGATGTGGTTGGTGTCATGATGCCAATTTGTAAACAAACCTACATGCCTCTTACTGTCGAGGAGATTGAGAAAACTGTTCACGAGGCCTTCTACGTGGCAACCACCGGACGTTTCGGCCCGGTGGTGATTGACATCCCAAAAGACGTACAAGTGCAAAACAGCAAGGAGAATTATACTTTTGACTCCAAGAAGTTCCGGCCGAAGCTGCCTGGGTTTTACTATCATCCATCGCCAGAGCGAGAAGTCCTGCATCAAGCTATTGAGTTGATTAATCGTAGCGAACGGCCGGTAATGTTCTGCGGTCACGGGGTGATTTCCAGTAATGCCGGTGCGATGTTGCAGGAATTTGCCGAAAAGACCAATATCCCGGTGGCCTTCACCCTGCACGGTTTATCGGCGGTGCCAGCCGATCATCCTCTGAGCCTTGGCATGATGGGTATGCACGGTACCGTTGAAGCAAACCGCGCCGTCATGAATGCTGATCTGATTATCAGTTTCGGTATGCGTTTCGATGATCGGGTGACCGGTAAGCTGAATGAATATGCTAAAAATGCCGATGTGATCCATGTGGAGATAGATCCTTCCGAACTCGACAAAAATGTTGCGACCACTGTAGCGATTAATGCCGATGTCTCCAGGACTCCGCATGTCATGCTCCACGATCCTGAGCTGACCTCCAAGCCAAGACGTCGCTGGCTAAAAGAGATCGAAGTGAATCGCCAGGAGACAATGGCCGAGGTTGAGGCAGAAATTGCTGCCGGGGTCGGTGACGATGGCAAGCTTTTGATGAAAACGATTATTCGTCGTTTATCAGATATTACCGAAGGCAAGGATATCGTTGTTCCAGATGTTGGTCAGCATCAGATGATGTCGGCGCGCTACTATAATTTCCAGACCAACAACAGCTGGTTCACTTCCGGGGGGGCTGGCACTATGGGTTGCTCACTGCCGATGGCAATCGGGGCTAAGCTGGCGCGTCCCGATGAAAGGGTCTGGTCGATCAGCGGCGATGGCGGTTTTCAGATGAACATCCAGGAACTCGGCACAATCATGGAGCAGGGGACGGATGTCAAAATCATGATTTTAAACAACGGTTATCTGGGCATGGTACGTCAATGGCAGACACTCTTTTTTGATGGTCGTTACGCTGGGACGCCGATGCAAAGCCCTGATTTTGAACTGATTGCCAAGGCCTATAATATCCCGTATCAGAAAGTTACCGAACTGGATCAGGTCGATGCGGCCATTCGTACTGCTGCTGAGTATGAGGGTGCTTACCTGCTCGAATTTATCTGCGATCCTTCTGAGGTTATCTTACCGATGATACCGTCTGGTGGTGGCTTTGGCGATATGATCGTGTCGCGGTCTAAATCCTGAATTCTAAAATTTTGATGGGAATATAAAAATGACAGTTAAAAAAATGCAAAGACGGGCTGTCCTGGCTTTTGTGCAGAACAAACCGGGGACGCTTAACAAAATCTCCATGATGATTCGCCGAAAGATGTACAACGTCGATACTCTGACCGTCTGCAAAGCCAAAGCGCCAGGGGTCAGTCGCATGACGATTACGCTTCGTGAAGATGACGAAGCCAGGGTTACCCAGGTGATTCGGCAACTGGAAAAATTCACCGAAGTGATCCGGGCCAAAGAACTGGATCGTGACAAGAGCTATTGGCGTGAAGTGGCCATCGTCAAGTTTGAGCTGGAAAAGAAGGTCTTCGAGAAGTTACAGAAAAAGTATCAGGTCGAAATTCTTGATACCCCGCCGCACGATATTTACATCGTCCAGATTGCTGGTCCGACAGAAAGGATCGACAGCTTTCTCGATGAGGTTGGCTCCGAACACTTTATTGAGATTGCCCGTACTGGTGTCACAGCGATGGATAAATGAGAGGAAAGGGACTTAGAACAATTGATTTAAAAGTTTTGGCTTTAAAACCAAAGTCTGATGAGCCGCGGTGAAAATCTGTCAAGGTCTGTTGTTAGACCCAAACCCAAGATCTTAGTTTTTTGTTTCTGCAGATTTTCACAGATTCTGATCGCGGCTAAATAAAAGATTTTGCTATAGCTTGATCAGAGTTCCGTTGCTCAATCCCTAAAGCTTGTCTCGTAATCACGGAGTAAGGAAGACGATGAAACGTCGCAGCGAAGAAATTACCGGTCGCAAGAACTCGGAAAGATGGGTTGAGCGTACTGCCGCGCGAACCATGCTGCGGGCTGTACGTTTTACTGATGAAGACTTCGATAAGCCGATCATCGCTTTAGCTGTGCCTTATACCAACGGAACACCATGTAACGACCACGTCAGAGTTCTTGGTGATATTGTTCAGCAGGCTATCGAAGATGCTGGCGGCAAGGCGATTGTCTTCGGCACGCCAGTGGTCTCAGATGGTATCTCCATGGGTACCGAAGCGATGAAGTATTCGCTGGTAAGCCGCGAAGTCATTGCCGACAGTATCGAATTAATGACCGAAGGTTATCGGGTTGATGCTGTCATTACTCTCTCCGGTTGCGATAAAACCATTCCCGCTGCATTAATGCCGATTGCACGCAACAATTTGATCGGTTTGACAGTCTATGGAGGTAGCATCCTACCAGGTGAATACCATGGTAAAGCCCTTAACATTGTGAGTGCTTTCGAGGCAATCGGCGCTCATTGTGCGGGTAAGATTGATGCCCAGGAATTGCGTGCGATTGAGTGCCATGCCTGTCCGGGAGCTGGTTCTTGTGCAGGTATGTACACCGCAAACACCATGGCTTCGGCGATAGAAGCTCTTGGTATGAGTTTGCCCGGTGCGGCTTCCAACATTGCTGTTGATGAAGACAACGAAATCTCCTTGGAAAAACGTGATGATTGTACTCGTGCCGCTCAAGCTGTCGTCGCACTACTGCAGTCTGGTCTTAAAGCCCGCGATATCATGACTCGCAAGGCTTTTGAAAATGCCCTGACCGTTGCCTGGGCCTTGGGTGGCTCGACCAACGCGGTTTTGCATCTGCTGGCTCTGGCTCACGAAGCCGAAGTCGAATTGACCCTTGCTGATATCGAACAAGTGACGGCCAATGTGCCGTTACTGGGCAATTTCAAACCGTTTGGTCAGTATGTGATGAACGATCTGCACAAGATCGGCGGTTTACCGATGGTGATGAGAACGTTGCTGGATGCCGGCTATCTCCATGGTGATTGTCTGACGGTGACAGGTCGGACCATCGCAGAGAATCTGTCCGATGCCCCAAAACGGCCGGAGGATCAAGATGTCTTCTACAGTCCTGATGAGCCATATGCACCGGCGAAACAGCATATCCGGGTATTGCGTGGCAATCTTGCTCCTGAAGGTTGTGTGATGAAGCTTAGTGGTAAGGAGATGACTAAGTTTGTTGGTCCAGCACGGGTCTTTGATCGAGAGGAAGATGCTCTTCAAACAATTCTGGATGGAAATATCATTGCGGGAGACGTAGTGGTTATACGCTATGAAGGGCCCAAGGGTGGCCCTGGTATGCGTGAGATGCTTGCGCCATCGTCAGCGTTGATGGGGGCAGGGTTGGGTAAACGCGTAGCCCTGGTCACTGATGGCCGCTTCTCTGGTGGTACGCACGGCATCATGATTGGCCATGTGGCTCCGGAAGCTCAAACAGGTGGCGTGTTAGCGGTGGTAGAAGAGGGCGACGAAAGCGAGATAGACCTCGATCGTGGTGAGTTGAATCTCAAACTTGGTGAAAGTGAGATTTCCAACCGTTTGTCCAAGTGGCAGGCTCCGGAAGCACGATATGAAAGAGGGGTGCTGGCAAAATATGCCAAGCTGGTTTCGTCGGCGTCTCGGGGTGCTGTGACCAGCTAATCATCAAGTGCCAAATACGCGAAGAATGAAATCGTGGAATGAATACAAATGAGGGGGATCTCCAAAGGAGACTCCTCTTTTTTTGTGTCTGCTTGTGGCTAAATAGCAGATGTCAGTACATTTTAATAAGTAGCGCTCTGCCACACTAGTTTATGGATAGTGACTTTTAGAATATTTTTGGTACGAAAAGGAGTTGTCAATTATGACCACGGATAAGCACAAAACAACTGACAACCTGAATGATATAGAAAATGCCGAATGGCGGGAATCGCTAGACTATGTCCTGCAAACGCAAGGGGAGGAGCGGGTCCGCCAGTTACTTCGTTTGTTACAGGGTAGAGCTCAGGAGCAGGGAGTCAGTATCCCATTTACCGCCAATACACCCTATATCAATACCATTCCCAAGAACCAACAGGTTGTTTTCCCAGGCAATCGTGACATCGAACGGCGTATCAAATCGATCATTCGTTGGAACGCTATGGCCATGGTGGTTCGGGCCAACCGGGAGAGCCCCGGCATCGGTGGTCACATTTCTACCTATGCCTCGGCGGCGACTCTCTGGGAGATCGGTTTCAATCACTTCTGGCGGGGCAGGACGGACGAGTTTCTTGGTGACATGGTTTATTTCCAGGGGCACGCCGCGCCCGGGGTTTATGCTCGGGCCTTTCTTGAAGGACGCCTCACCGAACAGGATCTGGCCAGGTTCCGCAACGAACTGGCCCCTGGCGGTGGCCTCTCCTCATATCCTCATCCTTTCCTGATGAAAGAATTCTGGGAGTTCCCGACTGTTTCCATGGGGTTGACGGCCATTTCTGCTATCTACCAGGCTCGTTTTAACCATTATCTTGTTGATCGGGGTCTGCGTAAATCGAGTGGTCGCAAAGTCTGGGCTATGCTCGGTGATGGTGAGATGGACGAGCCGGAATCTCTCGGTGCCATCACTCTGGCTTCAAGGGAGAATCTGCACAACCTGATTTTTGTCATTAACTGCAATTTGCAGCGCCTGGATGGACCAGTGCGTGGCAACGGCAAGATCATTCAGGAACTGGAGGCGGCGTTCCGTGGCGCAGGTTGGAACGTCATCAAGGTGATCTGGGGAGATGATTGGCACACGTTGCTTGAGATGGACAATACCGGCTTGCTTGTGAAACGGATGGATGAGGTGCTTGATGGTGACATGCAGCATTTCACATTGAAAAGCGGTGCCTACGTTCGTGAACATTTCTTTGGCAAGTATCCTGAGCTGCTCAAACTGGTTGAAAATTACAGCGATGAGCAGCTCGGCAGCTTAACCCGCGGCGGGCACGACCCAGACAAGGTCTATGCTGCTTACCAGGCTGCGTACGACCATAAGGGCTCCCCAACAGTGATTATGGCTCAGACTATAAAGGGTTATGGACTGGGTGAGGCCGGTGAAGGTAAGAATATCACGCACTCACAGAAAAAACTGAATGAAGATGAGCTGAAACAGTTCCGTACCCGCTTCAATATCCCGATCAGCGACAGTGAGATTGCCGAAGCTCCCTTCTATCGTCCAACTGACGACAGCCCCGAGATGCTTTATCTCAAGGAACGAAGAGCGGAGCTTGGAGGTTCACTACCGAAACGTTTTTCCGGTAGCCAACCGATGGCCTGTCAGACTGATGCGTTGTTCCGTGAGTATTTTGCCGGTTCTGGTGAGCGTGAACTGGCGACAACCATGGCCTATGTCCATTTGCTGGCCAAGCTGCTACGTGATCCGGAACTTGGCAAACTGATCGTGCCGATCGTCCCCGACGAGGCCCGCACTTTCGGCATGGAATCTCTTTTTCGCCAGGCCGGGATCTACAGTCATGCCGGCCAGCTCTATGACCCGATCGATAAGGGTAGTCTGCTCTACTACAACGAAAAGAAGACCGGTGCAATTCTTGAGGAGGGTCTGAGTGAGGCGGGCTCGATGGCCAGCTTTATCGCTGCTGGAACGGCCTATTCCAATAACGGCGTCCAAACCATCCCCTTTTACACCTTCTATTCAATGTTCGGCTTCCAGCGGGTTGGTGATCAAATCTGGCAGGCCTGCGACAGTCGCGCCCGTGGCTTCTTGATTGGTGGCACTGCTGGACGCACGACCCTTGCTGGGGAAGGGCTGCAGCATCAGGACGGTCACAGTCACGTTCTGGCCATGACCCCACCCAAAATCAAGGCCTACGACCCGGCGTTTGCTTACGAACTGGCGGTCATTATCCACGATGGACTGACCCGTATGTATTGTCATCAGGAAGATCTGATCTACTATCTGACAGTGATGAACGAGACTTATATCATGCCACCCATGCCGAAAGGCAAGGGTGTCCGTGAAGGGATCATCAAGGGGATGTACAAGTTTCAACCCGCGCGGCTTAAAGGTAGTAAAGCCAAGGCACACCTGTTGGGTAGTGGGGCAATACTTAACGAGACGATCAAGGCACAGGAAATTCTGGAGAACGACTTTGGAGTCGCAGCTGATGTCTGGAGCGTCACCAGTTACAAGGAACTTTATCAGGACGCTGTGGAGTGCGAACGCTGGAATCTGCTGAACCCGAAGAAACGGGCTAAAATCCCTTATGTGAGTAGTCTGTTAGCCAAAGAGAAAGGGGTTTTCGTCGCTGCATCGGATTATATGAAGGTGCTGCCGGCTTCAATTGCCCAATGGTTCCCCGGACCGCTGCATTCTCTGGGGACAGACGGTTTCGGCCGTAGCGACAGTCGTGAACGATTGCGCGATTTCTTCGAGGGCGATGCCCGTTATATCGTGCTTGCGACCCTCAAACAGTTGGCAGCTGAAGGTGATGTCTCCAGTGACATTGTTGCGCGGGCAATCGTCGATTTAAAGATTGATTCCGGCAAACTGAATCCACATGTCGATTAAGGGTAATATTATGACGCACGAGATAAGAGTCCCAGAAGTATCGGAAGGGGTGACCGAGGGCACCGTCATTGATATCGTTGTTGCCGTCGGTGACACTGTTGAAGCTGACCAGACTCTGCTGGAGCTGGAGACCGATAAAGCGGTGGTTGGCATCCCGTCACCTCTTGAAGGCACAATCACCGAGATCATGGTGGGACAAGGCGATACTGTGCCGATTGGTGCGATCATCATGATGGTTGAATCAGTCGGGTCGACGTCAGCCGTTGCTGAAGATACAGAAGCAGAAGTGGAAACTGAAGAGCAACTCAAGTCAGAAACAGACGTAAAGCCAACCATGTCGCCTGTGGTTGAAGCTCCTCCTGAAGCAGAAGCTGTTCTGGCTGCGCCAGCGTCTAGCGTTGATTTGCGTTCTGTGCGCAGTGGTGACCGTGTCGCTCCGGCAGCTCCTTCTGTGCGTCGATTGGCACGCGATCTGGGTGTTGATATCTACCAGGTACAGGGCTCTGGGCCTGGTGGTCGCATCAGTGAAGCTGATGTGCGCGATTTTGTACGAGAAACCATGCAGCGTATTACCGGAGGAGGACCTGCTCCGGCTGCCTTTGGGGAATTCGCTGGACTGCACGCCCAGCGGCCGCTGCCAGATTTCACCCGATGGGGAGAGGTGGACCGTGAACCACTTTCGCGGATTCGCGAACTGACAGCCGATGCCATGAGCTATGCCTGGTCAACCATTCCTATGGTGACCCAGTATGATCACGCCAAAATCACCGAGATCGAAAAGTTTCGCAAGGAGTTTAACCTTAAGGCGGGCAGTGAGAACAAGTTGACGATGACCGCCATCCTGGTCAAGGTTTGCGCTGCCGCCCTCAAGGTTTCCCCTCGCTTCAATAGCAGCCTTGATCTGGCGAGCAAAGAATTGGTCCTCAAGCAGTATGTTCACATTGGCGTTGCTGTCGACACCCCCGGTGGCTTGCTGGTGCCAGTGCTTCGCGATGCAGACGCAAAAGGGATCGAAAGACTGGCCATCGAGTTGAACGAAATTGCCGGGAAAACGCGTGATCGCAAGATCAGTCCTGCTGAGATGGAAGGTGGCACCTTTACCATCAGTAACTTGGGCGGAGTCGGTGGGACGTCTTTCACACCGATTGTTTATGCGCCTCAGGTCGCCATTCTGGGTGTTTCTACCGCCGAAATACAACCGGTCTGGAACGGCCAGGAATTCACTTCAGACTTGGTTATGCCACTCTCTTTGACTTACGATCATCGTGTCATAGACGGTGCTGATGGTGCCCGCTTCCTGCGCTGGATTTGTGAGGCTCTTGAGAACCCATTGCAGCTGGTCATGAAAGGATAATTCCGTGAGCCATAACGATACGATACCTGCTACTGCGCAACTGGTTATTATTGGTGCCGGTCCGGGAGGCTATGCTGCGGCATTTCGTGCTGTCGAGCTGGGACTGAACGTCACCCTGGTTGATCCTGAAGCTCACCCCGGCGGAGTCTGTTTACACCGTGGTTGCATCCCCTCCAAGGCGTTGTTGCATGTCGCCAAACTTGTCAGTGAAGCAGAGGAAGCCGCCGAGATTGGCGTCACCTTTGCCCAGCCTGAAATCGACCTCGATCGAGTGCGGAACTGGAAGAATGAAGTCATCGGTAAGCTGACCGGTGGGCTTGGTTCAAAGGTCGACAAGATGAAGATTACCTACGTGCGTGGTATGGCGATGTTTAAGGATGCCAGGACATTAACGGTCACGACCACGACTGGATCTGTCGGTGAGATCGCTTTTGAGCAGGCAATCCTGGCCACGGGCTCCCGGCCGATCATGCTGCCGGGAGTTGCAGCAGAGAGTCAACAAATTGTCGATTCTACTGGCGCTCTCGAACTCGCCGACGTCCCTGCCTCTCTGTTGGTTGTTGGCGGTGGCTACATTGGCCTTGAGCTCGGGTCGGTCTATGCTGCTCTCGGCAGCAAGGTCTCGGTCGTGGAGATGACTGATCGTCTGCTGCCCGGTTGTGATCGTGATCTGGTCTCGGTGCTGAAAAGACGTCTCGACAAGAAGCTTGCCGAGATCCTGCTCAATACCCGAGTTGCCGGGCTGAAAGAGCAGAAGAACGGAGTCATGGTGACTCTGGAAGGTAAGCAAGGCGAGCCGGTCAAGAAACGTTTCGCCAAGGTTCTGATTGCTATTGGTCGTCGTCCTAACAGCGAGCATCTGGGCTTGGAGAATACGGCAATCAAGCTGGATGATAAAGGTTTTGTCGAAGTCGATGGCCAACTGCGTACAGCGGAGCCCCATATCTTCGCGATCGGCGATATTGCCGGAGAGCCAATGCTGGCACACAAGGCCTATGGTGAGGCGCACGTCGCTGCTGAAGCGGCTGTCGGCAGGAATTCGGTCTTTGATCCCCGTGCGATCCCGGCTGTGGTTTTCACCGATCCGGAGATCGCCTGGTGCGGGCTGACCGAGAGCGAGGCTCGTGCACAAAAGATCAAAGTCAAAACAGCCAAGTTTCCCTGGCGAGGTAACGGTCGCACTCTGACTCTTGGTCGTGATGACGGCATGACCAAGTTGATTGTCGATCCAAAGACTGATCGTTTGCTCGGCATGGCCGTTGTCGGCCCCGGTGCAGGGGAGTTGATTGCTGAGGGGGTTGTCGCTTTGGAGATGGCTGCGGTGAGTGAAGATTTGCGTAAGTCTATTCATCCTCACCCAACTCTATCCGAAACGATCTACGAAGCGGCTGAAATGTTGTTTGAACGTTGATTGAGGGAAGGGAGACGTCATGCTACGTCGATGGAAGTGTACGGTCTGCGGTTATATCCATGAAGGAGAAGAACCACCAGAGAACTGCCCGGTCTGCGGTGCTGATCGCTCAAAATTCGTCCCGGCTGAGTCAGAAGAGATGAATCTGTTGCATGACCTCATTGCCAATTTTCATCCCCACTCCGTGGCTGCGCACTTCCCCAGTGGATTAGTGCCGACCAGCGCCCTGTTTCTCCTGTTGTATTTTGGCACTGGTCATTACGGACTGGAACTGGCGGTCTTCTGGCTCTTACTAGTGGTCGTAGCCGTGATCCCTGTCTCGCTGGGCTCCGGTATTTATGCCTGGCAGAAACATTTTGATGGCCAGCGTGCCAGCATCTTCTTCAAGAAAATCGGCCTGGCTCTGACTTTACTGTGGCTCGGTCTGGTCGCTGTTATTTTACGTTATGGACATCCTGAGCTGTTGATAACCGGCGGCTGGCGTACCTGGCTGTACCTGTTCTGTCTTGGCGGGATGCTCGGGTGTGTGATGCTTCTCGGTCATTATGGTAGCAAACTGGTTTTTCAGTGGCATGGCCAGCATCGTGCGTGAGTATGAGCTACTTCCCAAGTGCCTGTACTCTTTGCCTTGAGCGTCTGAAATTGAGGTTTCCCTCTGCCTGGAACGAGGTCAAATTATTCTTTGACAGAGTCTTTTTCTCTGGATTCGCCTTGATTTGCGCAATGTTATTTCTCTGCTATTGTTGAGTATCATTCCACTAATGAAAGGAGATACTACATGGGAACTCATTGGATTGAAGAAGGATGTATTAATTGTGCCGCTTGTGCTGATGTCTGTCCAGTTGATGCCATTAGTGAACAAGGTGAAGTCCATGTGATTGATAAGGACATCTGCATTGATTGCGGTGCCTGTGACAGTGTCTGCCCTGTGGATGTAATCAAATGGGAGACGACGGCCTGAGAATCATTGAAACAACGATCACCATGGAGGTTTTAACGAACCTCAGTTTTATCCGGATTCATTTTTCTATCCTCCACTGTGCTCTTCCTCCTGCACTCACAGCAACCCGGCTGTTGCCTACTTAACTTCTAGATATAGTCACACTTTCGCGAAAAAAAATTATTCTGGATGAATCCGTGGAGATTGAAGAAAACTTGTTCGGGGTTGTTTCCATGAAAGTTTTTCGGGGCTGTTAAAGTCGATCTGTTCTTCATTTATTGGTTGGTGTATCTGGAAACTCTCGGGGAACAGGAAGTTTCAGAACCATAAATATTCACAGAACAGGAGGATCTATGGGAAGCAAAGGACGTGAGATTGTCGGTCTGGATGTCAATGAACTGCTGACCCTGTTGCGTAAAGCCTATTCTGATGAATGGCTTGCTTACTATCAGTATTGGACGGGTGCAAAGATCGCCAAGGGGCCGATGAAAGAAGCCGTGATTGCCGAACTTGAGCAACATGCCATCGAGGAACTGAACCATGCCCTGCTGGTGACCAATCGCATTATTCAGTTGGGAGGTGAACCGGTGACCGATCCACGCGACTGGTTCAAACTCACCAATTGTACCTACGAGCCGCCGAATGATCCTTTTGTCAAGACGCTCCTGATACAGAATATAGCTGGCGAACAATGTGCCATCGGTGTCTACAAACGGTTGATGGACATGACCCAGGACAAAGATCCAATTACCTACAACATTGCCCTACAGATCATTGAGCAGGAAGTTGAACACGAAGAAGATCTGCAGGCTTTATTGGAGGACTTTGAGCTGATGATCTCGGCGATCAAGGGATAATCAGGCTGCTGAAACAGTTCAGGCTGGTGTTTATAACCCATACCCGTTGTAGATATTTTATGATGTTGGTTGCGAGGTTTCCTGCAGGGAGGCGTGTCATCCTGTTGCGTGCTAAAATGTAAGTGTGTGTGATAAGGGGATGGCAGTGACTGACTCTCATCCCACGGTTCTCCGACCGGAAAGAAGGAGTGCAGCCATGAGAGAAATCTACGAATGCCGTATCTGCGGAGTGGTTACGAAATTGGACGAGCAGATATGCGCCCCTAGAGTACAGGATGATATCCATGACTATTGCGGTACCACCAGGGATCGTGCCGGGATGTGCGACTCGGTGAAAGAACACCTCGCCTACGTGTGCGGTACCTGTGGTAGACCCGCTGAACAGGCAGAGTTGGTTTGTAACCCGCTGATAACCGCTTGATAAGCGCGCATAAAAACTGGAGTTGCCCTTTAACTCCACAGAATATAGACATCAGGTTCCAGTGCGACTGAAACAGTCAGGCACAACACGGCAGGCATTTCTTTTTCTCCTTAAATCCCACTTATCCATATTTACAGAATAGATCGAGGTGCTGATCTTCAATTAGGGAAATACTTGGTTGAAGAAATAGTTCACGAATGTCAGGGTAGACCATCTCCCGGGAAACTAAAGGCGATTTACGTCGCAAAGGAGAGTCACTATGTTCGAGGACGTTGATGTTCAGGAAGCAATTAAAAGATCGATTCAAGTCGAAAAAAATGCACGAGACAGACATCGATACCTATGTCAGGGAGTGACGGGGCGGGCACTCAGCTGATTTTTACCAATCGGGGCTTGACCTGACAGACATTGTTTGGGTTTGTTCGGTTGGGAAAGACCCTCCCTTTGTGTCCAAGAAATCCTAAGGACATGTGAGAATGACTTGCAGTAATACTTATAAGAAAGCCCTGACCTTGGGAACAGGCTGGGGCTTTGTTTTACTGTAAAATGTGACTTGAGAGAATGTAAATTTATTTGAGGTCAATTCTCAATCATGTTATTAGCTGTCTCATTATGATGATTGTTGTTTTTTCAGGCCCACTGTTTTTTCTTTGTTCCTATCTTGCATTCCTCTGCTTCCGGAAAGCCCGCTACCGACATTTCGTCGTTTTAGGTTTAGTTGCGACTTTCATGCTTGTTCTCACTGTGAGTGTGATTTTTGGTATATATTTTCTTGGCATCCAAATGGCTTTGGAAGCTTCAGCAATTTAAAATTAATAGTTTCTTGCTTAGGCTAGAGCATCATCTAAATGTCTCAATCAACAAGAAGCCGTTTTTCGTCTCAGAAGTCGTGACTTTTGAGAATGTAGCAAATCAGGTGGCGTCTTCTCGGGATTTTCGGATGTAGATTGCGCCGGACAACTATTTTTTCTTTTTCTTCTTTTCGGCGGGTTGTTGCACCAGAGAATACGGCAACCCTTGTGGGTTGAACCCCATTTCAGACATAGACCTGGCAACATGGCTTCTCGATACAAGAAACAAAGGGTGTCTAAATTCGTCAATATTCTTCTCTATTTTTTCCATTTTAATGCCACTTAATACACTGTAGGCAAACCTATGCTTACATGAAACACTAAACACCTCGACGTCTTTTTTGTCGCTATTAAGGCCCTTAACAATTGTTTCTGTTTCTACAAGGAAGTCAACTCCTTCAACCCCCTCTTGCGGATAAAAAAACACACCATGCTGTAGTTGAACGGCGTACTTCCCTTGCTCAAGTTTTTCAGCCTTCGTCTCAGATTTAGTGGTGAGAAGTCTCACTCCTAACATGGTGCAGCTGTCCAATATAGTCGACATCGTTTACCATCCTCATATTCTGTGTTGTATCAATTTCAAAATTAGAAATGTATTCTTTTACTGGATAATGATGATGATGAATTTCGGTGCTATTCACCCTGTCTAGCTTGTCTGAAATGGCTGTTGTTACAAAGTCATTAAGATAAAGACCATCCATGGTTGCGGCTACAACTGCTTGCTCATGCATAACAGGTCCGATTCGTACGTTGAATGTCCCGCTACACGGTTTACGAGGTTCTATCCCAAGTTCTTTGCAAGTCTCAACATAGTCGGCAATAGCAGCTTGAAACTCTTTCTCTAGATCACCAGGTGATTGCGCCTCGTAAGTAACCACATCTTTGATAAATAAAAGCTTTCCGTGGAGACAGTTGTCTTCGATGCTAACTTCAACTGAGCCAACATAGCCATTGTATTTTAAAATATTACTCATGGTTTTATCCCTATTTTGTCGAGGCCCTCAATAAGAACTCTGACGACATACTTTTTTACGGGGTCACTGCCGTGTGGTTTGTGAAGGTTGATTTGACTGCTATGCTCTGCGTTGTAAAATTTCACTCGAGACCCAGATCCTTGGATTTCCTTGAAACCATAACCACAAAGAAGCGTTTTCACTTCAGACCATTTAAAATCTGAAGGTTTGGCGTGAAGTCGCGCGAGGAGGTTTTCTTTCTTTCCCATAGTATATCATTCTTGCCCGCCCCTGCAACTAGATGTTAGTTGCAGGGCTGTGCAGGCTACCTTAGTCGAGTTGTTGAAGTAAACAAAAAAAACAAAAGTCACCAACCTGGCCGTTTTCAGCAAGGCGATCCTGCTCCTAGTTGGTGGTTTTATGTGTGATGCTCAGGCTATCGCTTCTACATTTTCTGTTTGAATATTTATCGATGGAAACCTTGGCCCGAGGTCCTGTGCTTGATGCCCTTTGTCTCGCTCAAGAGCTAAAGAAAACAACAAACGACTGCGACAAAAGGGTAAGTATTTTTTAAGTTCTTCCTTCAACCATACTGATCATTTCCATCCCCCATGGAACGCATCAAATAAGACAACGCCAATTTACTCTAGTCTAAAGATATGGTCAAATTTTCCTTCCTGTATATCCTGCTGCTTTGTTTGCCTGGTGTGATATTGGCTGAAGAGTACAATTCTTACTGATCCTGATAAATAAAAAAGCCCCGCTCACCAGAGGGGGGTGGGAGCAGGGCAAATTGTCTCTGGCTTATGAAAGGATCATAAGCAGAGAGCTACGTAAATTTACAGCAGGCTTATCAATAATGTCTATGAGGGTGCCCGTTAGCTCATGTATTTATAATCTATTTACGCTTAGGAGCCTGTCCGACAATCCATGATCGGCTGCAAACCCAGCTGTTTGGCCCATATTTCAGCTCCTTTTCGACCAATAGCTATGGCTATTACTCACAAACGAGTCAAAATCTGTTCTCAAACTTCTGAGTTTTCGCTTCGACCCTTATTGTCGGACAGACTCCTAGCTGTTCTTCAATTTGTCTTATAGTTTTTTCCAGAATTAAATGGTTGACGCCCATGCCAAGGTAACCAGTTTGCCCGTACGTATCATACAGTTTCACATGTTCAATTAGTTTTTCAATATCAATGCCACCAGGTCGTGGTGTTTTCATAAGGTCAGCAATCGCAAAGATTCGTACCGCCAAATAATCGGGCATTTCATCCACGTGTTGAGCGTGCATGGTCACCATGCGCAATGTCTCAGAAATCTCCATTATCACCTCATCTCATTTATCCAACCACCTTTACTCTTCAAGCCCAGAAATCCATCTTGATTCCCAGGCGTGCCAGGCTCGTATAGATATCTTCGATACTAAAAGCGGTTTTGCAACATCCTGACTCTGCATAGGTATCATAATCTTCAACCTGCATTAGCAGGATCTCGACCACCCATTCCCGATCAGTGTAGTTTTCAGAATGTTGAGCCACCTCAAGTAAGTGGGGAACGATGTAATCTGGAATTTCACCATTTTGATTCTCACGTAGAGTCGCTTTCGCTAAACGTTCAAATACACTCATTCGCTTCCTCCCCGCAATTTTCTAATAACGGAACAAACCTGCGGCCAATCAACCTTATCGGTCAAATGGCACCAAGAGAGTCGGATCGCCTCATCCAACAACCTGCCCTTTACGCCCATAGCCTGCAAAACGTGACTCGGTTCCTGAGTGTGAGCGGTGCAGGCTGAGCCATTGGAAAAGGCAATCAGGTTTTTAAGTGAAGAGAGCGCCGAATGCGCTTCTACACCAGGGATCGACAGATTGATAGTATTTGGCAGGGTACGCTGCAGATCTCCGTGGACGACAACTTCAAGGGACCCCAGCGCGTCAAGCAACTCATTTTTAAAGGTCAGACAGGCTTCACGGCGCGCATCGTAATCACGCAGTGCAATACGTGCTGCCGTGCCGAGACCAACGATTGAATGGGCAGCAAGGGTGCCAGGCCGAAGGCCTTGTTCCTGACCACCACCTAACATCAGGGGCTTCAGCGGCGGGTATTCATCATCTCGCCTACGCCGAACCAGCGCTCCAACACCTTTAGGGCCAAAGATTTTATGGCCGCTAATACTTATAAGGTCAATGCGTGATAGACGCAGCAGCTCAAGCTCCTTGCCAAACCCTTGTGCAGCATCAACGTGTAACCAGGCGTGATGCTCATCAAGGATTTTTACGACTTCATCGAGGGGTTGAACCACGCCGGTTTCATTGTTGACATGCATGATAGAAACGCACAGAGTTTCTGGCCGGATGGCCTCCGCGAGAGCCTCAACACAAACGACACCGTTCTCATCAACCGGCAAAATAGTCACCTTAAAGCCCAACCCTTTAAGACTCTCTACTGGTTCTAAAACTGCCTTGTGTTCAATGGCACTGCAGATGATATGGGTGCGGCCACTATTCAGTCCTGCTTCGGCAAAACCGAGTAGCACAAGATTGTTGCTCTCTGTCGCACCACTAGTAAAAATGACTTCATCAGGCTGAGCTTCAACCAATGCCGCGACATCGCGGCGAGCTTTCTCCACGGCCATTCGAGCGATGGTGCCATACATATGAACCGGGCTGGCAGGGTTGCCAAACTCCTCAACCAAGAAACGATGAACTTCACGGGCAACTTCTTTTTCAACCGGGGTCGTAGCATTACAGTCGAGATAAGCTGGCATCATGGTGTCTTCTGCCTTTAACAAACCTTAGTGACTTTACAGGACAAGATGATGTGTAATTGCCGATTAGACAAATTTAGAACTATCAGGAACCGCTACAATTTGCAAACAAATCGCGACTGGTTTACAAGGCACAACTTTCTGTGCCTAAAATGTGTTGATAAATAAGAAGTGGCCGCCAAGGATCGAACCCTGGTGGCCATAATTTCGCCCTGATAAGTAGGAAATGTTGGAAAATAGTCAGCTTGAACTCGACTAGATCTTACA
This sequence comes from Deltaproteobacteria bacterium, assembly GCA_024279915.1. Taxonomy (GTDB): domain Bacteria; phylum Desulfobacterota; class Desulfuromonadia; order Desulfuromonadales; family BM103; genus M0040. Next base: position 74,706 of record JAJRRB010000084.1, read on the forward strand.
GCGATTTTCAGATCAAGATTGGACTACTACTGCTGATTTCTTCAGTTTTTGCCGCCATGATAAAGTCATTAACATGTAACCCGGCAATCTTATGCGTCCACCAGGTCACCGTCACTTGACCCCATTCCGTCAATATGGCCGGGTGATGATTTTCTTGTTCGGCAATGACTCCGACCCTGTTTGTGAACTGTAGTGCCTGCTCGAAGTTTTTAAATTTATAGGTTTTCCCCAAATGGTTGATACCTGCCATTACGGTGATTTGCCAATCTGGTAGCTGGGGCATATATTTCGCGATATCTTCCTGGGTTACTAATGGGGCTCCTTTTCTACATGCTTCGCAGGCCTTGTTCGCTAAAACAGTCATCTGTGTTTCTCCTTCAGTCATCGACATCCCGCCCGAATTGGCTAAACTCGCCCAGGTTGCTGAATTCTCCCCAGGCCAGAGACTGGTTAGGAGTATTGACGAAGTTAAAAATATTCTCCAGAATGTTGAAGTGCTTGTGCTCCTCAACGGCGATCTTGGTCAGAAGCTCTTTCGTTGCCAGATCTTTCTCCTCACTGGCGGCGTTTTCGTAGAACCGGAAACTCTCGGACTCAAGCTTCATGGCATACTGGTAAGCTTCGAGGTCTCCTTTGAGCCCCTTAAGAGTCTCTTCCTCTTTAGGTAATTCTTCAAATACATTTTTGGCTTCTGCGAGGATGTTGGTGTCTCGCATCGCTAGAACACTCCCACTTTTTTTCAGCTCCAGGAAAATTTCATAATGTTTCTGCTCGTCCTCGGCCAGGCGCGTGAAAATGGTCTTCAAGCCTGGCAAAGATGTCTCGTTGGCCAGCTTTTCGTAATAGGCTTTACCATCCTCTTCCATCTTCATGGCGAAATCGAATACGTTCATTCCTGTCTCCTCATCTGCTGGTTGAAGTCAATCGGGGGCTCAACTCTAAGGGTAATGAATGAAACAAGACTGTCAAGCTACCACTTGAATGTGGATGCCGCTTTGCCGTGGTTCTTTGCCCAGGCAATGTGCAAGTGCATTACAAGTAGACCTGAGCTCTTCATCGCTGTCTTCAAAACGGGTTCAAGCCGATTTGTCGAGCTGTTGACGTACAGAGTTGAGCGTTCCACCCGCCAGCAGATGCTGTCGCTGTCGCTCAGAGACCTCAATAAGGGTCACGATTTCGTGAGTACCAATTTGCACCGGAATTTCGGTGGCACCATTCGCAAGCAGCTCTCGAACCCCATTGAAAGTAATCTCATCACCCTGGCCGATCTTTGCGTAATCGTCCGGGTTTTTAAACGTTAAAGGCAGAACCCCGAAGTTACAGAGGTTTGCTTTGTGAATGCGGGCAAAGCTCTTGACGATTTTTGCCCTCACTCCAAGGAAACGTGGAGCCAGTGCTGCATGTTCCCGACTTGATCCCTGGCCATAGTTGTCCCCGCCAATGATCACAGCGTTACCGTATTCCTGACAACGACGATGGAACTGCGGGTCAATCTGGTAAAAAACATACTCACTAATTGCCTCAATATTCGAACGCAAGGGCAAGACCTTGCTGCCAGCTGGCATGATACTGTCAGTGGAGATGTTATCTTCAACCACCAAAGCCACCTTGGCATGTAAGGTCCCTGGCAGGCTGTCAAGTTCAGGGAATGGCTTGATGTTCGGGCCATGAAAAATCGGAGTTTTCGATTGTTTCGCTGTCGGGAAGATGATCGAGGAGGTATCGACAATGTACTGCTCCGGTTCGACAACCCGTGGATATGTTTTTGTGGCAGCCAACTCGCGCGGGTCACTGATGACTCCCTGCAAAGCTGAGGCCGCAGCGGTTTCCGGTGAACAGAGATAGACTTTATCCCCCTTGGTTCCGGAGCGTCCGGGAAAGTTCCGCTGGAAAGTTCGCAGGCTGATCTGGTCAGTTCCTGGCGCCTGGCCCATGCCGATACAGCCAAGACAGCCGGACTGGTGGATGCGTGTGCCAGCTAACAACAGCGGCATCACAGCCCCCTGGTCGGCCACATTCTCCAACACCTGCCGACTACCAGGATTGACGTGAAAGGACAGGTCATGAGCAACGTGCTGCTCTCCAATGATTCGGGCCGCAACCATCAGATCACGATAACTGCCGTTGACGCTGGAACCAACAATCACCTGATCGACTTTGGTCCCGGCAACATCTTTAATGCGTTTGATATTTCCCGGCGAGGTCGGACAGGCGATCAACGGTTCTACTGTTGACAGATCTATCTCGTCATATTCATCATAGATACAATCCGGGTCAGCTTGCAGCTCCTGCCAGTCTTTTTCGCGGCCCTGTGCGGATAGCCACTTCCTGGTTCGTTCGTCGGAAGGGAAAACGGTTGATGTGGCGCCTAATTCAGTGCCCATGTTGCCGATAGTCATCCGGTCTGTTGCGGACAGGCTGGAGACACCGGGGCCGTAATATTCGACCACTTTGCCGACGCATCCTTTGACATCATAACGCCGCAGCATCTCAAGAATGACATCTTTGGCACTCACCCAATCAGGTAGGCTGTTGATCAGTTTGACTCCGAGTACCTTTGGGCAGGGTAAATAGTAGGGATGACCCGCCATTGCCAAAGCCACATCCATACCGCCAGCACCGATTGCCAGCATCGAAACCCCCGCTGCACCCGGGGTGTGGCTGTCGGCTCCAAGCATGGTCAAACCTGGGCGACCGAAACGCTCCATATGGACGATATGGGAGATGCCGTTGCCCGGTTCTGAATAGTGTACCCCGTAGCGAGCACAGGCCGTGCGCAGGAATTTGTGATCATCGGCATTCTTAAAATCAGTCTGCAGCAGATTATGGTCGACATACTGTGCGGCCAGGTCAACTTCGACCCGATTAATACCAAGGGCTTCAAACTCCAGCATCGCCATGGTTCCGGTGGCATCTTGTAGTAGGGTATGATCAATTTTTAAGGCGATTTCCTGGCCGGGAACCATCTCTCCGGCAGCAAGGTGGGTGGTGATGATTTTTTGAGTCAGATTCTTTGCCATTTCAGCTCCTTCACCACAACGATTCGGTTATGGGCAAGGGAGTTGGCAGTGGTTGTTCAAGACTATAACTTCTGGCGAACAAATTCTTCTGCGGTTTTCTCCGTGTCGTATCGCCGCTCGTGCCAGCTCCCTTCTACGAGTAGAGTTTGTTCTTGCCTTACATGCTTACGTCTATAATAACCTGAACAGGTCGTGGGAGTAAAACTTCACAATCTGCTGGGTTTTTAGAAATATACGATATTTTTATGGGTCTTCGGAATCCACTGTTGAAATTGGAACTATAGTGTTGTTAATAACGATTAGAGCATTTGGAAAGCTTGATCTATAATGTCGAAAGTGTCTCACTTACCGCCAGGGTTCACAGGAATCATCGGCCCCCTGGTTAAGGTGCCGGCACCGACCGGTCTGGTTCACGTCGCTTTCTGGTTGCAGAAAAAGTATTATGGTGGGGAAAATGCATTCTGATTGGTTTTCTCAAGGGATACCACTATGAAATTTTTAAACTGGTTATTGATTGTTGTACTGCTCACGTGGTGTGGTGCCGGAACTGTCTTTGCGTCGGAAATTGAGATTTCTTCAGACGGTAAACCAATCGTCTACTTCGGGGTCATTCCACGCTACAATCCAATGGTCATGTATAGAAACTACCAGCCGATCATGGATTATCTGACCGAGAAAACCTCCTACCATTTCGAGTTGAAGCTTTCGCGCAATTACACCGAGGCGGTTGATTTCTTACGAACCGGCGTTACTCAGATCGCTTCGCTTGGTGACGTTACTTTTGTCGAGGCATACAAGAGTTTCGGGGCCATTCCGATCCTCAAGCCGCTTAATGTCCATTTGCAGCCTTTTTATCGCAGCATTATTATCTTGCCGGAAGACAGCCCTGTCGAAGGGCTGTCTGATTTGCGCGGCAAAAAATTTGCCTTTGGTAGCCCCCACTCCACCTCTGGGAACCTAATTCCACGTCATCACCTTTACACGCATGGCATCACACTCTTCGATCTCGGTGGTTATGAAAACCTGGAGTCGCACGATGCGGTGGTCAAAGCTGTCCTCAAAGGTAAGGCTGATGCCGGTGCCGTGAAAGATGTCGTCGCTCAACGTTACCTCAAGCATGGACTGCGATTTCTGGACAGTTCTGACCGAATCCCTTCAGTGCCGATCGTGGTTCGAAAGGAGACATCCGCAAAATTAGTCAAAGAGATCAAACAAGCCTTGCTGGCAATCGACGCCAGTGACCAAGACATGATTGATCGCATGAAAAACTGGGATCCAGAATTTCGTTATGGGTTTACAGAGGCAACCATCGACGATTATCGACAGATTATTGAGATTATGGATGGTATCTCGGAAGGATGCGGTGTCCGATGCCATTAAGTATCTCCCGCTGGTTGGGAATCCGTACCCGCTTCATGTTGCTGGCCGTCATTCTCACTTTGCTTTTCTCTGCGTTTTGGGGTGTATGGACCTGGCAGCGTGAACGTGATCTCCTCTTCGACCGAGTTGGCCGCCAGGGCGAAGTCTTAGTCTCCACCATGGCGATCCCGATTATCAACGCACTGCTTTATGAAGAGTTGGGCATCATTGAGGAGGGTGGTCTTCTGGATAACTTCGTTGCTGACATTATGGCTAATACGCAACTCCAGCCACTGTATGCCATCGTCATTGGCAATGACGGGCGGGTGCTTGCTCATAATCGATTAAATGAATATGGAGAGATTTATGACGATCCACTCACTCGGGCTGCTCTGACAAGCAATGGTGTTGCGCAGACCGAGACGACGTTCAATAATTTTCAGGCCATCGACTTTTCGGCGCCGCTGGCGATATCAGGCAAGCGTTGGGGGTGTCTGCGGGTTGGGGTTTCCCTGGTTCCTCTGCAAAAAGAGCTAAACAAACTTGCTAACAGCTTTATGGGCTTCGCCCTGATTTTCTCGGCTGGGGCTCTCGTTGTATTCTTTTTCGCTGGGCATAAGCTTTCTCGGCCGATTGTGACTCTCGCCGAAAGCATGGAAACGATTGATGTCGAAAAACCAGTGTATCTCCCACAAAAGGTACGGCGTGACGAAATTGGTCGGTTGGAACGCAGTTTTCATGATCTGCTCAAGCGTCTGCGCGATAGTGAGAAAGAGCGTCAGAAATCACTTGATAAGCTTGTTGAGAGTGAACGCTTTGCGGCGGTCGGTAAGCTGGTTTCCGGAATCGCACATGAAATTAATAATCCGCTCTCGGGTATCGAAGGGGCTCTTTACCTTATCCGTGAAGAGGGCGGCAGCCAATCTGTTGAGTATGTCAAAGCGGCAGAGCAAGGTGTGGAGCGAATCGGTCGTATCGTCGGCCAACTGCTTGACATGTCGAGAGCTGATGCGTTGCTCGTGGAGACTGCTGACAGTGCGGAGTTCTTTGAAGAGCTGGCTTTGTTCGCCAAAATGGCAATCAAGAAAAGAGATTGTACTCTCCGAATTGAAGATGGTTATACACGTGGTGAGATCCTGGGCGATCGAGACCGTATCCATCAAACTGTGCTCAATCTGATACTCAATGCCGCCGATGCTGTCTCAACAAAAGATCATGGTGTCATACGGCTCGAAACCTTTTCGCATGACCAGGGCTATGCCATCAGGGTGCTTGATAACGGCCCGGGAATTACTGCTGAGATTCAAAAACAGATTTTCGAGCCTTTTTTTACGACCAAAGACCCCGGCAAGGGGACTGGGATGGGACTGGCCATTGGACGGACAATTGCTGAGAAGCATGGTGGACGCCTGGAATGCAGCTCTGCCCCTGAACAAGGGACTATATTTACCCTTTGGTTACCGCTCGACACCGCTGAGAAAGGGACTTCGGTATGATCAAAAGAATCCTGCTCGTTGAAGATGATGACCTGCATCGCACTATGATAGCGGGGGCGCTTGAGAAAAACGGTTATACGGTTTGTTGTGCCGAAAATGGTCAGGAAGCCATCCATGCGATGCAGGAAGAGACCTTTATTGCAGCATTATTGGACATTCGATTGCCGGATGTCGATGGTTTTGAATTGTTGACCATGCTCAATGATGTTCAACCGGAGTGCCATGCGGTAATGATGACTGGCGAATCCTCAATCGAATCAGCCGTACGTTCCATGCAGGAGGGGGCTTTTGATTACCTGGCCAAACCTTTTCGTACTGAATTGCTGTTGATGAAGCTGTCGCGTATTTTCGCCTGGCATGAACTAACAGAAGAGAACCGCATGCTACGGAGCGGAACGGCCCACGGCATGGTCGGTACCAGTCGTGCCCTGAAACATTTTCTGGACAGTTTAAAGGGAGCTGCGGAATCAGAAGCGAGCGTTATGTTACTTGGCGAGACTGGAACCGGGAAGGAGCTGGCGGCGGATTTTATCCATCAGAATAGTTTTAGAAACGATGGGCCACTAATCAAGGTTAACTGTGGCGCAATTCCTGAGAGTCTGCTCGAAGTCGAACTCTTCGGTTGTATCAAAGGGGCCTTTACTGGTGCCGACCGCGCTCGGCCTGGTGTCCTTGAACAGGCGCATGGCGGCACTTTGTTTCTCGATGAAATCGGTGAGATACCTTCTACGATGCAAGTTAAGCTGTTACGTGCCCTCCAGGAGCGGCAGGTGACCCGGATTGGTGGCCAACAGGCATCGCCTGCTGATTTTCGCTTGGTCGCGGCGACCCATCGTGATTTGGAAGAATTGCGTCAGTCCGGTCAACTCCGGGATGACTTCTTTTTCCGGCTCAGCGTGATCCCCCTGACTGTCCCCCCCTTGCGAACCCGCCGGACCGATATTCCCCTTTTGATCAGTCACTTTGTTGAACGTCATGCAGTACGCCACCGTAAGGAACCGATCGAATTCACTCCGGAAGCACTTGAATTGTTGCAGAGCTATAACTTCCCAGGCAATGTTCGTGAACTGGAAAGCCTTGTGGAACGGCTTCAGGTGATGCTGCCAGGTGAACAGATACTTCCTCGGCATCTGCCCGAAAGTATCCGTCAAGCTGTCCAGCCCAACGGACGCACGGTTCAGTGCTTCCGCACCGAGTTGCCGTTGCGTGAGGCGGTCAGAGACTTCGAGAACCAGTTCATTCAACATGTCCTTGGTGAAGAGGGCGGCAACCGCACCAACGCGGCCAAGCGCCTCGGTATTGCCAGGAAAACCCTCTGGGAAAAACTGGCGGACACTGTTACAAAAACGTAACAGTTTAGTTAGTCCTTCCAAGTCACTGATTCTCAAGACGAATTTTTAGTATAATTCGATAGTGTTACTTTCTTGTAACAATCACATTGTTTCCTTCCAACGAAAAACCTACATAAATCAGGTAGTATGACATTGGCACGTCCTTTGCTAGTATTTCATAATGTTTTAGCCCTAGTGATTCACTTAAGTTTCTTTCGCGGGTATCACGTCTAAAGCAACAAGAGGTTTTCAATAACCACTTAAAGGGAGGATAAACATGAAGCTCACTCGCAGGGATTTCATCAAGAAGTCAGCCGCAACTAGTGGTGTTGTTCTGGCAGCCGGAACTGCTGCCCATGCCATGGCGGACAAACCGAAAACCAGTGCCATGGCAGAAGCCACGGCTCAGCCCAAGTCAGCAGGCCAGGGTGAGTGGGTCGCCACGACTTGTCAGGGTTGCACCTCATGGTGCTCCGCCGAAGCTTTGGTACAGGGTGGCCGGGTCGTCAAGGTTCGTGGCAACCAGCATTCCAAGTCGGCGGAAGGTTACCTTTGTCCACGTGGTCACTTGGCAATTGGACAAATGTACGATCCGGATCGCATCAAAGTGCCGATGAAACGGACCAATCCGAAAAAAGGTCGCAACGAAGATCCGAAGTTCGTTCCCATCTCCTGGGACGAAGCCATCGACACCATTGCTGACAAGATGATGGAACTGCGCAAGAACAAAGAGACCAACAAGTTCATGCTGATGCGCGGTCGCTACACCTATACCCGCGACGTTATCTACGATGCCATGCCGAAGATCTTCGGCTCACCCAACAATATCTCCCATAGCGCCATCTGTGCCGAAGCCGAGAAGTTCGGGCCATACTTCACGCAAGGTTTTTGGGATTACCGCGATTACGATCTGGACAACACCAAGTACGTGTTGATGTTTGGCGGCGACCCGATCGCTTCCAACCGGCAGGTGCCGGTTGCGATCCGCAAGTGGGGCAAGGTTCTCGATCAAGCAACGGTTGCTGTTGTCGATCCACGTCTGTCGGCAACGGCTTCCAAGGCTCATGAGTGGCTACCGGTCATCCCCGGAGAAGATGGTGCCCTGGCTGTTGCCATGGCTAACGTTATCCTGACCGAAGGTCTCTGGAGTAAAGAGTTTGTCGGTGATTTCAAGGATGGCAAGAACCGTTTCGTTTCCGGCAAACAGGTCGATGAAGGAACCTTCGACGAAAAGCTCACCAACGGCGTGATCAAGTGGTGGAACCTGGAACTGAAAGACCGTACCCCGGAATGGGCTGCACCGATCTGCGGCATTCCTGCTGACCAGATCAAACGAGTTGCGACCGGTCTCGCCAAAGCTTCTCCTAACTGCATGGTCTGGATGGCTCCCGGTGCAGCAATGCAGGTCCGCGGTGCCTACGCGGCCATGGCCGCCCACGCCCTCAACGGCCTGGTTGGCGCCATCGACACCGAAGGTGGCGTATTGGAGAAAATGAAGGCTCCTTACAGCCACATCCCGCTGCACAAAGAGAAGTTCAAACCCTATATCGATGCAATCTCTGCGAAGGGTCAGAAAAACAAGAAGATCGATCAGCGCGGCACCAAGGAGTTCCCGGCTCTGAAAAAGGGCAAGTCGGGCGGAGGTGTGGTTACCAATCGTGCCGCAGATGGCATCCTGAATGAGGACCCCTATGATATCAAGGTGGCCATCGGTTACTGGAACAACCTGACGTTTCCCTGTACCGGTGCCGATCGTTGGGAAAGAGCCTTAAGTAAACTGCCTTTCTTCGCTCACATTACGACCAACGCTGCGGAAATGTCCTGGTTTGCTGACATTGCCCTGCCTGCCGCCTTCCACGCGTACGAGCGCTGGGCCTTCCTGCCGAGCAAAGCGGCTCGTCACAGTTATGTTTCCATCGAACAACCTATGGTCAAGCCGCTCTGGGATGTTCGTATTGACGAGACCGAGGTTCCCTACCTGATCGCTGAAAAGCTCAAGGCAAAAGGTTTCTCGAACATGTTCGATTACTTCCAGACAGAATGTAAGGATCCAGAGACTGGCAAGTCGCCGACCAATAGTATGGAATTTGCTCTCTACGTCACAAAGATCATGACTCAGAACTTCTGGGACCCGGCCAAATACAAGGGCGGTGACAAGCTGTCTGGTTGGGAAGACTTCCGCAAGAAAGGTATCTGGCAATCGGAAGCTTACCCCTTCAAAAAGAAGTGGGGTAAGTGGAAGACCAAGACTCATAAGTTTGAATTCTACAGTGAGACTCTCAAGGAAGCGCTGCACAAGCACGCTGAGAAGTACAAGACCAGCATCGACGACGTGCTCGAAACGGCTAAATATACAGCCAAGGGCGAACAGGCTTTCATTCCTCATTATGAGCCAGCTTTCCGCCATGGCGACGCGAAGGATTATCCCTTTATCTTTCAGGAGTACCGCTCTCGATTGAATCGTGAGGGGCGTTCGCAGAACCTGGCCGCATACTACGAATTCAAGAAGGTAGATCCAGGCGATGCAAGTTGGGATGATGTGGTGAAAATCAATCCGGCGGATGCAGCGAAACTGGGCATCAAAGAGGGCGATAAGGTCAGGGTGACCTCACCGATTGCATCAATTGAAGGAAATGCCCATCTGTTCGAGGGGATTCGGCCTGGAACCGTAAGTAAGTGTTTCGGTCAAGGGCACTGGGCCTACGGTCAGATTGCCTCACTGGAGTTCGGCAAGAAAGCTCGCGGTGGCAGTAATAACCATCTGATGCCAGCAGATTATGACCGCCTGAGTGGCTCCACCGCTCGCCATGGCGGTGTAACCCGGGTCAAGATCGTCAAACTGTAACCAACGACTTATTGATAGGAGACGAAAATGCCGAAAAAATACGGAATGGTCATAGACCTGCACCAGTGTGTTGGCTGCGGAGCCTGCGCACTGGGGTGTAAGAATGAAAACAATACTCAGGCCCGGGTTGGTGGCCAGGGTTACAACTGGGCGGACTTTACTATGAAGACGACCGGAAAGTTTCCCAACACCAAGTACACCCAGATGCCAGTGCTGTGCAATCACTGTACTGACGCTCCATGTGTTGCAGAATGTCCAGTGACACCTAAGGCGATGTTCAAGGCTGGCGACAATACAACCCTGCACAACCAGGAACGCTGCATTGGTTGCAGATCTTGCCAGATGGCTTGCCCTTACAGTGAAGAAGAACTGGATGCGACAAGCATGAACGGGGAGACTTACAGCGTCATCAGCTTCAACCCGTTCAAGAAGCCGACTCAACCCGAGTGGCAAGACAAGTCGGTCTTGATTGCCGGGTGCACGTCCTCTGGCGCAGAGGTCTCTGCGAAAGTGGGGACAACGCCACCAGGTGAGAATCAATTCAAATCCGGTGACTACCAACCTGTCCGCAAGGCAGGCGTCGTCGAGAAGTGTATTCTCTGTCACCATCGTACCACCAACGGTCTGCTACCGACCTGTGTTGATGCCTGTCCTGCCAGCGCGCGTATTTTCGGCGATCTCAATGATCCGAACAGTGCGATTGCCAAGGCGCTCAAGCAGCACAAGTCAACCCGGCTCAAGGTGGACGAAGGAACAGATCCGAATGTTTATTACATCCGGAGTTACAACGATCCTAAGGTGTAATTACCTGCTGCTATGAATCTATAGGGCGAGGTCATTGACCTCGCCCTTTTTCAACTGAGGTCCGAATGAATGATTTGCAACACAGAACCCACCTTCGCCATCTTGCCAGAGCAGACGTCTATCGGCTTTTAAGTGCCTGCTACTATCAGCCTGAGGAGGCTTTCCTGGAAGAAGAAGTCTTCGCACAGCTCAAAACAGCTCTGGCAAAAGCACACCTCCGCGGGGTGATTGAGGCGGCGGGTTTAGACGATGGATTCCGCGCTTCAGGCGTTGAAGCCTTGCTGCTTGATTACAGCCGACTGTTTTTGGGCCCCTTCGAAATCTTGGCAAAACCCTACGGTTCAGTCTATCTTGACGGCGAAAAGATCGTTATGGGAGACTCGACCATGCAGGCTCTGGAGGTGTATAGAGAGGGTGGCTTTGACGTTGCCGAAGATTTTCTGGAGATGCCAGACCATATTGCTGTAGAACTTGAGTTCCTCTACCTGCTCTCGTTCCGCATTGGCAAAGCATCTGATGATGAAGAGAAGGCTCGCCTGATATTATTGAAACAAAAGTTTCTCGAAGAACATCTGGGACGTTGGGTTGGGACACTCTCCGAAGCCATTAGAAAAGGCGCCCAAACTGACTTCTATAAACAACTTGCAGATTTGACGGAACAGTTTGTCCGTGAAGACTTACAAGAGCTTACAGAGGCAGAATAGACATTATGTTACCATCTCTTGGCAGTCATGCAGTGAGGGCTTTGACACCGCAAACCGCGGTCACAGTCGATCACTCTCGTTGTGTACGGCATCGCTGTAAACGCAACGAGTGTAGCAAGTGCCTTGAGATCTGCCCGGTCGAAGCAATCACTTGGGATGAACGGGGCTTGTATGTTTCGCCAAGCGATTGCACACAGTGCCTGCGTTGTTTGTCGGTCTGTCCGACAGCGGCTTTGACGTCTCCTGAACTGTCGCTATTGCAGGTATTTACTGACCTGGCAAAGCACCCGAATTTGGTTCTGGGCTGCAATCACTATCCTGACATAAAAACCCATGCACAGCTTTCTTGCTTGGGCTTCCTTGCTCATCCAGAATTAATGTTGCTGTTGGCTCTTGTTTTTCGTGATGGCGTGCAAATTAACCTGACCCGCTGTGAAGGCTGTCCGAACGGGCATATTCTGGATGACGTTCATGGGGCCCATGATCAATTAGGGACACTTCTACCTGACCATAAGGTCTCCCTTATACGTGAACGGGATAAGCTCAAATATAAGCCCCCTGCGCTGTCCAGACGCGAGTTGTTCAGTTTCTTTCGAGAGAGCTCGACGCGAACCGCCATGGTCATGGTGGAGCGTCTCCAGGTTAGCTCGAGAGCACAATCCTATGGCAGCAAGCAAGTCCCTCAGGTTCGAACCATGCTGCTCAAGGCGATGGAGACGTTTCCGGAGATACAACGGCGGGCCGCAGAACAGTTGTTCGGTCAGATCGCTTTTACTGAAACCTGTACTGCTTGCGGCGGTTGTGTCGGTGTCTGCCCGACCGGAGCCATTGATCCCTCTGATAAAGATAAGTTCTCACCGACCTTTGATAAAACCCTTTGTGTCAGTTGTGGCTCCTGTCAGGCTTTCTGCCGCAAGCAGGGTGTCCACTTGATGGCAGCTTCGACCCCAAAACAAGCCGCGTCTTTAGCGTCGGCTTAAAGATAAGGAGTTTTCTATGTTTGGTTTGGGTACGACAGAATTAATAATCATCCTGGTTCTGGTGATGATCGTATTTGGCGCGGGGAAACTCCCCCAGGTCGCAAAGTCTCTCGGTAAAGGAATCCGCGAGTTTAAAGATGGTGTGGACCCGAATCTGATTAATGGTGAGGATTTGGCGACTGATGAGAAGAAAGAGGCCTAGTGCCTATTTGACTCATGCAAGATAAACTCGGCCGCACCATCAATTACCTACGACTCTCGATCACGGATCGCTGCAACCTTCGCTGTTGCTACTGTATGCCGGCAACAGGTGTACCCGCCTGCGAGCATGGCGATGTTTTGCGTTATGAGGAGTTGCTGAAGATTACAGAAGCGGCGGTCAGCCTTGGCATTGAAAAGGTCCGTATTACAGGTGGTGAGCCACTGGTTCGAAAAGGCCTGATTAGTTTTCTGAAACAGCTAGGCTCTCTCTCTGGGCTGACTGAGATGACTCTGACCACCAATGGTCTGCTTCTTGAGGAGACTGCTGAACGACTCAAAGCTGTGGGTGTAAACCGACTCAATGTCAGCCTCGACTCCCTCGATCATCAAACTTATAAGCAGATTACCCGTGGCGGTGACCTCAAGAAGGTACTGACGGGACTAGATGCTGCCGAACAGGCAGGGCTTCGTTTGAAACTGAACATGGTCGTCATGCGTGGTATCAACGACCAAGAAGTTGAGGCCTTTGCGGCGTTGAGCCAAAAACATCCTTGGTCTGTCCGCTTTATTGAGTACATGCCAACCATTCGTGAAGCCGTCTGGAAGAACCGTGTGATCTCTGGAGGTGAAATTCTCGAGCGACTGAAGCTGACATTTACATTGTCATCCATCCCAACTTCTCGCCTCTGCGGCCCAGCCAAACCTTATCGAATTGATGGAGCTATGGGTACGGTTGGTATTATTACTCCGATGTCTGAACATTTCTGTGGCAATTGCAATCGCATTCGGGTCACGTCTCAGGGACTCGCTAAAAGTTGCCTGCTCTCTGACCAGGCCCTCGATCTCAGGTCGGCTTTAGCCAAAGGACCGCAGTCTATTAGAGATGCTTTGGTCGAAGTCATCAGTGGTAAAAACCAGCAACACCATTTCGAGGAAGAGGAACGCTGCTTCCAAATGTCCAGTGTCGGAGGATAAAATGACGGGGAGTGTCCTTACCGTTTGTGTCAGTGAAAAGAAAGGCGAACGGAAAACCCCGGTTGCCAGTGTCGAACTGCGGCCAGAGCATGGGATTGTTGGTGATGCCCACGCTGGAGAGTGGCACAGGCAGGTAAGTTTGCTCGCTATTGAGAGTATCCGTAAAATGCAGAAGATGGGGCTCGATGTAGATAGTGGTGACTTCGCTGAAAATATCACGACGGAGGGCATCAATCTCGTCGCTCTACCGGTCGGGTCGCAACTGAGGATTGGTGAAACACTCCATAACTTTCGGCATTTCCATTCCCATTCGCAAGCTCCTTTCTGCGCAGAAGCCATTAGCTGTAACTCTAACACTTGACTTGGTCAGGTCTATTGCTTGCTTTGGGCTTTGTATTATAATTCAAATAGATAGGGTTTTTTGTGAACTGACATGGCTTGCTTTGTCGGCGTGGTCTGGTACTCCAGGGGGTCGCAGTTATCGAGCAACTCATTATTGATGGTTGAAGTCGTTATGAAATGCGAACAGATCTTTGAGATCGAAAAACTGCGCGACCGAACGGGACTCTTTGCGGATCGCTACGAGGCGGGGCAGGTGCTGTCCGGGTTGGTCAGACAGCTCGCTCTGCAGCATCCCTTGGTGCTGGCTATCCCGGCTGGCGGAGTGCCAGTGGCGGTCCCGCTTGCTGAAGCCCTGAACTGCCGGCTGGATGCAGCAGTCGTTAGTAAGATTACTCTGCCCTGGAACACCGAAGCCGGTTATGGGGCGGTTGCCTTTGATGGCAGTTACCTGCTCAATGAAGCAATGATCAGGGCTGTTGGCTTGGACGAGGCTGACATTGCCCAGGGGCTCGAAAAGACCAGGGCAAAGGTCGTCAGACGGGTCGCGGCGTTACGAAAAGGGCGGCCAATGCCAGATATGACTGCACGCGAAGTCATTGTGGTCGATGATGGACTGGCTAGCGGCTTCACCATGTATGCGGCTGTGGCCGCCTTGCGTCGGGCGGGAGCCGGAGAGCTTATTGTCGCTGTTCCTACCGGCCACGAGAATTCCGTGCGGAGCCTGGCGGATAAAGTTGAGATAGTCTGTTGTGCCAACATCAGGAGTGGTCCTTCCTTTGCCGTGGCATCAGCCTATCGGTACTGGAATGACGTCAGCGAAGCTGAAGCTGAACGGGTATTGCTTGAATTCCCAGAGACATGATACTTGTTGTGGGAAGGTGATACTTGACCAAGGTCATATCCTTGATGGTCAATTCAGGGTATTTTCAACAGAGCATGAATAAAATAATCGATTGGAACAAAGCAAGTCACTGGCGGTTGACGATCCAGTGGCTTTTCTTCGGCTGGTGTCTCTATCTCGGCATACAGTTCTGGCTGTTTGTTCGCCATTTTGAAACCATGGGGAGATCAGGGTATTTCTCTCGGCCACCTGGGGTTGAGGGCTTTTTGCCGATCGGCTCTCTGGTAAGCCTCAAAACCTGGTTGTTTACCGGCCACTTTGACACGGTTCATCCGGCGGCATTGGTTCTCTTTCTCACCTTTCTTGCCATGGCGTTACTAACGAAGAAATCGTTCTGTTCGTTTATCTGCCCGGTAGGTACTCTCTCAGAAGTGAGTTGGAAACTGGGCCGTAAGCTGCTCGGGCGAAATTTTCGTATCTGGCGAGGTCTTGATCTTTTCCTACAGTTCATCAAGTATGTTTTACTTTTCTTTTTCGCCAACTTGATTCTGGTTGGTATGCCGATAGTCGCACTCAAAGAATTCCTCAATGCACCTTACTGGGCGATTGCTGATGTGAAGATGCTGCACTTTTTTACCGGTATGTCGACCACCAGTATGGTTGTCATCGCGGCACTGTCGTTATTGTCAGTCCTTTACAAGAACTTTTGGTGTCGCTACCTCTGCCCTTACGGTGCGCTACTCGGCCTGTTGAGTATGTTCAGCCCGTTCAAAGTATCGCGATGCCAGGATAAATGTATCGATTGTGGTGCCTGTAGCCGCGTCTGCCCAGCGCAGATCGATGTGCAACATAAGGAGAGGGTTTATTCGCCAGAGTGCACCGGTTGTCTGACTTGTGTCAGTAACTGTCCTGAAAAGGGTGCTTTGTCGATGGCTTTCTTGAAGCGGCCTGTACCGGGAGTCGCATTTGTTCTGATCGTGATGTTGCTTTTTACAGGAGGGGTGTTGACAGGTATGCTTACCGATCACTGGCAGACTAGTTTAACTTACGACAACTATCGACAATTGATCCCGATGGCTGCTCGTTTTGGGCACTGATTTTTCTGTAACGGGAAGATAACGACAATATGAAACGGGGACAGAATTTAATTCTGTCCCCGTTTCATATTCGTACTATATCGATCAGGTCGTTAATCAGCAGCAGGGGTTTTCTTAATATGATGAGCATGTACAGCTCATCATATCTCTCCCCGATAAAGTTTACGCTTCGGGAAGCCGGTAGTCTTTGCCTGCAAATTGAATATTGGCCGCGTCGTCAGCACGTGGTGGTGAGACAGCGTGTACGCCGTTACATGTCTGGCACTGACCTACAAAAGTGGTTAAGGTGAATTTTGCCCCGCATCCTTGGCAGATAGCGGGCAATCCGCCATTGGGTACGGGTTGATTCCGAAGACCGCCACCATGTGCCTGATAGACAAATTCAACCAGCTCTCTGCCTTCGGCAAAGGGCCCTGTATTGCCACCGTTATTTGAACAACATCCCATTGTGAACCTCCTTAAAGTGTGTATTGTTTGCGGATTATACCTGTGGGGCCATTCGGGTAACATGACCCAAGTCAATTGATCGCCGTCAGGCTTAGTTCTGTATTGATCTCAGAATGGAAATGCAAAAGCCCACAGATTGTGGGCTTTTGTCTTCAAGTTGAATGTCGTTCTGCTATTTAAACCTGCTGTTCGTACTCTTCTACCAACTTCTGGTATTTCGCTTTGAGTCCAGGCATTCTTGCTTCGGCGACTTCATAGGCTGTCAGCATGCCTTCACGCACATCTTCTGGTAGAATCCGTTCAGCCAGTGGGTAGAGAATATCGTTTTCCTTCTCAATGTGGCCACGTAGCAGCTCTGCATAACCTTTGGCATGCTCGGCAATGATGGCCGCTTGGCCGGTCTCGCCAGCAAGTGCTTTCTGTGCAGCTTCTTCCATAGCACGAACATGGGCGCGCCCCTGGTCGTGCTCCATATGCATTGCTTCGATCGGCGACTGTTTTTCCGGCATACCGTTTTTGACCAGCTCGCTGAAGAGTACTTCTTCTTCCTTGGCGTGATGAAAGTGGTCAGCGAAGCTGCGGATAAAGTCAACTGCGTCGAGATAGAACTGCCAGTTGCGGAAATTACCTGCTTCGAGCAGGGCCGTGTTGTGCTCTACCAGGGCGATCATGCGCAGGATCAGCTCGTGTTCGTCAACCATAACTTGAGTTACATTCGCCTTCATCTCAGCTCTTCCTCTCGCCGTCGATACCGATAATAACAATCTCGACGGGGACATCCTTGCCCGATTGCTTCACGGCTTCCTGGGCCATCATACCCAAGCCGCGGCAGCAGGGGACCTCCATAATCGGTACCGTGATTGATTGAATGTCATTCTGGCTGATCATTGCGGCCAACTTTTCTACGTACGAACTCGTGTCATCGAGCTTTGGACAGGCGTTAACCAGTACGCGGCCTTTGATGAAGTCTCGGTGGAAATCTGCATAGGCAAAGGGCGCGCAATCGGCAGCAATGAGCAGATGTGCGTTTTGCAGATAGGGAGCACTCGGTGGCACCAGATGCAATTGGGTTGGCCATTGGCGAAGCTCGGACGGCCGACTTTCGGTCGAGGTGGTCTCGTCAGTATCTTTCTTCTCTATAGTGCGGACATTAGCGCTGGGGCAGCCGCAAGCTATTTTACTCATACTGTTTCTCCTTCAGTTATGTTCTGTGTGTTCAGATAATCTGTAATTTCCTGCTCGATCTGAGCTTCCGCTTCGTCTCCAAGGGCATGGATTGAAACGACATCCTTCACCAGGCAGATACCGACACCGCAGGTGGTACAAGCGATATCGTGCTTCTCCAGAATCTCGCCGATGACGGGATGCTCTTCGATCACTTTATTGATGGCTTGTTCGCCAATTCCGTGTGGGATGTTCATGTCGTATGGCTCCTTTTACCTCGATTGTTGATCAGAGATTACGACCTTTGTTGCCGGGGAAATATGACCGAAGTCAAAAGTCTGACAATTATTGTCAAGTATAAGTCAGGTGTGAACAGATAAGTAAGCTTTTTCTCCCCAACAAAAATATATATAGCGCCAATTCCATGTTTTTACTTGGTTGTAGTGAGTTCACTCCCATGTGGGTGATTTTGGGTTTGCAAACCAACATGTAGTGGCCTATACTTGCTGACTATACAATATGTGGTGTTTTTTTTGTGCGGGCGCTGGTGGCGTTCCAGCCCGCGAATGCGTGTGTTTCCCGGCCTGACAGGGCAGGAGTGGACAAAAGGATACAGAATCAATGGCAGGAAATGTGATTAAGAAAACGGATGAGCCGGTAGAGATCCCTTGGCAGGAAGCCTCTCTGGATATTTGGGATAGCAAGTACCGTCTCAAGGATGCGTTGGGGCAACCTGTTGATGCTGATCTGAATGCAACTTTTGAGCGTGTTGCTAAGGCGCTCTCTGCTGTCGAAGAAGATGAGGTGAAACAGCGACATTGGTTCAAGCGGTTCTTGTGGGCGCTGGAGAACGGCGCCATCCCGGCCGGGCGTATCACGTCCAATGCGGGTGCCCTCGGGCATAAGCCCGCAACTTCGACGATCAATTGCACCGTCTCGGCAACGGTCGAGGATTCGATGGATGATATCCTGGGCAAGGTACACGAAGCAGGTCTGACTCTCAAAGCGGGCTGTGGCATCGGTTACGACTTTTCAACCCTGCGGCCGCGCAACGCTTTCGTCAATGGTGCAGGGGCCAACACCTCTGGACCACTGTCGTTCATGGATATCTACGATAGTATGTGTCGTACTGTCGCTTCAGCCGGTGGTCGACGTGGTGCCCAGATGGCAACTTTCGATATCTCTCATCCTGACGTGCTCGATTTCATCAAAGTTAAACGGGAGGACGGCAGGCTACGTCAGTTCAACCTGTCATTGCTGATCACCAACGAATTCGTTGAAGCGGTGAAGCAGGATGCGGAATGGCCTCTCTGTTTCCCCCTGACTAATAAAGAACTGGAGCGCGACGGGCTGGATCTGCAGGATCCCGCTCAGGTCATCTGGAAGGACTGGCCGGTTACGGACGACTACGTACAAAATAGCGTTGGTGAAGTCGCTTGCAAGGTCTATCGTACCATACGCGCCAAGCAGCTTTGGAACATGATCATGTCTTCCACCTACGATTTTGCCGAGCCAGGTTTCATCCTGATCGACAAGGTCAATGAGATGAACAACAACTGGTTCTGTGAAAAGATTCGTACCACCAACCCGTGTGGTGAGCAGCCTCTTCCACCCTACGGTTCTTGCCTGCTTGGTTCGATTAACCTGACTCGTTTCGTTGAACAGCCTTTCAGTGCAGAGACTCGCTTCAACTGGGAACACTTCAATGAGGTCGTCGCCGTTTTCACCCGTATGCTGGACAACGTGGTCGAGATCAACGGCCTGCCGCTCCAGCAACAGCGTGACGAAATCTTTGGCAAACGCCGCCATGGTATGGGTTATCTGGGCCTTGGTTCGACCATCACCATGCTCGGTATGAAATACGGCGATGCTGATGCTATCGCCTTCACCGAGCAGGTTACCCTGCAAATGGCACTGGCAGGCTGGCAGCAGGCACTGGACCTGGCTCGTGAAAAAGGGCCGGCACCAGCGCTCATCCAGGAATATGAAGTCACTGCAGAGATGTTGCGTAAGCGTCCTGAAATGGCGGCCGATGGTATCGACGTTGGTCAACGTGTCCCAGGTCGAATCCTGCATACCCGTTACAGCCGTTACATGCAGAAATTGGCCAAAGAAGCGCCAGAGCTGGTTGCTGAACTGGCCGAGGTTGGTGCCCGTTTCACGCACCACAGTTCCATCGCACCGACTGGTACCATCTCACTGTCTATCGCTAATAATGCTTCTAACGGCATTGAGCCCAGCTTCGCTCATCACTATTCGCGCAACCTGATTCGCCAGGGTAAGAAGAGTAAGGAGAAGATTGATGTCTTCTCCTACGAGTTACTGGCTTATCGTGCGTTGGTCAATCCGCAAGCAATGCCGGAGAGCGATAAGCCTGAAGAACAATTGCCTGACAACTTCATCACTTCTGAGGATGTCACCCCGAAGCAGCATGTTGATATTCAAGCTGCAGCACAGAAATGGATTGATTCCTCCATTTCCAAGACCGCCAACGTTCCAAGCGATTATCCCTATGCGGATTTCCAGGATATCTACATGTATGCCTATGAGCAGGGGTTAAAGGGCTGTACGACCTTCCGTTACAACCCTGAGGTTTTTCAGGGCGTCCTGGTCAAGGAGAAGGATCTGGCGGATACGCTCTACCAGTTTACCCTGGACGATGGCACCGTACTCGAAGTCCGGGGCAACGAAAATATCGAATACGACAACGAGACCCATTCAGCGGCCAACCTGTACGATGCCCTCAAAGAGGGTTATTACGGCAAGCTGTAAAAGGAACGAAAAATGCTTAAGAAGATTGATAAGAAGATTGTCGCTTACGAGGTCATTAGCCTCGAAGAGCAGCGTAAAAAAGCTGCTCAGGAAGCAAAGGATAAGATCGAGGACATGCATGAGAACGTCGAGCGTCCTGAGATGCTGGTGGGAGCCACCTACAAGATCAAGACGCCACAGAGCGAACACGCTCTGTATGTCACCATCAACGACATGGTCCTGAACCATGGCACTGAGCATGAAGTCCGCCAGCCTTTTGAGATTTTTATTAACTCGAAAAACATGGATCATTTCCAGTGGGTGGTGGCTTTGACCCGGGTTATGTCGGCAGTGTTTCGCAAGGGGGGAGACGTTACCTTTCTGGTTGATGAGATGAAAGCGGTCTTTGATCCTCAGGGCGGCTATTTCAAACCAGGTGGCGGTGGTTTCATGCCCTCAATCGTGGCCGAAATAGGTTTTGCTCTGGAAAGCCATATGAAGATGATTGGCCTGATCAAAGAAGAGCAGATGCCCGAGGCACAGAGAAATATGATCCTGGCCAAGCGCGCAGAATACGAAACTCTGAATGGCCAGCAGAAAGATGGAGATGGCGGCGATTTCCCTGCAGACTCCAAAATGTGCGCCAAGTGTTATACCAAGGCTGTGATCATTATGGATGGTTGCCTGACTTGTTTGAACTGCGGTGACTCCAAGTGCGGCTAAAGCAGGACTAATGTCAAAGAGAAAGGCCCCGTCTAAGCGGGGCTTTTTTCGTACACCAGACTTCTGCAACATTCAGGTACTAAATAGTGTTGAGTTGAGAGGAGTAGATTATGGCGAGCTCAAACTGGGACATTCGCTGGATGGCTCTTGCACAATTTATAGCAACCTGGAGTAAAGATAGAGGCAGGAAGGTCGGAGCAGTTATTGTCGGGCCTGATAACGAAATTCGTTCAACGGGATATAATGGTATTCCTCGCGGGGTTAATGATGATGTCGAAGAGCGACATGAAGCCGAGACCGGAGAGAAGTACCTGTGGGTCTCTCACGCAGAAAGAAATGCGATATACAATGCTGCCCTGTTAGGCGTCTCAACGAAGAATTGCACCCTCTACATTCCCTGGTACCCCTGCATAGAATGCGCAAAGGCCATCGTTCAGTCCGGAATCAATAAAATCGTTTGTTTCGAACCGGATCTTGCTGACAGCAAATGGGGAACGGGTTGCGAAAGGTCACTCATCATTCTCGGTGAGGGTAATGGTGTCACCAAGATTGTTGCCGAGAAAAACTACCTGAAGGATATCCTTGATCAAGAATTTATGGTGGGGAATGTTCCTGTCGGACCCTGTCAATAAAGAAATCGGTCATCAATCATCTCTCCAGGGTGAACTTTTGACGTGTGCTTTTGCACAGTAGGGGTTTGTGAGGTAACGAACCAACTTTTACGAAACCCCACGTTTATTTTTCTTGCAGAACCCGATATATTAACAACCATCGAAGGCTTGCTGTGGCAGGCGGGTCTCGATAACCTTCTTCAAAACCTCCTAGAAAAGAAACTCTTGCCCCACAGTCACTACCTCCGACTGTGGGGTTATTTTTATCAGTATATTCACGACCATATTCTTGGTCGAAAAAAAATTCATTCGTTGTGTCGTAGTCTCTTCTTCGTAGATCCATTGATAACGCTTCAGTGATCCACTGCTGGACGTGGCTGACTGGCTTTCAATTGGCATAAGCTGTTACAATTACCAATATGAAGAGGGCGTTGAAGAAATGGTTCTCCTGGCGGCTTAAGCTGATTCTGGCTATTGGATGCCTGGGTGGGCTGGTGCTTGTTCTATTTGGTCAGTATGTCGCGTCGATATCGGATACCCCGATCGGTCCGACACCGCTCTCATGGAAATTCAAATCGAACAGTACTCGTGTAGCAACGGCGTTCGAAACAGGATCAGTTATGCAAAAACAATTGTCAGACCTGCTGCCTCCCGCGATTGATCAGATGGTTCCAGAGGAGACAACACTTGCGCTGTTTGCCTTGGGCTGATTCTGGGGTATTGACTCTCGGTTCGGGAGCCTGCCAGGTGTTGTGCGTACAACGGTCGGTTATTCCGGCGGCACAACCGAAACCCCGGATTATCGAAACATGGGTGACCACAGTGAGACGGTTCGTGTTGAATTCGATCCAAAACGGCTTAGCTATGTGCAACTTCTTGAGATCTTCTGGGAAAGCCATGATCCCGGTTATGATGTCTACAGCCGCCAGTATCGTAATGTCGTTTATTATCTGAGTGAGAGACAGAAAAAAGAGGCGGAAGTCTCTCGCAAGAGTGTGGCTGACGCTGCTTATGATGAGGTATTCACCGCTATAGAACCTGCCGGTGAATTCTTTGCTGCGGAGGATCATCATCAGAAATACCTGCTGCGTAAGGCGACGGGCATCCTACATGAATTTCAGGCAATCTATCCAGAGCCTGTAAGCTTTAACGCATCAACGGCAGCTGCGCGGATCAATGGTTATCTTGGCTGTAATGGGGAACCTGAGGAATTGCAGCGAGAGTTGGATCTGTTGGGCCTTTCACCGCAGATGCAGAAGCGTTTAGTGGAGCATGTCTCCTCATCATGCGATCATTTCGCTGGTCTCACTTGTCCCGTTCGTAACTAATTTCTGCCTGGAAACCGCCCTTTTTCGCAATCTCGGCGTCAATCTGCACATTTGATTGTGCGGCGTAAAGTACTACGCCTCCGCTCAAAGGCTTGATTTCCTTGACCTTGCGAAAAATTGCTGGTTTCCAAATCAGAAACAGACACTAATTTATTCCTGTCCGGAAACAGCCTTTTTCACAACCTCGGCTCCAATCTGCAGTTTATTGCTTCTGATTTCGACGTACCGTAATCGTTTCCCCGCCGACGCCATAGTTGTCGGTGTCGATTTCATCAATGATGACTACAGTTGTTGTTGGTCCTCGGTCAATGACATCGACCAGCAACTCGGTCACACCCTTGATGAGCGCGGCTTTCTGTTCCGTGGTGAGTGGTTCCTGCTCACGGGTGAGCTTGATGTTGACGTAGGGCATCTGTACTCTCCTTGATCGTAATACTGTTTTTTGATGTTTGTTTCCTCAATTATCCTTCAGCTTCGAAATGATGTCGACCTCGCTATGCAGTGTCTTGTGCACCGGGCAACGCTCCGCAATTTCGAGTAAACGCTGGCGTTGATCGTCATCGAGTGCGCCAATCAGTTCAACTTCTCTCTCCATACGGTCGATCTTGCCGTCTGTTGCGTCACAGTGACCGCAATCCTTGGCATGAATTTTCTGATGAGAAGGGCGCACAACAGCTCTTTCAAGGGGGATCTTTTTGTGACGGGCATACATTTGCAGGGTCATACTGGTGCAGGCGCCGAGGGCTGCCAGCAGGTATTCGTAAGGTGAGGGTCCACGATCAGTGCCACCATATTCCTTTGGCTCGTCAGCCATCATGGCATGACCATTGGCAAAGAGCTCGGTGAAAAACCCCTGATTGTCGGTGCTTGTCGTGACCCGGTTGTCGATCACGATCTTTGCGGAGGCTCTAACTTCAGGGCTGTCGATGTAACGTCGGCTCCAGGCGGCGATCATCATGCCGGCGTAGAGGGAGTCCTTTTCATTCAAAAGCAGATGATCGGCATCATCGAGGCTGATAAAACTTTTTGGATGTTTGGCTGCCTGATAGATTTTGGCCGCATTGTCAATGGCCACGGTTGTGTCTCTCGGTGAGTGCATAACCAATAACGCTGTCTTAAGTTCCTTGATGTGAGTATCGAGTTGCTGCATCTCAAGATCTTCTAGGAATTGCTTTTTGATGGTGAAACGTCGACCGGCAAGATTAACCTCGGCGGCTCCGTTGCTTTCGATTTGATCGCGCATCGTGGCAAAGAGATGAGTGACATGGCCGGGGTCGTGGGGCGCTGCGATGGTTACAGTCGCTTTTAAGGAATCGATCTCTGCTGCGGCTTGCAGGATCGCTGCGCCGCCCAGAGAATGACCGATAATGATCTGTGGTGCTTGGTATTCCCTTTCCAGAAATTTTGCTGCTGCGACCAGATCGGCAACATTGGTGGTGAAATTGGTGTCGGAAAAATCACCTTCGCTTTGCCCCAGCCCGGTGAAGTCGAAGCGCAGTACAGCAATCTTCTCACGGTTGAGTGCCGCGGCGATATTGATTGCCGCTTTAATATTCTTGGTGCAGGTAAAACAGTGGGCAAAGAGGGCGTAGGCGATGGGTTGCTCATCCTCAGGTAGATCGAGGCGGGCGGATAGTTTTTCGTTGCGGCTGTTGAGGAATGAGACGTTCAGAGATTTCATAACACAACTCCTTGTGCAGCAATTCAGATGTCCGTGGACTTTTACGATTTTGGAAGTGCCCAGTCGTAGCGAATTGCCAGCAGGCGGACAATAATAACTGTAACAGCTGCAATTATGGCTGCAATGGGGCGTGCTGTGCCGAGATGCTCAAGGATGACCAGCAGAAAGCCTCCGGCGACACAGGCTGAAGCATAAATTTCGCGGCGCAGGATCAACGGAACCTGATTAGCCAGGATGTCACGGATCACTCCGCCAGCAGTTCCGGTCATGACTCCCATCAGAACCGCGCCGAGCCACCCTAATTGAAAATCAAGAGCCTTGGTTGCACCGATGACCACAAAAGTGCCGAGGCCGATGGCATCGAAATAGAGCAACGGTTTCTCAAATTTCTGGAAATGTTTGCGGTTAGCAAAGACAATCAGCGCGACGATAACGGCGATATAGATGTAGGTTTCATCCTTCAGCGAAAAAGGGGGAATGTCTCCAAGCAGCAGGTCACGCAGGGTGCCACCGCCGACAGCAGTAACGATGCCGAGCACCAGCACGCCGAACAGGTCCATGTGCTTACGCACTCCAACCCAGGCACCGGAGGCGGCAAAAGCGGCAGTGCCAACCAAATCAAGGATATAGATAACGTTCATGTCATGCCTTTATAAAATAGACAGAGGGCTGTGTGCCTGGGAGAGTACTTAGAAGTTGTTCAGACTGTTCAGCACTCTTTGCCGAGCTGTTGTTTAGAATACACTGGATATCCATGCACCGCATCAGTTGTCTGGTGTTTTTCTTGGGGTTGTGCTCCAGTTGGGATTGATGCCGGTGGACGATTCAAGTACACTCACCTCTGTGTTTCGTTGCAATAGGCTCCAGTCGACCAGTATGGAGAGCCATTCATTCGATCTTTAAACAATCTTCTCTTGGAGTCATAACCATGATCATCGGCTTTGCCGGTAAAGCGGCCACTGGAAAAACCACAGCAGCAAAGCATCTGGCGCCTTTGCTTGATAAAGAGTGCATCATTGTGCCAATGGCGATGGTCCTGCGCGATGAGGTAGAAGCTTTTTTGCGTGGCATCGGTGCAGACGAATCTGTCCCGCTGGTTTACGGTTGTCAGGATGACAAGGTCCAGGTCTTTTATGTGAATGAGCAGAAAGCTTGGGTGCAATGTCCAAAATGGCACCATTTTATCTCTGATCATCAGGAGATTCAGGATCGTTCCGGCCAAACAGCTGTTACGGTACGTCGCATTCTACAGTGGTGGGGTACGGAATACCGGCGCGCAGAAGACCCCGACTACTGGACCAAAGCCTGGGGACGTAAGGTCTCACAGTACGACCTGGATAAGATATATGTGCTGGTAGACGATGTGCGATTCATGAATGAATTGAATGCGATCAAGGCTCACGGTGGGCTGGTCGTCAAGATCGAGCGGCCCGGTTTTGATGGTGCCAACAACCATGCAAGCGAGACGTCTTTAGACGATCATGCTGCCTGGGATGGGAACATTCTCAACAACGGTACTCTCGAAGAGTTTACAGCCAAGGTAGAAGTGCTTGGTACTTCGTTGATGCAGGGATAAAAATGAGTATGTTCGGCTGCGGCATAAAACACAGTCTTTTCCAAGGGTGGCGGGTATTCGCGATGCGTGCAGGATGTTTGGTTTTGTTCCTTTTCGTTTTGTGCGTTGGAACCGTCGAAGCACAAGATCCGTTACGGGTGTTGATGTTGTTCGATGAGGGCCCTGATCTTATTGCCCTTGAACTCATCGAACAAGGTTTCGAAACGACATTGCTGGCAGGCACTACACAGCCTGTGGAGTTTTATCATGAATATCTCGATGCCAGTCGCTTTCGAAATATAGAGCACCATAATCTGTTTGCCAAGTACCTCCAGTCGAAATACGGCGAGATGAAGCTTGACCTGGTTATTCCTATTATTGGTACGGGGAAAGACTGGGCCTCACGTATCCCGCGCGAACTGTTCCCGAAGGTGCCAATCGTATTTGGCTCAGTCCTGTCCAATGGCGTTGAGTCTATCCCACTGGTTCCAAATATGACAGGTGTGCAGTTCGGCATCGATGTCGTCAAGGGGGTGGAGACAGCGCTGGCCGTCAAGCCCCGGACACGGCGAGTCATCGTTGTGGCGGGACCTGAGGAGATGCACTCCGAGTTGATCGCCCTCATCAAGGTCACTGAGCGCAGTCATCCAGAAGTAGCCTTTGACTATTGGGTGGACCGGACTGAATCGCAGATACTTGAATCCGCAGCATCACTACCCAACAATTCCCTGGTTTTGTACCTTGAATTATTCCGTGATTCATCGGGGGCCTCGTTTATCCCATGGCAGTTCGGCCAGACGCTCGCCAAGGCCGCCAGTGTTCCCGTATTCGGTATTTACGATTCTTATGTGGGCACGGGAATCCTGGGTGGAACAGTCGTCAGCTTTAGTGATCTCGGCACCGAAACTGGAAAGTTGGCGCTTCGTGTACTCAACGGCGAGCGTGCTTCAGACCTCCCGATGACGAGCAATCCCAGCGCGATTCCGATGTTTGATTGGCGAGCGATGCAGCGTTGGGGCATAACCGATGCCGACCTGCCAGACGGTAGCATTGTACGCTTTCGTCCTCCCCCATTGTGGGAGACCCACCGTTCGTTGCTTATCGCGGGCACGGTGTGGACGATCGCGCTAACAATTGTTCTCCTGGCTCTTATCATGCAGCGAATACTGCGACGCCGAGCAGAAGCTGACCTCAAGCAGAATGAGGAGCGACTGAGACTGGCACTTGACATCTCCGGCGCTGGCATCTGGTCTCTAGACCTTGCTTCGGGATATTTCTGGATGGCAGACAGAACCCGTACCTTGCTCGGATTTACCCAGGACGAGCAAGTCAACCTTCAACGACTGCTCGAGGTGGTCCACCCTGATGACCGTGAATCCCTTCGCCGCACGATCAACGAGGTCACCAATTCTCATAAAGATGGCCATGTCGAATACCGGGTCATGTTTCCCGACGGCAGTGCACGATGGGTACTCTCACGAGGAAGGGCACATCCCGGACAGAAGAGCCAGGCAGGCCGCTTGATGGGCGTATCTCTCGATATTACCGAGAGCAAAGCAAACGATGAAGAGATCCGGCAACAGAAGAAGTTTACCGATACACTGATCAACAGTCTGCCTGGCATTTTCTACCTCTATGATCACAAATGGCAATTGATCCGGTGGAACCGCAGCCACGAGACCTTAACCGGATTCACCTCGGAAGAGATGGAAAAACGGTCGCTGCTGGAGTGGTTCTCACCTCCCCATAAAAGCCTCATGTCCGAGACTATAAAGAAGGTGTTTTATGAAGGCGAGGCAACTGTAGAGGCCCCCTTACTGTTGAAGGACGGGAGTCAAGCGCCTTATCTTTTCAAAGGCGTTCGTCTCGAAATCACCGGAGAACTGTATTTCCTGGGCATGGGGATCGACATCTCCCAACGCAAGGCTAAAGAGCAAGCTCTCCGCCAAAGCGAGCAGCAACTGCGGCTCATTGCCGATAATCTGCCGGCTTTGATTTCTTACATGGATTCCGGTCAGCACTACCTCTGGGTTAACGAAACCTACACGAAATGGTGGGGCACCCAGCATAAAGAGATAATTGGGAAGCCGATGCAGGAGGTTCTAGGAGAGGAATACTACGCAAAGATCCACCAGCATATAGAAACCGTTTTGACCGGCAAATCGGTCACTTTCGAAAGCAAATTAATGCACCCGACATTGGGGTCGCGTGATGTGCTTGTTAACTACGTCCCCGACATTGTCGATAAAAATGTCCGTGGGTACTTCGTCCTGGCAAACGATGTCACCGAACACCGCAAAGCCCTGATGCAGGCAAAGCAGGATCGCGCCTCACTGGAGCACGTGTCTCGCGTATCAACCATGTCGGAACTCGCCACATCCTTAGCTCATGAATTGAATCAGCCATTGACCGCCATCTTAAGCAACGCCCAGGCTGGCCAACGTTTTTTACGACGAGACGAACCCGATTTAAAAGAAATCGAGGAAATCTTCGCTGACATCGTAGCGGATGACAAACGGGCCAGCGACGTCATTCAGCAGATGCGGGCTTTCCTCCGCAAAGATCCGACGCAGCGTGAGTTTCTGGACATCAATAACATCGTCAGCGACGTGCTGAATATCCTGCACAGTGAGGTCATCATCCAAGGCATGTCGATAAAGACTGACCTCACTTCGGGATTGCCGAATGTACACGTCGACAGGGTTCAACTTGAACAAGTTTTTATCAACCTGTTCCT
This sequence comes from Deltaproteobacteria bacterium, assembly GCA_024279915.1. Classification (GTDB taxonomy): domain Bacteria; phylum Desulfobacterota; class Desulfuromonadia; order Desulfuromonadales; family BM103; genus M0040. The sequence continues at coordinate 103,698 of JAJRRB010000084.1, forward strand.
CAATGCTCAACAAGCCGGGAGCTGCATGCAGACGAATTCATGTACACTGACGATCAATACCGCTAAAGAGGTCGAGGGTCGCGTCGTCGTATATGTACAGGACTCCGGACCCGGGATCGATGAAGCCTCGCTGGAGCGAATTTTCGAGCCGTTCTACACGACAAAAGCTGGCGGTATGGGAATGGGGCTCTCCATAAGTCGTTCCATTGTCGAAGCAAACGATGGCAGACTCTGGGCCGAGAACGCGCCGGAAGGCGGCGCCCGTTTCTGCATAACTCTACCCACCGGAGATTAGATATGAACGAACAGACTCCGAACGTGTTTCTTGTTGATGATGATGCTTCTGTTCGTAAAGGATTATCCCGGTTGCTCCGATCGGCTGGCCTGCATGTGGAGACCTTCGATTCCGCCCAGGACTTCATGAACCGCGAACCTTTCGACGGCAACGTGTGCCTCGTCCTGGATATACGAATGCCGGGACTCAGTGGCACAGACCTGTTCAAGCAACTCTGCAAGGCGGACTACTCTCTACCTGTTGTGTTCATCACCGGGCATGGCGACATCCCCACAGGTGTGCAGGCGATGAAAGAAGGCGCAGTCGATTTTTTAACCAAGCCGGTTGACGACGAGAAATTTCTCAGTGCCGTTCAGGCTGCTCTGACCAGGGGATCTGTAGAGCGCGAGAAGCACACCAATGCAACTCATGCCAGACAACTGCTGCAAACCCTCACCGAACGAGAACACGAAGTGTTTACCTACGTGATTACCGGTATGCTCAATAAACAGATCGCTTATGACCTTGGCATCAGCGAGAAAACAGTCAAAGTACACCGTGGCCGCGTCACAGAAAAACTGGGCGTGCATTCTGTCGCTGGGCTCGTCCGCCTCGCCGAGAAGGCTGGTGTTCAACCTGCGGAAACCGCTACTTCCTGATTTATCCCTCCTGTTTGTCTCACCTTTCACTATTTCCGAATGTACGACCAAGGTCCAATAGCGCCACCTCAAATTCTTTGTTAGCTTGACTTCATGATGGCAACTGTGAGCGCAAGTATCTACATCGTCGATGACGATCTCTCTGTCCGCAGAAGTCTCGCCAGAGTTATCCGGTCTGCAAATCTTCATGCGGTTGTCTTTGCGACAGCAGACGAATTCTTCCAGAGCAATTATGAGACCAGCAATAGTTGCCTTGTCGTGGATGCAAAGATGCCAGGGAGCGGCGGTCTGGATATGCTCTCAAGGCTTCGAAGCGAGCATATTGCGATACCGGTCATTGTTGTTACAGCTCATGACGATTCTAAAACGAGAGCTGATGCGGAAGCCGCTGGCGCAATAGGTTTTTTCAGAAAGCCGGTCGATGCAGAGGCGCTACTGGATGCCATCACATGGGCTTTGAGTCAGCAGGAGAAGACGAAGTAAAAAACGGACTGAACGACAAAGTGAAAGTCTGACCAGAAGTCATCCGGTCTGATGTCCTTAATGTGGAATCATCGAGCACGAATAGCGAAATAAAAGGATAGTGAAATGACGGATAGCGCGACAATAGTTAAAGAGCGTATTTTCCGAGGCAAGCCCGTGAAGCGCATGCATGTGATGGTGAAGCCCACGGGGCCACTCTGCAACCTCGATTGCACCTACTGCTACTACCTTCCCAAGCAGGACATGTTTGGAAAACCTGAAAGCTGGAGTATCTCCGACGAGACCCTCGAGGTATTTATTCGCCAATATTTTGAAAGTCAGAATTTTAAGGAAGTGGTCTTCTCGTGGCAGGGCGGCGAGCCGACCCTCCTCGGGCTCGATTTTTTTAAAAAAGTTGTCGCGTTGCAGAAGAAGTACTGTCCACCCCATGTCAGGTGCGAGAACGATCTCCAGACCAACGGCACACTACTCGACAATAACTGGTGTAAGTTCCTTTACGAGTACAATTTCCTCGTCGGCCTTTCTATCGACGGGCCCAAACACCTGCATGACCTCTATCGTAAAGACAAATCAGGTCAAGGGAGCTTCGATAGCGTCTTCCGTGCTGTAAAGCTGCTGAAAAAGTACAAGGTGAACTTTGCAACGCTGAGCTGCGTCAACCGGGTCACGGCAAAACACCCGCTCGAAGTCTACCGGTTTCTGCGTGACAAGGTGGGCACTAAACGAATTCAGTTTATCCCGATTGTTGAGCCAGTGAGCTTTCGGAATGTTGCACCCCAACATTGGGATGAACGCTTGATGCCAACACTCGGCACGGATCGAGCGAGACCCGGAACCGTCGGATCTGTTGTCACAGAGTGGAGTGTTGATCCCGACGACTGGGGAGAGTTTCTCTGCCGTGTTTTCGACGAGTTCTGTCAGAAAGATGTGGGCAAAATCTATGTGAACTATTTCGAGGCGGCGGTTGAAACCTGGATGGGTCACGTGTCGCCGCTCTGTACGCAAAGCCCTATGTGCGGTAAAGGGCTGGCTCTGGAGCATGATGGATCCGTCTATGCCTGCGACCACTATGTCTACCCTGAGTACCGTGTCGGCAACATATTGGAAAAGCCCCTCTCGGAGATGGCTTTTTCGGAGCGGCAGGAAAAATTCGGCAAAATGAAAGAAGGTATGCTTCCTGATCGATGCCGAAAATGTGCATACCAATTCACCTGCTTCGGAGAGTGTCCAAAGAACCGCTTCATCAAGACTCCCGAAGGTGAGGTTGGGTTGAACTACCTGTGTAGTGGCTGGAAAAAGTTTTTCTCTCATATCGACCAGCCCTTGCAGAGCATCATACGGGGAGCGGGCGAATCAGTCATCAAAGATGTTCGTACGTTTGCGGCAGATCATTGGCAGCCGGAGAGACAACAATGAAATGGCAACAGCACAGCAATGACAACGGTTTTTATCGCCTGGATGTCGAGGCCGATTGGTCCGAGTTTACTGCTGATTATGACGATATTGTCGCCGAGTATGCGAAGGTTCGAATTCCGGGGTTCCGATCAGGGAAGGTGCCGAAGGGCGTGATCGAGCAGCGTTTTCAAAGCGAAATCAGTGACGATCTATCACGTCGAATTGCTCAACGTTTTGGTCGCGAGGCGATCCGGGAGGCTGGCATCAAAGTCTTGGGGCCAGCGGAGGCTGAGGAGGTTGTGTGCAAAAAGGGCCAGAGCTTCCGTGCCCGACTCTGTTTTTATCCAAGGCCTGAAATCGACCTGCCGGAAATCAGTAGCCTGAAAATTGACACCAAAGGCTGTGACTTCCGCGATCAGATCTCTCACCAGTTGCTGGACATGGTGACTATCGAAATCCCCGACGGGCTAATCAAGGATGACCTCACCTTGGCAGATGGTGATAATTGCGAGGCAGGCAGTGTGGAGTGGCAGGCTGCAAACGACCGGATAAAACTGATGTTAATCCTTAAGCAGATCGCTCAGCAGGAAGGCATCGAGGTAGACAGGAAGGATGTGAATGATCGCATAACCGAGAAAGCAGTGGAATTCGGCACAACGAAGAAGTCATTGCAGACAGAACTTGAGAAAAGTGGAGGGGTGACGCGTCTCAAGGATATGTTGCTCGCCGAGAGCACGCTCGAATATTTGATAGAGCAGAACGTGTAACAAAGATTGGACCAAGTGTGGTCAAAGAATGGCAATGTCCAGACATTTCTACTGACTTAATTGCCCATTCTCCATTGACATAAACACCAAGCTAAGGAGGTTACAATGAAACAAAAAACAGGACTGAGAAGAAAAGCTGTCAAATGGGCAGCCGTGGGGTGCGTGCTGGCAACGTTTGCTGTGACTACAGCAGTAACATCGGCACATGCGGAGTCATCATCCAAGCAGAAGCCCAATATAGTAGTCATCTGGGGAGATGATGTTGGGCAAAGCAATATCAGCGCCTACACAAAGGGGATGATGGGCTATCAAACGCCCAATATCGACCGTATCGCCAATGAAGGGATGATTTTCACCGACTACTATGCCGAGCAGAGTTGCACTGCTGGTCGTGCGGCTTTCATCCTTGGCCAGAGTGTCTATCGAACCGGGCTCAGCAAAGTAGGAATGCCTGGTGCTGACCTCGGCATAAAGCCGGAAGATCCCTCGCTTGCAACGCTGCTGAAGGCTCAGGGCTACGCCACAGGTCAATTCGGCAAGAACCATCTGGGAGACAAAGATGAACACTTGCCAACGGCCAACGGCTTTGACGAGTTCTATGGAGCCCTCTATCATCTGAACGCTTCAGAGGAGCCTGAGCTACCTGACTATCCGAAAGATCCAGAGTTCCTGAAGAAGTTTGGACCCAGGGGAGTGATCCATAGTTTTGCGTTACCAGATGGAACCCAGAAAATTGAAGACACCGGGCCACTGACTAAAAAACGTATGGAAACAATTGATGATGATTTTGCTGCCCGGTCGGTAGAATTTATAGAGAAACAGGCAAAGGCTGGCAAGCCGTTCTTCGTTTGGGTGAATTTCACTCATATGCATTTCCGAACCCACGTGAAACCGGAAAGCCAGGGCCAGGCCGGTCGCTGGCAGAGCCCGTACCACGACGCCATGATCGACCATGACAAGAACGTCGGTACGGTGGTCGACAAGCTCAAAGAACTTGGTATCGATGACAACACAATTGTCATTTACAGCACCGACAATGGCCCACATATGAACACCTGGCCCGATGCCGGCATGACGCCTTTTCATGGTGAGAAGAACTCCAACTGGGAAGGGGCCTACCGAGTGCCAGCTATGGTCCGCTGGCCTGGTAAAATCAAGGCTGGTTCGATTTCTAACGACATCATGTCGCATATGGATTGGATGCCAACTTTTCTTGCAGCCGCAGGCGAACCTGACATCAAAGAGAAGTCGAAGAAGGGCTACAAAGTTGATGGCACGAAATATAAAGTTCATCTCGATGGTTATAACTTCCTCCCTTACCTGACTGGCAAAGAGCAGAAGAGTCCACGTGAGGAGTTCTTCTACTTCTCCGATGATGGTGATCTGCAAGCTCTTCGCTATGATAACTGGAAGGTTGTATTCGCCCAGCAGAGAGCACCAGGAACCATGTTGGTCTGGGGTGAGCCTTTGGTGAATACGCGTATACCATGGTTGTTCAACCTGCGGACTGATCCCTATGAGCGAGCGGCAACCACCTCGAATACTTACTGGGACTGGTGGATGGATCATGCTTTTCTGTTAGTACCTGCGCAGTCATATGTCGAGGAATTCCTTAGTACTTTCAAGGAGTTCCCGCCGCGTCAGAAAGCGGCCAGCTTTACTCTTGATCAGGTTCTGGAGAAACTCCAGGCGTCTTCTAGCCCCTGATCCTTCGACAAGACTGGGTGTCAGTATGCAGATACCTGAGAGCAACTGACCCGGCTATGGTCGGGTCAGTTGCGAGTCTCACGGTACGGTGAGCTGATACCACACGAAGAATCTTGGCTGGGCTCGGTCTTGTTTGAAAGTTAAAATGGAGAGAATTGTGAAAAAAACAACATTGCTCGTACTTATGTTTGTCCTGTGCATGGTCAGCTATAGCGTAACAGCACATGCCGAGTGGAATTTTGGGCTTGGAACCGGGCCATTCCTGCTTAACGTCAAAGGTGATCAGGGTTTTCACACTGACATTGCCGGTCCGTTAACATGGGATGTTGACCTGGATAATGAAGACATGAAAGATCTCAGGGACTCAGCGATTGGCTTTGGCGGTTATGCAACTGATGGTCAGTGGATGATTAAGTATTCGTTTGGCAAGTTAAAGTTAGAAGATGATACGTCCATGAGCCTGTCTGGTGGAGGGTCTGCTTCAGCAGAGCTGGGATTTGATATAACCGCAGGCGAAATGAGCGTTGGTTACCCCATGGTTGCCAATGAGTCATACATTCTCAGACCCTACGTTGGAGTGAGATACCTTAAACACGAATTGAGTGCGCATCTCACGGTTGCTGACGGTTCAACGAAAATGTTTATGAGTCAACATGTCGATGAGAGTTGGACGGATATTTTAGTTGGAGCTTCGCTTGATGTCCCCTTTGCGCAGAAGTTTAACTGGAATGTCACCACTGATGCCGGGTTTGGTGGTTCCGAAGGGACTTATCTTGGATCTACAGGCATTACCTGGCTCTTTGCCAAGCATTGGTCTACGACCCTGTACGGCAGATACATGGCCGTTGAATTTGAAAATGGCAGTAAAGGTGATGCCGATTGGTATCTTTACGATGTAGACGAATTCGGTACCGGCCTTACCCTCGTGTACAACTGGTAACCTGGGCCGTGGTGGAATCGTGCTATTCAAGGAGGAAATATGCTGAAACAATTCAATCGATTACTGGGTATCTGTGCCTGTCTGCTGATGTTAAGCAGTGGTCTGGTATCTGCCTATGACTACCCCTTTGCCGACCCTTATGTTGCTACGGTACTAGGGACCCCGGCGGAATTTGCTTACGACCTGCCCAAGGAAGTGCCTCTCAAGTTTGATACGGTCAAAATGTTTCCCAAGCGCAAGGTGCCGGGTATCCTCTGGAATCTCGATGAACT
>JAJRRB010000009.1 GCA_024279915.1 Deltaproteobacteria bacterium
CCGAAGGAAACTTTCACGTACGACTTGCATGTGTTAAGCATACCGCCAGCGTTCGTTCTGAGCCAGGATCAAACTCTCCAGTTGTATAACTGTATAGTTTTGATTCTGTTTTTACATTTGATTTGTTTCCACAAACCATCTTAATCATCTGCTATTTAGTTTTCAAAGACCCGGCACTAAGCTTGATGACTCCATTGAGCCATGCTGCTTTTTCGTCGCCGTTTGCTTGCAACGAGGGGGGAATCTAACGGAGTTGACGTTTTGAGTCAAGGGGTTTTTTCACCTTTTTCTCAAAAAAATATCACTTCTTCCAACTACCTGTTTTTAGGCGGAAAATACGCGTACAAAACGACGCTTGCCGGCCTGAAGAATAATCTCGCCGGGTGATTCTACATCCGTATTCACATTGTCAATCTTCGCATCATTCACTTAGTGGCTATCACCTTTATTTAGGTAACAGATACGGTAAGTAAAGCGCCCTGAGAACAATGTTCTCAGAGCGCTGCGACCAGGAAAAGGAGTATAGAACGGTGTCATGTGATGCCTAGAGTGAAATCACACCACCTCGATTATATAGTAATTTTTCTTGCCCTTCTGTACCAGCAGGTATGACCCGTTGATCAGATCCGCCTCGGTCACCAGGTATTCCTGATCAGTCAGCTTGGCCTTGTTCAGGCTGAGCCCGTTTCCTTTTATCGTACGGCGCAGCTCACCTTTAGACGGGAAGACCGCTGTTTCAGTGACAAGCAGTTCTACGACCGGCACACCGGCATCGAGCTTTTTACGGTCGATTTTATAGGTCGGTACACCTTCAAAAACCGACAAGAAGGTCTCCTTATCCAGCTTTGCCAGGCTTTCGGTCGTAGCTTTGCCAAAAAGAATCTGTGAGGCTTCCACAGCCTTGTTGTATTCGTTTTCGTCATGCACCATACAGGTGATCTCTTTTGCCAGGCGTTTCTGCAATGGTCGCAGGTTTGGGGCAGCTTCTTGTTCTTTGACCAGCGCTACCACTTCTTCCTTGCTTAAGAGCGTAAAAATTTTAATGTACTTCTCGGCATCGATGTCTGAGACATTGAGCCAGAACTGGTAGAACTTGTACGGTGTGGTCAATTTCGGATCAAGCCAGACGTTGCCGCTTTCTGTTTTGCCGAATTTACCGCCATCCGCTTTGGTAATGAGCGGACAAGTCAGGGCGAAGGCTTCACCACTTTCCTTGCGGCGAATGAGCTCTGTCCCTGTCAAGATATTTCCCCATTGGTCAGACCCGCCCATCTGTAACTTACAGTTCATCTCGCGGTACAAGTGTAAAAAATCAGTTCCCTGAACTAACTGATACGAGAATTCGGTGAAGGACAACCCCATCTTGGATTCTTCTCCCAGACGTTTTTTGACGCTGTCCTTGGCCATCATGTAATTAACTGTAATATGTTTACCTATGTCGCGGATAAAATCTAGAAAACTGAAGTTTTTCATCCAGTCGTAATTATTGACCAGCTCGGCAGCATTGACGGCATCCGATTCAAAATCAAGAAACTTCGTCAACTGCTTTTTCAGACATGCCTCGTTGTGACGCAGGGTCTGCTCGTCGAGCAGATTACGTTCCGTCGACTTACCCGACGGATCACCGATCATCCCTGTCGCCCCGCCAACAAGCGTAATCGGCTTATGGCCGGCGAGCTGAAAATGCTTGAGCATCATCACGCTGACCAGGTGGCCGATATGCAGAGAATCAGCAGTCGGGTCGATCCCAACGTAGGCCGAGGTCATTTCTTTTTGAAGTTGTTCTGCGGTTCCGGGCATAATGTCGTGGATCATGCCGCGCCAAGTCAGTTCTTCAATAAAATTCATTTTCAATACCAACTCTTCAATGTGTTTGGGTTATATCTTTATATTGGCTGCATCCGCAGACAAACACCTAATGTCCAGTACCATGACCCGCTCTATCTGTCGGCATTCACTCACCTGCAACTTGAACACGCTCTATTCCAGTGGCCTTGCCGGTCGATTCGTCGATTGACACGACCACAGCGCAGAGCACAGGATCTTTTTTGGCGATCTCATAACGAACCGGCATCTGGGTCATGAACCGCTGAATCGACAATTCCTTGCGAATTCCGATCACAGAATCACGTGCCCCTGACATGCCAACATCACTAATAAAAGCTGTGCCCCCTGGCAGTACCCTCTCATCAGCTGTCTGTACGTGAGTATGGGTACCGACAATAGCACTAACCCGACCATCAAGATAGGCAGCCAGAGCACCCTTTTCGCTGGTTGCTTCAGCGTGAAAGTCTACAAAAATAATTCGTTGATCAGAATCGAGGTCTTCCAGAATGGCATCCGCCTTGCGAAATGGGCAATCCAGATTTCCCATAAAAACGCGCCCCTCAAGGTTCACCACAGCAACAGAAAGTCCAGCTGGGGTTTTGAAGACACCAACGCCATGGCCCGGTGCACCGGCGGGGTAGTTTGCCGGACGCAACAGAGCAGGCTCCTGCTCCAGACAAACCAGACCATCTCGTTTATCCCAAACATGGTTTCCCGTAGTCAAAACATCGATACCCAAAGAAAACAGCTCAGAGACCACGTCAGGGGTCAGTCCAAAGCCAGCGGCTGCATTTTCACCATTTGCAACCACCAGGTCGATCATATGCTGATCAATCAGACGCGGTAGCGCATCGCGGACTATCTGTCGCCCTGGCCGGCCAACTATGTCACCAATAAAAAGAATTTTCACGACAGCTCCACAACTAAAGTTAAGTAGCGAGAGAGGGAAATGGGGAGATGGCATAAGCCAGCTCCCCACATCACTATTCCATTATCTTCCAGTGTTGCTTTTATTTCGCGTAATCAGTCGCTCTGGTTTCACGAATAACGTTTACCCGGATCTGACCGGGATAAGTCATCTCATTCTCGATCTTGCGGGCGATATCTTTGGCCAGAACATGTGAATAGTCATCAGAGACAATCTCACTGGAGACCATAACACGCACTTCGCGTCCGGCCTGAATTGCGTAGCACGAGGTTACCCCTTTAAATGAGGTGCCGATACGTTCAAGCTCAGACAGACGCTTAACGTAGGTTTCCAACATTTCGCGTCGCGCACCTGGACGGGCACCCGACAGGGCATCTGCCGCCTGCACCAAAATAGCCAGAATAGTGTCAGGCTTCTCATCTTCGTGGTGAGCAGCGATAGCATGCACTATTTCAGGTGACTCGCCATGCTTCCTCGCCAGATCGCCACCAATCACTGCGTGCGATCCCTCGATTTCATGGTCGACAGCTTTACCGATATCGTGCAGCAGACCGGCGCGTTTTGCCTGTTTGATGTCGATGCCTAGTTCAGCAGCCATAATACCGCAGAGGAAAGAGACTTCGAGCGAGTGCTGCAAAACATTCTGACCGTAAGAGGTCCGATAACGTAAGCGACCAACCAGTTTGACGATCTCGGGGTGAATACCGTGGACACCGACATCGAAAGTGGCCTGCTCGCCAGCCTCACGGATTGTACCATCCACTTCCTGCTCAGCCTTCTTCACCACCTCTTCAATTCGTGAGGGATGGATCCTGCCATCGGCAATCAGACGCTCAAGTGAGATTCTGGCCACTTCGCGGCGAACCGGGTTGAAACCAGAGATAATGACCGCCTCAGGAGTATCATCTATAATCAGGTCGATACCGGTCGCTGCTTCAATCGCACGGATGTTACGACCTTCACGGCCGATAATCCGACCTTTCATCTCATCACCGGGCAAGGCCACTGTGTTGACAGTTTTTTCTGCAACGTAATCACCGGCGTAACGCTGGATTGTCAGTGACAGAATTTTCTTAGCCTTTTTATCAGCAGACTCCTTGGCCTCATCTTCAATCCGCCGGATCTGCTTAGCGGCATCATGACGAGCCTCACTCTCCATGGATGCCATCAGTTGCCGTTTGGCCTCGTCAGTGGTAATCCCGGAGATTTGCTCCAGTTTGACACGCTGTTCAGCAACCAAAGCATCAATCTCTTCGGTACGCTTTTACAAGTTGCGGTCACGATCTAATAACGACTGATCACGACGAGTCAGCTCCTGGTCCCTTTCATCAACCTGGGTGACCTTACGATCAAGGTTCTCCTCTTTCTGAACCAGACGCTTTTCCTGTGACTGAAGCTCCCTGCGAGCTTCACGGACTTCGTCTTCCCAGCCTGCCTTCGCCTTAAATACAACGTCTTTGGACTGAAGTTCCGCTTCCTTGCGGATCGTATCTGCCTCTTTCTTTGAACTCTCGACAATCTGCGCCGCTTCACGCTCAGCGTTGGCCAGTTTCGATCCCGAAGACTTGGCACGGATAATCGCGCCAATGAATCCGCCAACAATCAAACCTGCAATAAGTACTAATATCATTTCTGTATTCAAAGCCGTCACCTCCCTATTGGCATTGTTTTTTATGAGATACCCTTGGTCGCATCAGCAACCATCAGGCGATAAAGTTTAATGTGCGACTTTCAGTCATCAACACTGAAAGCTTCTGATCATGCTCTGCTGATGGCAATGTTGCGAGCAACTGAGAGTCATAAGCGAAACCGACTTTCGTACAATCTGCCCGGCACGCCAAGAGCGCGCGATCGTAAAAACCACGACCATAGCCGAGACGGTGACCAGTCTGGTCAAACGCTACGCCTGGCACGACAACAAGGTCCAGCTCCTCAACTGCTATCAATCGATCACCCTGCGGCTCCAAAACACCAAAGGCTCCAGGGGCCAGATCCGTCAAACTCAGAATTTCCACAAATTCAAGGTCATCATTCTTGATTCGCGGATAAACCAGAGTCTTGCCAAGTTCAAAAGCTCGCGCGGAGACGATCTCCGTTAACACCTCATTTTGAATGGCGCTATACAGGGCCAGGCACTCTGCGCGATGAAACAATTCCGAATGCAGAAACCGCCGTTGGATTTCCGCACTGGAATCGATACAGATTTCGAGCGGGCGTGATCTGCGTTCAGCCAGAAACCGGGTTCTTATGGATCGCTTTGGCATGAGTAGAGATCCCGTGACTCGAGACCTCCGGACGGAAGGGTTCAGATAGAAGGTGGGTATATACGAGGGGACACATCTGCATCAAATTGTTTTTACTGGAATCTCCACGCACATCAAGCCTCTGACTCGTCTAAGTCGTTGACAAACCTGATAAAAATATTCTGGAGTTCCTGATTTCATAATATGACGCAACCTGTTTCACATCGTCTTTTATAAACGCCCATAGCGGACGGTAATACCAATAACCGCTCTATCGTGAAATCCCCGTACGGAGATAGTTTGTTTAAACCTACTGTTGCCTTGGCAACACGGCAATGCAATAATTCTCAGCCCAGGGCTGCTTCTATCTTTTCGACCAACTGGCTCAGGCGTTGATCATCCACTCCCGGACTTGCCGAGGAAGACTCGTCGCCGAGATGAGCCGCCGAGACATTGAGCAGGGCCAAAATTGCTGCCTGAAGAGAATCAACAGCTCGACCACTGGAAGTCACTTGGGCAATCTGGTCTTCAACAAATCTGGCAACCCGGTGAACCTGCTCTGGGGGGGCATCACTTCTGAGATTAAACTGCTGACCGAGAATGGAAACCTGGACGCTCTGTTTCACTGACTTTTCCCTTCCAGATGTTCCAGCTTACCCAGCAACTTATCAAGCTCATCACAGACTCTGGACCGATCTTGCATAAATCGGTCATATTCTGTAGTGAGCTCCTGATTACGCCCTTGCAACTCGATACGCTCAGTCAACAACTGATCAACAAGTTTTTCCAATCGCGCAATCGCTTCCAATGCCACTTAAAGCTCCCCCTTTAATACTGATTTTCAGCCTAGGTGAAAGGTTACAAAAAGTCAAGTGATCTCAATTGTTAGCAAAGAGTGCTGCAACAAATTCATCAGCATCGAAGGGCCGCAGGTCGGCAACACCTTCACCGATGCCAATCAAACGTACCGGCAGGTCGAGCTGTGAACTGATTGCCACAACGATACCGCCCTTGGCAGTCCCGTCCAACTTAGTCAAGGCAATGCCGGAAACCCCCACAGCCTCCTGGAACGTACGTGCCTGGATCAGGGCATTCTGACCGGTGGTTGCATCGAGAACCAGCAATGTTTCATGGGGTGCACCCGGAATCTCCCGATCGACAACCCTGCGAATTTTTTTCAACTCTTCCATCAGATTGACTTTGGTGTGCAATCGGCCGGCTGTGTCCAGAATCAGGACATCTGCATTGCGTGCAACAGCAGCTTTGGCGGAATCAAACGCCACGGCCGCAGGATCGGAACCCTCGGCATGCCGGACGACTTCTGCCCCCGCACGTTCTCCCCAGACCTCAAGTTGTTCGGCGGCTGCCGCACGGAAGGTATCTCCAGCGCCGAGCACCACTTTTTTTCCTTGGTCGGCAAACTGTTTAGCCAGCTTACCGATCGTCGTCGTTTTGCCAACACCGTTGACGCCGACGACCATAATCACCAGAGGGCCACTATCGGGAGTCGGCCAATCCGGCTCACCCGCTTTCAAACGAGCGCGAATTTCTTCTCCGAGGACCGTGTATAACTGGCCGGGTTCGCTCTGATCAATCTCCTTGAGCCTGCCAGTTAGGGCCTGCACCAGCTCCTGGGTCGTTTGCATACCAAAATCTGCTGTGATGAGGATTTCCTCCAGTTCTTCAAGGAACTCACCATCAAGGCTGGTATGGCTACCCATCAGGCTATCCATGCGGTCAACCAGTGAACTCCGCGTTTTGGCCAGCCCTTGGCGCATACGCTGGAAGAGACTGTCCGGATCTTCCTCAGCAGATAATGTCGCCGCAGGGATTTCCTCACCAATAGCCTCTTCTTTTCCTACTGGAGGGGCCTCTTCCTCTAGCGAAGAGGTCTCTTGTTCTTCTACGACTTCATCAATGGTTTCAGTTTCAGTTTCAGTTTCAGTTTCAACTTCAGCCTCGACCTCAGCTTCTGTGAGAACCGGTTCGGCAGAAACCTCTGCCTGCACATCTTTGGACCGGTAATTTCTTCGCAGTAACAAAATAACAATGAGCAGAGACAACAGCGTCACACTGAGGAAAATAAACCCCAGAGCCGCCATGGGTCCATTCTCAGGGGGAATTCCTGCCCCAACAAGAAAATCAGAAAGTTTATTCAGCCAGAGTTCAAAATTCATAATTTATCCTAAAAATACAGTTTTAAGGCTGTAGAGCTATAAGACTATAAGGTTTCAAACCCTACAGCATTAAAGCCCTACAGCCTTACAGCTTCTCTTTTTCTACAGCCTTACTAGTTTTTACTTTACACAATTTCCTTATAGAGGCCCTGGATGCAACGACGGGCTTCCAGTAATGCGCGCCCCAACATATCAGAACGATCCAGAGTCAATACCAGATAATAATCTTTGGTCACAGGCAAAACCAGGGTTTGCGCCTGTTTAGTCGTAATGATAATTTCTTTGAGCTCATCATCACCGAGACGATCAACGACGTCGCGCATACTGTGGAGGATCACCCCTTTATGCGCACCGATAACTTTAAGGTCGTAATCATCCATAATACCGACCTGATCGACAGCTTCGCCCTCCCAATCGGCAACGATCGCTCCCTGGGCTCCGGGGACTCGCTCTATCAGTAAATTCAATAAGGGCTTAAAAGGCACGACTCAGGCAACCTCTTTCATGCACACGGACACGAGTTTGGAGACTCCGGGCTCCTCCATGGTAATACCATAGAGGTTGTCGGCAATTTCCATTGTCCGTTTATTGTGGGTAATGATGATAAATTGTGATGTTTTGGCCATGGTAGAAACGATATCGTTAAAACGGCCGATATTTGCATCATCCAATGGAGCATCAACCTCATCAAGTAGACAGAAAGGTGACGGCTTGACCTGAAAGATGGAGAAGATCATGGCGACAGCCGTCAAGGCTTTTTCTCCACCGGAAAGCAAGGTCACATTCTGCAGCTTTTTACCGGGCGGCTGAGCAATCACCTCAATTCCGGTCTCAAGCAGATCGTTTTCATCGGTCAGGCGCAACTCAGCCTGGCCACCGTTGAACAATTGCGGAAAGAGCTCACGGAACCTGGCGTTGACCAGATCAAAAGTCTCCCGGAAGCGTTTGCGGGTGGTTCGGTTGATCTTAGCAATGGCCGACTGCAAGCCATCCAGAGATTTATTTAAATCCTCCTGCTGCACGGTCAGGAACGTATAACGCTCCTCAAGTTCCTGGAACTCATCGATCGCCATCAGGTTGACTTCGCCGATATCGTCGATGCGATTCTGCAGATAATCGCGACGCTCTGCGGCCGTTATTTCATCAAAATCTTCATCAAACCTGTCGGCAACTTCGGGCTCAGACAGATCGATACGGTAGCGCTCAAGAAACGCTTGCCGCATATGCTCAATCTCCAATTCCAGTTCACGACTCTGCATTTGCCGGGAAGACAACTCCTCGCGTAATTGATGAGCCCTGCCGCGGAACTGCTTGAGTTCTGTTTCACGCCGTTCGATGTCCTGCCGACTCTCTTCAAAACGTTCCCGCAAACCGGTAAGCGCACTCTCCTGTTCAACACGCTTATGATAAAGAAGCTCCATTTTGACCTTGAGCTCTTCAGCTTCGCTACGCAGTACAGCCTGTTTTTCAACAGCTTCCACAGTACCCTGGCTCAGTATCACCTGACGCTGGCGCAAGTCTTCACGCAAGCTGTCAAGGTGTCCCAGAGCATTGCGGCTGTTCTCATCGCGCTCACGCAGGCTTGCCAGACTGACCTTCAGGCTTGTGACTCCCTGGCGTGCCTCATTTGCCTGCTCACGCAGACTCTGAAGCTCTTCCTGCAACCGAGCAACCAGAGCTTCCAATTCGCGTTTTTCACCTTCACTCGATACACGCGTACTCGATGAAGTCTGCAAAATTCGCTGCAGAGTTTCATGCTCTTCGTGCAGCTGCTCCTCTTCCAGACTGAGGACCTCGATGCGCTCTTGAAGACGGGTATTCTCCTGCTGCAACCCGTCAAGGTCCTTTTGGCTGTCAACCACACGGATTTCCTGCTGATGCAGGTCATACTCAGTCTGGCGCAGAGCAACTTCCGTTGACTGGGACTCTTCGCGTAACACTTCGCGACGTTGATTCAGCTTGGTAACTTTGCTATCCAGGCTCTTGACCTGCTTTTGCAGTTCTTTCATCTCCCGCTTCTTATGCAGAAGCCCCTGGTCGAGGGCTTGACGACCACCGCCTGTCATTTCACCCCGATGCGTGAGCATATTACCATCTTCAGTAACCAGCGTGACACCGAAGGGCAGCTTTTGCGTAAAGTATCCGCTCAGATCATCAACCAGATAAACTCCCGAGAGGAGACGAGAGACAGCATCTTGAAAAGCCGAGTTTCCCGGCAAAAGATCCGCCAGAGATTTACCACCCGCGACCTTCTCGGCGGCAAAAGAGGAACACTCTGGCAACAGGAACGTACAGCGCCCCTCATTATCGCGCAGGAAAGACAATGCGTCCTGAGCATTCTCCAGAGTCTCAGGAAGCAAAGCTTGTACGCGCTCACCTAAAACAGCTTCAACCGCCGCTTCGTAACGGGCTGGAACTTCAAGAATGTCTGCAACCATACCCTTCATGCGCGCTTTGTGTTGTTCATCGGAGAGCAGCGTCTTGACGCCACGAGCGTAACCTTCAAGGTTGTGCTCCAGCTGCTGGAGGGACTCAAGCCGTGAGCGGTGGCGGCTAAACTCTTCACGACGCAGCAACAGTTCATTTTCAACCTGCTCCATCTGCTCCTTAAGGCTGGTTTGAAGCTCCCGTAACGTTTGCCGCTTCTGGGTGAGACTACCTCGTTCTTTTTCAATTGTTTCAAGGGTACTGGTTAAACTACTGCTACTGTTCTGCAGACGATCAAGCTGCCCGGTCACTGCAACGGCCTCGTAACGGTTACGTTCTGTCAAGTCTGCCAGAGCTGCGAGCCGTCGGTCTGCCTCTTCCTGCTGACTGCTCATGCGGGTTAATTCAGCAAGCAGGTGGTAAAGTTTCTGACGAGCCTGATCCAATTGCCTGCCCAAGGTCTCTTCCTGCTCGGTCAAATCAAGCAGAATGCCTTCACTTTCCGTCAGACGGACATCTTCCTCAGCAAAGATCCTGGCCTGGTCCTCCTGGGTCTGGCGTAAAGCCTTCTCCTCCAGGTCAGCGGATGACAAACGGCGATCAATCTCGGCCAACTCTGTGGTAATTTTCTCCTGCTGCCGATCGAGAGATTCAAGCTCTTTGCTGCCAAATTCAAGACGGCTCTCAATTCTTTGGATTTCACCGGTGAGGTGAAATACTCCAGTCTGACCCTGAGTGGTTTCTTTCTCGCGTTCGACATGATTCAGACGAGCCTGTTCCAACTCCAGATCTGCCTGTTCAAGCTGCCGGGTCACGGCATCAACCTGCCCCGTCTGTTCTTCAGCAGAGTTATCAACCTGTATAGCTTTTTCTTTCAGTGCCGAGTATTGACGCAGACTGAATTGTAACTCCAACTCGCGCAGTTCTTCACGGAAGCCTCTGAAACGCTCAGCTCGCTGGGCCTGTCGTTTCAGACTGTTCATCTGCCGCCGCACTTCACTGACGATGTCACCAAGGCGCAACAGGTTCTGACGAGTCGCATCAATTTTACGTAAAGCGGTTTTTTTGCGCGCCTTGAATTTAGTGACCCCGGCGGCCTCTTCAATCAGACTGCGGCGATCCTCGGGCTTGGCATTAATGATCATGCCGATCTTGCCCTGTTCAATAATGGAGTAGGCGCGGTTGCCAACCCCGGTATCCATAAAAAGTTCTGTGATATCCAGCAGACGGCAGGGAGTTTTATTCAGTAGATATTCACTTTCACCATTGCGATAGAGCCGCCGGGTGATTTGAATTTCGGCATACTCTCTGAAAGCGGCGGGTGCCAGACCGGACGTATTGTCCATAATCAGAGAGACCTCAGCCATGCCGAGCGGTTTGCGACTTTCACTGCCGCCGAAGATAACATCCTCCATCAACTTACCGCGCAGATAACGAGCATTTTGCTCACCCATTACCCAGCGAATCGCATCAACGACATTACTTTTACCGCAGCCATTCGGGCCGACAATCGAAGTAATGCCATCATCGAACCCTAAAATAGTTCGTTCGACAAACGACTTAAAACCTGTGATTTCAATACTTTTAATTTTCATGGAGGAATAGGCGTCGAAACAGAGAGAATCCCACTGTATTTTTTCACTAATAGCCGGTGATGTTAGCAAGCTCTGGCAGTGCTGTAAAGGAGATTTAATGCATCAAACAATGTGATTTTTTGTTGTCCAGACGGTTGCTCAAAAAAGCTGTACCGGCTATCCTAGAAATATGAATATATCCGAGTGGCAAATCAACCTCCGAGAGGAGAACCTTCCCCTGCTTGAGGCTCTTTCTTTGAGAGTTCCAGCAGCACCAAAAGCCTTCCTTCGACAACTCTGCAAAAAACAACGAGTGACTATTGACGGCCATATTATCAAGGCTGATCACACTGTGCGTGCAGGTGAGGCTGTCGCTGTCAAAGCATCTCAACGTTGGCTGGATTGTCTTGAGCAGTCACGCATTCAGCCAGAACAGGTGCTTTACGAAGATGTGCAATGCATGGTGATCAACAAGCCAGCCGGACTTGCCATCCACCGTGCTCATGGACATGACGACAACCTGTTGTGGCGTGTACAGGACTTTTTACGCCTGCGTGGAGAAACTTTTCAGGTCGCGCCGATCCAACGATTGGATATCGGCACATCAGGCGCTGCTCTGTTCGGCAAGGGGCATGCATCAATCAGCCAGCTTGGGCAGATGATCATGGACGGCAAGGCAACCAAACGTTACCTGGCTCTGGTTAGTGGCTGCATAACTTCGCCAGGCGAGCTGAGTTCAGCTGTCCCGGCCAAAGGTAGCATCAAAGAATCCTTGACCAGGTTTAAGCCAGTAGCCTCCGTCGATGAGTATAGCCTTCTCGAGCTGGAACTGATCACCGGCAGACGCCATCAGATACGTTACCAACTGGCAAATGCTGGCTGGCCTATCCTTGGCGACACGCGCTATCGTGGCAAAATTATTGATGGCATGGACCGGCCTTTTTTGCACTGTCATCATCTCTCCTTCAAACACCCGGAGACAGGACGATCCATTGAGATCAATTGCCCACTTCCGGAAGATCTATGCAGGCAGATGAAGACCCTTGCCAATATCGTCATACCCTTGCCAATGGCATCAGAGCATTTCCAATAAGAGAAGATTCTGCAGATGGAAGTAAATATAATTATAATATGCTCAAGTTCAGAATCTACGACTGTAATCAAACGACAGGTTCAATCTCACCATGCCATCAATTAACCCCCAAGACAGAAAAGCTCTGCAGAAAAGCGTGGCGGTCCGAACTGTCGCCTTTTATACGATATTCTCCGGCCTGTGGATTTTTACTTCTGATACGATCCTGGCATGGTTTTTCAGCGACCCAGTCCAACTGACTCAGGCACAAACATTCAAGGGCTGGTTCTTTGTCGCAGTAACATCAATCCTGTTTTACCTCTACCTGAACTATTGCCACCACATGCAACGTAGCAACGAAGAGAGGTTCGAGAAGGAACAGGACAAAATGCAACAAGATTTCCATGATCGTTTTAAACAGCTCAACACCTTGTTTGATTCAATGAGCGCGATTGTTTATGTTGCGGACCTTGAGAACTACGAACTGCTCTATGTCAACCAATTTGCCGCGGAGGTCTTCGGCCAGGATTGGCAGGGTCTTAAATGCTACCATTACCTGCAAGAGGGTATTGGACAACAATGTGATTTCTGCACAAATTCACAACTCATCGAGAATGGCGAATCTGGAGACCCTATCACTTGGGAATTCCTCAACACCAAGACCAAACGCTGGTACGAGTGTTTTGACAAAGCAATCCGCTGGACAGATGGCCGACTGGTGCGGCTTGAGATCGCCCTGGACGTGACTGAGCGCAAAGATCTCGAAAGAATCAAAGAGAACCTGCTCTCTTCGATGAGCCATGAGATGCGGACACCCTTGACTGCTATCAGCGGATTTGCCGAACTCCTTATAAACGAAACTGAAATCCCCGAAGCTCAGAGGCGGCATATTGAGATTATCCACCGAGAAGCCGAGAAGCTCAATGAGCTCATCAACAAATTTCTAGATATTCGACGACTAAAGATAGATCGGACACGTATTGATTACGAATCTTTAAAAATCTATGGCCGGTTAAAAAAAGCGCAGGAAAGCTGTCGTGACTGCAAAGAGCATCATAAGATTCAGATTGAGTGTCAGGCAGACTTACAAGTCCATGGCCACCGTCGGGAGCTAACGCAGGTCATCGTCCTACTCCTTGAGAATGCTTGCCGTTACTCACCGGAGGGTGGAAAAATCTCCCTCATTGCACAAACAGCGGCCCAGAACATCTCGATTCGCGTGATTGACCAAGGAATCGGCATACCACAGCATGAACTGGAGGCGATCTTCGACCCGTTCCACATGCTTGACACTGGCAACCACCGTAGCACTTCTGGAGTTGGCCTTGGCCTGTACGTGACGAAAGAGATTGTCACTCTACACGGCGGTCAGATCCAGGTCGAGAGTGTTCCCGGCCAAGGCAGCACTTTTACCATTCTGTTGCCCCGGCAAGTCAACAATGAAAACTCCGTGAATCAGAATTCACTGGACACCTCGTAATCATGACAGAGCACGCACCCTCCAAACCACGTAAACGCCTGCTACTCTTTTCTATACTGGTAACTGTCGTCCTGACCGCTGGTTGGGTGAGCTATTTCCTGGTCAACTTTGACCTCAACGATTACCGACAGCAAGCTGAAGAAAACCTCTCATCGCTATTGTCTCTGCCTGTCAAACTCGGTGATATTCATTATAACTTTCATGACACCAATTTGGCTTTACACGCTGCCAATCTGCAAGTCGGCGATAAGGGCACAGCCGTTCAGGTCAACGCGCCAAGCGTCATGCTCAACCTGCAATGGCTGGGTCTCCTCAAACGCGACTTCAAATTCACCAAAATCAGTCTGTCCAAACCACAGCTCTGGGTAAGACGTACAAGCAACATGCAAACAGGCGATGAGAGGCTCCAGACAAAGCCCATACTCGCAATGATTGATCGGGAGTTTCTACATAAAATCAGTATCGATAACTTGAAAATAGCGGGCGGCACCATTCATATCGAAACATCTCACCCTGATCAGTCCGCGCAACAAATTGATATAACTGAGGTTGATGGCGAATTATCTGACCTACGTCTGAGTCAGACAGTTCAATTCAATATACAAGGCGACTTGAGGCTCTCGGGACAAAAGAGTAAGAGCCCGTGGCAGCTGCAAGGGGAAAGTTCTCTGGAATTGAGTGAGAATAGTAATTTGAAGCCACACTTCGATCTCGACCTGAACTTAAAAGAACTGGATCTCAGTGCAATCCAAAATTTATTTAGCAGATATCTGGCTAATTTCGCCATAAAGGGCTCAACCGACCTGCGTCTGCATATTGAGAGCAACCAGGATCGTAGCATCGACTTTCAAACTGGGCTCGCTTCGAACGGTATCGAGTTGCGACCCTCTCCTGCCTATACAGACCCCATCCGCTTTAAAAAATTATTGGCCAGTGGACGCCTGCAAATTCACGGCAAGCACCCTGGAATCAATAATTTATCATTAGAGATCGACGAGTCCCGCCTGACAGGCAGCATCGGTTTGGCTTCGTTAGAAAAACCTTTCCCGACAACCGTCACTCTTCTTGACAGCAATCTGACCGTCACTCAGATCAAACAGTGGCTTCCCGATGATCAGAAATCAACACATGCAATGCAGCAAAACCTCCACAATCAGGGTTCCCTCCAGATTGAGCATGCGGAGATTGCTCTGCTCGAGGACGCGAGTTCACAAAAAAAAATGCGGGTAGACCGGCTGCAAGGAGAACTCCGAAAGATTACTCTGGATCTTGAGGAAGGCCCTGTTGTAGAGGTTGTTTCGTTGCCGTTCAGCTTTGCAGACAACCGTTGGCAGATCAACAATGGCCAAGGGAAACTAGGCTCTCATCAGCTGACAATCAATGGAACTGGAGAATATAACGAGGGAGATATCGTCTTTACATCACTTGATTTCAGCAGTGACATCAGACCTTTCAAGCTGCTTGAAGAGTGGCATGTCTCACCACAACACACACTTACGACCAGTGGGACGATAGGTCTCAGTGGGCACCTTGAGGGTCCGTTCAATCGTCTCAAGCTGGACCTGCAAACAGATCTGTCTCAATTCAGTATCAATCATCCTGACGGCCTGCAGATCATTCCTGGGCCAGAGGACAAGTTGACTCTGCACGGCAGCTTAACGCCTGAAAAAATCAGCATTGATCACAGTGCCCTCAAATGGTCCGTTTTGGAAGGTCACCTTTCCGGTAGCTTCAACAAGCAAGACCCTGACAGTCTTGAAATCGAAGCATTACTAACCATGAACAATTTAGCCAGGCTTGCCGAAGTCCTACCCGTTTTGGAAAAGTGGAAACTACGGGGTCAGGCCGACTTTCGTATCCATCAGAAAGGGCTACCTGAAAACAACCTCCCGGAGATGACCTTGACCTTGCGCGATGCCGGTCTTAAAGCGACCAGAGTCATCGCTGACCTGAATCAGATCAACGGCCGCGCCCAAGTGACCACCAGCGGACTGGTTGCTGAGAATCTACGGGTTCATATCGGAAAATCTCCTCTCACTGTTCAGGCACGGATCGAAGACTTTGCCAACCCACGGCTGCTCCTCGATGTCAAAGCGCCATCCATTCATGCCGACGATCTGATTTTCCATTCTGGCAAGGCCGTACTACGTGATATCAACGGCCACCTGGAAATCGACAAGGACGGTCTCACGCTTGCTCCAGTTGACGTTCGTCTTGACGGCGGCACGAATGCCTCTGTGCGCGGCACGATTTCCTTTCATCCACCGTATGATGTGCAACTCGACATCACTTCAGAGTTTGCCCGTATCAGCGAAGTAATCGGCTTATGGTCAGATCAATCCGAGGCATCAAAAAAACGCTCCACCTCCAATAGGGATGAAGCTGAAAAGACCAAGGGCACAAAAGACCAGAAGGAGATCAGGATCAACGCCTCGGTTAAATCCGGTGATCTTTACGGGATGAGCTTCCATGATGCCACAGCCGTCATTGTTCCGACTCACAATCGACTGAGTATTCACCCCCTGGATCTCTCGGTTGGGGAAGGTTTCTGCAACGCCCAGGTCATCACCGATTTTGCATCCGACAAGCCAACCTTACTGCGTGTCTCTGGACATGCGCAGGACGTTGATGCATTAGAGGTCTACCGAGAACTTCTCAATCAAAAAAACATTGTGCGCGGCAAACTACGTGGCGACTTTTATGTGAGTGGAGAAATCGGCTCCAACTACCTGCCCTCGTCTTACGGCAATTTCAGCATTCAAATTCACGATGGCGTGCTGCACCAGTTCCCGGTGCTGAGCAAGGTCTTTTCTCTACTGAACGTATCGCAGATATTAGCCTTACAGCTCCCCGATATGGATCAGGAGGGGATGCCATTTGACCTCTTGTCAGCAAACTTCCGTTTGGATAAAGGTATTCTCAAGAGTGAAGATTTGAAAATTCAGAGTGAGGCAATGAACCAGGCTTACAGCGGCCAATTTGACCTGATAGAACAGGAGATCGATCTTAACCTGGCGATTCACCCACTCGGTACGGTTGATAAGATCGTTACACGTATTCCATTGGTCGGATGGCTGTTGACCGGGGATGACAAGGCCGTATTGACAGCCTATTTTTCCGTAGAGGGAAAGGCTGGCGATACCTCCGTCATACCCCTTCCACTAGGGACAATCACCGGACCAACCTTTGGCCTACTCAAACGAACATTGGGGCTTCCCTTTAAGCTTATTGAAGACCCGCAGATTCTTTGGGGTGGGGATTCGGAACCAAAAGATTAAAGGGTGGGATGAAGGACAGGCGTCAGTCCACGCACGTCCCGACATGTACGGCAGCAATCCCACCAGTCAGATCATGAACTCTGACATCAACAAAACCTGCCTGCTCCATCATCTTTTTGAAAGTGTCACGATCAGGAAATTCCAGCACAGAATCCGGCAGGTATTGATAGGCACTACGTTGAGAGATAAGACCGCCCAGCCAGGGCAGTACTTTTAGAAAATAGAAGTGATAGACGGCGCGAAAAAAACTGTTGCGGGGTGTAGCGAATTCCAGAATGACTGCCCGCCCGCCAGGCTTAAGAACGCGCACCATCTCGCACAACCCCTTCTGTCGGTCAACCACATTGCGGATACCGAAGGCGATGGTAATCCCGTCAAATATTCCATTGGGATGAGGCATCGCTTCACAAGGGGCATTCACCAAAACAATCCGATCGCGGTATGGAGAAGCATCGATCTTGTCCCGACCGAGAGCCAGCATTCCTTGAGTGAAATCTGAGCCGACGATTTTCACGTCAGGGCCAGTCTGACGACCAACTTCCAGAGCCACATCGCCGGTACCGGTGGCAATATCCAGCACCCTCCCATCTTTCGGCACAGTCAGCTGCCGTACAGCGAAACGCCGCCAGCGTTTGTCGATGCCTAATGATAAAACCCGGTTCAACAGGTCGTATCGTGGGGCGATTTTGTCAAACATATCGCGGATGCCGCGACCTTTGTCAGTAAGTTTATTCATTTATTTTCTTATCCGTCGATGGGAAACGCCGGATATGTAACATAGTGATACTGTTCATGTCAGTAAAATTGTCGCAACAGGTTCCATACCTACATTCTTGTTGTCTTATCGTAGCAATGCAACTACAAATGACGGTTGAAAAGTTCCCGACCAAACGCACTTCTTCTTTTGGAGGAGGGAGCTACTTAAGAGTACTGGAGTATTTTTTTTGACAGAGAAGACCCGTCAACTGCTACCGATTTTCAGCCTGATTCTGGCTATGCTCCTCTGGGCCAGCTCTTTTGTTGCTCTAAAACTCGCGTTTCGCGGTTTTCACCCGATGCAGGTGATCTTCGGCCGAATGTTTATTGCCAGCCTCTGTTTCGCCATCTTTATTCCGTCGTTCTGCAAGCTTAACTGGCGTCGTCGTGATCTGAAATACCTGCTGATCATGGCAGGCTGCGAACCCTGTCTCTATTTTCTCTTTGAAGCCAAAGCTCTGGAATTAACCAGTGCCTCTCAGGCCAGCATGATTACTTCCATGTTGCCGCTGCTAGTCGCAGTCCTGGCCTGGGGGTTATTGAAAGAACAAATCCCCCGCCTGACACTGGCAGGATTCATTCTTGCAATCAGCGGTGCCTGCTGGTTGAGTTTGGCCAGTGACACAAATGCTGATGCGCCCAACCCGTTGTTAGGAAACTTTTGTGAGTTCCTGGCGATGGTTTGTGCCGCCGGTTATACAGTGTCACTCAAACATCTATCCAACAACTACCCGCCACTCTTTCTAACCGCCTTCCAGGCCTTTGTCGGAAGTCTGTTTTTCTTTCCTTTTTTACTGTTGCCGGATGTTGGCTTTACTGCGACCTGGGAGACTGGCCCACTGCTGGCCGTTATTTATCTCGGGACCTTCATCACCTTTGGCGCTTACGGTTGTTACAATTACAGTGTGAGTCGCATCCCGGCCAGCCAAGCCGCAGGTTACGTAAACCTGATCCCGGTTTTCGGCGTCCTGCTCGGCATGCTTATTCTTGGAGAAGTACTCAATTCGACACAATGGCTGGCCTGCGGACTGGTATTCTGTGGTATCGGTTTGAGTAATTGGCGTAGTCCGGCAGCTTAGAAGGGAGTCCGGGAGAAGTGCCGTTTGGTCGCATCCTGGAGTTTTGATACTGCCTGAAAGGATTCTTTCAAAAGATCCTGTTCTGTTTTGCTTAAGGCATGCGGATCGAGAAAATGTGATGGGGTTTGGCCCGCTTCGATCAAACCAATTTCATGACGCAGCCGCAGAAAGATCAATGCTTCAAAAGCGGCCCTGAGATGTTCAGCAGTTTCCGCAGCAAAAACGTTTTCGGCCACCAGTGCTTT
Organism: Deltaproteobacteria bacterium; assembly: GCA_024279915.1. Taxonomy (GTDB): domain Bacteria; phylum Desulfobacterota; class Desulfuromonadia; order Desulfuromonadales; family BM103; genus M0040. The sequence goes on from JAJRRB010000009.1 coordinate 19,087, forward strand.
AAGGCGTTCCATGGTAGAAATGGCCTGAATTCCTCGCTCAAGTGCGAACATCCTGACGCAATCAACGATATACACACAGCCGCCATACTTGACAGATAGCAGGCCAGCATTATCACCATCCTTTTCAACCTGGAAACGGCCCAGCAGACCAAGCGGAACCTTGTAACGCAGATCCAGCATCATCATGTGGTAAAGGAAACCCTGGTGAGTCGCGATACCCTTGGCGACCATGTCACGTAACTCGTGAGCCAGCTCAACATCACCCATCAATGGCAAGAAATCAAAAAATATTGATGAATTCCTCACATGTGTCGGTTCGGGATCAAGCAGCCAGCTGTTGAGGCGCTCCTGCCAATCGACCAATCGACCGCGCCACGCCTTGTTGCGGACCATGACATCGCCGTCACAGAGCGGATATCCCACTCTGGCAAGAGCCAAGTTGAGCTTTTCACTAAAGGGTATAAAAAACGCGTCCACTTCAGACTGGTGTTCGTCAGGAAAGTCCTCGAAAATAAAGCCGTTGTCCTGATCGGGATAGAGCAGCATCTCGCGCCGACCGGCACTCCCCATAATCAGGAAACAGTGGCGGATATCCGGCGGAGTCATGCCGTCTGCAGCCATATCATCAAGACAGATCTGGTAAGTGCGACGAATGATGGCGTGATGGATGTGTGACAATATCTCCATAACTTCCGGGGTGCTGCGTGTTTCGGAGAGTAGCGCACGAGCAACCCGGACAATCTCTTTATGAATTGTCGCCAGTCCTTCGAGACTCTCCTCTTCCCTGATATTGCCAATCAGAATCAAGGCTTTTTGTGAGCGATAGCGCATCAGGTCACGTGGCGTGACTACACCGACCAACTGTTTGCGATCAACCACCGGCAGGTAATTGAGGCTATGTTTGGTCATAAACGCCATGGCCTCATACATATAAGTCTCAGGAGTCATGGTTCGTGGCCCGACACGCATGACATCTTGAGCGGTCATTGCCTGGGAGTTGGCATTCTCCGGGGCAAGCACTTTTGCCACCAGGTCTCCACCCGTAATGATACCAACCGGTTCATTCTCCGGATTGGGCACGACCAGAAAGCTGATGCCATGTTCAGTCAGTTGACGGGCCACTGTGCTAACGGGTGTGTCGGGAGCACAAGTCACCGCAGCAGAGGTCATAATTTCAGAGAGTCGCTTTTTAAAAGGATATGCCTCCATCTGGGTCAGTGCTGACTCGGAGTGGTCCGAAACGATTTTTGAATAGAGTTTACGAACTCGGGAGAGGACGGCGCTGGTAAAAAAACGACCGATTTGTGGATTATCTTTTTGCAGTTTCTGGAGGAGGTCCGCAGGGATAAGGTAGCATACCGTAGGCTTCACGGTGCGTGCACCGCCGGCATAGTGTTCACCGGTAAAAATCGGTGTGCCACCGAAGAATTGCCCTTCCTTACGGTAGTCAACCACCATGTCGATGCCACCTGGCGAGAGCAAAGTAATTGTGACCAGACCTTCCTTAATCACATATAGATATCCGGTAGGCGGATTGTTTTGCTGAAAAATATCGTGATTGGCCGGGTATTTCTTTTCAATCGCAGCTTCGCGCAATTCTGTAAAGACAGAGTCGGGAAGTTGACTGAAAGGCTCCGTTTCCTGTAAGTGCTTGATTAATGGCATAAGGAAGACAACGCTATAATTAGGTTAATCCTGGCAAGACGGAATCTCACATTAAAGGATTAATTTATCATTGATCGCACAGAAAGGGCAATGTGTTTAATCATTAAGCCGTGCGCAAGGAAAACAGCACGATGGACGGAAGATGTTGTCAGGTTCGGCGGGGACTGTGCGGGGAATGCCAACCCAGCTTAGAGGAAATGATGCCACATGTATCTAGTAGTGGATTTAGAATCTGCTTTTGGATCACCTCTTTTGGAAGTCGAAACTCTGGCCCGACAATGCAGAGAACACCATGCAACTTACCTCCACTACCGAAAAGCGGGGCAGCAACACTGGCGATACCATCACCTAGAGCGTTGCTATCTTGTGCATAACCTTGGCGACTAACCTCAGCAAGCTGGTTAATGCCAGATTGTGACTTATCGATATCCTGACTGCCATTGGCATTATTAAAAGCCAGCAAAACTTGACCGGCAGCTGTCGTGTCGAGAGGGTAACGATTACCGACCAAAGAGACGATCTTCACTTTCTGAGTTGTATCCACTATGTCGAGGAAAAGGACTTCTTTACCGCGACGAACAGCGATATATGCCGCTTCATTACACCCCCGAGCCAGACGTTCGGCGACAGGACGGGAATGCCGCAGCAATCCCATACGCGACAGGAACTTTTGACCAATTTCATAGGCGGGAAGACCAAGTCGGTATTTTCCGGAGAGTTCTTCACGTTCTACGTAACCACGATTTTCAAACGTCGCTAAAAGACGAAAAACGCTGGTCTTGTTCATGGCAAGCTTCTCACTTAATTGACTGATACGGACATCATCGTCAATTTCACTTAAAGCTTCCAGAACATCGAGAGCGTTTTCAACTGCTTGTATTGAGTAGGATTCCTTGTCTCTGGAGGGCACTTAGATAACTCCTTATGGAATCAGAGCAATGCATAAAATAAACAGATAGGGGTTAAAATAATACGATGTTTTATTATTGTCAACATTTTGCTGACAAAAGCTCAAAAAACTGCTGATTAATCTATTGTATAAAATGCCACTTATAGTGTATTTAATTCGTTAAACACAGATATTTTGTGCAATATTTTGAGTTTAAACGGAATAGGATGCGGGCAAGAAAGGCTTACAAAAATACTGTTCTATAATATCAGGACTCAGAAGATGAATGAGCAAAATGGTCCGACTGACCATTGAGGCGAGCAATAATCGGTCGGTCGGCGGGGAGGATAGAGAAGTCCGCCAGCTCCCGTGGATGGACCCAGCGATGATCGGCAACACCAACATGACAGAGATCTGCTGTAAGAAGTTGACAAGAATAAGCAAGAATAAGCACCGGGCCCCAATCGTAGCGATAAACAGCCACTTCAAAAATCCCCTTAACACAAATTTCTACATCAAGCTCTTCACGAATCTCACGACACAAGGCCTCTTCCGGACTTTCCCCCGGATCGACCTTGCCGCCAGGAAACTCCCATAGGCCTGCGTGGACCTTATCCATTGGTCGGCGCGTGATCAGGACATTTTCTTTCTCGAAGATAACAGCGGCAGTGACAAGCAACGGCATCCCAAGACACTCTGATTTTTGTATAACTTCCATAAAATTTAAGATAACAGAGATACGGGCAAGAATACTATTAGTGATGAACGCATTTAGTCTTTTTCGTTAGAGCTATTTTTCATTCCACTCCTTGCCGCAAGAGAGTGATCGTGATAATTTGACGTGATTTTTTGTATAGCAATATTGACTCTCAACATAAGGAGAAAATCGTGTCAGTTTATGAGATAAAACATCCGTTGGTACGCCACAAGCTTGGCCTGATGCGTCGCGATGGGATCAGCACCAAGGATTTCCGGGAACTCGCTTCAGAAGTAGCCCGTCTGCTGACCTACGAGGCGACCAGTGACCTGGAAACTAAGGAAGAGACTATCGAAGGCTGGGCTGGACCAGTTACAGTTGACATGATCAAAGGTAAGAAGATCACAATTGTTCCGATCCTGCGTGCCGGACTCGGCATGATGGATGGTGTCCTCGACCTGATCCCGAATGCGCGGGTCAGTGTTATTGGTTTATACCGCAACGAAGAGACTCTAGAACCAATCACCTATTATCAGAAATTCGCCCGCCGTATAAGTGATCGCACAGCAATGATTCTTGATCCTATGCTGGCTACCGGTGGCAGCGTGATTGCTGCCATCGATATGCTTAAAGAAGCTGGTTGCAAAAAGATTAAAGGCCTCTTTCTGGTAGCAGCACCAGAAGGGATAGCAGCGTTGCAAGAGAAACATCCAGATGTAGATATCTATGTAGCATCAATCGATGAGAAATTAAATGAAGTCGGCTATATCCTGCCCGGTCTTGGTGATGCCGGGGATAAGATTTTCGGCACCAAATAAATTCATTTAAGGGAGCATTTAATGTCTGACAACCTGCAGGAAAACCGCTTCAGTCTAAACCCAAAAGAGATGATTATCGGTGCCCAGATGCTTTTTGTCGCCTTTGGTGCCTTGGTCTTGGTGCCGCTGTTGACTGGTCTCAACGCCAACGTCGCACTTTTTACCGCTGGCGCTGGCACACTGGTATTTCAGATCGTCACACGTGGCAAAGTACCGGTTTTCCTGGCCTCAAGTTTCGCCTTTATTGCTCCGATCATCTACGGCGTGCAACAGTGGGGAATCCCCGGGACCATGTGCGGTCTCTTTGCTGCGGGGCTCTTTTATATTGCCATCAGTTTCGCTATCCGTATTTTTGGCTCTGACATTCTCCACCGCATTCTGCCACCAATAGTCACCGGACCTGTCATCATGGTCATCGGCCTGGTTCTGGCTCCGGTTGCCATTCACATGGCATCTGGACGTACCGGCGATGGCGCCGCCTGGTTGGTTCCACAACCTACGGCTTACACCATTGCTGGCGTCGCTCTGGTAGTCACTATTCTGGTTTCCCTGCTCGGCAAAGGCCTGTTCAGGCTCATCCCTATCCTCTGCGGCATCATAGCGGGCTATCTGACCGCCTTTATTCTCGATGCAACAGGAATATCTGCTTCGGTACAAGCCTCATTTGATCCAGGCAACCTGCAAAACTGGACCGGCCCGACTCTGATCACCATGCAGAAGGTCTTTGATGCACCATGGCTGGCAATGCCAGATTTCACCCTACCCGTCTGGAATCTTGAGGCAATCCTCTTCATCGTGCCGGTTGCCATTGCTCCTGCCATCGAACATTTCGGTGACGTCCTTGCCATTGGCGGCATCACCGGCAAAGATTATGTTGAGGATCCAGGGATCGACAAAACCCTGCTCGGCGACGGCCTCGCCACCAGTCTGGCCGCCTGTCTCGGTGGACCACCAAACACCACCTATTCCGAGGTGTCAGGGGCGATTGCCCTGACTCGATCTTTCAACCCGGTGGTCATGACATGGGCAGCGATAACCGCTATTCTGCTTGCCTTTATCGGCAAGTTGGGCGGCTTCCTCAACTCTATTCCGGTACCGATTATGGGCGGCATCATGGTACTGCTCTTCGGCGCAATTGCCGTAATCGGCATTAACACATTGGTCAGGGCTGGCACCGACCTAATGCAACCACGCAACCTGACAATCGTAGCTGTGATTCTGGTCTTTGGCATCGGCGGTATGAGCTTCGACCTGGCCGTGGTCAAGCTCAGTGGTATCGGTTTGGCCGGTATTGTTGGCGTTCTCCTCAATCTGATTCTGCCACAGGGCCAAGAGCAATAGCTTTAAGAAATCAACGTATGATGTAATGAAGCACCCTCTCGTTTGAGGGTGCTTTTTCATTGAGAACTCTCATGAACGTTGTAAACTTGGGTGGACGTGCGTCAGGCTCTCAAAGGGGCATCGTGCTACTTTTCAAAGAATACTCCAACGTGAATTATTTCAGTCATTTTCATCAGAAAAGGGTTACAGAGACATGGAGACATCCGCTGATCTTGCCATTATCGGAGGAGGAATTGTCGGGTGTTGCCAGCCAGCATTTACAAGATTATATCACTAGCGTCCGGTTAAAAGTTTCAGAAATTACGTAAGGCCATGTATTCAAAAGAAAAAAGTGACTTCATGCAATTTTTCTATTTCATCACGCCCTCTCGGAGTATGACATACAGTATCCAGCAAATTATATTTGCCGAGG
>JAJRRB010000085.1 GCA_024279915.1 Deltaproteobacteria bacterium
ATCAAACCCTTCTTATTTAGTCGCGGTCAGGATCTGTGAACATCTGTAAGGATCAAAAGCTTCAGGCTCTTGGGTTTGCTTTGAACAACAGACCTTGACAGATTTTCACCGCGGCCAACATTGCTTTTTATGTTCAAGATCTAACCTCGTATATGGGGTTTACACATTCCATTTTTTTGCATTAGAAATCTGAACTCATAATAATCAGCAAGCTCATCTAAAAACAAACCTACGCGATAATAGTCGATAACAGTTTAAGATTAAAGGGGTTTGTTTGACAGATCGTGAATCGCGATTTTGCCGCGATCAGGATCTATGAAAATCTATGTAAAGCAGAAATCATACACATTTAGGGTTTGGCTCTAACCATAGACCTTGATAGATTTTCATTGCCTCCAGGTACCTAATTCTGGCGCGGCTAATAAAGCTTTTGATCTAACATTTACCCGTGACAATAAAATAAGGGTTCAGCAAATTCTCCTTGTTGTAAACAAGCACCTCACCATCAGGCTGCACAACCGTGCCACCAGCAGCTTCAACCACGGCATGGCCTGCAGCGAGGTATCAACGACGACCATCATTGAGGAAGCTCTTGATTTAAAAAGGCAGGCTGCGTGAGAGGGGATAGTTAATTATCATAGCGGCCTTGTCTGAGAAACGTTCACGACAGGCCAGAAGATAACCAAGTTTCCAGAGAAGAGAAGGTTGAAAGGTCGCTGGCGGAGGCCAGAACTTGGCAACTCGACGGGCGAGGCTGGCGACCTTCGGATCTGCCTGTAATTCTACGGTAACACTTTCAGGCATTTCGAGACCACAGCATTGCCGGGCGAGAAACAAGGCCAGACGCACGACACGAGCACAGCCACGTTCACGCGCCCTGGCGAAGAGATCTTCCCAATCCAGCGCTTGCATGCGCCTCGCGCAACGATCGACATCAACCACCCATTTGAGTTGTATCCACCAATGGGCCGCGCCATGGATACAAAGGTAAAGCAAAGTCTCTACAGCATCCCCTTCTCCCAGAGCTGATGACACTTCAGAGCTCTGCAACCCCCTCCAGGAGTCAAAAAGTTGCCAATGCACCTCGACCATCCAACGACCTGATGGATGTTGCAGAATGCAATGATTCTCCTGCGACCCCGGGTGGATCCACTGTTGCAACTCCTTCGACTTGAAAGTCGGCAGATAGCCTTCATCGATCAGAAGAGTAACCATCGTGCAAACCTGGCCAGCGGGTACCAGTAGATCGAGGGCGGCGGACATCCTCAGGGCGGAATCACCATAGAGACGTTCCGAAAGGATCGGCCCCTTGAAGGGCACGACAGGGATGTTGGCAGCTGTAGAGAGCTTCAACAGGCGCTGCAGCTCACGGTGCATGGTCAGACTAAGCAAGGTATAAGTGGCGACGGCCGAGCGCCATCGCTCCTGGCCATCGGCAGAAAAGATATTGTGGTGCAACCCTCTCAGACCCTGGTTGACAATCAGCAGGATGCCGTGGTCCTGGCAGATAGAGAGTAGTTCGTTTTCATCTGGGTGTTCTGCAACAATGAGTTCCAGCTTCTCGGAATCCGGATCGGGCTTCAAGGCTTCGAATACAATTTGCCAGGCTGGGGTGTTGGGGAGCATAGTCTTAAGCTATCAGCTGTAAGTTATACGAGTTGACATTACCACAAGAGGGATCAATCGCTGGTTTGCGTCAGCAGCTGTTCTGCAATCTGCCCTGACATGACAAGCTCGTCAGAGCTCAGCTTTGTTTTAAGTTTTTTCATCATATTCAGGGCCACCTGGTCTCCCTGGTCAGCAGCCAGAGCATACCAGGCATAGGCGACAACCTTGTTCGGCAGGACTCCCCGGCCCACATCATACATAACACCAAGACTGTACTGTGCCTTGACATCCCCTTCCAAAGCAGCCATGTGAAACCATTTGGCCGCCTCCTTGTCATTTTGCGGAACACCGCGTCCCCGGGCATACAAAACGCCAAGATAACTTTTCGCGTTGGTGTCTCCTTGCTCTGCCGCCTTGAGAAACCACTTCGCCGCCTCTTTATCATCCTGCGTAACGCCATGGCCTGTCGCATAGAGAGCACCGAGGTTGGTTTGTGCGGCAACATCTCCCTGTTCTGCAGCCTTGCGGAACCACTCTGCCGCTTTTGTGCCGTTCCGTGGGACGCCTTTCCCTTTCGCATACAAAATGCCCAGGTAACTCTGGGCGAGCACATGGCCACGCTCCGCCTCGTTTAGCCAGAGCTGGTAAGCTTGCTTGAAATCGCCTGCTTCTGCTGCTTCGAGACCATGTTCAAAATCACCGGCCACCTTGTGTGTCTTTTGCTTCTGCCAACGTTGAAAGGCGGCTTTGAAATCAACCATGCCCGTTGCATCGCTGCCAGCTTCAGCGTTAGCTGAGATCGCGACCGTAGCCAAGATAGTGAAAACAAAAGCAAACAAAAGTGTATGACGCAACCTGTGCCAGGGTGCCTGTTCCATCTTTTTTGGACTGCTTTTCAAACTTGGCTCTCCACGTCCTACCTCCCCCTGCTTCTCTCTTTATTACAATACCGACCCAACCACCGTCACCAGGAGTAAAAACAGAGTACTGCAACCAATAACCACGCGTTGCGTAACGAGTGCGCGAGTGACAATTGTACGCAGGGCGACAATACCGACGACCGTCCGGAAGAGTGGCCCGTTGATGTTATAACCGAGGACTGCTTGCTGTGAAGCGATTGCCATGAAAATGCACACTGCCAGAGCCAGGTAATCGGCAGTCGTCAAGAAGAGCTCTCCTTCCTTCCGGAACTGAATCTTCAGCACAGACAGCAGGCCGGCAACACCTAAGAGCAGGTCACCAAGGCGCTTGAGGGTTAGCCCGCCAAACAGATCCAGATCGGCAGACCACACCTGGGTTGCAGCCAGGCCGAAGGTCGTATAAACGACGAGCATCAGAAATTGCCGGTTATCGGTTAAGCGGCTTAACCACAGGTAAGTCCCGGCGGCGAGCAGAACCAGAGCAACTTGCCAGGGCAACACATCCCGGCTGAAGACCGCCATAACGGCAACTATGAAATAAGCCGCAAGCAGGAACTTGACCCCGAGCAACAGCTTGTCAGAAAGGTCAGAAAGCTTTTTGTAAGTCGTTGACCTGCGCACTTCGGTAGCGGCGTCTCGATCGAGAAACGGAAACTTTTCGCGATTCTGCATTACGTACCGCAAGAGGAGATAACCGGAGATTGTGACAACAAGATAGAACAACAATAAGAGGTACTCTGGCAGTTCATGAAGCAGAAGTGCAAAACAGGCCCAGAAGAGCGAGATACCATAAATAAAGATCACGGTAAAACGGTGTTCAAAGCCAAGGCTCAGGAACTTGTGGTGAACGTGCGTCTGATCGGCCGCAAATGGGCTGACACCTGACACGATCCGCCGCATCATCACCCAGACCGTGTCAAGCAAAGGCAGACCAAGCACCAGGACTGGAACCATCGGACTGGTCGTGGAGGTGCTGCTTTGGGTCAGGAAAACAGCGAAAAAGCCGATCACATAGCCAACCACGAGCGAGCCGGTATCACCCATAAAGATACGTGCCGGATAGAAGTTATATTTAAGAAAACCAAAGATGGTACCAACCATCGCGGCAGCCAATATCATGATGACCGGGTCATTTTCAAGCCAACCAAGCAGAAAGAAAGCCATCAGGGCGATCGTGCTGACTCCACCCGCCAAACCATCCAGGCCATCTATCAGGTTAATGGCATTGATAACTCCGACCACGGCAAACACGGTAAATGGGATCCCCACCCATGCGGGCAGCAGGATATCACCAAAACCGAAGAGGTTGCCGAGATTGGTCAGGTAGATATTACCAACTAGAATCGTTATCAGGCAGGCAGCCGCCTGACCGACGAACTTGCCGCGCGAAGAGAGTCCATTGAGGTCGTCGACGACCCCGGTTGCGAAGACGATAAGCGCCCCGGCCAGCAGACCGCGAACACCCTGGTTGATGGGCAGATAGATGATTGCAGAGAAGAGAAAAGCCAGGAAAATTGCGATGCCGCCGAGACGCGGCATGGGGTGATCGTGTACCTTGCGGGCATCAGGGATATCGACGGTGTCTTTATCGAGCGCCCATTGGCGCAGGAAAGGCACCATGATCAGCGCAGCGAAGAGCGCCGTCATGAAGCTGTAGAAGCAAGTGAGAAGTTTTCCGCCGACAAAAACCATCGAATACGACCTTGAAGAGGAGTTGGCGACTATTATACTTCAATTTAAGTAATTCGTGGAAAATATTAATGGTTTTCGTATTCACTTGAATCTGGTCAAATTCAGTCAAAACAATCTGTCGCCCTGCTCCGCCCATTCGTTTTCGCAGTTCATTATCAATGATAAGTTTTTCCAGAGCGTCCGCTAGTGGCTCGACACTTTTGACCGGAACAAGAAAGCCGTTCACACCTTCTCTAACCAAGCCACGGCAACCCGCAATATCTGTCGCCACGATCGGCAATTCCATCGCTGCCGCTTCAATCAGATCCTCGGTGTCCCTTCGGCATATGAAGGGAGCACCACGATATCGGCATTGGCCAGCAGACCAGCCATATCCTCAACATGACCAAGATAATTAACGCCGTCGGACGTCTTCAAAACCTTGACATCTTCATCAGTCAAAGAAGACGGATTCTCTGGATAAAGTTCGCCGGCGATCAACAGCTCGGCATCACACCCTTTTGCCCGCAGCAACTTGAACGCTTCAACCAGCTCAAACACTCCCTTTTCACGCAAAAGACGCGAGGCAAAGAGAATCTTGATTGTTTCGCATCCCGCGTCCCGCGTTCCGCGTCCCGCGAACTTCCCCACATCTACCCCGGAACCGCGGATCAGAAATGTGTGTTTTTTATCAACCAGGCCCCAGGTGACAAAAGTGTGTCGGTCATCACTATTTTGGAAGACGGTCCGCACCTTGGCACCACCAAGCGCCAGACGGTAGAGACTTTTCACCAACGGCCTGAGCAGTTTTGCCTTCAGACCCGGATCAGTAAAGATATGCCCTAACCCGGTCACCGCGTTGACGATATTGATGCCACCGGTAAGTTTCGCAGCAATGCTGCCATAGAGGACACATTTGATGGTGAAATGATGGACGATCTGCGGGCGTTCCTGGCGGTAGAATTTTAGCAGCGTTAAGAGCAGCTTGGCTTCGTGCAAAGGGTTTGCGCTGCGCGTGGAAAAAGGCAGAGGGACCCAGCGAAAACCCAACTCACGCAATCGCTCGCCATACTCTCCCGGAGGTGACGTCAGAAGCACATCCCACCCTTCGTTGCGTAAGCGTTCGGCAAGGGCCAAGCGGAAGTTGTAGAGGTACCAGTCGGTGGTGGCGAAGAGGATGATTTTCATCGGTACTCATCCAGCCAGGCCTGGAACATCAAAATATCCCAGAGATGAAATTGCCAGTTGCGTTTACCGGCAAGATGCTCTTCCCATCTCTGCCGTATCAATCCAGGGTAAAAATACCCGTCATCTCTGAGTCTGGCTTCACTCAGCAATGCTTCCGCCCAATCTCGTAGCGGCCCTCGCAGCCAGTCGACGATCGGCAGTTCAAACCCCATTTTGGGACGCTCGATCAATTCTCTCGGTATGTAGCGATCAAGGACCTTGCGTAACAGATACTTGCCCTGTCGATTTTTGATTTTCAGATCTAATGGTAATTTTGCTGCAAACTCTGCAACGCGATAATCGAGCAACGGCGCACGAGCCTCAAGACCCACGCCCATGGTTGCTCGATCAACTTTGGTCAGTATATCATCCGGTAGATAGGTCATCTGATCGAGACACATCATGCCCTCTGCGAATCCTAATTTGTCGATAATTTCACTTGCGTTGAGTAGATGAGTCACTGGTTCTCGTCCATCAATGACGACTTCACCCGGGCTGTCCCAATGTGACACTAAAGCCTTATAAACCTCACTCCGCCTGGATGATTTTAGGACTCTAGCCAGTTTCAGGATTTTATCAGCAGGAGTACGATGATTAATATTCAAGAGAGACATGAACCGGGGCCAGGCCTTTGGGGGGACTCCTTCAAGCAATACCCCCACAGCACCCCTGATGGGCGCTGGCCATAAGCTCATTTTCTTCCAGATTTCAGGAGCCCAATTGTAACGATTATACCCCCCGAAAAATTCGTCACCGCCATCGCCGGAAAGTGCAACGGTTACATGCTCTCTAGCGAATTTTGACACAAGGTAGGTCGGTATCTGAGAAGAATCTGCAAATGGCTCATCATACAAAACCGGGAGTCTGGGCACAACATCCATCACATCCTGTGGCGACAGATAGAGTTCGTGGTGCTCAGTGCCCAGATGTCTGGCAACACGCTCAGCATCTTTGGCCTCGTTGTGCGCAGCCTCTTCAAATCCAATCGTGAACGTTTTCACAGGCCGGTCAGACTGTGCCTGCATAAGCGCAACTACCAGGGATGAATCTATTCCACCAGACAGGAAGGCACCCAACGGCACATCCGAGATCATCCGACTCGAAACTGCGTCGCGTAACAAACAATCCAATTGTTCCTCAAGAGTTTCTGCTGAATCAGAGGACAAGTTCGCAAGACCGTCTCCACATACCTGCAAGGCCGACCAATAAGGCCGGATTTCTCCTGAAACATCTTCATAACAAGAGGCTTTGGTCGCAAGGCTTTCCGATAGGTTAAGACAAGTTACTGGCGGGAGCTTATAAATGTTTTGGTAAATGGAATAAGGTGCAGGAATGCAATTATGGCGCAGATAGAGAGATAGGGCCTGGCGATTAATGTCGTTTGAGAAACCCGGACAGGCCTTTAAAGCTTTTAACTCTGAGCCAAAGACAAAAGCACCAGCAACCCAACCAAAGTAGAGAGGTTTTTTACCTAAGCGATCACGTACCAGGGAAAGGCTTCTCTCTTCGCGATCCCAGAGAGCAAAAGCAGACATGCCGTTGAGCTTTTGCAGTGCTGGCTCAACACCATACTCAACAATAGCTGCTAACAGAACTTCTGTGTCTGAATGACCACGGAAAGTATGCCCTGACGCTTCGAGGTCGCTGCGCAATGCAGGGAAGTTGTAAATTTCGCCATTGTAAACGATGACGTAACGACCATCGGCCGAAAGCATCGGCTGATTGCCTTCTTCAGACAAATCAATAATCGATAAGCGACGGTGTCCAAAAGCAAAAGGCGTAGAGGGATCAACCCATCTCCCGGAGGAATCAGGACCTCGATGCTGGAGGGTATTCGACATGGAATCGATAATGTGGTCGAGCCCTTCAAGGAACCTGTCTTCAGAAGCTATGATTCCGGCAAATCCGCACATTGATTGAGTCTTCCGTTCCGAGTTGCATTTGATTGAGTCAGAGTTCACATTTCGTCTCTATTTTAAGCAAAACATCAAGCAATGTGGCCGTTCAATCATGATTTTAAGAAGTTTGTGCTTTGCTCAATCAACGGGTAGAAACGATATGGCACCCATGAAGACGAATGTGCAGCGTAGTTAAGCCAGACAAATTGGATAGAAGCATAATACAGTAATATCGCTAATGTAAAAAAAGTATTGCGGCGGCTACGTACACCGAACACTTCGGGAACATAGGAGAACACCACCAATTGCAGTGGCAAAAATAGCAAGGCAACCCGGTCGACCGCTGTACTGGAGGGACTAACGAATAGCAGTGCAAGCAAACCCAAGGAGATGATGGAGCACCATTTCCAGAGGTTAAACTGGGCAAAGGTCATTTCGAAATGGCGTCGCCAGGCCAACAAAACAACCGCCGGCAAGGCGTGCATTAACACGCGGATCATCGCACCCGCAGACTGGTACTCAGCCTCCAGGTAACTGCCTTTGTAATAGTCAATCGACTCTTCCAACATCAAAGCATAGGCGCCAAAAGTGATCACCGAGACCCAAAAAGCGGTCCAAATCCGGCGCTTTGTCACTGCTAATGCAGCGACTGGCAACAGCAGAACCGCAGATTTATGAAAAGTGGCGGCCAGAAGTACCCAACAAACAAATTTCATTACCGACTGGCGCCCTAGAGCCACCAAGCCAAGCATCGCCAGACCGATAGCTATCCCCTGTCGAGTATAGCCCATACCGACAACGGTGACTAAATAGGGAACGGCGACTGCCAGCGCCAGCCATGGGCGAGGGAGATTGCGACAGAAAACGATTAGGCCCAACGAAAAAAGAGCGCCCCCGATTAGATTAGCACCATAAATCCCCCAATTATTCTGTACGCTTACCCATTGAATCAGCTGATAGCCAGGATCGCCAACCGACAAAGCATCACTCAGGCTCTGATCGCGGAAGACATTAAGCTTTCGCAGATAATTGCCCCAGTCACCGCCAACCTCGAAGCGATAGCCAATCAGTAGCGTCAGAGCAACGACGACAATGAACCAACTACGATTTAGCGAGACAAAACGTCCCGACAAAAGTTGGCCTGCGACAACCCGGCCATTGTGCAGGGCAGCAAACGCAGGCAATAGAAACATCAACCAATAAGGCCACATTGATTCATATCCAAGTTACAGAAGTCAAAGTGCATAAGAGTTTAACGTAGTACAGAACCTTAGTCCTTGATCCCCACTACACACCAGAAAGGAGCCTTTTCAGAAAACCGCACGTGCACTAAACCTGCTTTTTCCATCATTGTGGCAATCTGGGTTTGTGTGAACCTTTGCTCCAGTGGTGTACCAAAGCGATCCCTCGAATCCGTACGCATTGTATAAAAACTGTGATGCCGATAATACGACAGCGGAATGACATCCACCTTCATTCTCAAGCGCTCAGCAAATTGACTCAACTTTGCCAATGGCCAATAGACCAACGCTGCAATCATATCCGTAACAGCGTGCTTCAAGCTCGCCGGCAGGTGAAAGATTAACCGACGGCCCCAATCTGACACCCTCCACAGAACCCGGAACCACCAGGGCCGGTTATCGAAAGCGTAGTAGAGATACAACAGCAAGGGCGCACCTGGCTTCAACAGGTCCACGCACGAACGAATCGCCGCAGCAGTATCCGGCACATGGTGTAAAACGCCCAGAGAATAGCCAAAATCTTGACTGGTTGACGACAACCCCGGCGCATCCACCGACGCACAATGAAACACCACATTTACATTGTCCACAAGATTAACGCGCGCCACTTCAATGGCCACCGACGGGTCGATACAATGCAACCGGCCCACCCGCGGCGCCACCCAGCGCGCCCAACGGCCACTCCCGCAGCCCATGTCAAAACCCTCGGCATCCGGCGGCAAGATATCCCATGGAAACACTGAGAAATACTCACTAAAAACCTTACGCGCCTCATCTTCCGTCATGCCAGACTGATCGAAGCGAGACCACTCATCACCAAAGCTTGTAACAGTTTTAGAATCAAGGTTTTTCAAGCAGGCCTCGTTGACTTATCAGAGTTCTTCTATTTCTCTTGAAATGCCTCTAAAAACAAGAGAGCCATATATCAAAAATAAATACACAGCATCATTTGGTAACGGCTTGCAAAAAAATCCAAAGTGAATATACAAATACGCACTAAATCAACGATTGATAAAGACCAGCCAACTGAATTGCCAAATTCTCAAAACTGAAAGTCTTGATCCTTTCTGTACCATATTCTATCAAGCGGTCACGCTCGCAATTGGAAGTAAGGGCAAGAGCAATCGATTCCGCCATAGCCTCAACATTCTCACAAGGGAAGTAAAGACCTTGATTTTGAGTGATTTCACGGAATACGGGTATGTCGCTCAACACTACTGGCTGTTCTGCGGCCATGGCTTCGAGAATGGGGATACCGAACCCCTCGTATAAGGAGGGGAAAACAAACAGGCCGCAGAGTTTGTAGGCACAGGAGACTTCGGAATCAGTCAATCCCGTCAATATCTTCACACTGGATTCAAGCCCTAACGCAACTACCTTTGCTTCGACAGCCTTTTTTTGTCCACTGTCGTTACCAATAATCACAAGTGGACAAGGGCAACCACGATCTCTGAGCAAAGCCATTGAATCAATTAGGCGTAGATAATTTTTGCGCTTTTCAAAATGACCAACGGCTAGAACATATTTTTGAGGTAAGGCAAACTTTCTTTGAAAATTGTTCAAGGTTTCATCGGCAACCGGCCCAAAATTGTTGGGATCCAAGCCGTTGTAAATTACAGAGATGGGGGCGTTGGGGGAAAAGCTTTGTATCTCTTTCTTCATTGACTCTGAAACAGTAATCACATGGTCGGCAGCTTTGAGTGATCTGCCTAGTACATTTTTTTGAATAGACCGGCCAAACGAACCATATTCCGGATATATTCCTCGAATATCATGGACAGTCAGCAGTGTTTTACCACTTGGAGATTTAACTATGGGGAAGTTAAAACATTCAAAAATATCAAACGAATATTTCTTGAACGCAAGCGGCCAATAACTTAGACCGGCTGAGAGCTTGCGAAGTCGCCCTACACTGGGGATCTGGGTGGTTTTAGCGACAACATTTGCAGGCATATCGAACCAATCTGCAACACGACAGTCCCTCGGTTCAAAAACAACAAACTCGACATCCGGCAACTGTTTTATCAGTTCACCGTAAATACCGACAAATCGCTGTTTAGCCCCCGATGGTCTATCATTGAGACATGTCGCATTCAATCCGACTCTCAAAAAATCATCTCCTCTGTCACCAAACATTTCTCCAAATCCAAATCCTAAAAATGACGAACCATCACATTAGCAAACGAAAAGAAACGCAACACTTATGCAAGAAGTTCCATTAAAAAGCGCCGCACCTCTGCCTGATCGATTGCAGTACCCATTGTAAAGGAGTAATTGTAACAATAAATCGATGTGGTGAAAGAACCGTAATAGCTACTTATAATCACTTAAGATTTCCCTATATGCACCTGAAGCAAGTCTGTCACGGTGCAGAAAAAGGAAGTTGTTAATGTAACGGCCTTTCATACTCCCCAAGTTAAAGATGGATTGATCACGATCAACATTAAAGTCTTCAATCGCTCTTAAACCGCCTGGGCCCATGAAATAAATGCAATAGCCAATTTCCAGGAGTTTATCGAACGTCTCATTAATTGGTCGGCTACTATGTCGTTCTTCGATCTCTATCAACAATGCAGGGCGTGAAGAAACAAGAATCTCGACAGCACCCTCAATAACACTATACTCGTGCCCCTCAACATCAATTTTGATAAAGACAACATTTTGGAATCCATAACTATCCAACGTGCGCAATGGAACTAGCTCGTCACGGGTCTCAGCAAAGGCTTCATGCTCTAGAGAAGCCGAAGAATCGTGCTCTATGCCAGACGGGTCCACTGGAATGCGTAAATTAGCCTCACCAGACACATTTGACAACGCTACCGAATGAATATTAATAGAAGTTTTCCCATCCGCCCATGCAGACAACACAGAGGAACACATTGGATTGGGTTCAAATGCTTCAACCTTAGCACCTAGTTTCCACAACTTATAGGTATAGATGCCACGATTACCCCCTATATCAATTACTAGGTCCTGATTGTTTACCAACAAAGAAAGGAGACTCATTTCCTCTTCAAGGTGACCCAGCAATTTGTTCACTAAGTATTTAACTGGCACTTGGTAGCGTTTCGGGAGTAATTCCCTGAGTCGAGTTTTTAGATTACGAATCAAAGTCATTAATTACCCCTGGCCATGAAAAAGATGACTCGCTTCTTAGCTGCACGGGAAGAGAACTTAGTCATCGGAATATGCTGTGGTGCAGAAGCAAACATATACTCCTTAACGGCTTGAGTCTCTCCAATAACAAGATACAAAGTCATCCGTTGGAGCACCCATACTAAATAATCAGCAGTGTATTCAGAACAGGAGAACGCCTTAGCCGTACTAACAATCATCCCAGCAAACACCGGACATCACTCACTTAATGGTTTGCATTGCATGATAGAATTGGTTCACCATAGTAGAGTAATGACTATTCATCAAAGAATACCTCCCATTCTGTTCCTTTGAATTCCGACTTCAATTGTTCATAATTTTCCAACAGATCTCGTAATTTCTGAGTAGTTTGCTTCTTGAAATCCATCTTCGGCATCATCAAGGCCAAAACACGGCTGGTTCGTTTTCGTGGCATGGCTCCAAGCACCTTCAACTTGCATCTCAAAGAATGCGAGTTTAGTTTTAACCATAGATGGCAGGCTCTCAGTCGTCTGATCCTTAAAATTCTTGGGAAACTACCTCTAAACTGGTCACGACCCATATATTTAAATGGTGTTTGGTGACATCTTTGCAGAAGAATGATCTTGTCAACAATTGAAATTCAAAACGTTCATGAATTATTCGTCAAAAAAATCCTCCCACTGAGTGCCCTTAAAGTTCTTTTTCAGTACATCGTAGTTCTCTACCAATTCCGACATACACTTTGTACGCTGCTTGATAAAGTCGGTGCTAGTGGGGTGGTAGTTCAGACCTAAAAAAGCCATTATCTTGCCATACTCCCGCTGGGGGGTAGCCACCACATCCTCGTAGTAGATCTCAAGCATGGGATGGTCTTTAAAACGTTTGCACGCTTCATTTTGCCACTGCTGATCACGGATAAAGGTTTCCTCCAGCTTTTTAGGCTCAAAGGAAATATTCGGCACATTATTCTGATAAGATGTGTTCTGCTTTTCAGAGCGCACCCCGAACACGCCAGTAGTGACTGCAATTTTACATGAGACTTGGGAATGAAGGGTGTTACGCCTGATCAGATGGATGATATACAGATCCTTATCATCTTCCAGTAGAGACCAAATGGTGCTATTCTCTTGATCCCTTGGGTGATAGTAAAAAATCTTGAAACCCTTAGCTTTCACATAGAACGGTTGCTTGGAGAAACAGCGTCGTAGAATGTCCTGCTCCTGACGACCCTCCAGTTTGCCAAACAACTCATAATCGGCGGCAATATTGGGGTGGGAGTTCAACGATTGAATCGTCATGTTCGAACCGGTTCGGTCCCTTGTCAAAACGATGAATCGGCGATATTTGTAATGACCAAACAAAGAGAAAAGCCGATGTAGCAATATTTTAATCGACTTTTTGGGGTCATTTATAACCTTAAACAGATTTGTCATGACATGCATAAAGGATTTTACCTTCTCTAAACAAAAAAGAGCAGTACGATTTCGCTTAGAAGTCGGCCCTTAGATATAGACCCTACTTGTATCCGCTCTATCAAGAGGACAATAGACGTCGAATTCTTCCAAAGATTTTGTTGAAATCGAGAACATCTAGTAGTAGATCCATGTTTTTCATGGGGTTGAGCAACGCTTTTTTCAACTTTAGACGTACCATTTGCTTGTAAAGCTGCTGAGAAAAGTTTCGTAAATCACCGACTGAGAACTCCGGCGTCTGGATCAGATAACGACCCTCAACGGCCTGGGTTGCCTTGGAGAGGGACTCTGGGGTCAAGTCTTCAACTAGGTAAGAGTTCTCAACAACGGTATCATAAAGATCTGTGCCAATAAGCGGGGTCGCCACCATCAACTGAGGCATCACATCATACTGCTTATATAACGACAGAGCAAAATCAATTGTTTTCGCAATTTTCTCCTTGGTTTCACCGGGGAAGCCTATAACATAGAAGGCATTAGTACTCAAACCTACCTGTTTGCACCAACGGGATGCGTTCACTGCATGCTTGAGCTGCAGGTTCTTCTTGATGATGTTGTTCAACGTCTCCTGGTCTCCGGACTCGATTCCGAAAGTCAATGATGTACACTTTGCTTTTTTAATAATCTCAAGCAATTCCTGATTCAGTGTATCCACCCGCACCCCGTTGGGGGTGTCCCAAGTTAGGTCCAGATCCCATTCCACCAGAGTTTCGAACACCTCTTTGATACGGCTGGGCTTGTAGGTTAGGTTATCATCTTCGAAATGGATGTGGCGCACTCCGTAGGCATCATAGACATGTCTGATATGTTTCAACACATAGTCAGATGCGTGGGCACGCACATCTTTCCCCATATGCAGGTGGATTGAGCAGAAGCTACAATCAAAGGGGCAGCCACGACTGGTGATCATGGAGATAGCTCGACCTGTACCTTTGTGCCCTCTGTACTCAAGTTCCTGTTGGTACTCAAAGAACAGATCCATATCTAGCAGGTGGTAGGCTGGGAAAGGGAGATTATCCATATCACTGACCCGTTCAGCTTTGGTCTCGTGAACACTGATTTTGCCATCGGCTCCTTTAACTTTAAACGCGATCCCCCTGATATCATTCAGCATTTTTTTCTGTGCCAGGGCTCTCACCATTTCCACAACAACCTTTTCCCCTTCAGCTAGTACGTAGCTATCCACATAGGGGTATTCGATCAAAAACTCCGATGGAACAACCGAAAAGTGTGCCCCCCCCGCCACAACAAATGCGTTAGGAAGAGTTGATTTTACAAGGCTAGCAGTGCGCAAAAAGCTATCCAACTGGGCCGTAAAGGGGCAGGTAATGCCCACGATATCCGGGGCTTCATCCAATAACACCTGTACGATGACTTCATCGCTAAGACCATGGAAGGTTTTATCTCCAATTTTGGTGATCTTAGTTTCAGGATGGATCATACAGTCAAGTACGAAGACCTCATATCCAACCTGTTCCAGAACGGCTCCCAGATAGAGGAGCCCCAGTGGCAGGTTAAGGCTGACATTCATGGACTCTGAGTAGTAAAATCGTGAAGGATTGATTAGAGCAATCTTCATGTTTATAAGCCTTTAGTAGAAACAGTGTTGTCATACAAATGAGCCAATAAAATTCAAGGGCATGGCTCACTTCAGACAAAAGTTTCAAATAAGCTGTTACTGGTATCTTGTAGAAGTTTTTATTGCCCTAGATGTCCAATTTTTTAAAACGAAGCGTCTTCATTCTACTTCAGACTGAAACAGCCTAAATGCACGATTACCAAAAAAGTTTGGCAGAGCCATCATTAGGCGTTTTGCTGTTAGGACTGGGTACCTGAACCCGACTACCGCTAATTTACTTGCAAAGGGAATGCGATCATTTCCAAGCCAGTCACATTTCAAATCTGTCCAATCCCGGCAGAATTGGTAAGAGGCTTTACTCTCAAAAAAATACTCGTGTTTTTCCAACAACATCAGCATAAAAACACGAAGCTGATCAAGGGTCTTGTCAGATGTAGGGGTCATCTTCTGAACTACTAAGGGATCGGCGATCCCAACAAAATGACCCCCTTCAATTGCTAAACGAATCGCAAGATCTGCATCTTCACACCGGCGAAAAATTGGGTCGAAGCCACCAAGCATACGATACAGATCCGTACGCCCCATTTGGGAGCAGGTCGCACACGAACCATAGCCATCTTCCAAGGGTTCACCCATCAGCGCTCTTCGTGCCACAGCAGGCCCTGATGGCGCCTTTTGTCCTAATCGTATACCCATCGTGGGTTCAATTCGTTCGTCACCGTTCGGGTAGAGCTGTTTTCTTGCCGTATGACAGAGAACGGGGGCACCGTTGGAAAATTCCTGTTCGTAGTTGAGAATTCTTTTGAGTTGAGCCTCTATACGGTTAGGTAAACTAAAGTCGTCATCATCAAAAAACGCAATAAAATCTCCCTTGGCGTGATCTATTATTACGTTACGTGACACAGCCACACCCGAGTTTATTGAGTTCTGAAATATCTCTATTTCCGGGTAGAGATCAAATTGTTCCACGATCTTCAAAGTATCATCAGTCGATTTGTCATCAACGACCACAATCTGGGCGATTTCGACAGACTGGTTAGCGGCTGAATTCAGTACTTCCAGAATCGTTTCCTGTGCATTGTATGTGGTAACACCAATAGTGACCGCAGGATAATTCATAAAACACCAGACCTATTTTGAGACGAACCGAATACCCGGGCAAGGCGGAACCATGCATGTCTGAACCAAACTGTGAGGTACGGAGATATCCACAAAAATGGCCATAGTGGCCCACCATGCCGCTTGTAAAATTGATACCGCTGACGAAATGGTTCACGCTTAATATCTGCAAGCAGACGGAGCCTTTGTATAAGAGTCAGCGAGAATTCGTCCGGCGGCTCCATTTGTGTATTCAGATCGCACGTCCCAATATGTTTCCCAGCAACAATAACTGCTCCGCCTGCCTTGATGAGCCTTAATCCGTACTCGTAATCAGCCCCACTGTGAATGAAGTACTCAGATAAAAAGCCTACTCCGCTCAGTGCGTCTGCCGAAATCAAAGCTCCGTTCATAGCCAGAGTGTCCGCCCTTTGGGGCAGTCCATTTGGTTCAACGGTCGCGGCAAATTTGAGGGGATGCCAGTTCGATGACCTTCGTCGCCCGCCATACGTTGTTATCAACCCATCAGTACTTTTGAACGAACCTACAATCGCATGCGGCCTTTCATTTATCCCCTCAGATTGCCCTAGCGTTTCAAGCAGGTCTGTAATAGCCGACCTATGTAGTCGCACATCGTCATTAAAAACAAACAGATAGTCGAAGTTTTTCTTGCTTGCAGACTGTTCCCATCCATAACGCATACCACCAGCCCAAAAAAGATGACCATCTCCTTCGACTATTTCAACCTTTGGAAAACGCTCACGCACAGTCGCTGTAGTTCCATCCGTCGAGCCGTCATCAACAACCACATGAAAGAGCGAAACGCCCTTTGGCAATTTCTGCTCATGAAGATCAGAAAGCACCGCTAGTGTGCAATCGCGGCGATTATGACAAGTCGTGAGTGTCACAATGTGCATCTTCTTTCGTTAACTCCTTCCGTCTTCTTCCCTAAGGAAAATCGCATCAACTTGCAATGAACGTACATTTTGTTTGTCGGTAAAACCTTTCTGAATGGCCCAGAGCGTAAAACCTTCAGCTTCCAGACGATCAATCACTTCTCGCCAAGGGCGCTGACCTTTGTAGAGAGGCTCGAGAGACAGTTCACAGAGTACCCCCTGTGCGTTTCTTAGCGTCTCCGCGGCACCATCTAGCACCTCCCATTCGAAACCTTGTGTATCAATTTTAAGGAAATATCGGCTGCCATGCTTTATATATGTAGGGATGACAGTGTCGAGTTTGGAAATAGGCACACGTTCAGAACCGACATAAGCCGCCCCCTCCTCCGAGGACTGATGCAAATCAAGCATGGGAAGTACCGACGACGAAACAGAATTGCCAGCAATATTAATTTCAATCTCGCCATCTATATTGCCGATCGCAGCGCGCGGGTGAACACACCAGAGAGGGTCTTTACTTGCCGCTGTGAGCAGTTTTCCAAAAGCATCACTCAATGGCTCAAAACTCACGATCTCACCTTTAAACCCTATCCATCTTAGATCCTGGGCAAACTGCCCTGCATTCGCTCCGATATCGAAAACCAGGTTCACACCTACATGATCCAGACTATGCAGTAATTGAAAAGAGTCGTGTGCATGGGGATCGAATCGGTGAATAACCCACCCGGCCCGATGAATCAGGTCTTTTACTATCTTTTTCAACATAGGGATTCTCTCTCAGCAACAGCAAAATCTACGGCGTCCAACACCGCCTGGGTTTGTATCGCAGCAACACAAGGGACAGGCCCGCCCTTTTGAAAGGGGAATATGCAATGCCAATTGCAGCCGAAGCAATCCATGTGTTCATAAACTGCAACGGGTTTAATTCCTTCCAATTTTTCAGGGTAAGGCATGAAACGATCGAAATGACCTCCACCCAACAAACAAACCGAAGGCGTACCCACAGCAGCCGCAATGTGAATGGCTGAGGTTTCGTTCGAAATCAGCAAACAGGCACCTCGAACCAACTCCACGAACTCCGGCAACGATGTTCTTCCTACCATATTGTATGCATCCGGCAATCCCGCTTGACCGATGAGACGCTGTGCAATTTCACCCTCTGCCGAAGTACCACAGACAACCATTTGCCAAACATACTCCTCAGCAACAGAGCGCGCGACTACCCCGAACGAGTCGGCTGGCCACATCCTGCGGATATTCCCAGCACCTGGGAAAATGATAAAATATTCGCCATCGATATTGAGCGAATCTGGAAGTTCTGCAATTTGAGGAATCTCCGCCAGAGAGTATCTGACCTTACCAACCCCAAGGCCCTTGAGGAACTCCCAATTACGCTCCAACTCTGAAAGTTGCTCTTCTGTGGAAGGAATGAGCCGAGTATACCAACGATCACCAACATTTCGCTGCCAAGGGGTCCTAATGGTTAGATCACCATCAAAACCAATTCGTTCCACCGCACCGGTCGCACGTACCAAGGCATCTCCAGTAACAAACACCCTTGAATAGGCAGGCTGAATAGCGATTTGCGCACCCAACCGAAAAACTTTGCGAATCACTTTAAAGCGATAGCGCCAATCATTTTCAAAATTATTTAGATCGACCTCTACTACCTGGTCAAAAAAATCTATTTTCTCAGCCAGATCAACGAAAATTTCATTCGCTATTAATACAATCTCCCGACCATTATAGTGCTGTCGCAATGCCCGGGCGGATTCAAGCCAGAGCACAAAGTCCCCGATACCATCGACCTTAACCAAAACAATGAGATTAGAGGGCGTGCGTGTCGCGCTGGACCTTGCGACTAGATCCAGTAGATACCGCGCTATATGTTTGATCAGATTGAATGGTTTGGAATAACAAGATTTAATGCCCATAAGTACACACTATTTTTTTGCAAATCAATTTAGGCTCTATCAATCAGTGAATGAGATCGCAAAGAGCAACTATAGATTTCTCTGCCATCATAGCTTTTTCTTCGAGTAGATCTCTTGATACGGTTACAGCCTTTGAATAACCATCGTATAGCGCATCCACCGTAAACGGTGACCTTACGATTGGGATATTTAATTCGTCCGCCAAATTTCTAATTTTTGAACTACGATCCAGTGCGACAACCCGACATCCCGCCCATGCTGCAGTCAAGATCGCATGGTAGCGAGAGGCCATAACCGTTTCACAACTTGAAAAATGCCTTACCAAATCGGCTACATCTGAGCAGCCATAATCAGGTGAGAAAATTTTTGGTTTAAACCCAAAGAGCCCACCCAATCCGCCGAACATGTCTTTGTAAATCGCAAACTCGAAACCCTTTTTACGTCTTATGTCATTTGCAGCGAATACTACCTGTTTTTCTTTTGAGACTCTCAAAACGAATTTTTTGATAGCCCGCAAACTATCGCGATCAGGACATTCTGCGTTGTAAATAATCCCCAACACACTTCCATCTCCCAACGTTGAGTTATGTTTTGTGAAAATCTCTTTCAGTGCAATATGAGCCAGATCGCCCCCAGTTGTTACATTATTATTGTTCACACCAAGTGAATCAACCAACAACTCTCTGCTTTTCTCATCTCGCGCCCATATATGGTCAACATCAAGAGCAACCTTGCGGGCAATCATTTTCTCCCGAAGCACCTCTTCTTCGCAACCAACTCCAATCATCCACTTCTTCTTATCTTGGCTGCAGTCAAAATCTTGGTTTATTCTGTTAAGCAACCATCGACCAATTGACGCTTGAAATGGTGTGCCGCCTACACCAATCCAACAATCACATGCCAAGATCAAATCCTCCCTCTCTTCGCTGTCAACGGACAACCACTCAACCTGGCTGAATCTCTTTTTTTGAGATGGAATTAAATCTTTAGGCAGAGCACAAGACAACCTTGCGTCACAGTTTTGGCTAAAAACATCCAAAAAGCCTTTAAGCATCAAGTCATCACCGATATTTCCAGCTCCATAGAAATCAAAGCCCAAGAGTAAGCGTGACCTGTCCAAAATTCATTACCTCCCTATTACAGAATTACCTTACTTGCCACTTGACATCACAAACTCTCAATTTGACCATTGCTAATGTTAATTACAGGCATTCCTTTAATAATCTTTATTCGGTTTGTTCCGGTAAGATGGGTTAACCTTCCTTTTCTGTCCCTACTTTCTCTCGATCTTGATAGGACATATCCTTTGCCCAGTTCAATCTCTTTAACGATGTTATTCAATTTATCGCTTCTTACAAAATATGCATTATTCCCTGCACTATTACACCCTATAAAAGAGTAACCTTTAGCCTTGGATAATTGATGAAGTGCACGGAGAGAAGCGCCGAAATATAAATTGGAACAATGGGCTTTTGTTCTTAAGAAATTTTTGTCGTAAGGTATGGTTATAGCTCTATCGATTCCGAAGATACTGTTGTATTCAAGGATGACCACCACGGGAGATATTGCGTCAATTTCTTTCCATATCCAATAATCATTTCCATCCAGGTCAATATGCAGAAGACCGACCTCTCTATCCAAGCCTGAAGACGAAATAAGACTGTTGATGTTTTCCTTATCAATGAATACTGATTTTGCAGTTAACTCGTACCTCCAATAATATTCGGAATTGACTATTTGCGCCACATTAGACTCAGCGCCATCCATTACGAAGCCAGACCAGTTATTATTCATCATCAGGAATCTGGTGTTAGATTCACGGTAATTCGCAACTCCAAATTCTACAAAAGTCTTGTGAGGAAATTCCAAGTTACTAACGAGCCACTGGATAATCCCGTCGTCACCCCACTCGGAAAAAACTCTGAATTCTACTTCACTCAAAGAGGATATATGTTTTTTTGATGTTATGGTCTCAGATAGCCCCCGTCCAAGCAATAACATCTGGCGTTCAGAATATGAACGGATCATCGCTGCATTATTGACTGCGGTCTTAATCTGCCGAAAGTAACTTGAAACTTTCAATAAAATCATCACTGCCTCTCTTAAGACACTACTTAAAATTACTCAACAGAGTAAGGTTGCCACTTTCTAAGGGAGTTTTCCCCACCACAAAGAGTATGTCAACTTAGTGCCGCGGCGCAGCTATGACATAGATATAGAACAGTATAAAATTATATTATCAACAACATCTTCTGCACGATACAAACAGAAACAAAAAGGTTACCAAACAGACTCGCAACCCATCATTGTTCATTACTTTATTGATTGGAAAACCCAATGAAACCATGAGGAAACATAATTTTTAACCCTCTGGCGAAAAGGGCGACGCACATATCTTGTAATATATTCAATATCTCTGACTTTGTCTCTAATAAGACAAGGCGGAGATTTGAGGGGGAACACTAATTCCTGAAGGGTTAGAAAAGACTGCGGTCCCGAAGTAAATGTATGAGTCGCATCCTCTCCGAAACCGATATTTGAGATTAAATTTAAAGTAGGCACAACGGACAAGCCGGAGTTAGATACCCGCGTGAAGAACCACTGATAATCCCAGGTATCAAGACCATTGATAACCCGGTTGAACTCCTCCAACCGCTGTTTTGGTAATTCTCTTTTCTCTAGGCTATCGAGAACAATGTCAAACAAACCAAGACTTTTTGCATGCAACAATTCAGGATCAAAACATCGCCACCGGTTACGCCAAGTCGCCCAACCCCAGATCAAACCATAGCGGGAATAACAATAACTGGAAGCGACAGGAGATGACACTTTTGTCAAAGAATTCGAGCCAGTGACATCCCAAATCCTAAGGTCGTTTTTATACTTATCCAGACAACCCTCACAAAACCAAAAAAAACTTTGTGACGGCAAGCAGTCATCCTCCAGAATAATGCCTTGCTCTTCGTTTTCAAAAAACCAGGTAATTGCTCCGCTAACGGCATACTTGCACCCAAGATTTTCTTGCCGAAACAGCGTCTTGACTTCGCAGGGCCAGTCAACATCGGTCGAAATTTTCCTAACAGCGTCAACTTTCTCTTGCTCTCCTTCTCGACCTTCACGTGATCCGTCTGCCGCCACATAGAGACGTGGCGGTTTCGCTTTACGGATTTCCTCAAACACCTGGGAAGTAGTATCCGGTCTATTGAACACAATGAATAGAACTGCAGTCTGAAGTGGTGCGCTCTTCTCAAAGGGTTTCGTCACTATATCAATGAATTCATTTGTGCTTTTTTTCATAACAACCCTGAGTACAGGGCTCCTCGTAAGTGGCTCTTAGTTTATCTTTTGTCAAATACCATTATGGCATTATAGGTTTTATTGGTTATCACGTCCGTTTTTGCTGACAATCCAAAGTTTCGCTTATTGAACATGGCCTCGATTTCGGGTAGTGACAAATCATTTTTCCAACCAGCTCGCGCTCGGACTAATAGATCTCCCTGTGTTTCAATGGGACAGTAGGAAATAATACAACGTGAACAGGACATAGTAACTTGGTCTAGAAACCAATCTGGATCAGGAATAAATTCAAGAGCACCACTAATAAAAGCAACGTCTTTGGTTATTGATGGGAACTCATGATGGCTAAAATCACATACAAGTGTTTCTGGACTCCTGCTTACATAGTCAACCCCTGTATATCTAGTAATACCTACGACATCTTTGAGCCATTCCTTTCCACAACCGAGATCAAGAACACTTGCTTCTGCTGGAATATATGAGGCCATTTTCTGGATGCGGACCTTCCATTCGTCGTCAAACGACTCAACATCTTTCCAATCTACCTGAATTATCTTTTTCCAAAGCGAGCTCGACGAAAGCTTTGGCCATCGCAGGCCAATCTGATAGAGCCTTCTTGAAAAATAATTTCTAGCGGATTGAAAAGTTCTTGTCATATTGCCTTCCCTTATAAATTATTCAATTTCGTATCATACGTTTTCACCAACAAAAGAGGATAACTCCACCATTCACAGTAGTAGGCATTGAGTTTAATCTGACACCTTTCGAGCTTCAACATAGAGCGTCTCCCAGGCCCGGTGGTCAAGATCCAAACAAAGCCTTGGATTTGAACATTCACGATATTGCTTTTGTGTGATTTCTCTAAAACCGACGCCATCAAGATAGTGTCTTAATTCATCAAAATCCCAAACAGACCTGTGAAAATAATTTTGCGTCAAGTTCCTGAACGCAGAGGCACCTGTATGAAATTTTTCTTTAAATGTATCCATTTCTTCGTCACAAACATTTTCCGTATAATAGGCAACGTATTTTTTTAAATCCGGAACTGTCAGTCTAATAACTGCACCAACCTTCATGATACGATAAAGTTCTTTCAGCAACTCTTCCGCTTCGTCTATATACAGATGTTCGAGAGTGTGCTCAGTAAAGACACCATCGAAAATCGAATCATCACAATTCAACGGATAACGGAGATCAAGGTGCCACTCAAGCTTTCTTTGTTTGCGCCAAAATCGAAAAGCACCAAAAAAATCCGCATTCACCATCCCGTTTATGTAATTCGGACCACACCCAAGATTTAGGAAATTAGGCTCTGGAAATAGTTTCGGCCTATCGAGTCCAACAAAACGGAACAAAAAACTTCGTATCTCGAATTTAATCACATCCATTACTGACATTTTATATTTCATATTCTAACCACCACATTAGTCTTTAAGTATCGTGAGAGAGTTCTGGTATCCAAATATTTCGCACAAAGGTGGATCATATTCGTCAATAGGTAGCAGACCATGGGGAAGCAGACGATAAACTCTGTAGTGAGGCGATAGTTTCTCCCAGAACTCCTTGAAGAAAACACCTACAGCTGCATTTAGTTGAGTAAACTCAAATTGAATTGCCCGGACCCTCTTCTCTTCAAGCATTTTTTCTGCACCTCTAAGCACGTTCAACTCATGACCTTCAACATCAATTTTCAAAAAATCTATATACTCAATCGATTCGTTCGCACAAAATACATCCAAAGTATCGGCATTAACTCGATATTCACGGTGTTGTACTCGGTAAATATCGGAAAAAACGTCAGCATGGATAGACGCATGACTAGTCCCATCATCTACATCCCGGTCATAAAAACTCACTTCACCAGCCGAATCCGACACAGCAATATTCACACACACTATATTTTGCAAATCATTTGTATTGTCAACTAAGCGCTGGTATGTCTTTGGATGTGGTTCAAAAGCAAATATTTGTTTTACGGACACACCGCTATTGACCATTAATCTTGAATAGTCACCAACATTTGCACCGACATCAAATATCACCAGGTTAGAGCCGAGGTTTCGAACTATGTTCACAACAACCCATTCTTCGCCACTGATACGGCTGTTTTCGTAGTTGTATACACCCATGCCCCTAAGTGCCAAACGATGCAACAGTCTGTTAAAATTTGCAAATCTAGGAGAACCAAACAAAGTTCCATATAAACGATATACATTCATAAGCTCATACCTCAGTTGCAATTTATCGGATGATACGAAAGACATTAAAAGATTTGAGCTTCATCTTAAACATAAAATGTGTTTCACTTTGAATCATGTCGTAAAACATACCTGAGATGGCATAAGAACCGACTGTCGCCCACGCAGCCCCGACAACACCATACTTCGGAATAAGCATAAGATTTAAGACAACATTGAAAATGGCCCCAAGTGCAGTACGCTGCAGAGTCAAAATCTGGCGATTCTCGATTAGAAACCACTTCCCGCTTGCAACACCCAGGAACACAAAGACTGATGCCCAGACATGTATAGCAAGTACCGTCCCCGCCTGCTGATAGACACCCCCAAAGAGCAACACAACGACCCTGTCTGACAAAAAAGTCAGCGGGATGGCAACTGCAACAGACAACCCCACCATAAGATCGTATAACTGTTGCAGACGTCGATAATAATGTTCCTCAGACTGTTTTTTTGCTTCAAGAATCGCAGGGAAAACCGAGGCTACAATCGCCATGGGAATGAAGTACCACACCTCACTGATGCGAACCGCTACGCTATAAACTCCAACTGCCTCATCACCCACCATTTGACCAAGCATAACCTGGTCGATTTTCATGTATATGGCAATCGCGATACCTGAAAGGATGAGTGGCCAACTGTCTCGCAATAAACCGATAGCTCTGTGTAAACTCACACGCACTCCTCGCAGTCCGGGACCTCGCCACACAAAAACAAAAAGCATGGCAATTGCTATCACAGCTGTTTCCGCTAACATGACCCATACAAACGAGATGAGGGGAGATTGCTGCAAAATCAATGCAATCTTGATAATCACCATAATAATGAATACGGTATTGGTGACCCACACGGTGTATTTGGACTGAACTTTTGCCTCAAACCAGTAATTGGTAAAGGCGGTCACCTTGAAGATCATGGCCACACCAAGGATCACAACTATTAATCTAACAAGAGCGTCATCCGGTCTGAGAAAATGGATAACCGTTACTGCTAATCCAAAGGCGGTAACTCCACCAACAAGCTGCAGCGCAGCGGCAGTGCCCATTGTTTCGTTCGCTCTTTCTGGATCGACCACAAGATCGCGAACAACAATATTTTGGAGGCCTAGCATGGAAAGCGTGCCGAACAGCCCGACAAATGCAGTTGCGAAACTGAACAAACCAAACTGTTCCGGACCTAGGTAGCGTGCCAGCCACACACCAACGAATAAGCCCACACCCATCCGCAACAATCTGTCAAAAAAAAGCCAACCGATGTTATCAACAATCTTGAACAGATTGGGTCGGTGTTCGATCCGGCGACGAAGAAAAAGCGGAAGGATATTCACAGATCAGACAACCCTTTTTTCAGGTTTAGATGGTGGCCAGGCTCCGTCTGGAGGGACGCGGGACGCGGAGCGAGGGACGAGAAAACCTCAATCCTCGTTCTTTAAGTATTCGTCGAAATATTCAATGGTTTTACTCAAACCATCTCTCAATACAACTGTCGGCTCCCAACCCAGAATATCTCTGAATACCATTGGGTCGGACCACACAACTCCCTGTTATCACATCGCTTTTCCAAAATAAACCGTCAAAAACACCCTTAAAAGCCCCATTTTTATGGCAAAATGACATCGTAACGCCAGGCTCATATCTCAAGAGCGCCAATATCCCTACGGAAGCGGTCAAAAATCTCTACAGCTCGTTGATGCAAAGGCTCCATGCGTTCGGGAAAAAGATCTAGTGCGTACGCATGACTAAAGAAGTGGCGAAACGCAAGGTAGCGGCTGAGTTCGTCAACCAGAGCCGCAGAAAGAATGTTCGCATCTCCGGCAGTCAACAATAGATCTCGATGCCAGGAAGAGCCTGACGGAATATCAATTTGTTGAGCCCTGCACACCTGCTTCAGAATATTTTCCAAGCCATTGTAAAAGTTGTGCAACAACGCTGCAACGCCAGCCAATTCCAACTTTGTAAGTTCGGCAAGAGGAGTTGATGGAAGTGAGGACAAGGTACGTTCAATTGCTTCGTACTCGGCTTCAACACGCAAGCGATAATCAACCATGGAGCGGTACTCCTTCCTGCAAAACCATTTCAGCAAATTTTGTTTTTTTTGACAGATCAATCACATCAACCGGCTTGTAAAGTGCGCACATCAAATCCCCATAGAAGGCAAAGTAGTCTTTATCAGCAATACCTTCAATTGCAATATCGATGTCTCTGCTTTCTACGTTTTCGGAGATAGAAGACCCGAACAACAGCACCCGAGACACACGATATTTACGTGCGATCTCCTGAATTACCACTCTGTCTTTTTCAGAAATCATGATAGTTCTCCTCCAAAACAAAAACCAAGGACTTTAATAATTTAATAAGGGTTAGGACCAAGCCAACCACCTGTTATCACTTCGTTTTATCTATTTGCCAGCCGTAAAGCACCCTTAAACACTCCATTTTACGGTAAAATGACATCGTAACAGGTTTCCTCTTCCCGCAATGACTCCTGACCTTCGAGAACCAGATCAAACTTGCTATCCATGTTTTCCAAAAGCATCTCCAGATACTCCTTTTCCATACGTTCCCTCCTAAGCAAAACATTAAATACAAAACAACAAAAGATCAAAACCCTCTTTTGCCGCGGCCAGAATCTGTGAACATCTGCGGAGTCAAAAACTATAGGCTCTTGAGTTTGCTTTAAACAACAGACCTTGACAGACTTTCACCGCGGCTAATTTTGCCTTTAGTGCCAGGATCAGGATATCAGCCTTGACACTTACCAAGCGAAGCATTAAACCTGCAAACCTTCTTTTAGCCGCGGTCAGAATCTGTGAACATCTGTAAAGGCAAAACTACAGGCTTTTGGGTTAGGGTCTAACCACAGACCTTGACAGATTTTCACCGCGGCTAATCTGCCTTTAAATGCCGTTTGCTACACGCCTGACTTTAACCTTCTCTTCACCAAAGTTAATAACAAGACCGAGCTTCTTACCAGTAGCCTTCAGATAATTCTGACATTGAGCAAAGTGAATGTTTTCTATCGCCTTGACCGCTTTCAATTCGACAACAATCTCGTCTTCAACAATCATGTCCGCATAATAATCACCGACAATCTGTCCCTCATAATGGACTTTAATCATTTTTTGAGTCTCAATGTTTAAACCTGCAGCTGTCAACTCTATGTTCAATGAGTTTTCATAAACTTTCTCAAGGAAACCACAACCAAGAGTTCTGCTAACCTTGTATGCACAGCTCACAATTGAATCAACCAAAGCGTCATAATACGCTTTATCTCTCACCATCGTCCCCTCCTAAAAAATCAAATTATAAAATCAAAAACCACTATTTAGCCGCGGTTAGAATCTGTGAAAATCTGCAGGATCAAAAGCTCTAAACCTGTATTCTTTTTGGTTTAAACAACAGACCTTGACAGACTTTCACCGCGGCTAACATTGCTTTTAAAAGAAAAACTGCCAGGGTCAGGCTTCCTACCTTGACACTTACCAAGCATAACCTTAAACCTGCAAACCTTTTTATTTAGCCGCGGTCAGAATCTGTGAAAGTCTGCAGGATCAAAGGCTATGGGCTCTTGGGTTTGGGGCTAACCGCAGACCTTGACAGATTTTCAGCGCGGCTAACAATGCTTTTAAAAGAAAAACTGCCAGGGTCAGGCTTCCTACCTTGACACTTACCAAGCATAACCTTAAACCTGCAAACCTTTTTATTTAGCCGCGGTCAGAATCTGTGAAAATCTGTAAAGGCAAAACTACAGGCTTTTGGGTTAGGGTCTAACCGCAGACCTTGACAGATTTTCACCGCGGCCAATCTGCCCTTAAGCATCTAAACCTCAATCATCCTTTTTCAGATACTCATCAAAATAATCAATGGTCTTGGTCAGACCATCCCGCAACACAATCGACGGTTCCCAACCCAACGTTTCTTTTGCAAAAGAGATATCCGGCTGTCTTTGTTTCGGATCGTCACTCGGCAACGGCTTGTAAATCAGTTCCGACCCGGAACCAACCATCTCAATAACAATCTCAGCGAGTTGTTTGATGGTGAACTCGACCGGGTTGCCAAGATTCATGGGGCCAGTAACCTCATCACCTGTAGTCATCAGCCGTACAAAACCTTCGATAAGATCGTCGCAATAACAGAAAGAACGAGTCTGGGAACCATCACCATAGATGGTGATATCTTCACCGCGCAACGCCTGAACCACAAAGTTGGAAACCACACGGCCATCGTTTACGTGCATACGCGGCCCGTAGGTGTTGAAGATGCGTGCCACCTTGATACGCACTCCATTCTGACGATGATAGTCGAAAAAAAGCGTTTCGGCACAGCGTTTACCCTCGTCATAGCATGAGCGGATACCGATCGGGTTGACGTTGCCCCAATAGTCTTCCTTCTGCGGATGCACGGTTGGATCACCATAGACCTCACTGGTTGAGGCTTGAAAGACTTTCGCTTTGGTGCGCTTGGCCAGGCCAAGAACATTGATGGCACCGTGCACGCTGACCTTGGTCGTCTGCACCGGGTCATACTGGTAGTGAATTGGCGCTGCGGGGCAAGCCAGATTGTAGATCTCGTCGACTTCGACGTAGAGAGGAAAAGTGATATCGTGGCGCATCACTTCGAAGTTGGGGTTGTGGAGCAGGTGGGCAATGTTAGCTCGCCTCCCTGTGAAATAATTGTCGACACAAAGAACATCGTGACCATCGTTTAATAACCGTTCGCAGAGATGGGAGCCAAGAAATCCTGCTCCTCCGGTTACCAATACTCTTTTTATGCTGTCATAATGGCGCATGTAAAAATCTCCGATTTTTCCGAAACACGTCCTTCGTCCCTCATCCCGGATTCATCAATGGTTAGCCCGTGTGGGCTAACCATTGATGGATCCCCAAATCTTCGCAATCACCCTCCTGAACAGAGAAGGTTTAGGCCCATCAGTGGCGCGGCGATAATACCCTTGATAATACTTGCTGTTGTAATAGCTGTAACCACCATAGAATTTAGCGCCTTTGCCGGTTTTGTCGTTAAGAACAACGCCGGCGATGGTAGCTTCGTGATTATTCAAGAGCTTGATGGCCTGTTTGGCAAGGCGTTCAGGGACACGACAGGGCTCAATAATCAGCACATTGAGATCAACCCAGGGCGAAAGGATCAGGGCATCGGCAACCGGCAAGAGTGGTGGGACATCGAGGAAGACATAGTCATACTTCTCTCGAACGGTCTCAAGAAAGTTCTGCATCGATTTGGAACCAAGTAATTGGGTCGGGTTAGGTGGCTCTGTCCCGGCCGGGATGAAATCGAGGTTCAGTTTAGTGATATGTCGTAAGGCACCCTTACCACCGTGGACAAGCAAGTCTGTGAGTCCTGGGGTTTCTTTCTGGTCAAGAGCCGCAGAAAGAGAAGGACGACGCAAATCACAGCCGACCAGCAAGACTTTCGCACCAGTCTGTGCCATGGTGGCGGCCAGATTGACGGCAACAGTCGACTTCCCTTCGTCGGCCAGACAACTTGTGAGCATAATTGTTTTGTGTTTCTGGTTAGTGACAATAAAACGCAGGTTGGTGCGCATGGCAAGGAAAGCTGCGGCGGGGATGGAGTGTGGCGCCAGATGAGTCACAAGTTGCCCCTGCTCACTGCTGACTGCCGATTCGATGCGCGGTATAGAGCCAATCACAACCTGATTTAGATGCTCTTGGACATCATCCTCATCCTTGATGGTCTGATCGAAATAATCGATGAGGAAGGTCATGCCAACGCCGAGGAGTAAACCAAGCAGCAGCCCCATGCCGAGATTTTTCTTTTTGTTCGGCTTGACCGGTGAGAGTGGCAACTGAGCCTGGTTAATGATTTCAACGTTACTGGTAATCGATGCCTGCGCGATACGCTCCTCTTGTTGCCGTTGCAGAAGATAGCTGTAGAGTTCGGCGTTGACGGCACTGGAACGACTTAACCTGGCCAGCTCCAACTCCTCTTCAGGGACCTGTTCAAGACGCTTGGCATTAGCTGCCAACTCCTGGTCAATCGCTGCGATTTCCGCGTCGAGACCGTTGATAGCAAGTCGGGCAGAAGCCATGATTTCCTGGCGTAGCAGACTGATCTTGTCGTTGACCTCTCCGACATCGGGATGGGAAGGCGTATATTCACGCAACAGGTCGTTACGAATGCTGCGAAGCTCCCACAGACGGCTCAACAGCTCCTGCACCCCGGGCAAAGAATCCACGACAGACGACTCGTAGCTACTGAATCCCGGGTTGCCAAGAAAGCCCTCGATGCGCTGTTGCTTCTGCAAAAGTCCGGCGCGCTGCTTTTCAAGAGCCACTGCAACATCGATCATACTGGACCCTTCCGGGCTTAGCCTTTGCAGACCAGTGCTAATTCTGAATTTTTGCAGATTCTGCTCGGAGATATTCAGCTGACGACCTAAGGCAACTAACTGCTGGTCGATCAGTTCAAGGATGGTGTTTGCTTCCTTGACTTTGGCATCACGGGCCTGCTCCTGATAAGCGCGAGCTAGCGCATTGGCAACATCACGGGCCTGTTTCGGGTCTGTGCGTTGCACCGACAGACGAATCATGGAAATCTGGTCGCCCGTTGGGAAGACACTGACACCCTGGCTGACCATGTCGGTCGCTTCATCGAGGGTGAGCCGCACCAGTGGGTAAGTGGCCCCGAGAGCCACCTCTTGAAGGTCGACCAGGCCACTGACCTCCCCGTGCTTAAATGGAATGCCGCTTTGACCGGAAGCCAGGACAGCTCCTGATGGGGCAAAGAGGCGGAAGCTCTTCTCGTCAATAGCCTGCAACGTCAGAGAAGGGATATCAACCGGGACAACTAACCGGCGGATATGCAGTGCAGTGCTTTTAGCCGTTGCAGCAAGACGCCACTCCAGCTGCAAAAGCTTGGCAGCGCGTTCGGAGATAAGGCTTGACTGCAGTATATAAATTTCAGAATCAACGCTGAAATAGTATTCTTTTCTCTTTTCAAGGATTTTCTGGGAGGTGTCCGGTTGAAGGCTGACCCGCACCACTGCACTTGATTCGTAAACCGGAATTTCGAGAAAGGTTTTGACCGCTGTCACGCTAAAGACCACAACAAGAACCAGCAGTGCCACTCTCCAGCGGCGTTGAACGACACGCAGGTAGTCGAGGAGGTGAGTTTCTTTCTCGTTTTGCTCAGGCAGGTTGTATGGAGCTTGCTCAGACATGAAAAGTCTCGCCATTCGGTTCAGGTAGTATGGCCTATTTGTTCAAAAATCAAGCAATTACAACTCAATATAGCAAAGCGAAGCGAGCATTACCAGTTGCCACTAGTTATCAGTTATCAGTAGTCAGTTTTCAGTGACTAACTTAGAACTTTGTTTTTTTACGAATTCAACTTCTCCCAGGCTTTTTTCACAGCACTTCCCAGCGCTCCATCCTGGAGTTCATCAATACTTTCTCCGTAGTAGCCGGCGAAATTCCGATTACCGTAGTAGCTGTAAGACCCGTAAAATTTGAAGCCCTGCCCGGTCTTGTCGTTGATGACAACCCCGGAGATCTTGGCACCAACATCCTGTAACGATTTCACCATCTGTCTAGCAGCTTTTTCCGGCACCCGGCAAGGTTCCAGAACCACGAGGTTGATATCTGCAAGCGGTGCCAGTATTTCCGTGTCAGTCACCGGAAGAACCGGAGGGGCGTCAATCACGACATAGTCATAACGCTCCTTTGCCATGTCGAGGAATTTGCGCATCCTTTGTGAATCCAGGATTTCGGCCGGATTGCTTGTCGCAGCTCCAGCCGGTAAAAAATCAAGGCGCGGATGCTGCAAAGATCTGATAGCGGACTGGTTCTGGTCTCGTAACAGTTCAACAAGCCCGGGCTCATTGCTCTCGCGGAACACCTTATGCAACGATGGGCGGCGCAGGTCACAACCGATCAGTAAGACTTTCGCTCCGGTCATACTGAGGACCACGCCAAGATTCGCCGAAATGGTTGATTTGCCTTCGCCAGGAAGACTACTGGTTACAAGTATCGTTTTGTGTTTCTCCCGGCCGGTCACATAATGCAGTCGGGTACGAAGCGCGCGGAAAGCTTCCACAACGGGTGCTTTAGGCACCAGTACAGCAACCGGGAACTCACT
This sequence comes from Deltaproteobacteria bacterium, assembly GCA_024279915.1. Lineage (GTDB taxonomy): Bacteria > Desulfobacterota > Desulfuromonadia > Desulfuromonadales > BM103 > M0040. The sequence goes on from JAJRRB010000085.1 coordinate 32,310, forward strand.
GTTTTCTGCAAAATCCGGAATCATCGGGATGACCCCATAGATCGGAAGATTCAGCTTGCCGACAACCTCATCAATCGTTCTAAAGGTAGGGTCTAAGATGCTGAGAACAAACGCACAGCAAAGACCCAGGAACAAACCAGAAAGGCCACCCAGAGTCAGATTTTTTGTCATGTTCGGTTTGATCGGCAGTTTGGGACTGATTGCAGGATCGACAACTTTGACTTCATTGATTGCAGCCAATTGCGTCACGCGTATTTCTTGCTGTTTATCCAACAGGAAACCAAGCAGCTCCGTTTGCGATTTGCGGTCGCGAGTACGTCTGGCCAATTCTGCTTCGGGAACTTCGTTCATTTGCCCGTCTAAAACTGCAATTTTTTCTGCAAGTCTTGCATCTTCAAGTGCAAGCTCTCTGCTTGCAGTTAAATAAAGAGCAAGCAGATCACGCTGGGCCAGTAGAATTCCTTCTGTCATTTCCTCAACTTCGGGATGTGCTTCAGTAAAATCAACCAGCAAGGCTCGTTTCTGGGACTCGAGAGTTGAGAGCCGGGTCGCCGCTTCATTTATCTGCGCAAAACCCTCAATACGAGGAGCAACGAAAAAAGCCTGATTCTTCATAGCCTGCTGCAGTCTTTCTGTAGCAAAACCAACCTGGCTGGCCTGCCAATCCAACCCGGTTTTTCTCTGCTCCAGTTGGGTCACCTTGCCCACCAGGCGCTCTCCCTGTGGGGCAAGTTCAGACAAACCGCTCTGTTGCCGATATTCACGGAGATCTTTCTCTGCGGCTTCCAGACTTTTCTGAACTTCGACAATTTGCCGATCAACCTGCTCCAGAGATTCAATACTCTCCTGCTGAATCCTGGCTTGATAAATTTCAATCAGGGTATTGACCACATCACGGATATATTCAGGGTCTTCTCCATGCATGGAGATCTTGAGAATATTACTATTGCCTGGCAACGCGACGATCTCAAGGACAGACAACAATTTATCTATGTGAGGGCTCACAGACTGGCGTTCAACAGTCAGAGACTGCCCTGCCAGACCACTATTGATATGCAATAAAAGAGTAACAGCTGCTGTTTCCAACATTTTACCGCTTTCACCTTCGGCAATAAAGCGGCCCGACAAATCGTAAACTGAGAAGTTTTTTTGATCAGTCAGCTTGATATGTAGCCCTGGCAATAAACCGGGCACGACAAACTGTTCAACGGTCACGTTGAGTTCAGGTGAGTATTCGGTGACTTGCCAGGCAAGATTCAAACGCTGGACAATCTGATCAGCCAGAGCACGGGAGCTCAGATACACCATCGCGTCTACTGATGAATGTTCCCTGGAGCCCGATCCTGAAGAAGGATTTAATTCGATCGTTGCTGTCGTTTCGAAAATTCGAGGTTGTATGAGTGTATAGACGAGTGTTGAGAAGAAGGTTAGCAGAAAAACCAGCAGTACGATTTTCCAGCGACGCCGTACAACATTAAAGAGGTTATGTGAACCTGAGATTCCTAGAGAGACAGGGGTTATATTATTCTGCATAAGGTCGTCCTGCACTCAAGCTCAGCGCGTAAAGACAATGTAAAGAGACATAGTAGCCTTATAAACGAAGACCACTCGACCTATGTGGCCAAATGGTCTTCACAACGACATCATCAGTGATTGCACGTCTATCAATTGTCTTTCAGATACTCGATCTGCACAAATGGCTGCAGAACACCTGAAATTACCTGCAAGGTTGGTAAAAGCTGGTTCATAGCTTCGTTCCAATTGCCAACCGGTGTCTTCGGGATAAAAACGATATCTCCATCCATGAGCGGTATCGGCATGGCATAGCCATCAATCATGCGGGACAAATCGACGACCATCAGTTGGCCATGGGTCGGTGTAAGCGAGCGGATAATACGGACATGCTCGCCATCATAAGGTTCGCCCCGATTTGCAGAATAGCCGAGATTAGCACTGCTGACTGCCTGTAGCAGGTTCAAACGGCCATTAATTAATGGGACCGGGCCCGGCTTACCAACAGCGCCGAAGACATAAACTCGCTGTTCCTCGCTACCCGGTACATAGATGGTATCCCCTGCACGCAACTGGACGTTCTGACGCAGGTCATTGTTGTAGAGAAGACGATAGATGTCTACCGGCATAAGTCGCTCGGCACGCAAGAGGCGTGCACCACGCAGGTTAGCCTTTTCGTTGAGGCCTTTGCCCATGGAAATACCATGCAGTAATGAGGTGGGGCGATCAAGGAAGTGTAGGCCGGGTTCATTGAAATTACCGAGGAGATAAAGAGGCTGGGACTTAAATTCATTGATCTCAATCGTGACGATCGGTTTTTTGATGTAAGTTTTGAGTTCCGCGATCAGGACAGTCTGGATTTCTTCAGAAGTCAGGCCGGCAACTTCGACAGCGCCGACGAGTGGCAGGACGATCTTGCCACTTGAATTCACTCGAAAGCCCACGAAATTCTGAGTTCTTTCGGAAGACCCATGCGTATCAATGAGCCCGGGGACATTAATTTGCAGGACATCTCCAGGGCCAACCAGGTATTCGGTGATCACCTCATCATCAGAGGTTGGTGGTGGGATATTGACATCCTCTAGCTCTAGAATTGCACTGGAATCATCGTTGATTTCGAGTAGGGTACCCGGAGGGTAGGACTCATAGCGCGTACAAGCCTGCAATATGAGGAGTGTAAGTAGTCCTGTGACTGCTATCAGACCTGCGCGGATCATAAAAGATTCCTTGTGTTGGACACAACATTAAGAGACCAACAACCAAAGAGTAACCAGATATGGTAACTAACAACAATCTCGATAATTTATCGAATCTATTTATACACAATTATACGTTATTATGTCAAATTAAAGTTAAAGTCAAAAAGATGTTATTGTCAATTCAAGCTCTTAGTATAGATTTTTATCGCGGCCAATATCTTTTTGCTCTGAAAAAAAGTTGGCCCGCCATTACTGGCGGGCCATAACATATATCCCATAAAAATGAGACATCACAAAATGGGCTAGAAAGATTCCCACATCCCTCCTTATGACAATTGCATAACATCACATCCCCCTCCATCGCCACCGGTTCCCCTCCAAAAGTACCAGGGCGTGGCATTACCGCTTAAGCGGCCATCACATGACATTTGCGGGAATCTTTCTTATCGGTATAGCGTTAAGACTATTTACCTCCCATCAAATAGCGACCATGCATATCCCTGGCCGCAAATAAAAATTTCACTTAACCTGAAGTTTGCTGATCAATGGCACGTCGACTTGCAATCAGAAGTTAGCAGCACCATGACGGTAACATTTTCATTCTCACGTAAACCATGAAGAGAGTATTTAAATTTTGTTGGGGTATTGGTGCCCCAGATCTGGGGCGTGATCGATGTTTCCGGATTGAGTTAAAGCAAGAATCCCACAAAAAGCTATGGTCTTCTTCATCCAGGAGCCCCCTCCACAAAATCAAATAAACAAAACCGGGCTGCGAAGATTAGATAATCTTTCGGCAACCCGGCTGTCTTGTTGATTCAGTAAGACCCGTGGCTTTCCGCCCCACCCTCACAGGTGGTTTGGCTACTTGAGTTTCAGCACCCAGCAATTAAAACTGTTTAACAAGTGCCGGGAGCTTAAAGTTTTCCAATCATTCTGTCAAGGGGAAAATCTAGCAACATACTGAAAGCTTTCATCTATAAAGAGGTTCGTCAAACGCAAGTATTTGAAACAGAAAGGGAAGCGAGTACATCCTTGGCAAAACTAAAGGTCTGCATCTTTTGACTTTTCTCTTCAAAACACTTTTCAAACAATGTTATATTGCCACTCCTCAACAAATCATCCTTTAACAGGAGATAACCATGCCAATCTCTCCCCCAATTGAAACTCTGCTGGAACAACCACCAATGCAATTGATGGACCTGTTCGGCCGGATGCGTTCACTCACAGATGAGGCTGGCTTTTCTGGCACGTTACCTATTGTGTGGCAATGTTCGGATGAAAGCCAAAAAATCAAGAAAAGTCTGTTCGGCTACGTTTACGACTGTCCGGTCTTTAACCTTGGCAGGGTTGGCGCCCTGATCGACCCAACCCGTCTGATTCCAGCATCACACCACGGCCGTGACCTCGTCATTCTCGGCGGTAGCCACATCGGTGGCACCGAAAAAAATGGCATCGGCTATGTCGAGCGCATTCACGGCCAGACTGTCCCCTGCTGCGGTATGATGCATCGGTTGATGACTCCCTACCTGACCCTCTATCAGCGCGCCGCAACCCTGATCACCATTTTCCGCGGGCCCGGAGGATTAAAAATAGAGGTCCCCTACAAATACCTGCTGCGCAAAAGTACTGATGAGCATGTCCACCCTCACCTGCATCTGAATATTGAGAGACTCGTCGATGGTGAACCGCTACGAGACGCCAGTCAGGGCAAAGTTTATCGTCTGAACCCTGAATTTACCAAACATCACCAACACAGCTTGGCCAACATCAAGAAAACCCCTGTCTCGATCAGACAGCTACTCGATCCGGCTACTTTCTTTTTCACCAAACGCCTGAGCACAGAGAGTCACGATCCGGATTCATTGCTTGAGGGCACCGTGTTCGACTTCATGCCAGACATCGTGACTTCGGCCTATCCCCACCGCCGCATAGCTGACATCAATACCTGGCGGCAATTTCACAAACTGGCAGCGTACCTGACCGATTCATTTGACAGCGGCGAGCGTAACATTCTCGTTATCGCTGGTCAGACCATCGATCACACGATCAAGCGTAACAGCTTCATTCCACAGTTTGGTTTTTGGATGGAACAGGGTCGTGCGCTCCAGGCACGTTATTTCAATGCACCGGAGCTCAACGAGCTACTCAACAAGCAGAAGGTGGTTACGCCGAAAAAGACATTCTTGGAGTATGCGGAGATTGATTAGTTTCCGGACAGAAACGCACACTGCACCCATCCATAATTTCCAAATGGCACTAATTAGTCCTCCACAAACCGAACCGCCGCCGCAGTCAAACTCTCCAACTCTTCCCGGCTACCAGCCTCAGTATAAACCCTCACCACCGGTTCCGTACCCGACTTACGGAAAAGCGCCCAGGACCCATCGTCCATCATCATCTTGACGCCATCAGTTGTAATCAATTCTTTGACCGACTTTCCAGCCAAATGATCGGGTGGAGGCGCTAGTTTATCATCGATTTTTTCCGCAAGTTCCATGGAAAGAAGCAGATTTTTACGCGAGGTATGGAACTCACCAACACGGCTATAAAGGTCTGCCAACAGCTGACCAAGAGTCTTGCCTTCAACAGCCACCATTTCGGCAACCAGCAGACAGGCAAGGACACCATCTTTATCTGGCACATGGTCACGCAGGCTCAAACCAGCACTCTCTTCACCACCTATGACGATCTCATTGTCACGAATGAATTCACCTATATATTTAAAACCGACCGGTGTCTCGCGCACAGCATAACCATGATGTGCAGCTACGGCATCAATGAAGTGGGAAGTAGCAACCGAGCGGGCGGCATCGCCAGTTTCACCTTTTCTTCTGATCAGGTAATCGTAAAGCAGCGCAAGAATATAATTAGGTTCAATGAAGGAACCGTCGGCATCAACAATTCCATAACGATCAGCATCTCCATCGGTGGCCAGACCAAGCACGATCTGCTTGTCACCTTTGACCCGGTTAATCAGATCGTTGAGGTGCGCTGGTGATGGGTCTGGAGGCATTCCACCAAAGTAAGGATCTCGTGTACCATTAATCGTCTGTACCAGCAAACCGGCTTCTACTAACAGGCTGTCGACATAATCACGACCGGCTCCATACATCGGGTCAAAAACCACGGTCATGCCGGATTTGCCAATAGCTTCAAGATCAACCTTTTGGCGCAAGACATCCAAATAATCCGGCATGGGATCAATTTCTTCAACCAGGCCAGCGCGCACCGCCTGATCGAGAGGCATATCACGATAGCAAACTTCACCGAGCATGGCATTCGCCAACCGCTCAATTTCGGCAGTGACTTCAGGCAGAGCCGGACCACCCCAGGCGGTCGAGAACTTAATGCCGTTATAGTCATAGGGATTATGGCTGGCGGTAAAGTTGATCGCTCCAGCCGTGCCGCGACGCATGATTTCGTAGGCAATAACCGGCGTTGGTGTATCGTCTTTGCAGATAAAAACCGGAACCCCGGAGCCAGTAAGCACCCGAGCTGTTTCCCTGGCAAAACGCGCACCCATAAAACGGCTGTCATGTCCAATCACCAGACCTTGCCCGGCACATTTTTCTGACCGCAAAAAGTCAGCAATAGCCTGGGTGACAATACGAACATTCTCCAAGGTAAAGTCTTCGGCGAGAATGCCGCGCCAGCCTGAGGTTCCAAACTTTATTTGGTTCATTAAAACTCTCCTGATAACAATATTTTGACACTACCAAAACTTTAGCATAGAAAAGCACAATGACACGGTTAAGACGTGTGCTTGTCAAGACTCTTCTGAATCGTCCTCATCCGACATACTTGGCGCCGGATAGTTTGCAATATCAGTAACGTAAGGACAGTCTGCAGGAAGGAAACCTGACTTGACGTATGCTGGCGTCAAACGAATACAACCAGGCCGTTTGCTATCACGATCAGCATAGACACGGCACATTTTAGTCTCTGTATTGAGGAATTCGCAAGGTAGATCCGTGTAGTAAATCTTCCCCTCAAAATCTATTTTTTCATAGCAACACCTGCCGCACCTGCAACAGATAGAGTCCCATTCTTTTTCGCCGACTTCTCTGGTTTTCTTCATATCGGCCTTAGTCTTCTTCATATCCACAAGCTACCTAGTACCCAACCGGAAACTCTAGATGGGTGCAGTGTCCGTTTCTGATTTGAAAACCAGCAATTTTTCGCAAGGTCAAGGAAATCAGGCATTTGAGCGGAGGCGTAGCACTTTACGCCGCACAATCAAATGTGCAGATTGACGCAGAGATTGCGGAAAAGGGCGGTTTCCAGACAGAAACTACCTAATCAGGGAAATTAGGTCAATTGCAAAACGTGTCTTTTAAGGTTGACACACATCAGCAAAAGGGGGTAGAAATCTTCTTTGGAAATCAGATAAAGCTTGAATAGAAGGAGTACCCCATGCAGTGTCAAACAGTTCTTCCCGGTACAGAATGTACTTTCTGGAGTAAAAAAGGTTGCATTGCCGAAGGCGGCAGCTGTCAGAACGTTATTGAAATGTGTGAAGGTTGTAATCACATCGTTGAAGGTAGCATCGGCCCTGTTTGCGCCAAAGCTCCTACACCAGTCAAAAAATGGTCCGCCGGTCTTTGCAACTTTGCCACTCACCGTAAAGTGGAAGTCAAGATCGAAGAAGTCAAGGTCAACCCGATCAAAGCTTCGAAGCGAGCGGGTCGTTAACAACCCGTTTCATACATCGCGTTACATTATTCAGGCCGACAACCCTCTGGTTGCCGGCCTGTTTTTTTGTTTTTTAAATGATTCCGTTCATACCTGTAAATCTATGATTTGAATATTTGGTTTTTGTTTGTGTTAAAGGTTAAGCTTCTTCTGGTTGCTCACCAGAAGTTTCCAAACTTAACGCAGAGCCCTCCTCGACAGCATCCTCATCAATCAATAGCGGCAGACTTGCCCCCTCATCATCCCAACCCTGTCTTTCATTCTCCTCATCTGACACCAGTTCACTGAATTCACGCAAGGTCGGCAATGCAGTGAGGTCGGCCAGTCCGAACAGTTCCAAAAACTCACGGGTAGTGCCGTAAATCATCGGTTTGCCAGGAATGTCTTTCTTCCCGAGGATTCTTACCAGCCGCTTTTCGAGCAAAGTTTTCAGGACGCTACCGGAATCGACTCCGCGCAGATACTCGACTTCTGAGCGGGTGACTGGCTGCCGATAAGCAATGATGGCCAAAGTCTCAAGAGCAGGCCGGGAGAATTTGAAGGGTCGGTTGTGGCCTAGTTTCCTTAAGAAGTCTGCGTATTCAGGACGCGTTCTGAGTTGATAGCCACCGGAGACTTCTTGCAGAAAAAATCCGCGAGGACGTTCAGCATAATCGACTTCCAACGCTTCGATTGCAGCGAGAATCTCAGTTTGCTCCGTATCCAGAGCTTCGGCCATACGCTCGGCCTTAATTGGCCCATCGGCGGCAAAGATCAAAGCTTCGACCAATGGTATAAGATCAAGAGTATCCAAGGGCATCATCTCCAACGTCCAGCTCTTCATTTTCGTCAATCACCACCGCAGGGAAGAGCCAGATTGTTCCATGGTGAACATTCTGCATAAACCTGACCAGGTGCAGCTTCACCAGCTCCAGCAGCGCCAGAAAGGTTACAATCACCTCGTTGCGTTTGAGACCATCGCTGAAAAGATCGACAAAAGCCACACTTTCCTTGCCTTGTAAAGCTGAGAGAATGGCATTGATACGATCCGTAACGGAAAGTTGTTCCATATTGACTTCATGAACAAGTTGTTCGGGATTTTCCTTAAGGACTTCCCGCAAAGCCTCCAGCAGATCAAAGAGGCCCACAGCGACAAAACCTGCCTCGGCTTCTTCAAGGACTTCCGGCTGTGGGGCAACACGGGCAAAAACATCGCGTCCCAGCTGGGGTTTGTGATCAAGAGTCAGGGAGACTTCTTTATATTTCTGATACTCAAGCAAACGCCGAACCAACTCTGCACGCGGGTCATCTTCTTCCTCTTCCAGATCTTCCTCAACAATCTTTGGCAGAAGCTGCTTTGACTTGATATGCAGCAAGGTCGCCGCCATCAGCAGGAATTCTCCTGCCAGGTCAAGATTGAGGGTTTTCATTGTATCCAGAATCGCCAGGTATTGCTCAGTGATTGCTGCCATGGGGATATCATAAATATCCATCTCATTCTTCTTGATGAGATGCAGCAACAGGTCGAGAGGCCCCTCGAAGTTTTCCAACTGAATAGAGTAGCTGTCCATATCGCGGCTCATCGATAGAAAAGCAGGCGCATGGTCTGCTCAACGACGTTCATATGAGGCCCAGCCATCATGCTTACCACATGATGAACCACCGGACCGAAAGTCGTCTTCCAGAGTGACGTGCCAAAAATAATAAAGACGATCAGTAACATGCCAAAGGGTTCAATGCGACGGAGCATCTGCGATTGCTTTTCCGGCAGGATGCCCATAAGGACTCTGCCACCATCGAGAGGTGGAATTGGCAAGAGATTAAAGAGACAAAGGATGACGTTGATATAGAGCCCGAAGGCCGCCATCAGGCCAATCGGGTTAATCAATGGTTGCAACGAGCTTCCTTCAGGAAGCATGGCCGCGGTATAGACGATGACACGCAGCAACAGGGCAGAGAAGAGAGCCAGCAAAAGATTTGCTGAAGGACCTGCCAGAGAGACCCAGATCATATCTTTTTGTGCGTGACGCAGATTATTCGGGTTGACCGGTACCGGCCGAGCCCAACCAAAGCCAAAGACCAGCAGAGCAATGGTGCCAATGGGATCAAGATGTTTAATCGGGTTCAAAGTCAATCGACCAAGCAGTCGCGCCGTCGGATCGCCGAACTTGTCAGCAATAAAGCCGTGAGCAACTTCGTGCAAGGTAACCGCAAGCAGAGCCGGAACCAGCATGATTGAAACTTTAAGTAGGATATGTTCCATAATAAAGAGCTCTGTAAGCAATCAAAAGAATGCGTATTTTTAACAGATGCACCAAAGTAAGTCAACGACCTGTAGACGACAAAACCATCTAACTAACTGATTTAACAGGAGCAGCCATCAGCTCTGTTCTCTATTCTCAGCCTTGCTGTTTCAAATACTTACGCTGTGCCAAAGCTATCTCGTCATCTGCCGTCACCACACGCCCATCGAGGCGCGCGTAAAGAAGATCGTCAAGAACGGTTTTGTAGATCGGACCGGAGGCAAGACCGAGCTTTGCGAGGTCATGTCCGGTGAGTACTGGCTGGACATTGCGCAATTGCGTTATATACAGCGAAATCCATTGACGGACGTGTTCTTTGTTGGTTCTGGCCATCATAAAAAGCAGTATTTCTGTCGATAGCGGCTTGAACCAGCGATACAAACTACTTGATTTTGGTGAACGCATCCCATGATTGCGACCTTCCAGTCGCTTCAACAAGGCCATAGCAGTTGCGCGCTGCTTGTTCAAAATATCAAGGTAACGTGGCAGGATCTGCAAACGCTCACAAAGATGCTTGATCCCTGCGCGATCAAGTACAGCAGTAAAGGCCAGCAGATAGCAAAGCCAACGTTCGCACGGGCGCCCGGTATAAAGCAGGTCATACCAGTCGGTAGCACGTCTCGCCTCATCAAAGAACTCTGAGTAATCGACTTTGCTGGTCAGATCCGGATGGAGACATTTGAGTACATCCAGGCTGGCCAGTCGCGAAATATCCGGCAACGGTTGATGCTCATCCATAATCAACAGAAGTTCATTGAAGATCCGTTTGCCACTCACCTTCTCCATCAGACCAAGCCGCACAGCGCTTTTCAGCAAGTGTTCCGTCTGCTTGCCGATTTTAAAACCGAGGCGCTGTTCAAACCGTACGGCCCGAAAAACCCGGGTCGGATCTTCGACAAAGCTCAAGTTGTGCAGCACGCGAATCGCCTTATCATCGATGTCACGCTGACCACCGTAATAATCGAGCAGTTCACCGAAAGTATGATGATTCAGACTGATCGCCAGAGTGTTGATGGTAAAGTCACGACGACTGAGATCCATTTTCACTGAAGCGTGTTCAACATCAGGCAGAGCACCGGGTTCCAGATAATACTCCATTCTCGCTGAAGCAATATCCAGTTTAAAATCATCCGGGTAAATGAGCACTGCGGTACCAAACTTGTGGTGACAGCGCACCCGGCAGTCGTTGCCACGAGCAAAGGTCTCAGCAAAGGCAACGCCGTCACCTTCAACCACAACATCGATATCCAGGTTTTGCTTATTCAACAACAGGTCACGCACAAAGCCGCCAACCACAAAAACGTTGACATCAAGCTCGTCACCAACCCGACCAAGTTGCGCCAGGAGATCCTGAATCCGTTTCGGCAGACGGTTACGAACCAGCCGCTGGATCTGACCAATATTATAACGTCTACCACCACGACTGACCAGGCTGCGTTCGCCCGAACGTGGCGGCGTACCGACACTGCTGGTCAAATGGCGCAACAGGTCGGTGCGGGTAACAGCTCCAGCAAGTTTTCCATTTTCAACCACCGGCACAAAACGTTGGTTACTCTCGACAATCAACGTTTTCAAGGTAGCAACAGTCGTTTGCGGACTGACCTGATGGAAATCGCTGGACATAATCTCGCTGACCAGTTGCTGTTGCAGGCCGTGATAGACCGCCTTGTCGACCAGTTGGCGTGAGATGGTGCCGACGACGACATCTCCTCTGACCACAGGCACAGCGTTGATATTATAACGGGAGAGAGGCTGGTGCGCATCAGCCACAGAATCATCCTCTGCCACAGTCTTGACCGGTGTCGACATCAAATGTCGAGCCTGCCATTGTGGCTGGACGTGCTCTTGCAGAAGAGCCGGTAATCGATCGAGCACCTGCAGCAAAGTCAGATCACGGACAGCACAGGAGGCCGCTGAAGCGTGTCCACCACCCCCGAATTCCGCCATGATATCGCCGACATGAATTTCCTTCAGTCGCGAACGGGCGACGATGAAAATCCGGCGTTCCATGCGCACGATCACAAAGAGAACATCGAGGTTCTCCATATCTTTTAGCTTATGCGTAAGGGTGGCGATATCACTGACAAAATGATCAATGGTTGCGTGAGCAAGAGCAATATTGAGGCCGCGAACATTAAGTATCGTCTTACTGGCGATCAGATCATTAAGCAAGCGTACCTGATCTGGAGTCAGTTCATGGGTCGTTAGATCGGCGACCACATTGAGACTGGCTCCGTTACTCAGGAGATAAGCAGCAGCCTGATAATCTTTAACTGTCGTCGTATGGAAGGTCAGACTACCGGTATCTTCGTAGAGGCCGAGCATCATCATGGTTGCTTCATCAGCCGTCAGCTTAACCTGCTGCTCCATAAGCAGATGACTGATGACCGTGACCGTTGATCCGAGCGCTTCAACATGCTCAGTTGAACCTTTCAGGCTACCGGCCTTGGTCGCATGATGGTCGTAGATATGAATATCGACCCCTGGCCGCGTGGCAACAACAGCAAAAGGACCGATACGGGACGCCTGGCGAACATCAACAAGGATCAGGCGGGTGATAGCGTCCATATCAATGTCGCGAACACGCTTGAAACCAAAAGCATATTGCGCGCTATTCAGAAAAAACTCGCGCAGGCTACGTTCCTGGCCACCGGGGAAAACCATGACGGCATCAGGATAAAGACGCTTGGCGGCAATCATCGAACCGAGGCAATCGAAATCAGCGTGGATGTGGGTTGTGATTACTTCCATAAGGCACCGGGGCGCGAAAAGACGATTTACAACCAGGGCGCGGCAAGCAGCGCCCCTACAGATAACCCATTATTCTACAGACAGAACGCGATACGCAAAAAATCAATGGTAGGGGCGCCGCTTGCTGCGCCCTTACATTTTATAATTTTAAACTGCCGATTAACTGATGAATATCATCGATACCTTCATCAATACAGAATTCTTCAATACCGTCGATGATCGTCAACATTGCTGTCGGATCGACGAAATTGGCTGTGCCGACCTGAACCGCGGTGGCACCGACGATCAGGAATTCGAGAGCATCCATTGGCCGCGCAATGCCACCAATGCCGATCACTGGAACCGAGACAGCCTGTACGACCTGATGAACCATACGCACGGCGACCGGCCGTATCGCCGGCCCGGAGAGACCACCAGTGGTATTGGCAATGCGTGGCTTGCGGGTGTGGACATCCACCGACATGCCAGTAAGCGTATTGATGCAGGAGATGGCGTCCGCGCCTGCCTCTTCGACGGCTCGGGCAACAACCGTTATATCAGTCACATTGGGCGTCAACTTGACGATCAACGGCTTTTGCAGGTTCTTGCGTACCAGAGTAACAACTTCGCTGGCTGCTTGAGGATCGGTACCGAAGACGATACCACCCTGCTTGACGTTCGGGCAGGAGATATTCAGCTCTGCAGCAGCGATTTCAGGGATATCGTTGAGACGCCTGGCAACTTCGCCATACTCCTCAAGAGTATTGCCGAAGAAATTGGCAATCACCGGCGTATTGACGGTGCGCAGATAGGGCATCTTGTGCTTGATAAAAGCATCGATACCTACATTCTGCAGGCCAATGGCATTAAGCATGCCACTGACAGTTTCAGCGATTCTTGGCGTCGGGTTGCCAGCCTTGGGCTTTAGCGAGAGGCCCTTGGTGACGATCGCGCCGATCTTTTCCATATCCAGAAAGGGCGCATATTCTTCACCGTAACCGAAGGTTCCCGAAGCAGGCATCACCGGGTTACGCAGCTTGATCCCGGCGATTTCCACACCCAGATTGGGACGCTTGATATTTGCTTTATTTTGTTCACTCATCAGACGCACCCTCCACAGCTGTTATCACTCTGCCCCAAGGCACTCCAGTCCAGATATTGCGACTTAAAGACTGGTCCGACCGTACAGGTGCAAAGATAACTTGGATTTTCATCCGTATGCCCTGCCCCCTTGACGACACAGCCAAGACAAGCACCAACACCACAGGCCATGGATTCCTCCAGCGAGACCTGCAACGGCACCTGGCTGGCGGCACAGATGCTGTGAACGGCACCGAGCATCGGCAGAGGACCACAGGAAAAGACCTCGGCGTCAGGATATTTCTGAAGTTTACGTTCCAAAACCTGGGTCACCAGACCCTCTTCACCGAGGCTGCCATCATCAGTAGAGATAAAAGTTTCCACGCCGAGACGTTCAAACTCTGTGACGGCAAAAATATCATCCCGCGTGCGTCCGCCCATGAGGAGGCGAACAGTGCAGCCATTGGCAATCAACTCACCCGCCAGCATATACAGAGGCACCAGACCGATGCCGCCGCCAACGAGGATCTTCTCACCCTGGCGTGAAGTGCAATCAAAACCATTGCCGAGAGGGCCCAGCAGTTCAACGCGATCACCATCATGAAGATCTGCCATGATGGATGTGCCGCTGCCGACGACCTTGTAGACGATCTCGACAAATTCTTTCGGTGGCAGACCGTCACAATCAGCAGGCAGAAAACCGGTCCGGAAGATACCGAAAGGGCGCCGCAGCAATGGTGGTAATGAACGCTGTACACGAAACATGACAAACTGACCGGGATGGGCTTTTTCTCCAAAGCCAGGAGCCAGGATCTTCATCCGGAAATATCCGGGTGAAATCTCCTGGTTGGAAATAATTTTGGTGCGGTAATTCTGCATAATCTTTTTACTCTCCTGAATAAGTCATAATTCCTGAGTGTTTCATAATCAGGGCGTCTTCTCCATCTGGATAATATGCAGACCGTTTGCCGTCAGCAGAAAATCCGAACCGTTCGTACAGGGCAATTGCCGGTGTATTGCTAACGCGAACTTCAAGCCAAATAGAGGTCAAGCCGAAGATTTTACTGCGTGCAATGACATGCTCAAGCAACCGGACAGCAACGCCACAACGGCGCATCGCTGGCAAGGTCGCCAGATTTTGAATCTGCAGTTCACCGGCAATCAACCATGTGCAGAGGAATCCGCTCAACTGATCATCGTGCCAATAAAGGTCCACCGACGCAACCGGGTTCTCCAACTCATCAGTAAAGTGTTGCAGATTCCAGGGCTCTTTTTGACTGGCGCATTCAAGCCGTTGCACTGCGGCAAGATCAGACCGTTGCATCGGTGCGATCCTGTCGGCGTCAGGCAAAGAGATCGATGGGTTCATATAGGATCCATTGATCGTCATTCTCGCGCATGCGGGAATCCAGAGATTTACTGGAACTGTCAAAAAATGGATCCCCGTTTTCACGAGGATGACGACTTATGAAGAGGCTCGATTGTAACACTTTACAGCCTTGCAGCTTTACATCCTTACGGCGATTCATAATAGGCCACTGCTGTCGACCTGTAAAGAGGGAGAATAGTACCTGTTCTCAAGGTTTACAATTGACAACCTGCCGAGTGGTGATTTATTTATTATGGCTACCTTTATGGTACAATTAAAATCTGGTTTTTTTATGTTGTTTTTTTGCTTTAGCGTTGAGGAGAACAAATCTTGTCTGATCGTTCCAGTATGACCTACAAAGATGCCGGCGTTGACATTGAAGCAGGTAATCGCTTTGTCGACCTGATCAAACCCCTGGTTAAATCGACCAACCGCCCAGAAGTCCTTACTGATATCGGTGGCTTCGGCGGTCTCTTCTCTCTAAACAAAGACAAGTACAAATCGCCGGTTCTGGTCTCCTCAACCGACGGGGTCGGCACCAAGCTTAAACTGGCGTTTCAACTCAATCGTCACAATACAGTGGGCATCGACCTGGTCGCCATGTGTGTCAACGACATCATCGTGCAAGGTGCCGAGCCGCTCTTCTTCCTTGATTACTTTGGAACAGGCATGCTGGCTCCGGAAAAAGCCGCCGAGGTTATCGAAGGTATTGCCGAAGGCTGCCTCCAGGCCGGTTGTGCTTTGATTGGTGGCGAAACTGCTGAGATGCCCGGTTTCTACAGTGACGGTGAATACGATCTGGCCGGATTTACCGTTGGTGTGGTTGATCGTGATTCAATCATTGATGGTTCCAGCATCCAGGTTGGTGAGTTAGTCATCGGTATCGCCTCGAACGGCTTGCACTCCAACGGCTACTCCCTGGCTCGCAACATTGTCGATAAACGTCTGCAGGGTGATCTCGATACTGTCCACCCGGATCTCGATGAATCGCTCGGTGATGCCTTGCTGCGCCCCACCAAAATTTATGTCAAATCGATTCTCAACCTGCTGCGTGACTTCGATATCCGCGGTATCGCTCACATTACAGGCGGAGGATACTGGAGAACGTGCCGCGCGTCCTGCCCCGTCACTGCGAAGCAGTGATCCGTAAAGACTCATGGCCCAAACTGCCTCTTTTCGAGCTTCTGCGTGAAGCCGGCAATCTAGAAGAGAAAGAGCTGTATCGCACCTTCAATTACAGTATCGGTATGGTCCTTGTCGTGCCGAAGGATTCTACTGACGATATTTTGTCGCGCTTACAGGGCTTAAATGAGCAGGCTTATGTTATTGGTGAGATTGTCGCCTGTGATGAGCAAAGTGAGCGGGTGGAGTTGGTATAAGCGGAGGCTGGGGGCTGGGGGTTGGGGGTTGGAGCCTAGAGGCTGGTAACTTTAAACTGTGATTTGAGATTTTATCTTCCTGGAGTATTCCATGTCCAAATTGTTGCGCATCGGCGTCCTGGCCTCGGGCGGCGGCACCAACCTGCAGGCGATCATCGACCGCTGTATGGATGGCACTCTCGCTGCAGAAATAGCTGTGGTCATCACCAACAATCCGGGTGCCGGGGCGTTGGATCGAGCCGGTAAAGCTGGCATCGAGACGCTCTGCATCAATCATCGGAATTTTTCACAACGCGAAGATTTTGACAACAGTGTGGTTAAAGCATTGCAGGATGCCGATGTTGATCTGGTGGTTCTGGCCGGCTTCATGCGCATCATCACCCAGACTTTTATCGATGCCTTCCCGGAGAGAGTGATCAATATTCATCCCGCGCTGCTGCCTGCCTTTCCCGGTCTGCACGTCCAGCCACAAGCCATCGATTACGGAGCACGCTTCTCCGGATGTACCGTGCACTTTGTCGATGGTGGAGTTGATACCGGGCCGATCATCATGCAAGCGGTTGTGCCGGTGCTCCCCGATGATAGTGCTGACACTCTGGCGGCCCGCATTCTTGAGCAGGAACACAAAACCTACCCCAGGGCAATTCAGCTGATTGCTGAAGGGCGGGTTCGCGTTGACGGTCGTCAGGTGATCATTGAGCCAGCTTGTCCCCCTGCATTGACCTCTCTGGTCAACCCGTCTATTGACGGCTGAGTCGGCAATGGACAAACACTGGACAAGCGATGAACAAACAATGGCCATCAACTAAAATGCGCGAGCCAATCCTGGTCAGTGCCTGCCTGCTTGGACTGCCGACCCGCTACGACGGTAAAGCCAAACGTTCACAAGCTGTTATCGATTACCTGCAGCGTGAGAACCTGCTGCCAATCCCTGTGTGTCCTGAACAACTGGCTGGGATGTCGACTCCCCGCGAGAAAACTTTTTTTCATTCGGGTGACGGCCATGCTGTACTTGTGGGGCATGGAAAAGTCATTTCAGTTCACGGTCAATCAATGAATGAGGTCTTTTGCCTTGGCGCAAAGTTGACATTACAGATTGCCCGATTGAGTCATTGCGACCGAGTGCTGTTCAAAGAGCGCAGCCCGTCTTGCGGTGTTCATCAAATGTATCGAGGTGATGAATGCGTTCATGGCGTAGGTGTGACCACTGCCCTGCTGAACAGTAATGGATTTGAGGTCATATCAGAGGAAGATCTGTAACTATTCAGTTTATGAACAAAACCTTTGGACACGGATAAGAATCTGATTAACACGGATCGAACAAAAAAGCCTTGATATCTTTTCTATACATCCGTGTTCATCCGTGCAATCCGTGTCCTGTTTATCTTTAAAAAGCGGTAATAAATTCATGAGCAGTAAACATTACGATATCGCGATTATTGGCGGATCTCTTTCGGCACGCATCGCAGCAGCCCTGCTCGCCAAGCAAGGGAACAAGGTCCTCTTCCTGCGTTATCATGAAGCCACTGCATCAGAATGGTTTCATTCTTCACTATTTCTTGAAAAACTGCTCGGTACCCTGGGCGGACGCTCCTGTTTTGTGGCACAAAAACCAATCCAGGTCATCTCACGAAAAGCTCGCGTCACCTTGAATAATGATATCTCACTCGATAACGAGCTTTGTCGAGAGTTCGGTCAGGATGGTCCCGCTGTTTTACAATGGCTGGAGCAACTGAGAGTTCATGGCATTCAGCTAGAGAATCTCTTGTGGGAGAATAATGGGTTACCGTGGCCGTCATTCAAAACAACAGCAAGCTTCAAGCTGCTCGGTATCCGCCGCAAAATCAACTGGGCTGAACTTGATGCACCACTTACTGACGCAATGCGCAAGATCCCGCATGTGGCGGTGGATTTTATTACTGATCTTATGCAAGGACTCGCATTGCAGAAGATCAACGCTCTGTCATATGCTCAGGCAGCCCTGTTGTGGGCTCAGGTCATACGACCTGAGAATCTTAAAGAACCTGACTTCAGTGAGTTGTTGGGGAAACGCTTCGATCAATTTCATGGTTCAAAAACCGACCTTAAAGACCTTGAACGCATAGATTTCAACGGCTCGCGATGGACCGGCGGAGAGATAAAGGGTGGTGGCCAGTTTACCGCTGCAACCTTCCTGCTTGGTGACACCCGCTGGGTTGACCGTTTTAAGCACGGCAAGGTCACAGGATTGCCATCACCACAGATTCTGTCCAGGCAGTCAACCAGCAGCCTGACCGGGCAACTGTCATCTGTGTTGGCAACGCGGGTTATCTGCGGAGGAGAGATGCCACTACGCCTGGCTATTGAAGAGGTTGATGGTGAGCCCTGTGGTCTCCCCATCAGTTCCGATGAAATAGCAGAAGATCAATTACAAGAGCAATTTGAACACATGGCCATCGAGAAGAGTGAGAAGCAACTCTACGGTCTCATTCTCGGGGCAGACAACGTAACCGAAGAGCAGTTGCGCAAACAACTTGAACCGGTGCTCCCTTTTGCTGACTATAAACTTTCAGAGCCAGAGGAAAAACTTCCAACGCAAAGAGAATCAACGACTGCCAACCAACCTCAAAAGCTGGTCAGTTTACCGATACGGATTGGAGCCAACCTTTATTGTGCAGACAGCAATGCTTTGCTGCCGGAGATGGGAGCTTCCGGAGCGGCCCTGCTCGGCTGGACTTTGGCGAAGAACCTGATAAACAAGCGCAAATCGGGATGAGTGCCGTGTAACCTATAAACTAACGCATCTTGCTTGTTATTTGGCACGCCAACTGCGTTGTGGCTTCGGTTACATAGCGGTGCTATGCGCTCTCAGCCGCGCCTTGTTGGTGCGCCAAATCCCGTCGCAATTTTGCGGCATTTTATAAGTTACAAGGTACTAGCATAAGCAAACCGGACAAGAATACCTCTTGCAAAGAGGTTTTCTTCATGCTACAAGGTTCCGTTCAGAACATATTAGGAGGAGCGAAAAAATGGCAAACCAATGTGATGTCTGTGGAAAGAAACCAATGACTGGCAACAATGTCAGCCATGCACACAACAAAACCAAGAGGGTCTTTCAACCGAATCTGCAAAAGGTACGGGCTGTCAAGAATGGTTCTGTGTGTAGCATGAAAGTCTGTACACGCTGCATCCGGTCAGGGGCGATTCAAAAAGCCAGCTGATCTGATTATTGCGAGAACCCTTTGTTGTAAAACAGGGGTTGTAAAAGTTTAAAGGGGGGGCCTGTTTCAGGCTGCCCCTTTTTTATTGACCCCATTCTTCAGTAAACTATTTCTGTGCAGCAGCAATCCAATCGATCTCGATTGACACACCTTTCGGTAAGGCTGCCACCTGCACACAAGCACGAGCCGGTGGAATTTCAGTAAAACACTCACCATAAATTTCATTGACTGTCGAAAAGTCAGCCAGATCTGTCAGGTAGATAGTGGTTTTGACAATATCAGAGAAATCACGTCCCGAAGCATGCAGCACAGCACGCATATTTGTCATCACCTGATGGGTATGTTCAACAATTCCCCCCGCAACAACATCACCGGTTTCCGGGTTCAGAGGTATCTGCCCGGAGTAAAAGACAAAATCACCAGCCTGAATAGCCTGCGAATATGGCCCGATTGCAGCTGGTGCAGCATTCGTTTGAATCTGTTTTTTCAACATATCAATCTCCTCATAGTTTCAACAGCCTAGCAGCCTGTCGGACAATCAGGGCTGAAGCGAAAATTTGAATGTTTGAGGCCAGATTTTGGCTCATTTGAGAGTAATAGCCGTAGCTATTGGTCGAAAAGGAGCTGAAATATGGACCAAACAAACGAATTTGCAGCCAGTTTATTGATTGTCCGACAGGCTGCTAGTCAGCTTTTATTTTTCACCCCAGCCCTCACCCGCTCAACCTTAATAACCCCTTTAACTTTCCGAACGGTATCCATAACCTTGGTCAAATGCTGAACATCTTTAACGTCCACTTCGAAATTAAGAAGACCGCGGCCTTCATTGGTTGAAAAGACACTGGCGCGCAAAATATTTGCTTCGCACTTGGTAATCACCTTGGTGACTGCAGCCAGAACGCCCTGCTGGTTCAAACTGTGTATCCTGATTTTGACGGGTCGCGTCGCACCCTTCTGGCGATTCCATGAAACTTCAATACGACGCTCAGGATCAGTTTCTAGTACACGCGGACAATCTGCTGCATGTATGGTCACACCCATTCCCTGGGAGATAAAACCAATAACTTCATCTCCTGGCAGAGGGTTGCAGCATTTGGCATAACGCACCAGGATGCCAGCCAACCCCTGAACACTGATAGCATCAACCGACTTCTTGCGAATCTTGCCAAGGACCTGACTGATGCGACTTGGTTTGGGTGCTTCGGCCTTGAATTGCTCGGGCAGAAGACGAGAGATCACCTGATTACAGGTTATTTTACCGTCACCGACAGCCGCCTGCAGATCTTCGAGACTTCGGAAGCCAAGCTCGGTAAAGGTTGTCTTCATCGTCTCCAGGTTGGCAGCACGATTGAAGCTGAAACCATATTTGCGTAATTCCTTCTCCAGAAGTTCGCGGCCCAGATCCAGACTCTGATGACGCTCCTGTTCCTTGACCCAATTTCGGATCCGGTTTTTCGCCTTGGAGGTTTTGACAAACTTCAGCCAATCTTTACTTGGCGTCTGGTTTGCAGAAGTAGTGATCTCGACAACATCGCCGTTTTGCAGCTCGGTTTTCAAGGGCACCAGGCGACCATTGACCTTGGCACCGGAGCAACGCTGACCAACATCGGAGTGAACACTATAGGCGAAATCGATCGGTGTACTCTGTTTGGGTAGCTCCTTAACATCGCCATTCGGAGTAAATACGTAAACCTCATCAGGAAACAGGTCAACCTTGACCGAGGACATGAACTCACCAGAATCCTTGAGCTCTTTCTGCCATTCAAGCATCTGTCGCAGCCAACCAAAGCGACCTTCGTCGACACGGTTAGCGGACGGCCCCTCTTTATATTGCCCGGACTGACCCTCTTTATACTTCCAATGTGCCGCAATCCCCTGCTCGGCGACCCGATGCATTTCTTCAGTACGAATCTGTACTTCCATGCGCTGTTCGGCCGGGCCAAAACAGTGGTGTGCAAAGACTGATACATATTTGCCTTGGGCATAGCGACGAAATCCTTGAAACGCCCGGGCACCGGCTTCCAGAAAGAGTGGATAACACCCAGCATAGCGTAGCAGTCACGTACAGTCGGCACAATAATGCGAAAGGCTATATGATCATGAATCTGCTCAAAATCGATTTTCTGCTTGATGATTTTCTTGTGAATTGAACTGATGTGTTTAAAGCGACCCTGGACCTGGCCACCAATCTCGTGTTCCTGAAGAATCTCCTCAAGCCTATGTTTGACGTCTGTAACATAGGTATCACTTTTGCGACGTTGCTGATCAACCTTCTTTGCCAGTTCTTTGTAATTATCCGGATCAAGGTACTTGAAAGAAAGATCCTCAAGTTCGCTTTTCACCCAACTGATACCAAGCCGGTTGGCAAGTGGGGCGTAGATATCCGCGGTTTCCTGGGCAATTTTTTGACGAACATCACCTGCGCGAGATTTAAGCGTGCGCATGTTGTGCAAACGGTCAGCCAGTTTCACCAGAATGACACGAATGTCTCTGGCCATGGCCAACAGCATCTTGCGAAAGTTTTCCGCCTGGCGTTCCTCGTTGGTTTTAAAGGTGATCTTGCTGATCTTGGTGACGCCTTCAACCATTTCGGCCACTTCGTCACCAAACCGCTGGCGCAGTTCTTTTTCGGAGGAGGGATTATCTTCAAGAGTTGCGTGTAACAGTCCAGTTATGACCGTTGGCACATCCACACGCAGACGCGTCAGGATAGCAGCCACTTCCATGGAATGGGTCAGGTACGGTTCACCGGACAGGTGGGTTTGACCTTGGTGTACCTCTGTAGCATACAGATAGGCCTTACGCACCACATCGAGGTCTGCTTCGGTGTGATAAGAACGGATTTCGTCCAGAATATCGTCGATACGAATCATAACCGACGCTCAGATGAGAAAAATGATGCCGGCCATAACTGGCCGGCATCGTAAACTTCGCAGGGTCCCAGATCGGAGCACCTTATGCAAGGAGCGCATGATACAGCAAATTAATCAGGGTTGCTTCGGAACAGGGATTTCAAAATCAACCTTACCTGCAGCAATTTCGCGTAGAGCCAAAACAATCTTACGGTTGTTCGACTTGTTTTCAACCAAGGGCTCTGACCCTTTAAAAAGCTGCTTGGCTCGTTTTGTCGCCACCATAGTCAACAGGAAGCGATTTGGAACAGCTTTTAGACAATCTTCAACAGTAATACGTGCCATTTGTCCTCACTTTTTATCAGGCCGGATGCTACCGACGGGTTATAAATTTAGTAGTCACACTAAGATATACGGCTATCTATTCTATTTCAAGTCGAATTCTTCAGGGAGTATATTGATAATGCGTTCTGTTCGTGAAGTTTCAGCAATCATGATCGCCCTGACCTTCTCAACGGCCTGATCCAGAACATCATTGACCACAAGGTAATCAAAGTTCTTCGCCTCGGAGATTTCGCCAGCGGCATTGGCCATGCGGCGGGTGATGATCTTTGTGTCGTCAGTATTGCGAGATTCCAGGCGTCTGCGTAATTCACTCATGTCGGGGGGCAGAATAAAGATAAAAACCCCGTTGAGTCCGCTGTCACGTAGTTGCTCGGCGCCCTGAAAATCTATCTCAAGCAAAACATCCGCACCTTCTTCACTGGCCTGTTCCAGTGTCGCTCGTGCCGTACCATAACAATTACCATGAACTTCCGCCCATTCTGCAAAGGCGTCATCCTCGACCATCTTGGCAAAGATTTCTGGCGAGACAAAATGATAGTCTCTGCCATCCTGTTCACCGACACGCAATTCACGTGTTGTGAAGGAGATCGATTGACGGAGGCTTGGGAAGAAAGACAAGATAGCCCTGCAAATAGACGTTTTCCCTGCTCCAGACGGCGCAGAGATGATGTAAAGGATGCCTTTTCTATTCATATTGATCTCACCACACACTGTTCTTATCTCACTATTCAATATTTTGGACCTGTTCGCGAATCTTTTCGAACTCGGCCTTCAGGGCAACAACCGACATGGTCAACTCGGCATCATTAGATTTTGAACCCATGGTGTTAACCTCACGGTTTAGCTCCTGGAGAAGAAAATCCATACGCCGTCCAACCGGTTCTTTATTGTTGAAAAGAGCCCGGAACTGGATCAAGTGACTTTTGAAACGAGCGATCTCTTCGTTGATGTCGCAACGGTCAGTGAAAACAGCAATTTCCTGGGCAACCCGTTGTGGATCAAATTCAACACCCTGCTGGATACGTGTCAACCGTTCTGTCAACTTCACCTGCCATTCTATGGGAACCTGCGGTGCTCTTGTTACAACCTGTGTCAACAACTGTTCGGCTGACAGCAAGCGCGACTCCATATCCAGCTGAGTTTCTTCGCCTTCAGCCCTGCGCATGGTTAGTAGCTGTTCCAGGGCAATTTCCGTGGCACGACTAAGACAAGCACCGAGGGTCGCTTCGTCTATCTCCGACTCCTCAATCTGCACGACATCTCTCTGGTTGATAATGTGTCCGATTGAAACCGGATCTTGCAGTTCAAACTCTTTAGCCATTCCGGAAAAAAGCTTATGATACGCAGACGCCAGTTCACGATTAAGCACCGGCACTGCCTGCGCTTCGGTTGAAAGCTCATAATTCACATAAACATCAACCTTACCTCGACCCAGTACTTTCCCGATCTGCTTGCGCACACCATTTTCAAGACTCAGAAAAGTACGTGGCAATTTAACCGAGATATCTATATGGCGATGATTTACCGTTTTAATTTCTACAGTGACGGTTATATCGTCTTGCTGGGCCTCGCCCTTACCGTAGCCAGTCATACTAGTAAGCAAAATAATTTCTCCATAGTTTTTTTAGCAGCTACCTTTGCGGGTCAGAACGACCCAGATAGTTTTGACTAAAATACGCACATCCAACCCAAGAGTCCATTTATCTATATACTGCAAATCGAGCTTGACCACATCATCAAAGTTATCAATATCGTTTCGTCCGCTAACTTGCCATAATCCAGTGATGCCAGGCTTGATACTGATCCGGCGCCGGTGCCAGTTTTCGTATTGTTCAACTTCGTCGGGCGTAGGCGGTCGCGTACCAACCAGGCTCATCTCCCCCTTCAAAACATTCCAGAATTGGGGGAGTTCATCAAGACTTGTCATTCTTAGGATTTTCCCGATGCGAGTAACACGCGGGTCATCTTTCATTTTGAAAATAGCGCCGCTCATTTCGTTCTGTTCCATAAGCTGCGACTTATGGAGATCAGCTTCTTTTGACATTGAACGGAACTTCCATATGCGAAATTGCCTGCCGTTTTCGCCAACCCTATTCTGACTATAAAAAATCCGGCCCGGAGACTCAATTTTAATACCCAGTGCCATAAAGGGGAAGAGAAATACCAGAACAATTAAACCAACCAGTGCCCCCAATATATCAAGAATTCTTTTCAGAAAAAGTTGTTGGCCATCAAGAGATTTCGTATAAAAAGTTAATATAGGAAGAGTATCATTAAAAAAGCTCAGATCCTTTCTGTAACGGTTGACATTATAAAAGTCCAGAACCATCCGCACCGTGACGCCAAGTTCTTCCAAACCTTGCAAGTGTTCCTCAATGTCAACGACTTGATCCTTGGCAAGACAGAACACCACCTCGTCGACAGGGTAACGTTTGCAACTCTCGTTCAAGTCGTCTAACCTGCCCATAACCTTATAGCCAGACACATTGTCTTTAAGATCGCCTGACGCAACCTGTAACACACCGAGTACACGAAGCCCCCAGTCGGCATGATCCTCAACAAGCTTGATGAACTCCTGAGCACGCTCCATCGTGCCGACAAGGAGGAGTTGCCTATAATTCAAGCCTCTGCGGCGGATATAATTCAGAAGTAGTTTAAGACAGATTCTTTCGAGGACGATAAGAATAAATGCAGTTACAACAAAAACCAATATAAGTCTACGACTGTAAAAATCACGATCGAAGAACAAAACCATCGAGGAAATAATTATTCCAGAGAAAAAATGTACGCTGGTAATTCGGTAAAGCAGGTCAAACAAACTGATTTGTCGAATTGATTTGTACAGGTTGTATTTTGCGAGGAGATAATACCAGACAGGAAGTGCCGGCAACAGGAGCCAAGAGTATTCCTTGATTGGCCCTAGCTCTACACCACCGGCAAGAAAATGTCGCCTCAAATGATAGGCGGTGATAAAAGAGATTACGACTAGAGACAAGTCAGCAATTATTGTTAGTCGGTTCAAAAGTTTGGCTTGTTCTTTCAGCAAGACACGGCCCTCTTGTCACTTCATCCAAAAATGCTTCTGCATACTTAACCATATTTTCAATTTATTGGGAAGATATGCCTCACAGAAACCGAGCCTGAAGCCTAAATACTTGAAGGCTGTACGCAGCAAAGCTGATGGCATTAAAAAAAAGTGTTCTTTCATAAGAAAGGTGAGTTGTGAATGGACAAACAGCTTTCCCTCCCCCTCTGCTTGACCAAAACGACTTCGTATCCAAGGTTCACGAGAATGGAAAACCCCCAAGTCGAAATACCTCTGAAACTCTTGCGTTATTGTATAGTTGTGAGAATGATAAACTGTTGCATCAGCACAATATTTGATCTGCCATCCCGCTTCAAGAATTTTGGCGGCAACATAAGTGTCTTCACTGACAATATTGTTCTCAGGGAAACTGCCGACCTGCTGCAATGCAGAACAACGATATGCGGCAAAAGAGTTGGACATAAAGCAGGTTTTAATTCCAAATTCGGATTTGTCAGCCATTCCTTTGATGTGACTCTCAGGTGGATAATTGAAAATGCGTGCATGTGCCTCTATAGGGGTGGCACCTTTCTGCGGTAGTTGACGACCATATGCCGCACCGATAGATTCATCTCGAAAGGCATTTACAAGATTTTCCAGGGATTGCCTATCTGCAAGAAACGCATCTTGCGTTAAATAGACAATCAAATCAACATTAGAAAGAGCTTTGAATGCAGTCTGACGTGTACCGCCGTGATTGACATTTTTCTGAGGTATAACTGTAACAGAACAGCCAGTTTCTTTAGCGAGCGTCGCTGTGTGATCAACGGAAGATGAATCAACGACCTTAATAATGTCAGGCTGAACTGATTGGCATTTTAATGCCTGAACCCATTCAGTAAATGAGGGCCCAGCATTATAAGTTAAAACAACAACACCAAAGCGGTATCCAAGCATACTAAACCATTTCAATCAAACATGGGCAAACATGCCCAAGGTACGCCAAAACCCCGCCTTAAAGTAGTTGTATTTCAGCAAGTTGTAAAGTCTAAAGATCTTTATTTGCTGAGGAAAATTCGCGTAACACTCAACCATTTGGCATTGACGTGGTGAGAGTTTATCAGCAAAACGATCGAGAAATGCCTCCGTTTGCATATATGTATTTGATAGTGACTCTTTGGCTCTTTTTTTATCTGCGGCAAGTTTAATTCTTGACGGGATGTGATGCCAATTTCTGGCACCAACTTCATTATTAACATGCTGCCGGTATAAAATCATAGCCTCGTCAGCGTGTCCAATCTTGCCAAAGGCAGCAGCCACCAAAGCCAGCCACCAGTCGTGCATGATGGCATTACGAGGTATAGGCAATGCAAGTTCTCGCAGGCTGGCATTGATCATGACTGTGCATCCTGACACCACATTTTGTGGCAACAGACGATTAAGCGATTCACGTCCTTGCGGGTGGATGTTCTGATATGCCCAGAAAGAATCGGCAATGGAGTTAAGAGAACTGTCGACGACTTGCAAATCAGTATGAATAAGGATGGGAGTATCTTTCCCGTACTTTTTTTCATACTCCTGTATTAGCTCATAAGTTTTTTGGATTTTGTCTGGCAGCCAAACATCGTCCTGGTCGCAAAACATGACATATTCGGCACAAGACCTCGAAAGTAACGCAGAAAAGTTCCCGGAAGGCCCCAAGCGACCCAAAGTGTCTTGTGGGTTAAAAACTCTTTCTGGATAACTACTTATAAATCCATTGATGATCTTTTTTGTTACGTCATCGGATCCATCATCTCTGATCAAAAGTTTCCAGTTAGAATAGGTTTGATCAAGCAAAGAGTTGATCTGCTCCTCAAGCTTTTGTGCCCCATTGTAAGAAGCCAAAAGGATTTCAACTAAAGGAATTTCATTCACCATGAAAGCAGACACCCTTTTTCAGAGCAGTCAAAACTGAACTCAAACAGATCACCCTCTCCCATAACTATCTTCAAAGCGCAAAATTAACAAAGAAAAGTTCAAAAGCACTCGGCTTCTGCAAAACCTATAGCAACCGCATCTTTGGGAGACAAAACGGGGGTGATCTCTTCAGGCCAAGCAATCCCCAGATCGGGATCGTCCCAGCGGATACTACGCTCCTTTTCAGAACAGTAATAATCCGTCGTTTTGTAAAGGAACTCTGCTGTGTCGCTAAGGACTAAAAAACCATGAGCAAAACCTTCAGGGATCCAGAGCTGCCTCTTATTCTCAGCCGTCAGTTGAACCCCAACCCACTTGCCAAATGTCGGCGAACTTTTCCTGGTATCCACAGCCACATCAAATACCTCACCGACAACACACCGAACCAGTTTCCCCTGTGATGCAGGAGGAAGTTGATAATGCAAACCCCTCAACACCCCCTTAACTGACCGAGAGTGATTATCCTGAACAAAATGGGCATCGATACCAGTGGCTTCACGCCAGGCCTGTTCATTGAAGCTCTCGTAAAAAAAGCCACGCTCATCACCGAACACTTTCGGTTCAATGACCAACAAATCAGGGATTTCCGTCTTAATTACATTCACGACTAATAGCCATCCGCCAGCACTCTCTCAAGGTACTCTCTGTAGCTCGATTTTGGTGTCTCCTGAATTATCAGTGCCAATTGGTCTTTATCAATAAACCCCTTCCTGTAGGCCACCTCTTCCAGACAGGCAATCTTGAGTCCCTGACGAGCTTCCAGTGTGCCAATAAAGTGACTGGCCTCCAGCAGACTCATGTGGGTACCGGTATCGAGCCAGGCGATGCCACGCTCAAGCTTTTCGACCATCAGTTCACCGCGCCGAAGGTATTCGACATTCACATCGGTAATTTCCAACTCACCACGTGCTGATGGCTTCATTTGTTTGGTGATCTCAATAACATTGTTATCGTATAGGTAGAGTCCTGGAACAGCGTAATGAGACTTCGGTTTGGTTGGCTTTTCTTCGATACCGATAGCTTTACCGTCTTGGTCAAATTCGACGACGCCATAACGCTCGGGGTCAGTCACAGGATAACCAAAAACCCGTGCCCCTCCACTAAATTCTCCAAACACCCGACTCAGTTCCATTTTTCCATAGAAGAGGTTGTCGCCGAGAATCAAACTCACGGGGTCATTGCCGATAAAATCTTCACCAACGAGGAACGCCTGTGCAATCCCATTGGGCTCAGCCTGAACAGCATAAGTGAGTTTCACTCCAAACCGGCTTCCATTTCCCAGAAGAGCTTCGAAACGAGGGGTATCCTGAGGGGTTGAGATAATCAATATTTCGTTAACCCCGGCCCTCATGAGGGTCGAAATAGGATAGTAGATCATCGGTTTGTCATAAATGGGCTGCAGTTGCTTGCTAGCCACCAGTGTTAGTGGGTAAAGCCGTGTACCAGCACCACCGGCAAGGACAATCCCTTTTTTAATACCAGCCATCAAAACTTCTCCTTAAAGATCAATCAGTAAGCAAACGTACCGAAGACCGTATCATCGTTCTGTAAAATAGTTTACAAGACCCTCTTTCCAATTGGGTACTAATTTCCCGGTCACCTGAGAGTACTTCTTTTTAGAAAAGACTGAATACTTCGGCCGTCTCGCTGGCAACGGATAGTCTTCAGTATTAATCGGGTTAATCTTTTCTATCTTTAACGTCTCGCCATTTTTCTCGGCAAGAGATACAATCTCTTTTGCAAATTCGTACCAACTACACTGCCCTTCATTGGAAAAATGGTAAACACCGAAGGGGGTGGGGACTGGGGGCTGGGGGCTGGTCGAAGTTTCCAGAATATTAAAAATGGCATTAGCCAGATCGCCCGTGTAGGTTGGTGAGCCAATCTGGTCGGCAACAATTCCCAGCTCCGTCCGATCTTTAGAGAGTCGAATTATAGTTTCTACAAAGTTATTCCCACCAGGACCATAAAGCCAGCTTGTCCTTACAATAAAATATTTCTGCAGTCCACTGGCCAGGACAGCTTGTTCACCTGATAGCTTCGAGTGTCCGTAAACCGACTGGGGGTTCGTCTGGTCATCTTCAAGATACGGAGTACTCTTTTCACCGTCAAAAACATAATCTGTGGAAATGTGGACCAATACAGCGTCTACACTTTTAGCAGCCTCTGCCAGATAACCGACGGCGACACCATTTACCTGGTCAGCCAGAGTTTGCTCTGTCTCACAACCATCAACATTGGTAAAAGCCGCACAGTTAACAATGATTCCAGGTCTTAGATCATCGACATAAGCAAGAACCTGGGCCTTGTCAGTCAAGTCGAAATCAGGCAGGTCCACCGCAGTGATTTTATAGTCTGGAGGTGCAACAGCAGCTATTTTCCCGGCAAGCATCCCATTACCGCCGACCAGAAGTAGCTTTTTCCCCTGTGCAGTCATGCTAGCGCTCATCATACATCCTGGCGTAATAGTCTTGATAAGAACCGTCGAGGACGCCGTTCATCCATTCTTCATTTTCAAGATACCAGTCAACTGTCGTACGAATACCGTCAGCAAACGTCACTGAGGGCTCCCAACCAAGTTCATTCTTGATTTTCGATGCATCGATAGCGTAACGACGGTCATGGCCGGCCCTGTCTTTAACGAACTTGATCAAAGAACGACGCGGCTGGTCATTGGCGAGTGGGGCAACTTTTTCATCCAGGATGTCACAGATGGTCTGAACCACCTCGATGTTCTGCTTCTCGCTGTTGCCACCTACGTTGTAAGTTTCCCCGACCCTGCCCTGCTGCAACACCTTGAGAATCGCCGTGCAGTGATCGACAACATACAGCCAATCTCGGACGTTTTTGCCATCACCATAAACCGGCAGATCTTTACCATTCCGGGCGTTGTTGATAATCAGGGGAATCAGTTTTTCCGGAAAGTGATAAGGCCCATAGTTATTCGAACAATTAGTCATCAAAATCGGCAAGCCATAGGTGTGATAATAAGCGTTCACCAAGTGGTCGGATGAAGCTTTGCTTACCGAATAAGGAGAACGTGGGTCGTAGGACGTTGTTTCAGTAAACAAACCCGTGTCACCAAGAGAACCGTAGACTTCATCGGTCGATACATGTAAGAAGCGGGGACTGGGGCTTGGGGGCTGGGGGCTGGTTATCCAGAACTTACGGGCGGTTTCGAGCAGAGCGAAGGTTCCCAAAATATTGGTCTGAATGAACTCTGCCGGGCCTTCGATGCTGCGATCAACGTGTGACTCGGCGGCAAAGTGGACGACTGTGTCGATCTTTTCCTCAGCAAAGAGTCTTTCCAGCAACACCTGGTCACAGATGTCGCCATTGACGAATCTGTAGTGAGGATTATTTTCGACATCTTTGAGGTTCGCCGGATTGCCAGCGTAGGTGAGTTTATCAAGATTAAAGATGCGCGCTTCAGGAAGTGTCTCAAGAACAAGCCGGACGAAATTTGAGCCGATGAATCCACATCCGCCCGTAACAAGGACATTCTGCATTTGCTTCTCCTACGAACTAAACACAAAAAGCCCCGGTCGACAAAGATCGGAGCTGTAGCGAATAAACCATAATTCCCCCGAAACAACACGATTATGTATCATTATTCTGAACTAATCGTCAACAAGGCATCATCATTATTTTTACTTGACTGGTCGAGAATTAACATTGAGGCACGATTAAGATCCAGGCACTTTTCCACAGAAGTGATCTCTGGTTCTGAGGCAACTGAGTCTCCATAACCTGTCAACACAAGAACAGGCGTACAACCCGCACGTTGTCCAGCCTCGATATCGGCCAGTTTGTCACCAACCATGTAGGAATTACCCAGATCGATATTATACTCATCAGCCGCCTGCAGCAGCATCCCTGGGCCACCTTTGCGACAGTCACAGACGATCTTGTAATCACCGCCCCCCTTTTCTGGATGATGGGGGCAGAAGTAGAAGGCGTCAATCGAGGTACCATGACCAGACAGTTCTTCCTGAATATGACGATGCAACACCTCGACTGCCTGCTCGTCAAAATAGCCACGGCCAATTCCAGACTGATTACTGACAACAATCACGAGGAATCCGGCGTCCTTCAGACTTTTTATTGCCTCCGGAGCACCGGGGATAAACTCAAAGTCTTCGACTTTGTATAAATACTCTTTTTCAACATTGATGGTACCGTCACGATCGAGAAAAACTGCACGATGTGTTGTTTCCACGGTTATTGGGGATGCAGGAGGGAAAGAAGTGTTCGATTCAGCCAAAACTATTATCTCCTTCCCGACACTATGAAATACGGATTGAGCAAGTTTTGCTTGTTATAGGCAAGAGAGTCTCCATTGGGCTGTTCAACAGTTCCACCCGCAGCCTCAACCACGGCATGGCCTGCAGCGGTGTCCCACTCCATGGTCGGCCCCAAACGCGGATAAAGGTCTGCCAGTCCTTCTGCGATAACGCACAGCTTTAAAGAGCTGCCCACCGGCATAGCTTCGGCGACTTTGATGTTTTTCAGGTAAGCTTCGAGATCTGGGGATGGGTGTGAACGACTCATGACTACGGTCAGGCCTGCCGAATGATCGGCATCACGAACCTGGACCCGGACAGGCTCTCCGTCAGCTATCGACAGCCAGGAGCCAGCTTCTGCAGACCCGCGATACATTTTCTCCAGTACCGGTACGTAGACAACACCGGCGACCGGGCGGCCGTCTTCAATCAGAGCGATATTGACGGTAAATTCACCATTGCGCTTGATGAACTCCTTGGTGCCATCCAAGGGATCGACACACCAGAATTGTGACCAGTTTTTACGCTCTTCATAGGAGATATCAACACCCTCTTCGGAGAGGATGGGGATTTCTGGAAAATGCTTCTGCAACCCGGCAATGATCACTTCGTGCGAAGCTTTATCAGCGGCAGTGAGAGGCGACTTGTCGTCTTTATATTCAACCGCGTGATTGCCATCGTAAATAGAGAGGATGGCCTGGCCAGCAGCCTTGGCGATTTCACAAACAACTTCAATATCAATATTCACAATCAAAACCTCTGAACTAACGCAGATAAAGTCTAATTCACACAGGTGAGGTCTAAAATATAAGGAACGAGGAAAACCTTAACAGCCGAGGACCCATCCCATAATTTAACCGTGTGCATCAGGTGATACCTGCGTTAAATAACGGTTCGGTTAAAGTATTTTCGCTACAATTTCCTCCGAAATCTCTTCAGCTGACTTTGTTCCAGCTTCAACCATAATTTCCGGATTCTCGGGCGGTTCGTAATCTGAATCAATCCCGGTGAAGTTGGGTAATTCCCCTGCCCTGGCTTTTTTGTACAAACCTTTCGGATCTCGCTGTTCGCAGATTTCTAGTGGAGTGTTGACAAAAATCTCGACAAATTCACCCTCTTCAAGCAGTTCACGTGCCAGATTCCGCTCACTCTTGAAAGGCGAAATAAACGAGGTCAGCACAATCATGCCTGCATCGACGAACAGTTTGGCGGTTTCAGCGATACGACGAATATTTTCGACCCGGTCTACATCGGTAAAACCAAGATCACGGTTGAGACCATGTCGGACATTGTCGCCATCGAGGAGGTAGGTACGCTTACCGAGACTGTGCAACTTCTTTTCGACCAGGTTGGCGATGGTCGATTTGCCAGCACCTGATAAACCGGTAAACCAGAGCACCATCGGAGCCTGGTCGTTTAATTCGGCGCGGCTTTGCTTGTTGATATCAATCGACTGCCAATGGATATTGGTGGCACGGCGAAGAGGGAAATCGATCATCCCGGCACCGACGGTGGCATTGGTGAAACGGTCAATCAGGATAAAGTTGCCAGTATTGCGGTTTTCCTGATAGGGATCGAAGGAGATCGGTTTGGTCAGACTGATGTTGCAGATACCCACCTCATTCAACTCCAGGGTCTTGCCAGGTTCGCGTTGTAAAGTGTTGACATTGATCTTGTGCTTAAGAGCAGTGACAGTGGCTGGTGCAGTCGCGGAGCCAGCCTTGAGCAGGTAACTGCGCCCTGGCAAGCACTCTTCTTCGTGCATCCAGACCACGTGGGCTTCGAACTGATCAGCATATGAAGGACGCTGCTCGGTGCAACAGAGCATATCGCCACGGCTGATATCGATCTCGTCCTCAAGGGTGATGGTCACTGACTGTCCGGCAACCGCTTCGGACAAATCGCCATCCATAGTGACGATCCTGGCCACCGTGCTGACCTGTCCGGACGAAGGGACGACCCCTGCATCCCCGGGATGCACGACGCCTGAGGCAATCGTACCGGAGAAACCACGGAAATCGAGATTCGGGCGGTTGACCCATTGCACACGCATACGAAGCGGTTTATTCAGAGCGTTATTGGTAATTTCGACATGCTCCAGATGATGCATCAAAGTTGGCCCCTGGTACCAGGGTGTACGCTCACTTTCCTCGATGATGTTATCGCCCTTGAGCGCCGATATTGGGATACAAAAGATCTCTTCGAAACCGAGATCCTTGGCAAAGGTTTTGTATCCCTCGACAATAGCGTGATAGCGATCCTCTGAGTAGTCAACCAGATCCATCTTGTTGATAGCCAGCACCACCTTGCGGATTCCGACCAGCGAGGTTAA
The DNA here is from genome assembly GCA_024279915.1 of Deltaproteobacteria bacterium. Taxonomy (GTDB): domain Bacteria; phylum Desulfobacterota; class Desulfuromonadia; order Desulfuromonadales; family BM103; genus M0040. The sequence goes on from JAJRRB010000085.1 coordinate 66,549, forward strand.
AAAACTGTGCCGCCGGGTCTGGATGAGAACACCTTTGCGCGCATCGATCAGGATAATAGCAACCTCGGCGGTCGAAGCACCCGTAACCATATTGCGGGTGTATTGCTCGTGGCCAGGGGTATCAGCAACGATAAATTTGCGCTTGTCCGTCGAGAAGAAACGGTAAGCAACATCAATAGTGATGCCCTGCTCGCGTTCTGCCTGCAGGCCATCGAGCAACAAGGCATAATCGATCTCGTCCCCCTGGGTGCCAACTTTCTTGCTGTCGACCTCAAGAGCAGCCAACTGGTCTTCAAACACCAGCTTGGAATCCCAAAGCAGTCGGCCGATAAGAGTGCTCTTGCCATCATCAACACTGCCGCAAGTTATGAAACGCAGCATCGATTTTTCTTCCTGGGCTTTTAGATATGCCGCAATGTCTTCCGCGATTAAATCAGATTGGTGTGCCATTAGAAATAACCTTCCTGTTTTTTCTTTTCCATCGAACCAGCTGAATCATGATCAATTAACCGCCCCTGCCGCTCCGAGGTCCGGGTCAACAGCATTTCCTGAATGATCTCGGGCAAGGTAGCAGCGGTCGACTCTACGGCACCGGTCAACGGGTAACAACCGAGGGTGCGAAAGCGGACGGATTTCATCTGTATCTGTTCACCTGCTTTGAGTTGCATCCGATCATCGTCGACCATGATCAACATGCCATCGCGCTCCACAACGGGTCTGATCTTGGAGTAATAGAGGGGAACAATGGGAATTTCTTCGAGGTAGATGTATTGCCAGATATCAAGTTCGGTCCAGTTGGAGATAGGAAAAGAGCGAATACTTTCGCCTGGCTTGACCCTGGCGTTATAGAGGTTCCAGAGTTCAGGACGTTGGTTTTTTGGATCCCAGCGGTGGTTTTCACTGCGGAAGGAGAATATCCGTTCTTTTGCGCGCGACTTCTCTTCATCGCGCCGAGCGCCACCGAAAGCCGCGTCGAACTTATACTTATTGAGGCCTTGCTTGAGCCCCTCGGTTTTCATGATGTCGGTATAAAGCGCACTGCCATGGGTAAAGGGATTGACTCCCTGTTTGACACCTTCTTCATTCGTGTAGACCAGCAGCTCAAAATCGTACTCTTGTCGCATCTTTTCGCGAAATTCGATCATCTCGCGAAATTTCCAGGTTGTATCGACATGCATCAGAGGAAAAGGAATTTTCGACGGGTAGAAAGCTTTCTTAGCCAAATGGAGCATAACCGCAGAATCTTTACCGACAGAATAGAGCATAACCGGATTCTCGAATTCGGCGGCTACTTCACGCATGATATGGATACTTTCCGCTTCGAGTTGGCGCAGATGGGTCATTTCGATTTTCATCTTAATACCGTAATAAGTTCATTGTGAATGGTTAACAGATATCAGTTATTCAAAAAATTCTTTTTCAAATAACAGACAATTTGCGAAACAGCCTCATCGGTCGAACTATGGTCAATTTCAACTGTTATTTCAGCTTGTTCCGGTACATCATACGGCGCATCAACTCCAGGGAAATTCAGGTACTCACCTTTACGAGCTTTGCCGTAATGACCCTGTTCGTCTCGCTGCTCACACATTTCGACAGTTGACTTCATATAAACTTCAACGAAGTTGGTCGCCACACTGCGCGCAAACTGGCGGCTTTCCAGATAAGGAGAAACAAAAGATGCAACCACAATGACGCCATTTTTCTCCAGCATGGAGCAGAGATGTCCGGCTCGTTTAACATGGCGGTTGACTTCAACCGGGGTGAAACCGGTTTCAGGAAAGAGAGGTCGGACATCTCGGCTGTCGAGTCGCTCGACCTTGAATTTATCCTTTTTCACCTCCTGATAAACCCGGTCTGCAACAGCTTTTTCCCAGAGGCAGGCAAACCGGTAAACCAGAGAACAAAGGAAGGAATCTCTTTTTTACCGAAACTGATCTTTTGCCAGAGACGCTCGTGAAAAAAATAGAGGCCCATCTTGGCAAAGACTTCGAGAAAGCCCACTGTGATCGCCAAGGCGACCTCTCCGGTGAAGACAAAGACGATGATTGCCGTGGTAATCGTCGCCCAGGTTCGCCATGAGAGAGCCTTTAGTATAGATCGTTTTTTAGTTTCGTATTGCAAGATAAAAATCGAGCTTTCAGTTTTACTGACACGTTAAATGAGGGGCAGGAATCAGGTCGTTAAGTCACTATATCCAGCCCTTGCTAGAAAACGCTTATCAATAACATTTCTCTCTACCAAAAGACTACAGTATTCGTTGGCATGATTTAAGGTTAATGTGACACCTCTCCCAGAACCTGGCTATCCAGGCGAAGGAGAGAGGTCTTTGATTGTTGAAAACTACCGAAGCTAAGCAGCGCCTTGATCTGGAGGGCGAGCAACCCTTCGTACAAACTCATCAAAAGACAAATCCCTTGCTCGACAATGCGACAATTCAATCCTGATAGGATTCAAGAATTTTGTTAATGATGTTAGTCGTCGATTTGCCATCGACAAAATTAATCAACTCGACACGGCCACCATAGCTTTCCACCAGCTCACGACCGACAACACCCTCAGGTGTGTAGTCGCCACCTTTGACGAGAATGTCCGGGCACAATGCGGTGATCAATTCGAGCGGAGTGTCTTCATCGAAGACAACGACGTAGTCAATACAATCAAGCGCAGCAAGGATGTGGGCTCTTTCGGATTCGCCAATCAAAGGTCGGTTGGGACCCTTAAGTCGTTTGATAGAATCATCCGAGTTCAGACCGAGGACTAGCAGGTCACCGAGCTGTCTGGCCGCTTGAAGATATTTTACGTGGCCAACGTGGAGCAGATCAAAGCAGCCGTTGGTAAAGATAACAGCTTTGCCCTTTTGTCTCTCACCCGCTAGGATGTTCTTCAATAATGGTGCAGTAATAATCTTCTGGTCTGCATCGGATTGCTGCAAACCGACAACAGCCAGCATTTCCTGGGCACAGACCGTTGACGTGCCGACCTTGCCGACGACAATACCGGCGGCGAGATTCGCCAAACGTGCGGCTGTAGCCAATGGCAGCTTTTGTGCGAGCCCCAAGCCGAAAAGAGACAAGACCGTATCCCCTGCGCCGGAGACGTCATAAATCTCTCTGGCCACCGTTGGCAGATGAATCTCTCCATTTGCCGAGAAGACCGTCATTCCCTCTTCACTGCGGGTCAGAACCAACGCTTCCAATTCCAGTTCCGCAACCCGTTTGCGGCCAGATTCAAGGAGCGACGCCTCGTCGGTAATCGCGATACCGGTCGCCTGTTGGGCTTCCTTGCGATTGGGTGTAAGCAGGGTTGCACCCTGGTATTTGCGGTAATCATCCCCTTTAGGATCGACGAGGACAGGCACATTGGCTGTGCGACCAAGAGCAATCACTTCTTTAAGGAGACGGTCGGTCAGGACACCCTTCTGATAATCTGATAGAAAAATGACATCGAGGCTGGCGAGCGCAGCTTTAACATGAGAGAGGATGAGCTCTTCACTTTCAACAGAGATATCCGCCCTGGTTTCCTGATCGATTCTGACAATCTGCTGATTGCTGGCAAACACCCTGGTTTTCCGACTTGTCACGCGGCCAGATTGACTGAAGACACCATGCTTCTGCACCCCGCGTTCTTTAAGCCGTCGAAGCAAAAACTGGCCATCATCATCGTCACCGACAACACTGACCACATCGACCTGACAATTCAGGGTCAGCAAGTTATTGATCACATTGCCAGCACCACCAAGACGCAACTCTTTACGTTTGACCTCGACGATTTGAACTGGCGCTTCGGGACTGATGCGGTCTACAACCCCCCAGAGATACTCATCAAGCATCAGGTCCCCAACCACCAGAGCTCTGGTTTTAGCGACGCCCTCAAGGAACGACTTTATCAGTAAACGATCCAACTTCATGGGTTCAGACCCCCCTTGCCCATTTTGTCAAGAATCGCTGCGCCTAACAGCGGGATGTTGATCTCATGGTGACCGACAATCGAATAACCTTTGCCACTGCCAGACGTGGGGCGTTTGATGACATTCTGCATCGGCCGATAGTGCTGGTTCATATCGAAGTTAGCCGTCGTAAAGTTATCGACATGGTGACCGAGATTCTGAGCAATTGACAGGGCTTTTAGAAAAACCTCTGGCATGATGACAGCCGAACCGACATTGAGCCAGACACCGCCATCGCCAAGATCGGCAACCACGGAAGTAATCAGCTTAAAATCGCGAAAGCTCATCTCACCGGTCACCGCCCCATCCATTTCAGGATGCTGGTGAATGATATCCGTACCCATTGCGACATGGGCTGTCACCGGCAAGCCATTTTCAACACAGGTAGCAAGCAAGCTGTATTTTCTGCATGGATGCTGGTGATCGATAATCCACTCACCTATAGCCTGGCCAAAACCAACCCCTTTCCCCAAACCAGCCTTGAGCGCCCGGTTCATACCGCTGCCAGTCTCGTCAGAGAAGCCGAAGTCACCAGAATGCAGGACATCACCGACCTCTTCGGAGGTTGCGCCAATCAAAGAGACCTCGAAATCGTGAATTGCCGCTGAACCATTCATAGCGACGGCTGTAATGGCACCAGCTTCGATGAGAGTTTTCAAGATCGGTTGCAGGCCGCACTTGATAACGTGACCGCCCATGGCAAAAACGACCGGGCGGTCTTTTGCCCTGGCCTGAACAATCTTGTCGGCCACAGCGCGCAGAGAATCGGCACCGAGCAGACGCGGCATGGCATCAAGCAATGCAGCACAAGACATACCCGTTTCCAACGGTTTGCCAAAATGCTCATCAACATTAACCTTGTTGTTACGGGTCTTAATAGAATAAGTACTGACGGAAGAGACCTCAATGGGAGTGTATGATTTCATCTGCGACAACCTTAAGACTTTCGGCTTTGGTGGTGCCGGATTGCACTAAAACAGCGAACAGAAAAAGTATATTCAAGAGAGTAAATCCCACGAAAGAGGCGTCCCTTTTTTGAGAGTTTTTTTACATTGCATACCTAAAACAACATCCAGGTATTTTGGAGCCAGGCCATATCCTGGCCTTATTGCTCGAACATTCTTTTCGGTTAAGATCTCGCCAGCTTGCATATCCTCAGCAAAATAAAGAGACCTTCGAAAAACCAGAGACTTTCTCTCTGCTTCCGTTGGCCCGTAACTAATCTGGCCCAAGGCCATCCATGCCCTCTCCGTCTCCTCGACTAGAGTTTTTAACTCAGCGGGCTCCACGGAGAAAGCAGAATCTACTCCGCCATCGGCACGACTCAGGGTGAAATGTTTTTCAATGACGGTTGAGCCCATGGCAACGCTGGCCAAGGCAGCACCAACACCTAAGGTGTGGTCGGAAAGACCAACTTCGCACTGGAAAAGGTCACGCATATGCGGAATCGTCAGAAGGTTCGTATGCTCAGGGGTTGAGGGATATGAACTCGTACACTTCAGTAGCACAAGATCTTTGCAACCGGCTTCGCGAGCGGCAGTAACGGCATCGTCCAACTCTGCAAGGCTGGCCATCCCAGTCGACATGATGAGGGGTTTTCCGGTCGCTGCAACCTTTTTGATTAAAGGGATATCGATATTCTCAAACGAGGCAATCTTGTAGCAAGGGCTGTCCAGTTCCTCGAGAAAGTCGACAGAGGTTGCATCAAAAGGTGTACTGAAACAAATCAGACCCAACTCACGACAACGATCATAGATCGGCTTGTGCCATTCCCAAGGGGTATGAGCCTCCTGATAGAGGTCGTAAAGAGAGCGTCCGCTCCAGAGACTTTTGGGGTCTTCGATAAAGAACTCACCCTCAGCAATATCGAGGGTCATGGTGTCAGCAGTATAGGTTTGGAGTTTTAGTGCATGAGCACCAGTCTCAGCGGCCGCCTCAACAATTTCCAGAGCTCTCTCTAGAGATTGATTGTGATTGCCCGACATTTCGGCAACGATGAAAGGTTGAGAACCAGTGCCGACATTGCAATGTCCTATGGCAACATCCCTCATAGTTTCATTCCCCGGTCACGAAAACATATTCTTCCCAATCTCTCTCTTTTCTCTGCCCATTCGTCAGCTAAGAGACCAATCGAAATTACATCCTCATACTTGCCATTTTTCAAGACATGCTGTCGAAAGCGCCCTTCTTCCAGAAAGCCGAATTTATTATGTAATTTAAGGACATGATCGTTAAAAGACAAAACCTCTCCACAAAGTTTACGCAACCCTAATTGCCCAAATGCATACTCCAGAGCTAAGTACTCCATTATTGATCCCCTGCCCCGAGGTCCGCTCTGTTGTCCGAGATAAAAACCCCAAAAAGCTTTTTCATTGGTGTGGTCAATCTGAACAAAATTGACCACACCAATAGCAGCGCCTTGTTCTTCGCAAATGAGGTATACCGATGTGGGATCCTTTTTTGCCCTAGAGTACCAGGCTCTATGTTCCTCCATGGAGATAATATGATCCGTATACATATAGGCGCGAACACTCTCCAGATTGCGCCATTCCAAAACAACCCCCAAATCATCTTCAGTCATTTCTCTGAGGCTAAAATCACTTTTTTTCAAACCAGTTCTCCTTTAGTCCATATCCAGACATTGCATAATCAAACTGGTCCTGGGTGACTCCTTACCACTTCAAGCCCACTTAAAAGCTACAAAACTCACAACTGACTTGTGCCACTGATCGAGCAGAGAGTCTCTGCAACCTTTTGAGCACCCAACCCATCGACAAGTTCCAAACCCGACTTTTCCATAGACAACAAAAGGTCAGGATTGCTTAATGCCTTTTCAAGCTGTTTGACGATCAACTCCTTGTCGATCTGGTCGCTTCTCCCCATGTACATCACCAGACCCTTGTTTTTCAAATCTCGTGAGTGTTGTTCTTGGTTGTGGGCAACCGCAATCAACATCGAAGGAGTACCCACCGCAAAGCGTTCCCAAGAGGTGGAACCACCAGCGCCTAGAGACAAATCAGCTTCTGAAAGAAGTTCCGCCATATTATCTATCTGGCAATGATAGTGCAATTGCGGCAAAGAATCACACAAGGCTTTAACGGAATCCCGTCTCAGGTTACTCATGCCGACAACAACATCGACATGAATATCAGGTCTATTCAGAAACTGGAGAGCCTCCAGAGCCTTGGTGGTTTCGTCTGTCAGGTCGCTACCACCGAAAAAAACAAGAATCTTATTTATAGCACCCGTACGCTGACGAAGGTTTGCCCTGACGCGACTGAAGTCAGGACGTAAAAGAGCGTATTGGGGGCCCAATAATTTAAGACAATGATCCGGAACGAGATCATTGTAGCGCTTTTCGAAACAACTAAAAAAGTTCTGATCAAGAAGTAAATCACAATCGTGGCAACGATCTGCAAGATCATCTATAACCATAATATTTATAAACGTTGACTTTAACTCTCTCTCCCAGTGTTTATCGAGAGAATAGTGATCAACAATGAGCCAATCAAACGGCTGCTTTTCCCCTCCCAGACATTCAAGTGTCTCCTTGGCATCCTGCCGCCATGAGACGCCTAACCAGTTTGCATGCTTATTCCAATCCATTTTGATCGATTTTCTTTCAGGAAACGGCAAGCAAAAAAATCTCCCTCTCTCGCTTCAATCAAAGCGTTGACATTACCAGGCAGATCACGGCAAACAAAAGTCACCTGAGCCCCTTTGTTACGAAGCCTTTCTGCCAAAGTCAAGCAGCGCATAACGTGCCCGCTGCCAATCTGAAGGGAAGAATCCGTGCGGAAAACGACCCTCACGCTTCCTCCTTTAACACCACTTCATACATCAACTCGGCTCGCTTCCAGTCTTCATGGGTATCGATATCCTGCACCAGGTGTCGCGGTAGAATAATCGCTATTGACGCAGGCGAGAAGGTGACAACATCACTCAAAAACGCTTCTGCACGCCCCCAGTAAAACTGACCAGCGTCATGATAGGCTTCTTCAAGGTCCTGTGAACGCCTAGCAATCATCTCTGGGTATATCGCCTCAACACAACCATCTTTTTCGACACGTAGGGCACGCTGGACAGGGAACGGGAAAGACGTCACCGAAAAAGCATAAGATTTGTCGGATTCAACAAGTCGTTTATATCCTTCATGAAGATATTTAAATCGAATAAAAGGCGCCGTTGCGTAAATGCAGCAAGCGTGGTCGACGGTCTCATTGCCGTCTTTCAACCATTCCAGGCACTGCTTGACGACGGCGTTGGTCCCAGCAAAATCATCGGCCAGGTTTGCAGGACGCAGAAACGGAATCTCCGCCCCAAACGATTCAGCAACCGAGGCAATTTCAGGGTCATCTGTTGATACAATCACCCGGTCAAACAACTGGCTTTGCAGTGCGGCCTCAATCGAATAACCAATAATAGGCTTGCCCGCAAAAGGTTTGATGTTTTTGCGAGGGATGCGTTTGCTGCCGCCGCGTGCTGGAATGATAGCGACACAACTCATGTCAGCATCTCTTCAGTCGTTGAAAGAACAACATCAATCACATACTGGATATCAACATCAGACATTGCCGGGAAAAGGGGTAGTGTGACTGCACCTTGGTAATAAGCCTCTGATTCAGGGAAATCCCCCATCTCGTAGAAAAAGTGTTTTTTATAATAAGGCTGCATATGTACTGGAATGTAGTGAACGTTTACACCGAGACCACGTTCGCGTAATTTTTCAAAAACCAGCTTGCGGTCGAGTGAGCGAAAACAGAGCATGTAAAGGTGCCAGGAGGAGTGTGCAGTAGGACTTTGCCTTGGGACAATCAACTCGGCGCAAGATGAGAAAGCATTGTTGTAGGTAGATGCAATCTGCCTGCGGCGTTCCACAAAGGTGTCTAAACGTTTGAGTTGCGAGAGACCAAGGGCACACTGCATGTCTGTAATACGGTAATTAAAGCCAAGTTCCTGCTGTTCATAATACCATGGTCCATCATTACGAGTGAGCTTATCAGGATCCTTGGTGATGCCATGGGTACGCAGCAGACAAAGCTTTTCATAAACGTCTGGGCTGTTAGTGGTGATCATCCCCCCCTCCCCGGTCGTCATATGCTTCACTGGGTGAAAAGAAAAAATTGACATATCGCTATGCGAGCAGGAGCCCACTTTATAAACTTGACCATCGACCTTATAACTGGCCCCGATAGCGTGAGCAGCATCTTCGATCACAATCAGATGATGTTCTTTAGCAATCTCATAGATCTCCTCCATATCACACGGTTGCCCGGTAAAATGGACAGGGATCACCCCTTTGGTTCTACTCGTCACCTTAACTTTGATTTGCCCAGGGTCGATACAATAGGTGTGCTCATCAATATCAGCAAAAATCGGCGTTGCGCCGGCGTAAACGATAGCGTTCGCTGAAGCAACAAAGGTAATTGGCGAAGTGATAACCTCATCACCGGCGACAAACCCTGCAGCCATTGAGGCCAGATGCAGAGCGGCTGTTCCGTTCGCTACAGCTACGGCATATTTCACGCCACAATAATCTGCAACAGCCCGCTCAAAATTCTCAACGACAGGCCCCTGGGTCAGCCAATCTGAGCGAAGAACATCAACAACAGACTGAATGTCTTCTTCAGTGATGGTTTGACGTCCGTACGGAATAAACTTTTTCATCTAAACACCCCTCAATCAAACAGAAAAAGTCGAATCCACATGTTCTCGAATCAGAGCACGAATCTGGTCAACTGACAACCATTCAGTATTGGTACCACTATTGTAACTAAATCCGTCAGGACAACGATTACCATTAAATACACGCATACACTCGTCAGCATCCCAAAGTGGCATGGAGGGGAGAATTACAAAATAGTTATCAAACTCCACGGTACTGATTGCGTCTGTTACAGTGACCATCTCTTCGTGAAGTTTCTCTCCAGGGCGAATACCAACGTTCTCAGTCTTGGCTTCCGGAGCTATGGCCCTGGCAACTTCGGTAATACAGTAACTGGGGATTTTGGGAACAAAGATCTCACCACCCCACATGATTTCCAACGCATTCATCACCATATCGACCCCCTCTTCCAGGGTGATATTGAATCGGGTCATGCGTTCATCAGTTATAGGCAGTATACCCTCGGCTCTTTTACTCATAAAAAAGGGGATAACACTGCCGCGACTCCCCATGACATTACCGTAGCGAACAACAGAAAGCTTAAGATCACGCTTCCCTTTCATGTTATTCGCAGCGACAAAAAGCTTATCTGAACAAAGCTTGGTCGCTCCGTAAAGATTGATTGGCCCAGCGGCTTTATCGGTACTCAGGGCCACGACCTTTTTAACTTTTGAATCAAAACAGGCCTCTATGACATTTTGAGCACCAATAACATTGGTCTTGATACATTCGAAGGGGTTGTACTCTGCAGCAGGGACTTGCTTAAGAGCCGCTGCATGGACAACGATATCGATGTCTTCCATCGCTCTAGTCAATCTATCCTTATCGCGCACATCACCAATAAAATAACGAAGCTGCGGATATTTTTCATGACTGAATTGCTGAGACATTTCAAACTGCTTGAGTTCATCCCGAGAATAGATGACCAGCCTTGTAATGCTAGGGAATTGTGTTAGTACAGTTTCGACAAACTTCTTCCCGAAAGAACCTGTACCACCTGTAACCAGAAGTGATTTTTCAGATAACATAATATTTCCTTGAGTTAGGATACACTGGTCGATGAGCCATCCTGTGTTGGCATGTTATAGCAACAAAAACTTACAATAGTGATCGAATCGCAGAGGCGACCCGTTCCGGGGCCATCCTGTCTCTGGAACCAAACACCCACTCAAAATACTCTTTTCGGGCATTAGAATAAACACACTCATCACCAATGGACCGCTCTATGGCATCACCCAGCTTATCGTCGCCAGCAAAAAAGGTTTCTCCACAGGAGTATAGTCGCATTATCCCTTCCAGGTCATCTTTGTGTATTCCGCACTTATTGCCAAGTTCAAATACTTTTTCGCGAGAATGCAAATCGGTTTCAATAAAAAGCTGTGGGAGGTCATAAAAAAGAGATTCTTCTGCCGGAGAGTTGGCGTCAGAAATAATGAGATCTACAACTGACAACAAATCCGAAAGTTTATTCCCTGCTCTATCCAACAAAGTGTTACCACGTGAACGGCACAATCTATTTAGTTTGAAAAAATCCAGGCTGTCACCGATGCGCGCATTAAGAGACTGGCTGGGATGAGGCCTTATAATCAGGTTATAATGCTTGGGCGTTTCTTGAATCAACTCCTCAGCAAGCAACCCCAATGAGCCAATTGACTTTCTGCTAGGGGTATAAAGAATCGTTTTCTTTTGGGGCTCCAGACCAAGAGCGAGATGCTTTTGTTCACGAAGGAGATCATCACAGTCAGGATACTCTGCAAATGGCAAGTAACCAGTATGAACACAATTCAAAGTGATATCAGGATGTCGACTTATCATGCTTTGCATACGCGGTCCGGTAACGCATAAGAGGTCAAAATGCGCGTTTTTTTCTATCGCTTCCGGGGTAAGAAACATGTAGGTGCCATGGAAGACCATGCACTTCTTTGCACTAAAAGGCCTCAGCAAGCGACCATAAGGGGAACCGGTGACTATGACCTCAGCATCCCTCATCGCGGCGTTACCCGGGAAGAACCGGGGGAACCTTTTGGAGAAACGTTTACGTTGAATCTCTGGATAGGTTTTACCAACGGTCGCCAGAGTCGAAGCCCTTGAGCTTACGAATACTCCTCCGGTCTTTTCGTAGACCTGTGCTAATGCCTGAACAGCCTGAAACATCTGTGAAAAATAAACAATCACTCAGCAATCCCTCCCGGGAAACTTACTACCGTCCAACAGTAGGTTGAGCCCGAAACAACTTCAAGGCGGACATTCCAGAACTGAATCGCAAAACATATCTGGTGCATCGACGAGAGCGCGATCAACATTTAACGTGGCAGATGTCTATCGAACCATTTCTGCAACTCAGGGCTGGACTGCCAGTTACTCAAAAAACGTTCTCTATCAACTTTAAGGAGCTTGTTAAAACGTGCCCGAGTCGAGGGCTCATACATTGCGTCGAGATCGAGGACACAGGGAGTATTATCAACAAGCAGAAAATTTGTTGCCTTGCAGTCACCGTGATGAATACCAACTTTTTGAAACAACTCAAATAAAAGGACAAAGTTCCTTGCTGCCTTTTCGAAGACAGGGGACCCAAATACAACAGTTTCAAAGAAGGTGCTGGCCAGAGGCCCATCCTGAAAATCGCAAACATAATAACCCGTTGAACGCAACGGACCAAAACGTTTTTCAATCACGGCAACCGCTCTGGGTGATACGATACCGGAGATTTTGAAATGATGGGCATTCCCCCATGAAGTCCATGCCCGGGTCTGTCTGAAGCAGCGACTCAAGTAATGTAGAGGATTCTTGATATTGTAACGTTTAATGACCCAGTCACAATCATCGGATTTAACACGCACAACGGTACACGTATTGCCGTCCTTCAAGACTTCTCCACCGCGCATATAGTCATCCGGATTCGCCAAAAGACTATTCAGCGTTTCTCCTTGGGCATCGCGGCGAGAGATAGAGACCTGTCCATTTCCATGAGCCCGAATAAACTCACTGCAAGTCCGGTAGCACTTACTGACATATTTGTGGCGACGCTTGCGTCTAACTTTTGGCAGGTCCACTTTCAGTTTAGCAGCAAGTTGTGCGCTATCCATATCACGCTGCTGAGCATAAGAGAGGGTGGCGGCATCAAAAAACATATCATCTCTCGGAAATAGCTGCGCGAAGAAAAGGGCTAGATTATGGCTTGTGGTGATGATATCCAAGGGTTTACCATTATCCTGTAGGCATACAGCATCACCATCGACAGCAAATATATTCTGACCTGAAATTAAAAAGTTCTCCAAATGCAAATCTTTCTGAGCCAAACCAGAATCATGCAGTGCAGCAATCATATCAAGAAGTTGATTCAGAAGAATCGTTTTCTCCTCTGAAGATGTGAGATTGTTCCATACGTCCGAGGCAGTTTGTACATCATTCAGAAGTTCGAAAACAAGAACAGGTGTGCCGTTATCCAGTTGACCCGAGAAAAGGAGCTCAGGGGTACGTAATTCAGCCTGCCTTAGCGCCTCGACGCCAGATTTCTCTCTTGACCAGTGCCGGTGTGCACTTCGTGAGTCAAAAAACAACTTAACCAGCACAGGCCTCTGTTGCCAGACACCTGTACAGACCAGACGCTTTTCAGGCAAATCCCGCAGGACTCGGTCACAAATCAGTGAACTCTCATCACTGACTTCGCCAAGATGGATTGTGAAAGGTAATTCTTTCGTGAAAGGTTTCATCTGTGATGGTTTCTGTATGGATATGAGCAATAAGTTCAGAGGATCATGTAAGTACGAGAACCAAACAGCGGTACAGAAAATTTGTAGCGCCTCTACTACAAATCAGCCCCTGCCCTCCACAGAAAGAACTGCCTGCATTTTCGCAAGGAACTCCTGTTTGTAGTTATCTGGCAAACAACTGGTTTTGAAGTATATATCCATAAACCTGCTCACACCAAATCTCTTTACTGATTCCTGATCAACTTTGTATCGTGCAAGGTGTCTGAAATTTCTCAAACGTGCGCTAGGCGAAAGGGGTGCCGCCTCGATTTTCATATCAGCAATATCAATAAGGCCCAAAGGACTCATTACATCTTGAAAAATAATATTATTTAAATGTATCGATCGAAACAAAACACCTTTGTCATGCAATTGCGCCAGGAGAATAATGAACTTTTCCAAGACATCGTCGTGAGAGTCTCTGGCTCTCAGTGCTGCCCTGAGAGTTTGCCCCGGAATGGGCCGGTAGATAATCAGAGCCCTTTTGATCGGCTTGCAATAAACCTCGTTTTCAACATCAATCGTATGGAAACCAAGTTTCTTGAGAGTTTTTGCATTCTCAACAAAACGGGAGGCGTAGGATTTTAACAACGCAGAAGATAAGAAGCGCTTTCGGCGAAAAAGTTTAACAATGTGTCCATCGGACGTTTCAAGGACCTTGACACCATGTTTGTCACGCTCCATAACAATAGAGCAACCAACTAATTGTTGATATTCATCAAAGGAAAGGGATTTCACTGACAGAATAGTCTCCGCTTATGGCCCTCAATAGGACGCTCTTCAGATTTCATCACGAACCTGAGCAAAAAGGCCCTTTTCAACCAGATCACAAAGGATATGAATAACAAAGAGATGAGCTTCCTGAACACGAGGAGTTTCAGCGCTTGGGACTATCAGGCTGAGATCAACAACAGGACCGATCTCACCACCATCACAGCCTAACAAACCAATAGTTTTTGCACCAAGTGCTTGACCAGCCTCTAAAGCACATTTAACGTTTTGAGAATTTCCACTGGTGGAAATACCAACAATGACATCGCCAGGATTGGTTAATGCCTCTACCTGCCGTTTAAAAACTTCATCAAACCCATAATCATTACTAACAGCAGTCATGATGGAGCTGTCTGTCGTCAAGGCAATAGCCGGAAGAGCCTTGCGCTCCAAGAGAAAGCGTCCGATCATTTCCGCAGCAAAATGCTGTGCGTCTGCAGCAGAACCTCCGTTACCCATGAGTAGGATTTTTCTTCCATTCCGCAAAGCATCAACTAAAATTTCTGCGCAATCAGTGATCGATACAACCAGATGCTCTTCAACCAGCTTGATGACCTCGATATGCGCCTTCAGCTGACGATTAATTTCATCAACCATTATTTTTCCTTTCATAGATCATTGCTACCTTTCCACGACCCGAGATTGACTCAACAAGTGCAAACTCTTTAAAAGCAGGGAGCTTGTCAACATCTCTGTCATTTAGATAGACAACAAGAATATCACTATCCTTTGCCAAAGCCCTCTTTTCAAACCTATTTATGTCTACACGTTTAAAAGTATCATAGGATCCGCGTAACAAACCGGCGTAATAAGCTATTCTTTCATCATTTACAATTAGCCTGGACTGCAAAAGGTCACGATTCTCGCGCAACCAAGTCCCCGCTATCTTGATTTCACTTTTTTGTTGTGTCGTTTTGTAGAAAGCACGTCCTAACGGAAAGACAAAGCATAATATAATTGCAACAGAGAAAAGAACATTTCGAAACCTAGAGTTGTTCATTGGTGTGATCATGCGATCCATGCCATGTCCAATCAAAACATAGGACAAAACAACCGGCACAAGTAGATAACGACCGGCAATAAAGTTCCAAGTCATCAAAAACAGGTAATCCATTACGAGAAAACCAACAAGAACCGACAGAAACAGGAAGAGTACATTGCTACAACGATCGCGCAACTTCAGGCCGACAAAGAGAGGCAGAATAAGGAGAGGAGACACAGCTCCTAAAAAAGTCTGCATCATACCGATCAAATAGATCAGGTAGATGTTATACCGTGCATACTCAAAAAAATCATGCGCCGATTCTCCCCCGGGAAAGTTCCCTTCAACACTTGCAAGATGCTTGTAAATGCTCATGTAGGTTTGCATTTGATCGGTTCGGAAATAGTGAGCGAATTTTGCATATATAACTGACAAGGTTTCCTGTGGCAACGCACCAAGGGCAAAAAGAATCGCCACAGCAAAGACACTGCCAACCGGGAGAGAGCCAAAAGCGAGCAAACTCTTTAAAACCACCGTACGGTTGTCACCCGCAAACAACACGAGTACAGAGAGTGACAAAAAGACAATAAGAATAAAAACGATGCCTTCAGGTCGAATAAGAACTGAAGTACAGGCTATTACACCTGCAAACAAAGAGAGCACCCATCTCGATTCTTTCTGAGCAGCTAGCAGGAGCCAGAGAGAGAGGATAATCAGGAACAGAAAAGACGGATCCTTGATGACTGTCGCACATTTTCCATTAATAGATGACGCAAAAGTAAAGACCAGGGCCGTACAGAAAGCCGCTCTTCGACTAAATATTTCTTGTGTAATCAAGTACAGGGGGATCGTTGCCAGTACCAGAGCGATACTGGAAAGAATCTTGCCAGCAAGATGCCAATCAGAGATAAATAGATGGCTCAATCCAAGCAGGAAAGTAAAACCAAGCATCTTGTCGTGAGAAAAAGCTGCAGCAATATTGCCACGAAAGAGCTCATGGGCTGAATTAAGATAGCGGATACCGTCAGGGTTGATAATTTCTGACTGGGAAACCAGTACGATTTTAATAAACAGGGAGCACACCAGCAATATTGCCATTGAACGATCAAGTTTTCCCCAGACTATTCGGTTAAGATCCAAAGTAAACACCCCAATCAACTGTATTTTTTATGAAATTTCTTATGTAATCTGATCGATTTCCTGTCGATTTTTGCCCAGAGCCTAGAAAGATCCTTATGAGTTCGACCAACAGTCCTGTCTTCATAACAGGAGATAAAACGCAAACGATCTCTGATCGTCAAACCGGCATCCATACTGGAAAAATGTAACCCGGCCAAATCTTTTTCCAGCCACCTTTGTGGTACAGCAGAACGAATTTGGGTGCGATGGAGATCAATCACATACAACGGTGGATCAAAATCATCCTTTTCCTTGAGCCATTTTACAGGTAACAAAAAATGACAGAGGTAGAAATCGCAATGGTTCACACCATTCTGATGCATGGCACGAGAAATTTCAGCAACCTTCCGGAGCAGGGCTCTCTTGCCTTTTGGTGAAAGTGGATAATTGTTCTTGTTCAGCACCAGATCTTCCAGACTGAGAGAATTTTCAATTTCTTCCGTAATGATAAAAGACTGCATACGAGCAGGATTACGACCACGGAACCCGTAACCTGCGATGGTCATCGTCTGAACACCAATTTTCTCCAGAGCCAGAATGGCATCGTGTTCGTCTTTCGCACCCAGTACCGGAACTTTGAAATTCAGCAGTGATTTCAGAATTTCTCCCCAACCAACCCCTGGGTGAATTTTCAGAAAATATCCCTTCCCGGAATGTTCGAAACGTAAGGTTTTGCGCCCTTTGAAGTTGCGATAAATCTTGCCTTCCGTAGCGAAAACCTGTTCAAAGGCATCTTCACCGGAGAATTTATCTTGTAGTGCTGGGCAGAGAGTGATCAACGCTGCTTTCTCCTGCCGGCAACAGCTTCGATGATATCAACAGCCTTATCATGAAGTCCGGTCATATCGATTCGTTCAGCATATTGGACACCATTCTCACCTAATAAACGCAACTCCGACCCGGACAGCACCTCTTCTAAGGTTTTGTCCAAGGCTTCCTGATGGAAAGGCATCGGCACCACTTTTCCGGCTCCAGCCTCTCTGACATGAAAAGCGTAGCCACAATTTTCTGTCACCACAACAGGAAGGCCCGCAGCCATGGCTTCGATCAGAGCAGTACCAGTGTTTTCTGTCCGCGCAGGATGCAGCAAAAGGTCTGCAGCAAGCAAAAATCTCGGCACATCATCCCGACCACCGAGAAAATTGACTTGATCAGCAAGGTTCACTTTTTTCGCGAGGCTCAAGAAAGCATCAATTTTGCTTCTACCTAAAATGAACATTCTGACCCGCTTGCGCAGAGTCTCAGGCAAGCTGGCCACTGCCTTGATCGCTCGATCAACGCCTTTGGTCTGAAACGCGGAACCGACCATGAGCAACATGATATGGTCTTCAGAAAGTCCAAGTTCCACTCTGAGTTCTTCCCGTATGGAGCTAGCATTAGTGGAACGAAAACGATCTTTTGAGATCCCCGGAGGCAAGAGATGAAACCTTTCCTCTGGCGTTCCGTAACAATCGATGAATTTTTGTTTCTCCTGAGGAGACAACAAGAGGATTTCAGCTTTCGACTCAGGAGAAAAAACAGCCTTTTCAAAACCAGCATATGTCCTGCAACGCCCCATCAATCGGTAAGCAGCAGACCTAGTCTCTCTCATTCTGGACTGGTAGCAGGAATCTGCAGCATAATAAAGATCAAGTCCGGGCATTTTATTGAATCCAACCACAGCATCACAGGAGATATCAGACAAGAGGGCTGTGACTGTCCGGGTGAACTTCTGGCAGAGCCGATGATTAGAGATGGCCGAATGCGGCAACAGTTGGACATCAAGGCCTGCAGGCTTGTCTCCCTGCCAATCCATGGTCAGGACACGAACAGTATGTCCCCTCTCCATAGCGATACTTGCGATCTTGAGAAAATCGCGTTGCAAACCACCGAAGGGGAAATAGACATATAGGCAAAAAACAAAATTCATTAAACTTTGTCATCCTCGCCATTGAGTAAAGCATTAACCGCACAAAGGACTTCTGCAACAGTTATACTTTGGCCACATTCATGGTCAAGTTCACAGGACTTGCGCAGGCAAGGCGAGCATGCCATGGCGGCTTGCAGTCTGATGTGGCCGTCACCAGGAGGCCCGTTACGTCGGCTGTCCGTGACACGGTAAATTGACACTGTCGGGGTACCAACTGCCGCAGCGATATGCACCGGTCCAGTATCTGCGCCGATCACCATGCGCGCTGCAGCGAGTAGAGCAACCAACTCCTGTAAGTTACCACGGGGCCAGAGGATCGCCCTGCCCTGGCACGCCTCTGAAATACGTTCTACAGCACACTTTTCAACCTCGTTTCCCCAAGTTAATACAACTTGACGGCCATCATCAAGGACCAAGGTTTTGACCAGTTCAAGCCAATGGTCAAGGGGCCATAATTTGCTCTGCCAGGTTGTTCCATAATGCGCAACCAGAAATTCTCCGCATGACAAGCCAAAATCAGCGAGCATCGTAGAGATACTTTGCGCAGCTTTAACTTCCGTAGACAGGGGGCCACACAAGGGCACCTTTACCTCGCTCGGACAAGCTGTGCGGGCAATCTGCAAGTAGCGACTCGAAACATGGTGATTATAAAGGGGAATTTTTACCCGGTAATTGGTAGCGAGCAGGTTCGGCCATTCGCGGGCCTGACTCCGGTCGAAGCCATATCGTTTAGGAGCGCCGCTGAAGAGGGTAAATAATCCACTTTTACTGTTTCCCTGCAGGTCGAGTGTGACATCATAATGTTCCCTGCGGAGCTGACGAATCACCCTCAATGAACCAGCAACAGCGCGCTGCGCGCCAGCCTTTCGCCACATCTTGGTATCCAGGCGGACAGTCTTGCGAACCAGCGGATGATTTTCAAGGAGCGGCGCAAAACTGCTCTCGACCAGCCAATCCACAGTGACATCAGGAATTGCGGCATGCAAATAGGCAAGCACCGGCAGAGCGTGCACGAGATCTCCAAGTGCACTGACTTTGACTATCAGTACTTTCACGTGCGCCTCTGGGGAGAGATGAGAGTTTGTTGGGACAGAATCACCTGCAACGCTCCACCATTTCATCAAGCATCTTGGCAAGAGGATCCATATCATCAAAGACCAACTCAACGCCAATCTGGCAACAAGGCTTTGGCAAAGTCACCGATGACAATTTGACTGCGTCTTTTTCCGTTGTAATAAGTAAATCATGATTATCACACGATTTAATCAGTCGGTTTAAGATTCCCTGATTATATTCCTGATGATCAGCCAGATACATTTCTTCTATCCGGGAAAAGCCAAATTCTCGTAAAGCTGAAAAAAATCCATCCGGTTTGGCAATACCAGCAAAAGCGAGGCAGCTTTTGCCAACATAATCCTTCGCAGAAAGATGCTCGCCATCAAGAGTCATAATGATTTTGTCCAATTGGTGACGACTATTCATAACCGGGCACGTTGCATGGATGGGACTACACGGTGCCGCATCAGATCGTGTCATGATAATCAGATCTGCCCGTTGTAACGCGGACAATGGTTCACGCAGCATCCCCGCAGGCAACAGACGCCCATTGCCAAATGGATTTTTTGCATCCAACAGGACAATATCCAGATCTCTTTGTACAGCCTGGTGCTGGAATCCGTCGTCAAGCAAGACAATTTGTGCACCATCCTGCTCAGCCGCCTGCACACCGAGGATCCTTTTCCTGGCGACATATACCGGTACATCCGGGTTTCGAATCGCCAGCAGATAGGGCTCATCACCACATTCTTGTGGCGTCATGCATAACTTACCATCAGTATCAGTCACTCGACCAACCGCTTGTGAATATTTCCCGCCATAGCCACGACTGACAATTGCACACTTTAGACCACGAGCCCGTACATCTTTAGCCAGGAAATCAACCATGGGAGTCTTGCCGGTTCCGCCAGTGGTCAGGTTGCCGACAGAGATGACCGGCACGGAAGCCCGGTAAGAGCTTTTCAATCCAGCAAGATAGAGTCTGCTACGCACGCGCATAACCAGCCCATACAAAAAGCTGAAGGGCCTAAGCCCCCAGAAGATGATATCAGCACGTATGGATTGTGGACCATCTGCAACCATACGTGAATATTCTGGTCGCCGTTCACTCATTATGGGGATATCCGCCGTTCTATCTCCTCAATGGTCCTTTGCGTCGCACCCCGATTCGACTCCAGCAGGTAGTGGCCATTGTCGCCAATTCGACGCGCTTCATCCGGGTTTTCCAGCAGAAGCCGCATTTGCCGATAGAGATCTTCAGCATCTTTAACCTGTAGCCCGGCGTGCGCAGCGCGAACCAGCCGAGCAATTGCCTTGAAATTCTGCATATGGCTGCCGTACAAAACCGGTTTTTTGAGTAGACAAGCCTCAAGGACATTATGACCACCAATATTGACCAGACTGCCCCCGACAAAGACCAGGTCGGCCGTGGCATAAAGTCTCAACATTTCACCAAGAGTATCAACGATCAGAACCTCTCCCGGCTGAAGAGCGCTATTCATTGTTGCCACAGTGCTACGCAATGTAGCAGAGACCCCCAGCTTGAAAAGTTCATCTTGAACTTGCAAACAGCGCTCAGGATGTCGAGGGACCAGAACAAGAAACAGCTCGGGACAAACTTTACTCAATTTCCGGTAAACCTCTATAAGTTGGGTTTCTTCACCATCGTGAGTGCTGCCAGCGACCCAGATGCGACCATTCACAGGAAGTCTGAATTCATATTTCAAAGCATCAAGATCAGTTGCGTCTATCTGGGGTGGCTGCATATCGAATTTGACATTGCCAGTAACCAGCACACGTCCTTCGGGTGCCCCGAGATGACGGATACGTCTTGAATCTTGTTCTGACTGCATGCAGTAAACTGAGATACTATCAAGGATCGGTTCAAGCAACTTACCAGCCATGCGATAACGTGGGAAGGAGCGATCTGAGATTCGACCATTGACCAGCACCAGCGGGATATTCTGACGTTTGGCTTCGAGGACGAAGTTTGGCCATATTTCAGTTTCAACAAGAATAATAATGTTTGGCTGGATGATGTTGAGAGCCTTGCGCACAACCCAACTTAAATCGAAAGGGAAAAAGATGTAATGATCAATTTCAGAAACACCTGCGGCTATTTCCCGGCCGGTTTCTGTCACATTGGACAGAATCAGAAATGCATCGGGGTGACGCTCTCTTAAAGATTTAAGCAGTGGAATTGCCGCACGGGTTTCACCAACAGAGACGGCGTGCACCCAGATAACTTGACGGCCATGAGATAATTGGCGAAAGCTTTGCTCGTAACTACCGAGACGCTCCCGAATCCCACGCCGGGTTTTGCCATAGCGGAAGCCACGAAAAAGGTAATACGGCACCAGAAAGAGAGCTGATGCGTACAGTAAAAGGTCATACAGCAGATAAATCATGTTGATTCAAATATTCTCCGGCACGCCGGGTATTTTCGTCCAAAGCCGTTTGCACTCTGGAGTGGAAGTCATTAATGGTTTCATTATCGTCGTAATAAAGAGGCTCGCCGTAGCGGTAAACAGCTTTACCCCATGGGTACGGCAGCAGGAAACGATCCCATGACTGAAAACGATGCCCGCGACTACAGGCAAACGCCAACGGCACAATAGGCCTTCCCGATATTTTGGACAACTGCACAACACCATCTTTGAGTTGGTGGCGAGGCCCCGTGGGCCCATCTGGTGTAATTCCCAAGTCAATAGGCTCTTTGGACAGTCTAAGCAACTCCCGGAAAGCGGCCTTTCCGCCCCGGTTAGAAGAGCCACGCACCGCTCCAACGCCAAGGTGTTCCACAACCCTGGCAATCAACTCACCATCTTTTGAGTGGCTTATCAGCGTTTTGGCACCAGGTCCAGAGTAGCACAT
>JAJRRB010000010.1 GCA_024279915.1 Deltaproteobacteria bacterium
CCCAACGACATACTGAATACTCAAGAGACCATGTTCCAACCCCACTAAGATAAATTCGTCGCCAAGGTCGAGACGCGGACGATAATAATTATAAAGATTAAGAGAGTGGAAATCGATTTGGATCGCATGACGGTTGGCTTCGTTGACAAGATCCTCATATTGTTCGAGAATCGGCAGGGCAATGGCCGCGACAATGCAGCTCTGGCGACCATCATCGCGCTTATCGAGCACCTGATAATCAAGATTAATCTGGGCAGGGGGCAGGGGCAAATTTGATTTGAGACGCCATTTGAGAATATCAATCCCTTCCTGACGCGATTTGAACGGGGCATCTACCTCTGTTAGATAAATTCGACCGGCTCGATCAGGCAAACTCAAAGCAATGCGCTCTTCCTGGCCAGCAAGAGCATCAACACCACGGCGCAGCCCTTCGACAAAACGCCGGGCATCGCGAATGTTCGGCTGACGGCTGGAAGCCTCCATGACGCCTTCCAGGCTTTCGAAGCGCAGGCCGGCCAGCTGCGTGTGCGCCCGGTTGCGTTGCAACGCTGCCAGGTAAAGCCCTCCAGGCTGTATATCGACACCAACATAAATCCTGCTCATTGTCGCACTCCAGCCTGATCAGCAAAGGTGACACGATTGATTTCTGCGAGAGTGGTTTCGCCTTTGAGAAATTTTTCCACAGCAGCATCACGCAAAAAAGCAGTCCCTGCGGCACGAGCAGCCTCTTTGAGCCTACTGACTGGAGCTTTACTGACAATCAGGTCACGCATGTCATCATTCAAATCAAGGAGTTCGAGAATTGCCGTACGACCATGATAACCCTGGCCATTGCACTCCCGACATCCAGCACCTTCGTAAAAAGTGTGGTCCTTGAGCTGATCATAATCAAGTCCGGACTCCTCAAAAGCCTGGCGATCATAAGTTACGGTCTGTTTGCAATGGACACATATCTTGCGAATCAGTCGTTGGGCAGCCACACAGTTCAAACAGGAGACAAAATTATAGGCATCAATACCCATGTGCAAAAAACGCCCCAGCACATCAAAGGCATTATTGGCGTGCACAGTAGTAAAAACCAGGTGTCCGGTCAAAGCAGACTGCACGGCAATCTGGGCCGTTTCAGGATCGCGAATCTCACCGACCATGATCTTGTCTGGATCATGGCGCAGAATGGAGCGCAGGCCACGCGCAAAGGTCAGTCCCTTCTTCTCGTTGACCGGAACCTGCACCACACCCTTGAGCTGATATTCGACAGGATCTTCAATGGTGATGATTTTTTCCTGTTCATTATGGATCTCCGTCAGTGCAGCATAAAGCGTGGTCGTTTTGCCGCTACCGGTAGGCCCGGTGACCAGCACCATGCCGTATGGCTCACGTATCAAGCGTCTGAAACGTATCAATTCGTGTCCTTCAACACCAAGTACATCAAGGGTCAGTCCATGCAGATCCTTGGCGATACTTTCTTTGTCGAGGATTCGAATAACAGCATCTTCACCGAAGATACTTGGCATAATAGAGACGCGGAAGTCGATCGACTTGGTGCCCATGCGCACTTTGAAACGGCCGTCCTGAGGGATACGTCGTTCGGAGATATCAAGTTCGCTCATAACCTTGATACGTGAGATGATCGGTCCCTGAAAGCGCCCGTCTAAAGGCTCCGTGGCACGGAACAGAACGCCATCGACACGATACTTGATCTGTACACCGTCAGGACTGCTTTCGATATGAATGTCGCTAGCGCGTTTGTTCAAAGCGTCGAAAAGGGTTGAATCAATCAGACGTATAATCGGGCTACTGTCGTCGGTAAGCTTTTCGATGGACAGGACTTCTTCACCCTGATCCGTCTCCTTGACAAGTTGCAGTTTGAAGTCTTCGGACACTTCCTGCAGTACCTGTTTCGAGCCCTGACTCTTCTCAAGCAGCGCGGCAATTTTGCTGCGTGCCGCCACCTGACAAACCAGTTGGACATCGAGTTGCATTTCCAGATCGTCGAGCTCCGCAACGTTGGTCGGATCCGAAATAGCAATCACCAGGCCATCATCAGTTTTTTTCAACGCAATAAAATTGTAACGGATCGGCAATTCGGACGGCAGGGTTGCATCCAGTTCCGCATCGAGAATGATCGTATCCAGATCAACATACTCAAGACCGAACTGTTGAGCTAAAGCCTGGGCGATCAGCTCATCGGAGAGCAGGCCATGAGCTATGCCCGTTTCGCCAAAGCGCTGTCCCGATTGGCTTTGCTGATCGAGAACAAGACGCACTTCAGCAGGAGCAACCGCACCCATCTCGACCAGAATTTCACCAATTTTACGATGTTCAAACTGCATGTTTTAGTCCCAGCCTACTGTACCGTTCCAGCCATTTGAAAGATCGGTATATACATGGCAACAACGATACCGCCAATCAGCAGTCCCATCGTCATCATCATCAACGGTTCAACCATTGTGGTGAGACGATCCAAACGCCGCTCAACCTCATCTTCATAATAATCAGAGACATCGGTGAGCATATCAACCAATGAACCACTTGTTTCGCCAACTCCGATCATACGCAGCGCAATAATCGGAAAATTGCCCGTCTGCTCGAGAGCCTCAGAGATCCTGGCTCCCTCCTTAATACGATTGACTGCTTCAGCAAGTCCTTTCTCCAGGACCCGATTGTTCAGAGTCCCCCGCGACATCTGCATTGCTTGCACAATCGGTAAGCCACTCGCCATCGTTATGGCAAAAGTCCGGCAGAAGGTTGAAAGTGCATATTCACTCAACAGCGCACCAAAAAAAGGCAGGCGTAATTTGATCTTATCAAGCGTAAGAGCCCCCCTCTCTGTCCGGGCATAGGCCCGCAGCAAAAAGAAGCTGATCAATATTGCCGGCAACCAGACCGGCAAACCTGTAACCAAACCGTTAGCCAGGGCAATCACCATCCGAGTCAAGAGCGGCAGCTGCATATTGGCATCAGCATAGACCTGGGTGAAGCTCGGGATCACATACAAGAGAAGGAAGCCGAGGAC
The DNA here is from genome assembly GCA_024279915.1 of Deltaproteobacteria bacterium. Taxonomy (GTDB): domain Bacteria; phylum Desulfobacterota; class Desulfuromonadia; order Desulfuromonadales; family BM103; genus M0040. The sequence continues at coordinate 3,017 of JAJRRB010000010.1, forward strand.
CACCGTAACAGCCACAGCCAGAAGCGCCGGATAGAAGGTTGCACTACGCACCTTGGCTCTGATCGCTTCGACACGCTTCTGATATTCGATGTAGCGAGCGAGAGTGACCGGCAAATCTCCCGACTGCTCTCCAGCTTGCAATGAAGCCACGTAAAGCTGCGGGAAGATCTTCGGGAAACGCCCGAATGAGCCAGAGAGTGAGTTGCCACCTCTCACGTCGCTGCGTATGTCTTGCAGGGTATTGAGCAGCCCCCCCGCCTCCATGCGATCAACCAGTGTGTCGAGAACCTGCAAAATCGGCAGGCCGGAACGAATCAGAACCAGCATCTCCTGGTTCAAGACAAGGAATCGACGACCGCTTAAGCTTCCGCCGCCAGGCCCCTTTGAGAACCACTGCAGTGAAACCTTGCGGATCTTGAAAACAAAGAAACCTTGCTCCTCAAGACTCTCCTGAAGTGCCTCACGACTCACCGCCTCGAACTCCTTCTCGAGGACCCGGCCATCAGAGGTTCCAATTTTGCATCGGTAGGTCGACATTAGCCCTATTATTTAACACATTTGCCGAAATAGTTGAATTAAAAACCCATTTAAACTGTTGTCATAAACGCAAAAACGGCCGGTCTTTTTGACCGGCCGTAGAATGTTCAGTGATCATGACCAAACTAGTATTCCGAGGGGTTATGCTCAACACCGTGGCAATTGAGATAGCATGCGCCATGGCGGGCCGCATAACCCTGTGCTTCGTACTTCAATTTACGATCAGCATTCTCAAAGACCACGCTTTCATTAAACTTGATCAGGTGAGGATACTGTGGGCTACCGTGGGCGTCGTGGCAGGTAAAGCAGGAGGTTCCGCCCTGCCCCCCCGACTTACCCTCAATATGCAATGAATGATACTGGAAGCTTTCGTTTGACAAGATGCTCACACGATCATGGCACTTGTAACAGAGCGCATAATTCTGTTGACTCTCTGAGCGTTCGTCATCCATCTGATAGTTCAATACCAGCAACCCCGGGTAATTCGAACCATGCGGCCCCTTCGGTCCATTCGGGTCGTCACTGCCATGGCAATCGCTGCAACTGATCTGCGAAACATCGTTCGGCTTCTGCTTCTGTGCAACATAAGGCTTTTTGAGACTGATAACAAACGTATTTTTACCTTCTCCCTCAACCGGATGAAAGGACGGATTTGTTATCTTAAACTCTTCGTGTTTGTTGGAGGAATTTCCCGGCAGATTGGCGCTTTCAGAATGGCAGCGATAACAGAGCTCAAACTCCTGAGCGATGTCAGTCATAAAATTGCCGACCCGACGGCCTTTCAGGCCGCGATATGGATTGCCCTTTTCAACCAGATGAGAATCGTGGCAATCGACGCACTCAGCATGTCGTGCGGCATTGACAACGTCCTCTGGAAGCCGCTCATATTTTTGATGAACGCCCTGGGTCGTCAGCACCGGATGATTGTAGGCCTTGCGCAAGTCTGAAGCAATATCTGGCAAATTGAGGTTTCCGGTATTCTTAAGAAGCCCCTTATCAATCATTTCGGACTGAGATGCTGAGTCACCATGGCAGGCCAGACAAGTCCCCTCTTCGCCGCTGACTGCCATATTCATACCCTTATGGCAAGCGCGACAGCTTTTCGACATCACCGAACGATCGCCGTGGCTCCCCTGTAACTTACCTGATTGTCTCGCGGAGACATTAACCGATAGTGACAAACAGGCAATAATCAGGAGAAGTAGAGTAACGACTCTAAGTATAAGGTTAGTTCGCATGATCAATTTATCCAATGACAGGACTGCCAGTCTAGACAGTGGCAAGCTTAAGGAAGATCGAGTATAGGCGGAGAAGGTAAGGCCGCCGCTCCAGTATGACAGTTATTACAGACATCTAGATAATAGCTGTCAACTTGACTTGTATCGTTACGCCAGAATGGCAAACTAGTAACTGCCTGTGTATCCTCATGAGGATCGTGACAGGTTGTACACTGCATTTGTCCAGAGGCATCAAGCGGCGTATCAACGCCGGTAGTTGGTAGTTGATAATCCACCAAGAGAAGAGCCAGCACAGCATTGTCATAAGTGAATGAGATCGGATGAGATGTGGCAAGATTGATCTCAGCAAGGGTGGTGAGCCCCCCCTCCATAATGATCGTTTGGTTGCCAAGCAAAACACCGACCGAGGTCGCACCGTCATGGCAGGAAAGACACAAACGAGAAGCACCGTTTGGGTACGTGCCCTCTCCATAACCTGATTCTGTAGGATTAGTATTGATTACGAGATTCTGACCGTACAATTCGAAGCCACCTGCAGGGCCAGTAGGATCAGGGCGGTTCCAGAGCGGAGATTGCGGTGCAGATGAGTGTGGAGTATGACAAAAAACACAGATTTGATCCGTACCGCCAGAGGCGTTATCTGCAGCTTGGGGGCCAGATTTATCTTCAAGATTTGACATGTTGTGTGGGTTACTTGGATCGGAAATCGGCACAGCATAAGAGACCGAGGGTACGATCAGAACCATGAGAATAATAATAAAAAAAGTTTGCTTCATATCGTATCTATTGAACCATTAATTCAAGGTTAATTTCTGGAAGAAACATGCAAAAAGCACACCATCAAAAAATACTATCCGCCTGCTATTTACATCAGTGAAGCAACTGGAAGGCCTGAATCCTGTGATTGTAGGAGTCTGCAACAAAAAGCCGCCCTGCATGGTCTACGAACAGGCCCGCAGGAAGGTTGAATTGACCGGGTTGCCTGCCAGCGCCACCCCAGAACATGAGCAGATTCCCCGCCATATCAAAGACCTGGATGTTGTCAAATGCCGAGTCCGAGACGAAAACGTGGCCGTTCTGATCAACAGCAAGCCCTTTAGGTCGCGCCATATAACCAGCAGCATCACCAAGTTCACCAATGGTACCAAGTAATTCACCCTGAGCATCGAGGACTTCAACCCGAAATGAAAAAGCATCGAGAACCAGGATCTCACCATTCGGTCCGACAGCAACATTCAAAGGTCTGGTGAAACGACCATCCGGATTCACTTGGCTTTGAATTTTTGAGGACAGTGTGCGCTCAGGGTTAAAAATATAGACTGCGCCACCAGCGGCATCTGCAACCAGCAACCGGCCGGTCGGATCTATGGCCAATCCTGCCGGGCGTTCAAAGCCACCTGGCGGTGCCCAACTGGTGAGATAGTTCCCTTCTGCATCCAGGACAAAAATCTGCCGGTGAGCAGCATCAGCCAAGAAAACTCTCTGGCGCTCATCATCTACGGCAACACGACTCGGCGACACAAGGTTCAGACCTGAAAAATTCTGGAAATAATCGACCTTGCGGCGATTCATATCCAGACGGTAGAGCATGCCAGCAACATTGTCGGCAACCCAGCCTGCTCCGGTGCGACTGGAGGCAACAGCATAGGGACTGACCAACGAAGGCTCTTCCTGCTGCTCACCAAGCAACCAACTCAAACCTCCAGAAGTTTTGGTTTTCTCTTTGAAATCCTCGGGGCCGGACAGGCTACGAAGGTAGCGGACACGCGGTTGATCAGGCGACTCTGGCCAGACGAGATCAACAGCCTCATCCTGCCAGGCAAGCGGGCCTGAGATCGAACCAGCGCATCCAGAGAGTATAATCAGGCAAAGAAAGAGGAAAAATAGATTTCTGATCATGCTTGATGACTGGTTACTGGACGAAGTGTTCAAGTGGATATTTTTCTTTCAATTTAGACATCCACTGCGTGTATATTTGCTCCTGCTCAGCCTCAACCAGGCTAGTGCGGATCTTCGCGGAAACTTCATCGACCTCTAACTGGCGTTCTTCATCCACCTTATCGAGTTTGATGATATGGAAGCCGTACATAGTCTTCACTGGCCCGACGATTTCATCGGCTTTCATCTTCTGGATGGCCGCGTCAAATTCAGAAACGGTTTGACCCGCATGAAAAGATCCCAGACTCCCGCCGACATACTTACTACGATCATCAGATTCATAATATGCAAGGTTGTAAAAGTCCTCGCCATCCAGGGCTCTTTTTAAGAGCGCATCGGCGCGAGCTCGTTTCACTTTTCTTTCTTCAACATTATCAGAAGGATCGACCTTGACAAAGACATGACTGGCTGTGAACTGTTTCGGACGAAAATATCTCTTTTTGTTCTCTGCATAGTAGGCAACGACATCTTCATCTGTAATCGTGATCTGTTCATCGACGGCCACCGACTCCGATTTGAGGGCGAGTAGATTGAGGTAGAGGTCCGCTTTGATCTTGCTCGCCTGAGGGGTGTTTACATTATCAGCCAGGCGTTTATTGTCACTCAGCTTTTTCTGCCATTCCGTCTCAAAAACTGTCGCGTCGATGGAGACTTCATCATCAATGGCATACTGCACCTTGTAGGCACGCTCAATCAGTTCATCAAGGGCTGATTGTTTAATCTCTGCAATTTTTTCATTATCCAGGCCACCATGAAAACTTACCTGCATCGGCATAATTTTTTGAGCTCTGAGGTCAATATCATACTGGGTAATAGTCAGATTCCCGACCTTAACCACTTTGGCCACAGCTTGATTCTCCTGCCCAGTGGCGGCAATCAGTGGCGAGCAAGCAAACACCAGAACCACGGCGACTAAAAATATTCTACACAGTAAATGCATTAAAGTTTCTCCTTAAATAGCGTCCATCTAAAAGTTCGGTCGGGGTACGTCATAAGCCTCAAGCATAGGATTAACCAGTGCAATATATAAAACAACAATTTCAAAGTCAATTTTGTCAGAGACTAGCTTGGTCAGAAACCAACATTACCAGGAACAAATCAACTATGCTCAAAAACAAGCAAGGCGATTCCCAATAACAGGAATCGCCTCGATTGAAAATGGCGGGGCTGACGGGACTCGAACCCGCGACCTCCGGCGTGACAGGCCGATGTTGTAACCGACTCTACTACAGCCCCCGAACACGTTGTAAATTGGTGGGCGAAACAGGGCTCGAACCTGTGACCCTCGGCTTGTAAGGCCGATGCTCTCCCAGCTGAGCTACTCGCCCAAATTTGAAATGGCGGGGCTGACGGGACTCGAACCCGCGACCTCCGGCGTGACAGGCCGATGTTGTAACCGACTCTACTACAGCCCCGCAATAGACAGAAAACAGGAAACGCAGTGCAAGGTAAAACCCTCTTAACGCTTCCTGCTTTCAGCTTCTTCTACAGTGCATCAGGTCTGGTTCTGATGCCGCTGCATTTTAAACTGTGATTAGTTAATGGCGTCTTTCAAAGCCTTACCAGCTTTGAACTTAGGAACCTTGGCAGCGGGAATATTGATCTTGGCGCCAGTCTGAGGATTTTGCCCCACACGTGCAGCACGGTCGCCCACGCTAAAAGTACCAAAACCAACCAAAGAGACCTTCTCACCAGCCTTCATAGCATCTGTAACAGCATCAGTAAATGCTTTCAGTGCCTTCTCTGCGTCGGCCTTGTTCAGTCCCGCCTTCTCTGCAATTGAATTAACAAGATCTGCTTTAGTCACAACATACCTCCACGTGTAAAAGAATGATTAAGCCCTGCTGAAAACGGAATAACTTATATCAGACGCTTCAAAATTGAGTCAAGCAATAATTAGTCGAAACGGTCAATGATGTATCGATTTTTCTGCGTTCAATGAATATTCACTATTGTCCGTTGAGGTAGACACCGGGAAGCTGCCAAGAATCGCTTCATCGAGGACTTCATCCATATGTCCCACCGCTCGGATTTTTAATGCACGCAGGATGCTCATGGGGACTTCCTCGAGGTTTTTTTCATTCTCTTGAGGGATCAGGACCCGATGAATACCAGCGCGTTTAGCCGCCAGCAATTTCTCTTTAAGACCACCGATTGCCAGCACCCTGCCACGCAAAGTAATTTCACCCGTCATCGCCAGATCCTGGTCCACGGCAAGCCCTGTCAGAGCAGAAGCAAGGGCTGTCGCCATGGTAATGCCAGCAGAAGGACCGTCCTTCGGTATCGCACCCTCAGGAACATGGATATGGATATCGATGCAACCATAAAAGTCCTCTTCCAAACCGAGTTCCAGCCATCTGGAACGCACGTAACTGAGCGCAGCCTGAGCTGACTCGCGCATAACTTCACCGAGTTTGCCAGTAACAGTCAGCTTGCCCTTACCCGGCAAAATAGTCACTTCAACATTGAGCAGTTCACCGCCGACCTCGGTCCAGGCCAGCCCATTGACCAAGCCGACCATGTGCTCTTCTTCCCGGACGCCAAAACTGTAACGTGACACACCAAGATACTTTTTGATCTGCGGGGCCCCAACCTGAAAACGCTTACCGAGTTGACCGGCCTTAACAACCTCCCGGGCAATTTTGCGGAAGACATTGGCAATCTCACGTTCAAGGCTACGCACTCCGGCTTCCCGGGTATAACGACGAATAATTTCAAGCAGTGCGGCTTCGGAAAACTTAACCTGCCCTTGCTTGAGCCCATGCGTCTCCAATTGCTTTGGCAACAGGTAGCGCTCTGCTATATGCACTTTCTCTTCTTCAGTATAGCCCTCAATACGGATCACTTCCATACGATCACGCAGTGGACCTGGAATGTTCTGGAGCGTATTAGCCGTGGCGATAAACATCACCGTAGAAAGGTCATAATCAACATCAAGGAAATGATCCCCGAAGGTGTTGTTCTGTTCCGGGTCCAGAACCTCCAGTAAGGCCGAGGATGGGTCACCACGGAAGTCTGTACTCATTTTATCGACTTCATCAAGCAGAAAGACAGGGTTACGCACAGCCACTTTACGCAAGCTCTGCACAACTTTGCCGGGCATGGCACCGATGTAGGTACGTCGATGACCGCGGATTTCAGCTTCGTAACGCACGCCGCCGAGAGAAACGCGGATAAACTTGCGTCCCATCGCACGCGCCACCGAACGGCCAAGCGAAGTTTTACCAACTCCAGGAGGGCCAACCAGACAGAGAATCGGCCCCTTGATCTTTTTCACCAAGACCTGTACCGCCAGATACTCAAGGATTCTTTCTTTAACCTTCTCAAGCCCGTAATGATCCTCTTCGAGGATTTCTTCCGCCTTAATCAGATTAATCTGATCTTTGGTACCTTTTTTCCAGGGCAGAGCCACCAGCCAGTCGATATAGTTGCGAACCACTGTGGCTTCGGCTGACATAGGCGACATCATCTTGAGCTTACGCAGTTCCGCTTCCGCCTTTTCATTCGCTTCTTTGGACATGCGCGATTTTTTTATCTTCTCTTCCAGCTCACGCAGCTCCTGCTTGAATTCGTCTTTTTCGCCAAGTTCCTTCTGAATGGCACGCATCTGCTCGTTGAGATAATACTCTTTCTGGCTGCGTTCCATCTGGTTCTTAACCCGATTGCGGATCTTCTTTTCGATCTGCAGAATTTCAACCTCACGCTCCATAAGCGCCAGCAGCTTTTCCAGACGCCGCAAGGAATCCAGTTCTTCAAGGATTTCCTGTTTGTCAGCAATCTGTACAGTCAAGTGGGCAACAATGGTATCAGCGAAACGGCCGGGCTCTTCCACACCAGAGATTGAGGTAACCATTTCCGCAGGGATTTTCTTGCTGAGATTGGCGTAAGTTTCAAAGGTGTTGTTGACACTACGCATCAACGCTTCTTGCTCAGGAGAGTCACTCTCATGGTCAGGTAACTGCTGCAAAGAAGTAAAGATACACTCTTCGGTGTATTCCAGATCAATCAGCCGTGCCCTGACATCGCCTTCGACCAGAACCTTAATGGTGCCGTCCGGAAGCTTCAGCATCTGTACGACTTTCCCCAGCGTTCCCAAACCATACAGGTCGTCTGCCAGTGGATCGTCATTCGTAGGGTCTTTCTGGGTGATAAGAAGCACTAATTTGTCATGCTCCATCGCCCATTCCAAAGCCTGAATTGACCGTGGACGGCCAACAAAGAGAGGCGTTACCATGTGCGGGAAAATCACTATATCCCGTAACGGCAAAACCGGAAAAGTCTCTGTTTCCAGAGATTCAGGCAGGGAGTCTTCTGAGAGTTCTGTCATATCAATATCTTCCAACTGAGCACAAGCCCGACAGGATCCCTATCAGGCCGACTCGGCACATTCGTAGATAATAATAGGCTGAGTGCCTTTGAAAATCACATCTTCGTTAATAAGAACTTCTCTGACACGATCCTGGGAAGGGATATCGTACATGACATCAAGCATGGCATTCTCAAGAATGGAACGCAAGCCTCGCGCACCTGTTTTACGTTTGAGAGCCTCCTGGGCAACGGCAACCAAAGCACCGTCGGTAAACTTGAGATTAACATTCTCCATATCGAAGAGCTTCTGGTACTGCTTGATCAGAGCATTCTTCGGTTCACAAAGGATTTTGATCAGTGCTTCTTCATCCAGTTCGTCAAGTGTGGCCACAATCGGCAATCGGCCGATAAACTCGGGGATCAAACCATATTTCAGTAAGTCGCCGGGTTCGACTTTTTTGAGGACTTCACCAATCTGCTGATCGACTTTCTGCACCGGTTCAGCACCAAACCCCATGGTTTTTGCCCCAATCCGCTGTCCGATGACTGTTTCGAGGCCGGAAAAAGCACCGCCACAGATAAAAAGGATGTTGGTGGTGTCAACCTTGAGAAACTCCTGCTGTGGGTGTTTACGGCCACCTTTTGGCGGCACGCTGGCGGTTGTGCCTTCGATAATTTTGAGCAGGGCCTGTTGCACTCCCTCGCCGGAGACATCTCTGGTAATGGAAGGAGAATCGGACTTGCGGGCGATCTTGTCGACTTCGTCGATATAGATAATCCCTTTCTGAGCCTTCTCCAGATCATAATCAGCCGCCTGCAAAAGATTCAGAATAATATTTTCGACATCTTCACCGACATAACCGGCTTCAGTCAGGTTGGTTGCATCAGCGATAGCGAAAGGAACATCAAGAACCCTGGCCAACGTCTGGGCCAGCAGGGTTTTACCACTACCGGTAGGGCCGAGCAGGAGAATATTACTCTTCTGGATTTCGACATCACCAGATTTTTCAGAAGCTTCGATACGTTTGTAATGATTATAGACAGCAACCGCCAGGACCTTCTTGGCTTGCTCCTGGCCGATCACGTAGTCGTCCAGGGTGCTCTTGATGTCAGCTGGTTTCGGCAACTGCCCGCTACCCAGAGGAACCTCTTCAAGCTGGGCCTCTTCAGCAATGATATCCTTGCACAGCTCAATGCACTCGTCGCAGATATAGACTGCCGGACCAGCAATCAGCTTCTTAACTTCTTCCTGCTCTTTACCGCAGAACGAACAGGTCAATTGGTCACCATGGCCACTCTTTTGCGTCACTACTTCACCTCTCGGGAAATTCAGATCTTTCTAGTCACTATGTCGTCGATGATACCATACTCTTTTGCAGCTTCGCTACCCATGAAGAAGTCACGTTCGGTATCTGCTGACAACTTATCGAAATCCTGGCCGGTATGTTCAGCCATAATGCGATTGAGTGTCTCTTTCATACGCAGGATTTCCTGGGCATGGATGCTGATATCCGTCGCCTGCCCCTGGAAGCCACCGAGCGGCTGATGGATCATAACCCGCGACTGCGGCAGAGCATAGCGTTTACCGGCTGTACCGGTGGCAAGCAACAGGGCGCCCATACTGGCTGCCTGGCCAACACAGATGGTTGACACCGGGGCCTTGAGGTACTGCATGGTATCATAAATCGCCAAACCAGCAGTGACGATGCCACCAGGCGAATTGATGTAAAGGTGGATATCCTTTTCGGCATCCTCGGATTCAAGGAAAAGCAGCTGAGCAATGATCAGGTTGGCCACATGATCGTCAATCCCACCGCCCAGAAAAATAATGCGATCCTTGAGAAGCCGCGAAAAAATATCATAAGAACGTTCTCCGCGACCGGTTTGCTCCACGACCATCGGAATCACATTCATGCGTCCTCCTTCTCGGCCTTCTTCTCACTTTTCTTTTTTGCTGCTTTGGGCTTTTTGGGAGCCACCTCTTTTACCTTGGCGCTCTCCAGCAAAAAAGTGATGACCTTCTCTTCGGCAATCTGTGCCATCAGGCCACTACGAGCTTCGGCACCAGCATAATGTTTCTTTACCATATCGATGGGTGCGTTGGCCATGGTGGCGATCTCTCCCAGCTTGGCATCAATTTCGGACTCATCGGCAACAATCTTTTCCTGATTGCCGATTGCCTCGAGTATCAAGTTACCACTGACCTGCTCAATCGCCGTCGTCCGGTAATTTTCACGGAAGTTTTCCGGCGTCATGCCCATCATCTCCGGAGTCATTCCCTGCGACTTCATGCGATTGGTGATGTTCTCATACATGTGTTCAAGCTGCTTGGCAATCATTGCCTCAGGCACCTCGACCGGGTTGCTCTCAATCAGCTTGCCGATCAGTTTTTCACGCAGATCATTTTCAACCCGATTGGTTTCCTGAGTTTCATAGCTCGTCTGCAACTGCTCTTTGAGCTCATCAAGTGTATCGACACCGAAGCCTTTGGCAAACTCATCATCAAGTTCAGGAGAAACTTTTTCCTTGATCTCCTTCAGAAGAACCTTGAAAACCGCCGGTTTGCCTGCCAGTTCCGCTTGGCCATACTCTTCGGGGAACGAGACTTCAACATCCTTGGTTCCTTCACGCTGCATGCCGATCACCTGCTCTTCGAAGCCAGGTATAAAAGAACCAGAACCGAGTTCAAGGACATAATCGTCACCCTTGCCGCCAGCAAAGGCCTCTTCGCCGATAAACCCTTCAAAATCGATCACGACCGAATCGCCCTTGCGGGCCTTTTTACGTTTGGTAATCTCAAGCTGAGCCTTGGATGCGCCCATCTCCTCAAGGCGCCCTTCCACAGCCTTGGGGTCAGCAACAAACTTTTCTTTTTCAAGAGAGATCTTGGTGTAATCCTTAGCCGTAACTTCCGGCTTGATCTCCACTTCAGCCTCATAGGTAAATGCTTCACCTTTGTTGACACCACTGCTTTCGACGATATTCGGTTCACCAACAGCCGGGATGTCATTCTCCTGCAAAGCTTTGAAATAAGTCGCATTAATCAGGCTTCTCAGAACGTCCTGTTCCATCTGGCTGCCATAATACTTCTCCAGAACCGACACGGGTATCTTGCCAGCACGGAAGCCCTTTATCTTGGCGGTTTTGCCAATTTTCTTAAAAGCTTTCTGAATTTCCTTATCAACTTGCTCTGCGGCAACCTCAAAAATCAGTTTCTTCTTGATGCTGCTGACATCTTCAACTTTGACATTCATGCGTTTGCTCCTCACTTCTGCTACCAACCTGTGCAGACGTAACACAGGAACTGGCAATATCCTCGACAAGAGTTTTTAACTAAAGATAAATGGTGCGAGTGGGGAGACTCGAACTCCCACACCTTACGGCACTAGATCCTAAATCTAGCGTGTCTGCCAATTCCACCACACTCGCAATGATAGTTTAGAAACAATTAAGGCCCGACTTTTCCCGGGATACCCGCCACATACTGAGGGGTCGACGGGGAAAAACAGGCCCGAAAAGTTATGGGGTGAGTGACGGGGCTTGAACCCGCGACATCCGGAGCCACAATCCGGTGCTCTACCGACTGAGCTACACCCACCACAAAAAACAAACCTAAGCCAGGGTTGGAAGACATTGTCATCAAAGGACTTCGCCTCCCAACACCAAGTAAAAATGGCGCGCCAGGAAGGACTCGAACCCTCGACCCACGGCTTAGAAGGCCGTTGCTCTGTCCAGCTGAGCTACTGGCGCTTAAAATGGTCGGGGAGACAGGATTCGAACCTGCGACATCCAGTTCCCAAAACTGGCGCGCTACCAGGCTGCGCCACTCCCCGAAGTGGGATTTTCTAGCATGCCAAAATCAATAATGCAAGGTTAAACTTACACTTTAATTATTATTGGCTACAGGAAAAGAGATTATAACGAACCGGAGCAGCTTTTCAGTCGTCCTCAAGATGGAAGCGAACCGGGATGCGAACCTGGCTTAATACAGGCAATCCTGCACGTTTAGCCGGGGTAAACTGCCAACGCCTCACCGTCCGACTTGCGGTCCGATCCAATATTCGGTATCCACAAGATTGTTCAACCCGAAGATCGTCAACCAAGCCAGCAGCCGAGACATCAACCAGTAACCAGACCACGCCCTCCCAATGTTTCTGTCTGGCTTGATAGGGGTATTCCGGCAATGGATTGCTACGATAGCTGGGGATTGCCTGAGTCAATTTTTGAAACGAAGGCGCGCCAGGGAGCAAGCCCTCGGCAATCCTCTGTATCGCCACTTCTGGCAATTTATTTGCCATGGCAACTGCTGTCGATTTTGTTACGATCGAGTCAACGATCGATTGGCTACTCTCAGGTGTTGCAGACGACTCACCAAGCACAGCATCTTGCGGTTGCATGCAGACCATCTCAGTCGGAGCGACCGCTTTTTGGGATTCTGCCTCTGCTCGTTCGACTTTTTCTACAACTGAAGATTTTTTGGGCTCTTGCTTGGGCGCTTCCACTTCAGAAATAGACGCGACCGGTTTTTGAGTCGCAAAAGCTTGCTTGGCTTCTACTGAGCGAGGCGTTTTGTTCGGTGAGACAGGGACTGTCGCAGGCGGGGAGACTTTGTTCAATGCTGGCGAAACAACACTGGCAAGACGCACCGAAACCATAACCGGAGCGTTTGCCAATCGAGACTCGGAGGGATTCGCCGTCCAGTCATAAAAGGCCAAGCCGCCGTGCAAGCCAGTTGAAAAGAGCAGACAAAGGGAAAGCCTGACAAAGTATGAAAAATTGCTGAACATCATCTTAAAACACCAACCGGTTCAGAGCACAGTGGAAGGTCGGAAAGTCAGCGTAACAAAACCAACCCATCTCACCACATCGGCGACGTACTTTCCATTACAATTATTTAGGTTGACACCATTTTGCAAATATTTCAAGAATGCTGCGTTATTTTTTGATTTATCAATAACTTCCAATGTAAGTAAGGTATCTCATGCCCCACAAATTCGATACAAGCCTAGTTACTATCTTACTGTTAGCACTGGCTACTTTTACATTAGTCCCTGCCGCCATCGCTGCTGAAGAGACGGGAGTTAAACAGGGTAACGTGCCTGCTGTTGCTGTAGATAATGTCGGGGAGATCCCAACCTTAGAGCAGGTGACAGTGACTGGACAGGCCGAGAACAGCCTCTCCGGCAAATCGGAACTTGCTGGCGACACCCTCCATCAACTTCCCAAGAAGAACAGCAGCATTACAGAAACCATCACCATCCTGCCCCGGGTGCAGATCGGCGAAGAGTATCGCACCTCTGAGAACGCTGGCGAAATATTGCCTCCGCGGATCTCGATCTCCGGTGGTCGTGCTTATGAAAACAATTATACTGTCGATGGTGTTGGCCTGAACAGCCTTATTGACCCTTTGGCAGACAATCAGAATGCGCTTGATCAAGTCCCAGGGCACCCGCAAAGAGCATTTATTCACCAGGACCTGATCGAGAGTGTCACCGTCTACGACAGCAACATCCCGGCCAGATACGGACGGTTTGTCGGCGGCGTAGTCGACGCCAGAACGCGCATGCCAGCAGACCGACTCGGCGGTAACATCAGCCTTCGAACCACCCGGGATGCCTGGACAGAATTCCAGGTTGACTATGATGACCGGGACGATTTTGACCATTCCAACAACTTTAACCAGCAACCACGTTTCAAAAAATATGACGGCGGCATAGAGCTCGATGTCCCGATCAACGATCAAATAAGTTTGCTCGGCTCATATAAAAGGATCCAGTCAGATATGGAACTATTCCATTTTGGCGATTGGAAAGAGCAGGACAAGACTCTTGAGACGTTTTTCTTAAAGAGTGTCTGGATCCCACCCACGCCATACACCTTGGAGTTGACGGCCTCATACACGCCATCGGAAGAAGACTTCTTTATTAAAGATACCAAGGATAGCGACTTCACCATAGAACGCAGTGGCTATACCCTCAACGGAATTTTCCGTGGAGACTTTCAGGTTGGAAGCTATGAGCTGACGGCTGCCTATCTCGAAAATGAAAACAGCCGTGACGCCCCAGCAGACTTTTACGGCTGGCGCAACACGCCATCAAAAAACTGGGGAGAAGTGGTCGGCACAAGTCGCAGTCGTGAAGGTGGTTTTGGAGATATTGAAAATACCGAGGAAAGCTTCCAGCTTCGAGCAGACCTCATAGCGAACGACTTCATGTCCGGCAGCCTGAAGCATGTACTTAATTTCGGCGCAGAATACATATGGGATCAGGCCGAATATGACCGCAAGGACACTTCTATTGTCCACCTTTCATCAACACTTAGCTCTGATGTCGTTTGCGCTACGGACGATCCTGCCTGTGTGGGCGGGGAACAGTATTTCAAAAAAAGAAATGTATATCTTACCCAGAACCAGGATGCGGATATCAATTATGTTGCCTCCTACCTGGAAGACTTGATTACGATCGGCCCTGTAGAGCTACGCCCTGGAGTCCGAGTTTCCCACGACGACTTCATGGACAACACCAATATCGCACAGAGACTAGCGGGTAGCTGGGACATCCTGCAAAATGGCCAGACCATACTCATTGGCGGTTATAACAGGTATTATGGCGAATCACTGCTCACCTATAAACTGCGAGAAGCAATTGTTCCCTACATCAAAGAAGAACGCTCATTGGATTCAGCTACCAATCAATTGTCGCCCTGGGAATTTAGCAGTCTTTCTTCAGCGACCCTCGACAAATACTCAGACCTGGACACCCCATACTCCGACGAATGGACGATTGGCATCGTGCAACAGCTTCTGGGAGGAACCCTGGAGCTCAACTACCTCGAGCGCAATAACGAAGACCAGTTCGCGAAAGAGAAAATAACCAAAGAGATCAGCGGCGAAGACACCAATTTTTACGTCTTGAACAACAATGGTTCAAGTGAATATGAGAGTGTCAAGGTTGCCTGGGAACGACAATGGGCGAATCATTACCTGAGTATCAATTACACTTATAGCGACCAGGATTCGAGTAATGAATCTTATGATGATACTTTCGATGAAGATGATCTAGAGGAAGATATCTGGTACGAAGGCAAGCTCATCGACAACGATGATCTGCCTCGCCTCGATTACAACCGCGAGCACATGCTGAACGTCATCTATACCGCCAGACTACCCTGGAATTTTACTTTCACGAATGTCACCCAGTATCTGGGCGATTACGATGCCAGAGACAAGTTAAGCAAGGCAGAAAAAGAAGAACAGGGCATCCCAACCGATGTAACCGCATACGAGAGAGTGACCCGTTCGGATTACTGGTTGTTTGACTGGCGCCTCGATTGGGAACAGAGAATATATCGAAGCCAGGAACTGACCCTTTCCATGGAAGTCAACAACGTCTTTAACCGCACACCAGAGATTGGTAATTTAGATGGCACCTACGAACTCGGCCGCCAGTTCTGGCTCGGCATGACCTACAATTTCTAACGCCACCACCTTACTGAATGCTTATCTCCGTCTGTTCTGAGACCCGCGCATCGTAGAGATATGCGTATTGTCCTTTTTTAACCGCTTCCACAGCAATGCGCATCTCACCGTCATTGACTATTTGCAGACTCTTTATTCGCTGTGGCAAGGGCAGCTTCATCGTGCCCCCTGGGTTACTACTGGCAATCAGGCCATCGTTCACCACGGCAAGTTGATCAATGCGTAGTGGCGTCGGCAAAGTCCCGATGGGAATAGCACGACCGCGATCTTTAACATCAATCATGAAAAGACCTTTAGCTCTATCGGCAACCAGCAGCAGGTCATCGTAGAGAACCATCTGTCCAGCATGTCCAGGAGTGTCAATAATCTGCATGATTTGAGGACGGGACGGAGAGCTCACATCGACGACATGTACTCCTCCTTCACCCTGCGAGATATAAACTCGCTGACCATCAATCAGGATATCCCTAGCGATGTTGATCGACTGTAGATGTTTGGGCGAGGTCATATTTGCAATCTGTACCGGCTGTTCAGGATCATTGACATCCACCACCAGCACTCCAGCCTGACGCGTGATTACGAGCAGATGACCGGAGTCCAGAAACTCAAAGGATCTGGGTCCCCCCGGTAGTTGCAAGTTGCTGGTCACCACCAGCTCCTCGGGTCTGAATCCAGAGAAAATACGTAAACCGTCCTGATGGACGACATACAGGTAACGACCCAGGACACGGGCCTCTCTGGCTCCTTCCATCACAACCATCGAACCGACTCTTTGAATCTTATCGTTTTCACGTTGTTCAAAAAGACTGACGCCTTTTCCCCTTGTAACGGTCATGAACCGGCTTGATGAGTACTTATCCGTTGCTGTTTTTTTACCAAAATCAACGAGGCTATTATTTTTGTAGCTGTAGCCATAGACATGACCATTCCACGGCTGCAGTTTATAATGCTCCTGATCAATCATGGCCTCTGTTGCCAGCAACGAGTATTCACCCCCAGCGATTTTATCGAGGGAGAACATCTCCAGTCCATCCTTACTGACTCCAAAAAACTTTCCGGCTGTAGCTTCATCCCAATGAAAGTCTTTGGCTTTCTCAACTCGCCACTGAGTACTGGTGCCGTTGGTTGAGCGACATCTATCAGAGCCATGCCGCTGGCAATAAGGCTGACAGCGAGGCTTGCTTGGCCAGGGATTCGTTCAAGCAGTAATGGATTGCCAGGAAGGGTTAATTGCGTAGGGTTATTCAACACCGGCCAGGACGACAAGTTAAACAGGTGCAACTTGTCATCGGCTACAGTAACAGCAAGGGTCTCATCGACAAAGGCAATCCCCCGTACATTGGCCGGGAAGTCAAGACTCCCAGTCTCAAGCAGTTGCCCATCCTGAATAATCTCAAAAAGATACACACGACCTTTTAAGGTGCCAACAGCCAACCGATTGCCCTGCAGAGCGATTCGCCAGGGAGACTCTATGGAAGCGAGTATTTCCAGAACTGGATTCTTTACGGAGAGATCGATTCGACCAACGCCTTGGAAAACATCCGTGAGATAAACAATATTTCGATCGGCCACCATGCTTGAAACCAGCCCAGATCCAGAGATATGTCTGCCAAGTTTTAAAGCCTTTGGATCTTTTAAATCAATCAGATAAAACCCTTCGTGACGCTGCATCCCGACCAGAGCCTGGTCGCCAACAATCTTGATCTGTCTGACAGAACCTGGCAAATCAAGAGAGCCCAGAATCTTCGGATTTTTCCCTCCATGAAGATCAATACTGACGATTTTTTTTTCATAACAGGCAACCAGGGCAAGATCATTTTTAACATCAATGGCTTTTGCGGAAATTCCGTCCAATTGTTGCCAGATCAAGGCTTCTTCATTGACCAGGTTCTCAGCCATAACAACTCTGATATCAGAATGGAAACCTGCTCCATAAATGGACACAACAGCAGGCGTTTGTTCCTTTTCTGCAGAAGCATGTGACAGGGAAAAAGGTGGCTTGTCTCCCTGATGTTCACTTACCAGCAAGGCGATCAGAAGCGCTACCACAAGGAGATAGAGCAGAATCAACAGAGGCTTCAGCGAAGCATTTCGTTTACTGAGAGCCATGAGCTTATTGAAGGCCATGGGCTGCTCCGGTTGTTCTGTCATCAGGCAAGGCAGAGAGGGTCAGGATACCCGGGACAGTTATGACTTCACGGTCATTAAAAAGTTCCAGTCGATACCGATCATGAAGAGGTTCTGCCGACTCAGTATCTCGGACAATTTGAAGACGTTCAGTTTCTCCAGGCAGTACAATTCGTGGAGCAGGCAACACAGACCAACCAACCCCTGGCACATAACCGGCCCAGGAATCTGGGGAGGCAACAGCAAACCTGGTCACCCCCGGAAAGGCAATTTTACCAAGTTTCTGTAACGAATCGCTGTTCCTTATGTCGACAACACGAATTTCACTTCCAGTTGATATCAGACAAAAATCGTTAACCGTGGCAAGAGCGTAGATCGGGACAGGGAAGCCAATCAAGCCCACAAACTCAAGCTGACCATCGGAAGCTATCTGCCCACTGAGAAGCCCAGCCGAACCCGCAGCTGCCAGCACCCTGTTACCTCCAGCGCTGGATAATTGCCGCACATCAACCAGAGGTTCCAGCTGCCGAGGAATCACCCAATTGTGACTTGCCGAGAGGAGATCCGGGTCTTCAACAGAAAAACACAAAACCCCGTCTTTGCCAGCGGCAACACATAAAGTCTCTTGTACAACGAGACCGTCCCAGGATTCTGCGGCAGAGGATTCAATTTGACCGGAAAAAACGAAATGGCCGGATTCACCTTCTGCAATAATATTAATAGCAGATCCACCACCGACATAAAGGCGGTTATCGGATGTAGCCAGCCAACGTTGAGCTGACGGCAGCTGCAAACTTTCTTGCAAATCCAGCACGCCCCCCTCGCCCCTGTGAAAGAACTGCACCAGTCCATCGTCATCCAGAATAACGAGAAACCCTCGCCAAAACAGTTTATCAATAATTTCTGTTTCATCAGGCAGCGTCTGGACATCAGTAACGGCAACTGGCAACGGGTCCTGGCTTTCACCCAGTAAAGTGAAACCGTCACCAGCTTGCGTTGACATTAATTCATCGGTAACAGTTACAGGCTTTTTAGAGCCATTAAACGATGCAAGAAAAGCCGGAAGACCGAAAACTTGCAGATAGCCGTTCAGGGTAAAATAATAGAGGTGATGATCATACATCATTAATTGTGCGGAGTGGTTTGCCTCTTCAACGACGGTCGATACGACAGGATGCAAAGGGTCATGCATGTCAATTACGTACACGCGCTTTCGTTCTCCCAGTGCAAATACAGTGTCACCGCGACGAATTAACTGCTTGACCACGTCATTAAGTATAAGAGAAGCGACAACGACCGGATGAAGCGGATCGCTAAAATCATAAACGTGTAGGCCGACGCGTAAATCCGTAGTCAACAGGTAATCTTCAAAAGGTACAAAGTCACCTGTCAGCGATGGGCTACTGGTGCTGCCAAGCGGAGCAATTTGAAAATCATCGGTAAGATCATACAAATGAATGGAGTGATCCCCTTTGTAACCTCCAGAGTTTGCATAGACCACTAGTTGATGATTCCTCACGAAGAAGGACATCGCCTGATTCGGCAGATTGAGCCTGGAGAGCTCACGCGGTTGGTGGGGATTGCCCAAGTCAGCAATAACCAGCTTATTATGCTGTGCATCTGGGCGACTGAGAAGCAGGTAGGCAATATCTCCATGCATCTCCATATATCGAACCTTTCGATATGGCAGAAGACCTGACAACTTTGGTTCGTGTGGATTCGCGCAGTCGATAATCTGCACCTTGCCAGAATTGTTCAATGACAGTATAAAATTTCTTCGACGAAATGCTTGCAAGGGCGCCCCTGAAAGGAAGAGTTCACCCACTGAGCCTTTGGAGAATTCCGCAACTCTTTTAACCGCCTGCAACCCGTCAAAACCGTTATCATTCGTCTTTTCGACATCAGCTCCGTCAACTCGCAAGAATTCACCCCATATTTCAGGGAGACCTGGTAAACGACCGTCATCCGGGCCTAATGGCAGCAGTATTTTAGAATATTCGGTAGATTGACCAACTGCTTTGAGAAGTGAAAATTCTCCCTTATGATCTTCAAATACGGCAGTCGGGTTTCCTTGCGTTTGGGAGAATTGATCGAACTCCAGATCAAACAACAGGACAAAAAAAGCCGTGACCATAAAGGCGTAGACAGAGAGTGCGCTTCCCCAGTAAACAATTTTTCGAAAAGACTTATTCATAAAGAGGGCTAGTGAACTGAAACAGGGGCTTGAGTCTGTGACAGGGCATCAGCACCAAGCCATCGGACCAAAACATCCTTCAGCTCAGATTGACGGAATGGTTTACTGAGAAAGTCGTTCATGCCAGCCGCAAGACATTGCTCCTCATCTTCCGCGCGAGCATAGGCTGTTAAGGCGACAATTGGTGTTGACAATCCCTGCGCACGCAATTGAGTCGTTGTCTCGAAACCGTCTAACTTCGGCATCTGGCAATCCATTAAAATCAAGTCGACTTTTTCATCAGCAAGAAAATCAATTGCCGCCTGACCATCATCGACAATCATCAGTTCAATGCCCAGCTGCTGCAGCAGGATCGAGATTAAACTCTGCGTCGTCGGATTGTCCTCTGCGAGCAGAACACGCCTGATGCCAGAGGCAACCGGTTCAGCGACAACAGGAGCATCTGTCAGAGCAGATTTTGGTGAAGGGAACTGCTTTAGTAAAAGGGAAGGTTTTGACGAGGAGGGTTGCTCAGTTGCAAACAAAGGCAATTCCGACTGTTTGGAGAGCGGCATTGGCAATTGGACAGTAAAGGTGCTGCCTTTGCCAACCTTACTTGTAACTGTCACCTGCCCGCCCATCAACAGGACCAATTCTTTGGTGATCGCCAAGCCCAGCCCTGTGCCGCCATATTTGCGAGTTGTACTACTGTCGCCCTGATCAAAAGAATCAAAAATTCGCGACAAAACTTCTGGAGGGATGCCAACCCCTGTATCCTGAATTACTAAGATCCAATCAGACAATCCTTCCGTTGGGCGACTCGTTGCCGACAGTGAAACCGTGATTTTTCCGGCATCGGTAAACTTGATCGCGTTGCCGACCAGATTCACCAGAATCTGGCGAACACGACTGGGGTCCCCATTCACAATCGGCAGTTCACCGGAAGTTCTCACGACAAGCTCAAGACCTTTAGCATGTGCATTAACATCCATCAAGCAGGCGACATCTTCTGTTAACCGGATCAAGTCGATTGGCACTGAATCGATCTCCAGGCGTCCGGCCTCAATTTTCGAAAAATCAAGAATGTCGTTAAGAATAGTCAGTAGAGCATCACCAGACCGATAAATCGTTTCAACCAACTTATGATCCTGCTCGGTAAGATCTTTTTGCCGCAGAAGGTCTGCCATGCCAAGCACACCGATCATTGGCGTACGTAGCTCATGGCTCATATTTGCCAGGAAGCGGGATTTGGCGACAGTTGCCTGCTCTGCCTTCTCTTTTTCCGTCTCCAGCGCGCGGGTCCTTACCTGGACCTCCATTTCAAGATTCTTGCGATGGCGTTCAAGCATCTGGTCGCGCTCTTTCAAGGCCCGCATCATTTCATCAAAGCCATGGAAGAGCAGGTTGAATTCGTCATCCGTTTCTTTCGGCACAAAACCAACCAGACGCTTCTCGCGAGAAATCTGTTGCATCTGTGAGGCAAGCTGTTCGACCGGGCCTGAGATGTGTCGTTGCAGGCGGATACTCAACAGATAGGTCATCAGCATGGCTGCGCCCATAGCCAGAAGCCAGCCAAGGGCCAGGTGTAATTGATGCTTGCGCAAATCGATGAGTTCTATACTGAGATAATTATATCCAACATGACTACCCTCAAAAGAGATCGGCATAAAATACGCGAGACGATCTTCCTCCTGCCAGATCTGTTCGGTACCCTGTTCCATTCCCTCAGCAATCTGACGGGCCTCAACCTGGAGGAATTTCAATTCTTTTGCCGAATTGATGCGAATGTGGCTATTCTGGGATCGAGAGTAACCAGCAACCGACTTTCCATTCGGCAGAATGAGATAGGCTGAGGCAACATCTTTGCGAGCGGACAGGGAGTTGAGGATTTTTCTAACAGCAACATGGTCCTTGATCGTCATGGGAAACTGCGCATTACTTGAAATCAGCTTAGACAGAGAGCCAATATCATCAAGGGCAATATTCTGCCTGTGCTTCAGCTCAAAGAAGACAAACTGCAGAGAGGTCATGACCAGCACGAACATGCTGACCAGGAATATGACACCCGTCATCTTCTGTTGGACGGAACGCGGTTTACGAATAAACATGAGCTTTCCGGACCCCCTGTACCGGAAACTTAGAGGTATAATCCATAGGATTTTAGCAGTTAAACGCTCACATGAAAAGAGAAACTGCAGGACTAAAACAGACGGCTGGCGAGATCAGTCGGAAGAACGCCCTTGTGTTCTAAAAAGGAGGGAGTGGGGGATCTGTCTAAGAATAAGCTTTTATCACAAACACTTTAAGAAAGCATCAGAGGGTGACATCGACAACCACCCGACCGTTAACTTTCCCGGCCAAAAGTTTTTAAGCAAATTGAGGAACCTCTTGCAAAGAGATCACCTTGAAGATCTGCTCCAGAAGGTCGACAGGTAGTTCCCTGGACAATCTTTCCCAAGCTACTTTTCGCAAGTTTACCGGGCAGGTGGTCACCTCTACGCCAACCAGCTTGATCGCTCTCAAGATGAAAGGCATAACAGTCGTGTTTAGTTCGCTTCCCCCGGTCAAACCGGTCGCGGCAACGGTGCCACCATAATTCATCTCAGCCAGTATCCGAGCGAGCACATTTCCTCCTACCGTATCAACCGCCCCTACCCAGCGTTGACTTTCCAGAGGTCGCGCAGACCGCTCAAGCTCAGCCCTATCAACAATTTCTGTGGCGCCAAGCCGATAAAGATAATCATCCTTATCCCTGCGTCCCGTAACAGCAGCGACGCGGTAACCCAATTCGGCAAGCAAAGCGACTGCAATCCCTCCCACACCGCCACTGGCGCCGGTGACCAAAATGGTTCCCTGTTCCGGGATTACGCCTTGTTCCTCCAAAGCCATTACACACAACATGGCCGTGAGACCAGCAGAACCGATGGCCATGGCCATCAATCCACTCAGGCCTTGAGGAAGAGGGATGAGCCATTCGGATTTAAGCCTCGCCTTCTGCGTATACCCACCCCAGTAGCGTTCTCCCACACCCCAGCCAGTAAGCAATACCTTATCTCCTGACTGAAAGTCTGGAGATTCAGAGGTTAAAACTTCACCGGTCAAATCCACACCTGGGATCAGCGGGTATTGACGAACAATCTTGCCCCGACCTGCCACAGCCAGACAGTCTTTATAATTGAGGCTGGAGTATTTCACCGCGACCAGAACATCGCCCTCGGGCAAATTGTCAATAGAGAGCTGCTGGATGTGGTGTTCGATCTTGCCTTGCTCCTGAGTCAGAACCAGAGCTTTGAATTTATCAATCACTGAGCTCCCTCATCACGTTCGCGACGCCACTTCTGAGCCTGGGCGTACTGTTTGCACAGGTAATTCATTTGCTCAGCCATGGCTTTTTCTGCAATTCCAGCATTCTGTGCTTTGATCGCTTTATAGATGCGCTCATGTTGTGCGAGAATTTTTGCACGATCTCTGAATCTAAAAATAACCAGGTTCGTCGCCGGTTGCAGGGCTTCAATAGCGGCAAACATGACAAACTGTAGAACCGGATTCCGGGTCGCATCGACTAACGCCCGGTGAAAGCGAACGTCCGAGGCACAAAAGTCCACATCACTCAGTTCTGGATCTTTTTGTTTGGCTATTTCTTCTTTCATTGCCTGCAACTGAGCCTCTTCCCGGTTTTCAGCAGCAAGCCGGCAACAAACCAGTTCCAGTTCGCGACGTGCTTCAGCAATTTCAGAAAGGCTGAACTCACCGATACTGACCATGAGCATAGCGGCTCCCGTCAGAGATGAGCGGAGATCTTCCTGGCTGGGCCGGTTAACAAAGGTGCCACCAGTTGGACCACGACGAGTACGGATGAGATTCTGAGCGGCAAGCTGCTTAAGTGCTTCTCGAATTGTCGGGCGGGAGACACTGTATTTTTCTGCCAATATCTCCTCAGTCGGTAGCTGGTCATCGACCTTGAGGCTCCCGTCAACAATCGCATTACGGATGTTTTCCGCGATCTGCTTGGCAAGGCTTACTGCAACAAGTGGTTTATAATTTATCGCCATACTTCCAAAGGTCTCCCTGTTTGTTCTGGTGCAAGCTGTTTTCTAGTTTCTCAAGATAGCCTATTTACATTGCCAGGGGAAGTATTTATATATTTGTTTGACAAATAAACAAATACTGGTTAGGGTTCCTGAAATATTGATTAAAGCGAAAAGTCTTCAGCCACTGAAGGGGTCTCTCCTCCAAAGAAAGTCTAACACCTCCAGTAAAGAGTCTAACCATATGCAAAGGAGCAAGCCATGAAAGCACTTGTCTACAAAGAGTACGCGCCCGACGATAATTTCAAAGATATTCTGAGTGTAGAGGATGTCCCGAATCCAGAGCCGAAATCGAATGAGGTGCTGATTCAGGTTAAGGCATCTGCACTCAACTATAATGATGTCTGGGGCATGCGCGGCAACCCGATTCCGGTCGAGCTTCCGCACATTTCAGGTTCTGATGCCGCCGGTGATGTGCTTGCTGTCGGTAGCGAAGTAACCAGCATCAAAGTTGGTGACCGAGTCGCAGTCCACGCCAACATCTCTTGCCGGGTTTGCGAAGCCTGCACCAGCGGCCGAGAATACGACTGCGCAAAACGAATGGTTTGGGGCTTCCAGACAACCCCCGGTAGCCACGCTGAACAAGTTTGTCTACCAGAAATTAATGTAGTGAAGATTCCCGACACGGTCAGTTATGAACAAGCTGCCGCTGCCGCCATGAACCTGCTCACCGCCTGGCACATGCTGGTCGGACGCGCTCAGATCCAACCGGGGCAACTCGTGCTAATCATGGGCGGTCGCTCTGGTGTTGGCCACCTGGGGATCCAGATTGCCAAACTCTACAACTGTACCGTTATTGCAACCGCCAGCCCAGAAAACGCAGATCTATGCAAAGAGCTAGGTGCGGACTATGTAGTCAACCATCGCGACGAAGGCTGGGTTAAGGAGGTTCGTGGAATCTGCAAGGAAATCGCCAAAAAGAAAGGTGGCGTTCCAGGCATCGACGTCTCCTTCGACCATATCGGAGAGACTCATTTCAACGCCCAACTGACCCTTTTGAAATTCGGCGGCACCTTGGTCAGCTGCGGCGCCACCACCGGCTTTGACGCTAAAATTGACCTGCGCCATGTCTTCTTCAAGGGTACCAACATTCTCGGTTCCACCCAGGGCACCAAAGCTGAACTTGAGCAGGGGCTTTACTGGATGGGTCAGGGCAAAATCAAGTCCGCCATCGGCGCCGAGTATACCTTTGATCAAGCCGCAGAAGCCTATGCTCAATTTGTTTCCGGAAAAGGACTCTTTGGCAAGATCATTATAAAACCATAAAAATGGCCTTGCATTGAAATCTCAAGAGAATAGACACCTTTGAAACATGTTACGAGGTCGTCTATTGCTTGACCCTTCAACTGGCCTTTCCATGAAATTTATGTCATCATCCAGCCCCGCCTCACAGCGGGGTTTTTATTTTCAAGATCAACTATTAATCAGTGAACAGTGCGCTACAATTAATCACCTCAATGACACTATAGAATGGAGCACCTGATGAACAACAACCTCCCCCAGCCAGGCACGCGGCTTGGTAGTTTTCTTGTACAGGAGAAATTACCGGTTCCAGAGTTGAACCTTACCGCCATCACTCTGAGCCATGAACCAACGGGTGCCCGCCTGTTACACCTGGCCTGCGACGATCCGAACAACGTCTTTGCCATCGGCTTCCGCACGCCACCGCCTGACTCAACCGGCATTGCTCACATCCTGGAGCATACAGTGCTCTGCGGTTCACAGAAGTACCCGGTTCGCGATCCATTTTTCGCTATGCTCAAACGCAGCCTGAACACCTTCATGAACGCCATGACAGCTGCCGACTGGACTCTCTACCCCGCAGCCAGCATGAACCGCAAAGACTTCTATAACCTGCTGGGGATTTACCTTGATGCCACATTCTTTCCTTTGCTGCGTGAACAGGACTTCCTTCAGGAGGGCCATCGCCTCGACTTTGCGGATGCGAACGACCCGGAAAGTCTGATGATCAAAGGTGTCGTCTTCAACGAAATGAAGGGCGCCATGGCTGACCCATCATCATTGCTGGGCCGACGTCTCAATGCCGCACTCTTTCCAACCAACTGTTATGGCCAGAATTCCGGTGGAGAACCTCTGGTTATCCCTGAACTGACCTGGGAAGAATTACGCGCGTTTCACAAAAGTTACTATCACCCAAGCAACAGTTGGATCTTCACCTACGGCAATCTACCACTTGAGGGACACTTGCAACAGATTGACGAACTGGCCTTAAGTCGCTTCGACCGGCAGGAAGTTGCCAGCGAGATCCCTTTGGAAAAACGCCTGGCTGAACCGATACGCACTACACAGACCTTTCCGGTTGGCCCTGATGACGAATTGCAGCAATGCAGCATGGTGCAGGTGGCCTGGCTAACCTGCCCTATCGAAGACACCTTTGAGCGAGCAGCCACCGGCATCCTGTCAAACTTGTTGATGGGTAATCCGGCTGCCCCTCTCTACCAGGCTCTGATCGAATCAGGTCTTGGCCGCAATCTTTCTCCAGGCACTGGCTATCATGACGACTCTCGCGACACCTTCCTCTCGGTCGGTCTGCAGGGTACTGAACCGGAGAAGTTGCCGGAGATCGAAGCACTGATCCTCGCCACCCTTGAACGGGTTGAGAAAGACAGTTTCCCGCAGGAACGCATCGATGCAGCCCTGCATCAATACGAACTAGCAAATCGTGAAGTCACTGGTGACCAGTATCCTTACGGTCTTGGCCTGTTGATGCGCCTGTTCGGGCCCTGGTTACACGTTGAAGACCCAATCAGCACACTGCTGATTGGCCAGAATCTCGACCGGCTCAGAAGCGCCACAGCTGACCCGGAATTTTTCCCGCAGATGATTCGTCAGCGCCTGCTCAACAACCCACACCGGGTGACTTTGTTGTTACGCCCCGACATCGAGCACAGTCAGCGTGAGGAGCAGGCGTTTGCCAAGCACCTCGACGCGATACGACAAGGACTCAATGATGCAGCCATTACTCAGATCAAGGAAAATGTTGCCGAACTGCAACGCAGCCAGGAAGCACCAGAGGATACCAGCTGTCTACCAATCCTCGAACTGACTGACATCGAGGTAGAAGAGCAGGTGACTCCGTTTCGGACAGAAAAAACTGCGGATTGCGAAACTTTCTGGTTCACCCAACCGACCAACGGTATCACCTACTTGAACCTGCAGTTCAATATGGACGGGCTAGAGGACTCCTTGCGGCCATACCTGCCGATTTTTTGTACTCTGCTTCCACAGATCGGTGCCGCCGGTCACGATTATCTGACCATGTCACGCCGTATCACAGCAGCCACTGGTGGCATTCGCCTCGGCACCAATCTACTGGAGAGCCCCCTTGATCTGGATCGTATGCGTCCCTTCCTGGAAGTCAAAGGCAAGGCTCTTGATCACAATCAGACAACCCTTTGTGAAATATTGGGCGACATGCTGACCGCACCGGACTTTAACGATCTCAACCGTCTGCGTACAGTCATTGGTCAGGTCAGAACCTCCATAGAAAATTCAATCCCTGGTGCTGGTCATTCCTTCGCGGCACGAGCCGCAGCAGCATCACTGACCCCTACCGCCGCTCTGCGCGAAGCATGGAGCGGCATGACACAAGCACAGACGATCCAGCATGTCAGTTAACTTGACGACCAAGGGATGGCTGAACTGGCTGAGACCTTTAAAGCAATTGCGGCAAAGTTATTAGTTGCGAATCGAGTGACTGTCGCCGTCACCGCTGAAGAGTCTGCTCAACAGAACATTGCAAAACCCTTGGCGGAGCTACTTGCCGTCCTGCCGGATCAGGCGAAATCATCATCTGAACTGTTGATACCATTCAAGAGTTTAGCGAGCGCCACCGGCTGGCACCATAATCTTCCAGTGGCCTATGTTTCACGCGTCTTCCGCACAGTTCCCTATACTCATGCCGACGCTCCGGCACTGATGGTGCTGGCTAAATTGCTGCGCGCTGACTTCCTGCATCGCGAAATCCGCGAAAAAGGCGGCGCTTATGGTGGCATGGCTGGCTACAACAGTGACGGTGGCCTCTTCTCCATGCTCTCCTACCGTGACCCGCACCTGAAGCGCACCCTTGATGTCTATCAACAAGCTGTTGAGTGGGCCTGTCAGGGAGAATTCAGCGATGAGATGGTCAAACAATCGGTTCTGACTTCTTTTGCCGAGCTTGATCGCCCTCTCTCACCTGGTAGCCGAGGTTACCGTGAGTTTGTCCATCAACAACAAGGCTTAACTCACGAGATGTTGCAGTCCTTCCGTGAAGGTCTTCTCGCCATGGACCAGAAACAACTGGTTCAGGCTGCACAGCTTTATCTGGATCAGGGTTTTGCTTCCAGTTCGGTAGGGGTTCTTGCCGGGGATGAGATGTTCAGTAAGGCAGAAGAGACTCTGACGAAGATGAACATGCAGATGAAACGTTTAGGAAGTTAGTAGTTTTTAAACGCAAAGGTGCAGAGACGCAAAGTGGATCCCCTGTTCCTCTTTGCTTCTTTGCGTTAAGGGTCTGTATTAAGCTATAGTCTCACACCTGCTTTACGCGAAAAAGGTTGGGTCTTTTATACCTTTATCGGTTCCGGACATTGTCGTTTCATGTGTTCCTGGGCAACCACCGAAGCAGACATCACCGCATTGACAAACGACATTCAGGCAATCATGGATAACGGACAACGGATAATATGACTGAGACACCAATAGAGCCAGAAGCGCAGGGCCAACATCACTTTGAGGCTTTAACCCCCAGCCTCATCATGGATGCCATCGAAAGTTGCGGATTTATCTGCGACTACCGCACCTTTGCTCTCAACAGCTATGAGAATCGAGTCTATCAGGTCGGTATTGAAGAGGGTGAACCTCTGATTGCCAAGTTCTATCGGCCACAGCGCTGGAGCGATGCACAGATCCTTGAAGAACATCAATTCTGCTTTGAACTGGTGGAACACGAACTGCCAGTTGTCGCTCCGATCATCAACGACCACGGTGAGTCTCTCTTGCATTTCGGCGGCTTTCGTTTTGCCCTCTATCCTCGCCAGGGTGGTCACGCTCCGGAATTCGACAATCTTGACAACCTGTTGATTATGGGCCGCACTCTCGGCCGCATGCACGCCATCGCTGCTACCAAATCTTTTGAACATCGTCCGCGACTCGACTGTGCAACTTTCGGTCACGCATCTGTCGCTCTGATCAGCGAAAAATTCATTATCCCTGAGTACAAGGCGAACTACGACGCGATCACCCATGATCTGTTGCAAACATTGGATGAGCTGCTGCCCGACCTTGACGATACGCCGTTCATACGCACCCACGGCGACTGCCATGCCGGCAACGTGTTGTGGCGTGGAGAGGCGCCTCATTTTGTCGATTTTGATGATGCGCGGACAGCGCCGGCAATTCAGGATATCTGGATGATGCTTTCAGGAGATCGACCGCGCCAGACAGCACAACTGGCAGAGATTGTTGAAGGCTATAACGAATTTTACAATTTCAGGCCAAGTGAACTGCGCCTGGTCGAGGCGCTACGCACCCTGCGCATCTTGCATTATTGCGCCTGGCTGGCGAGGCGTTGGGATGACCCTGCCTTTCCTCACCACTTCCCCTGGTTCAATACTGTGAACTACTGGGGAGAGCACGTCCTGCAGTTACGTGAGCAGATGGCCGCATTGCAAGAGATGCCACTGGAGTCACACTAAAAAAATCTAAAGCCCATAAAGAAGATTCAACGCAGAGTCGCAAAGGACGCAAAGAGAAAGCTCATTCTCTATCAAAAGAATAATTTCATTGTAGCAACTATTCTCTGCGTCTCAGCGTCTTTGCGTTAATTAAGTGGCCAGGCCTTTGTTTGGGTTATAAGACAAAAAAGCCCCAGCTATATAGCCGGGGCTTAGAAATCTTTTTTGAAGCTCTACTCTAGCGTAGGCGCACTTCTTTGATACGTGCTGCCTTGCCTTGCAGATTGCGCAGATAGTAGAGTTTGGCGCGGCGAACCTTGCCAACCATCATGACTTCGATCTTGTCAACACAAGGTCCGTGCAGAGGGAAAATCCTCTCGACACCCATGCCGTTGGATACTTTACGCACGGTAAAGGAAGAACCAACACCATTATTGTGTCGTTTGATACAGACACCTTGAAAGACCTGGATGCGCTGTTTGTCACCTTCAGTGATCTTCACATGCACACGCAGTGTATCCCCACCTTTGAACTGGGGGACATCTTTTTTCATATTTTCCATGCCGATGTAATTTATAACGTTCATCGTTTTAACCTCCTCAGATAAGCGAACCGCTTATTTACCCTAAAACTCAGAAAGGAGTCAAGCCAAAAAGCGGATTTTTCATAGATCACTAAACAATAAAAACTTCATCAACGCTCGGTGCTACGAATCGACACATGCTTGAGCATTGCCTGCATTTCTTGCAAGACATCTGAATCCTTTCCCGGTGCCGTAAAATAGAGAAAAATCCAATGTTCTTCAACGTAACCGATATAGCCCAGAAAGGTCATCGGACGATCATGTTGTAGATAGTTTGCAGAAAGCAGAAACGTCTCAGCAGCCCCGTTAATCTCTACCGAGGCAACCTCCCAGGTCATGTCAGAGACATCATCTTCACCCTCCAGACTCTGAGCGGCATACTCCGCTGAATTACGCAAAGTGCGTGTGCTGGGCGCTGATTCCCCTTGCCCGAGAGGACTGAAATCAATATCGAGATGCGCACTGTTTACAGCATGGTAGATAACCGCCTCATTGGCGGTCATACGTTTGCGAGCAACCTTCTCAATTTGCTCAACCGCCGCATTGGCGGCAGCGGCTTCATGGGCAACATGACTGGCGGCCTCTTTTACCAACGCTTCGGGAGGCTCCAGATGTAGAATCCAACCTGCTCTGAGATCGATATCAAGGATCAGGTTCTCAGTAACGGCTATTTCAGTAGCATGAACTGGCAATGTCAACAAACTTGCGGCAAGCATAAACAACAAAAGGGGACGTATCATCGTAATCTCCTAACACAATTGTATCCAATGGCTTCGAAAATGCACGTAGGTGAAGGGAACAGCTGTATCAGGAGAGTGGCGAAACAGAACCATCTTCACCAACCAGGCGATCAAGCATAATGGCGGCGGCGGTACGTACCGAAAGATGATTGTACTGTCCGGCTCGTACCGGTTGCAGACAAGGACGGTCTGGAGCATAAATCTGCGGGGCCAGGCCATGACCAGTACCGAAGACCAGCATCACCGGTTGTTCAGTCGCAAGCAAGCGGGCTTGCGGGTAATCGAGGCCACCCTGATGACTGGCACCGGTCAGCACCGCCACCCCCTCTGGTCCAACCAGAGAATGCCAGTCGGCAAGCGCCTTATCGAAACTGTTCACCACCTGCAGGCAATCGAGAGCCTGACAGCGATCCGGATTATACCTGGCACCGGCACCTTTCTGCCAATGGTCAATAATGCGGGAAGCGAGAAGTTGCTGCTCTTCGGCTGGAGTCACCAGGTAATAGCGGGAGAGGTTGTAGGTTGTCGCCAGGCGAGCCAGATCGTGAATATCAAGATTGGTAACGGCGGATGTGACCACATCGCCACGTCGATCAAGAACAGGGTAGTGAACCAATGCAATAGCCATCGGCTTGAATATCACTGGCTCCGGCTCTCTGATGAGGACTTGCCTGATGAAGGCTTCTCCAGCGACGCGCGCAGTTCATCAAGATAGAGGAGATCCTCTTTCGTCAAAGGAGCCGTTTCCAGGAGTTCCGGCCGTCGTTCCAGGGTGCGCCGCAGCTGCTCGCGCCGTCGCCAGAGGGCGATCCGCTGATGATTGCCCGAGGTGAGAATGTCAGGAACACGCACCCCGTTGAATTCTGCCGGGCGGGTGTATTGCGGGTATTCAAGCAGACCGTCGCTGAAACTGTCGGTGAGGGCGCTGCCAGCAGAACCAAGCACACCCGGCACCAGGCGTGCTGTCGCGTCGAGGATTGTCGCAGCGGCCAATTCTCCGCCAGTCAGGACGAAATCCCCCAATGATACTTCCTCATCCACCAGAGAACGGATTCGTTCGTCAAAACCTTCATAACGGCCACAGACAAAGATCAGTCCGGGCTCACGACTAAAACGCTCGGCGTCAGCCTGTTGAAAGGTCTTGCCCTGCGGGGACATGAGCAGAATACGTGATTGCGGATTCTGTTCTTTAAGTTCGGTCAGAGCACTGGCAATTGGATCAACTTTCATAACCATACCGTCGCCACCACCGTAGGGGGTGTCGTCAGTCACTTGATGCTTGCCTTCCGCCCAGTCACGCAGATTGTGCAGATTGACAGTAAGCAAACCTTTATCGACAGCCCTACCAAGGATGCTGGTGGTTAACGGGCCTTCGAGCATGGCAGGAAAAAGAGTCAGAATATCAAATTGCATGGGAGTCTTTTCAGGGGGTTTTTTCTGCTTCAGGGACCAACCCTTCCGGCAGTTTGACATGCAGTTGACCTTTGTCACGATCAACCTGTACCAGGAAAGGCTCAATTGCAGGGATCAGGATCTCACCTGCAGGACCATCAACTTCAAGGATGTCATGTGCAGTGGTCGTAAACATACCAACAACCTGCCCAAGAACACCTTGATGCTGATCGATGACTTCCAGACCCTCAAGATCAGACCAGTAATACTGTTCATCATCCAGTTCTGGCAAATCGGCCTTAGCCATCCAGATAGAAACACCCATCAGGGGCTCAACAGCAGCCAGATCATCCAATCCTGCGAGCCGTAACAGAACATTCTGTTTATGTTGGGAAGAGCGGACAGCATCATACTGGACCGGGAGGCCCTCGCTGTCCATCAGGTAGACCTTACGGGCACCTGGCAAAGCCAGATGCCCGGTCGGTAATGGGAGGATTTTAAGATCTCCGCGGAGACCATGAATGCCAACAACGACACCCACCTCCAGAAGATCATTCAGCTTAACATCCATCATTATTCCAGGATCTGCAGAACAGCCCTTTTGTTCTCGCGGGTCGCTTTGGCATTTAAAAGGGTTCGCATAGCTTTGGCCGTACGCCCCTGTTTGCCAATAACTCGCCCCATATCTTCCTGGGCCGCAGCCAGCTTGACGAGAATTGTGCCATCGGCGTCTTCATCTTCACTGATGACGATCGCATCCGGGTTATCCACCAGAGCCTTGGCGATGAATTCGATGAGCTCTTTCATGGCGTCCATCCTTTAGGCAACAGGGTAAACCTGTTACGGGCGCCGCAAAAACTCAGGGTCTTAAGCCTGTTTGAACTTGGCCCAGATCCCCTGCTTGCGCAGCAGTTGACGAACCGTATCGGTCGGCTGAGCACCTTTGTTCAGCCACTCAAGGGTCCGATCTTCAACAACATTGAACATTGGGGGATCCTGCTTCGGATCATACTGCCCCAGTTTTTCGATAAAGCGACCATCGCGGGGGAACCGCTCGTCCGCTACAACAACTTGATAAAAAGGTTTCTTCTTGGCGCCGCCACGGGCCAGTCTGATTTTTACTGCCATCGACTTCTTTCCTCCTGAGCTTATGACTCTTTTTGGAATAGGGATAAACCCTCGGTTATTAATCTTCTGTCTATTTATCACGCAACCTGGCACCGGGCCAGGCTAAAAGTTACATGGGCAATTCACTTTACATCGGCAGACCACCGCGGCCCATCATACCCTTTAATCCTTTGGGACCCAGTTTCTGCATCTTTTTCATCATCTTCTGAGCTTCGGTAAACTTCTTCAGCAACTGGTTGACATCCTGAACCCGGGTGCCGCTGCCACTTGCAATGCGCAAACGTCGAGAACCATTAATGATGTTGTGATTCTGCCGTTCCTTACGTGTCATCGAGCTAATGATCGCCTCGATCTTTTTCAGCTCATTATCAGGAAGTTGCGCGCCTTTCATCTGCTTAAGCGCCTTGCCCGCCCCAGGGATCATCGCAAGCATCGACTCCATCGATCCCATCTTCTTGATCGACTGGAGCTGCTCTTTAAATGTATCCAAAGTGAAGCCCTCCTCGCGGAGGCGTTTTTCCATCTTGACTGCATCATCCTGACCAATAGCCGCTTCGGCTTTCTCAATCAGGGAGAGGACATCCCCCATACCAAGAATCCGCTGGGCCATCCGCTCGGGATGGAAAGTTTCCAGGGCATCCAGCTTCTCGCCCATACCGACCAATTTGATCGGCTTGCCGGTGACTGCTCGAATCGACAGTGCTGCACCACCGCGAGCATCACCATCCAGCTTGGTCAGCACGACACCGGTCAGGCCAAGACGCTCATTGAATGAGCTGGCCACATTGACAGCATCCTGGCCCGTCATGGCGTCCGCCACCAGCAGAATTTCACGTGGATTCACGCAATCGCGAATCCGCTCCAACTCCAGCATCAACGTGTCGTCAACATGCAGACGACCGGCGGTGTCCAGTATCAGTGTATCGTAACCCTGCCGGTCGGCAAATTCATGAGCCAGACGACAGATTTCTACCGGGTCCTGATCCGCCCGACTGTCAAAAACCGGGATATCGATCTGGCGACCGAGGGTTTTCAGCTGTTCAATAGCTGCCGGACGGTAAACATCGGCCGGAACCATCAGAGGGTTACGCTTTTCACGTCGCAGTTTGAGCGCCAGTTTGCCACAGGTGGTGGTTTTACCAGCGCCCTGCAAACCACAGAGCATGATCGGTACTGGCGGCCGGGCAGCCAGATCAAGCTGGTTGTCCTCACTGCCACCCATCAACAGACCCAGTTCGTCACGAACGATCTGGACGACCTGCTGCCCTGGAGTTAAACTCTCCAGTACATCATGACCTACGGCGCGCTCGCGCACGGCAGCCACGAAATCTTTAACAACCTTGAAATTGACATCTGCTTCCAGCAGAGCCAGACGGACTTCACGCATAGCCTGTTGGATATTATCTTCCGTCAGACGTCCACGACCGCGCAACTGCTTAAAAACAGCGTCAAATTTTTCTGTCAGGGTATCAAACATACAATTATCATTTTAGTGCCGGAAGGCAAAAGAAGCACCTTAGTGAAATCACGCGGACTTTGTCAAGTGAAATCAGGGGTTATCAGGGTCTGGCCGTACCAACTTCGGACCTAAAGAGCTATCGCCAGATAATCACCGTTGCTGCGTTGATGCATTTCAGCTGGAGGCATTCCTGCCTCTGCAAGAATTCCCAACAAAGTCGCTTTGGTCTCAGGCGAAAAACGCAGAGCAAGACCACAGTCCGAAGTCAACTGACGAGGCACCGGAATCAGCAAAAAGTCCACCTCTGCCTGCTTGAGAATCTTCTCAGCCTTAAGGACCCGGTGGATCGAGTGAAATATGGCGACGTAATCGTTCTCTTTAACCATCAAATGTCCTGTAAATCTTCAAAGGGCGGGCATCATGTCACGTTTAAAGATTCATGGCAAGGCTCACGCAAAAAGGCCACCCGGGAGCGGGTGGCCTTCAAAGTTACGGACGGTGTGGTCTAAAAGTGATGTACGTAACGAAGGTTGAAACGATCACCTTCCGGACGATTTTCAGCACCACTTTCAAGATAAGCACTGAAGAACAGGTGTGCATCCTGGGAAAAATGCCAAACACCACCAGGACCGATGGCAAAAACTTTTTCATCATCACCAACGTCGGTACCTTCAACCTCTGTATCGCTGATTTGGTTGAACCAGTAACCGTTGATACCAAGACGTAGCTGCTTGGGCATAACTTCATAAGCGGCGGCAAAATTGGCGTGCACGGCTTGCCCCGGCTCCAGTTTCAAATCCACTGGTGCTGGTCCCCCGGGGACTGCGCGGAATTCATCGTTATCATCGCTCCAAAGATAATGCAGGCGCCAGGAAACAGTTGCTTTCGGACCGAGAAAAACTGTGGCCGCCCAATAAGGATTAAATGAAAAATGGTTGCTGCCCTGATTCAGGTTTTTGTCTTTGTCGTAATCACCTGTCGGCCAGATTGTCTGTAGTTCGATGCGATTGAGCATCAAGGGACCGTTCGCGCCCATGATCGGGTCCCACTGGATATAGGGGCCAACTAACAGGTCACCAAGGCCGGTTCCATTATCATTCAGAAAATCGGAATCCATGTCGAGAGAAACAACCGGCAGAATGACATCAAGGCCCCACTTGCCACCGAAAAAGATCGGCTGGTCTGACTGATAAAGGTACTGGTTCAGCAATATCCAGGCATCGACTTCACCCGGAGGACCGTCGGCAAGTTTGTCCGCAGAATAGAATTGCAGATACTCTGAGATGTAATGTCCAGGACCAGCTGGCGGGCCACCATCCAAAAAACTGGTAAAACCGAGATTGACACTCGGCTGCAGATAATCAAAAGCTGACCCGGCAGACAGCAACACAATCGTAACCAATATCCCCAGAACAACACGTAGCCTTTTCATCGTTCAACCTCCCGATTTATGTGTAAGGAACCATCATTATTAACATTGCAGATGCTGGCAAGCATCACCATTATTCGCCTGTTTGTCAAGCAGAGACAATCATGCAAGCGGCTGCCGACGAGATCAGTACCGCGTGACAACTTCAATTGTATTACGGCGCGGTCGCGATAAAAACAGCTCTTAGTGGAGCGGGATAACCTTCTATTGTTTTCGTCTTATCTTCCGGGTCAAGGAAATCAGCAAAGGATTCAAAGGTCATCCACTCCGTCTGGCGTTGTTCTGCTATGCTTGTGCGATTGACATCAACACACTCTACTTTTTTGAAACCGCAACGACGCAACCACAGCAACATGGTAGCAACGGTAGGGAGAAACCAGACGTTGCGCATCTTGGCATAACGCCCTTCCGGCATTAGCATCTTGCCTTCATCCCCTTCCACAATGAGAGTCTCCAGGATGAGCTCTCCACCGGGGCGCAAACAGGCCCGCAGTTCAATGAGATGATCTAACGGCGAACGCCGATGATAGAGCACGCCCATGGAAAAGACGCTATCGAAACAGGCCAGGTCGGTGGGAACGTCCTCTATCCCCAGCGGCAAAACATAATGGTTCCGGTCACCGAGATAACGTTGCATCACCTTATATTGCATCACGGAGATCAAGGTTGGGTCGATGCCGAGCACCAGGTCGGCACCCTCGCCGAGCATTCGCCAGCCGTGGTAACCATTGCCACAGCCAACGTCAAGCACCTTGCGGCCGACTAACGATTGAATATGCGGTAAAACACGATCCCATTTCCAATCCGAACGCCATTCGGTATCAATATCAACTCCAAACAGACTGAAAGGCCCTTTTCGCCAGGGATGAAAAGCTTTGAGTTGCGCTGTTAATTGTTCACAACTCACGTTGCACAAATCTTCAGCGCAGCCGATTTCAACCTTGGCTTTCAGTTCAACACTTGATGGTGTCAACTCAGGCAACGCTTGCAAAGCCTTTTGCCAGTCGTCCATTTTGCCATGACCATCAACAGCCAGTTTTGCAGGCAAGGTCTGCTGCAATTGCTGCGACCAGCGATCCAACCCCATGGCTTCAAGTTGTGGGTACAAAGACTGATAAATGCTCATTTGACAGCGACCAGTGAAGCAAAATTGAAACATTGGAACCAGATATCACTAAAATCAAATCCAGCATTTTTGAGGCGTTGCTGATGACAGGCAAGGGTTTCAGGGATCAACACATTTTCCAATGCGGTGCGTTTTTGACTGATCTCCAGATCACTGTAGCCGTTGGCGCGCTTAAATTCATGGTGTGATTCCACATGAAAGCGCTCTCTCTCCGGCTCACCAAAAGCCATTTTCTCTGACAAGATCAAGATACCGCCTGGTTTTAGCCCTTGATAAATACGTTTTATCAATGCCGGGCGCTCCGCAAGTGGAATGAATTGCAAGGTGAAGTTCAGAACGACAATCGAGGCCTTTTCAATAATGACATCCTGGATATCGGCACACAGCATTTTTACTGGAACAGTTGAAGAAGTGTCGGAAGCCAAAAGCTGTTGACCACGCTCAATCATTGCCGGTGAATTATCCACTGCAATAATGTCACAATCAGGCTGACGAATGCGTTGACGCATGGCAAGACTGACCGCTCCTAAGGAACATCCCAGATCATAACAATGACTATTGGCCTGAGCATACTTAGCCGCCAAAACCCCAATTGACGAAATCATCGTGGCATAACCTGGCACTGAGCGTTGAATCATGTCAGGAAAGACATCGACCACCCGTTCATCAAATCGGAAATCAATGATTTCGTCTAAAGCTGTGGCATATATTGCATCTTGTTTCTTGACCACGAATCGTTCCTTCTTCCTCTTCAAGCAGGCTTTAATGCGCCTCACGCCAATTTTTACCACTGCCAACTTCAACCAGAAGTGGTACAGAGATATCAACGGCCCCTTCCATCTCTTCCCTGACCAGAGCCTTCACATTTTCGAACTCCGCCAGCGGGACATCAAAGACCAGTTCATCGTGGACCTGCAACAACATGCGGGTTTTTAGCCCTTCGGTAGCAAGACGACGGGCAATATTGATCATGGCCACCTTGATAATATCGGCGGCCGAACCCTGCACCGGGTAGTTGATGGCGTTGCGTTCGGCATAGCCACGCACCGCTCCATTCTTACTGTTGATCTCGGGAATCGCGCAACGCCGGCCGAGCATGGTTGTCACATACATCTTTTCGCGCGCTTCGGCAATACAGTGATCCATGAAAGTACGGATACCGGGATAACGCTTAAAGTATGTATCAATGAAAGCCTGGGCCTCACGGCGACTGATATCAAGCTGCTTGGCCAGACCAAAAGCACTCATACCGTAGATCACGCCGAAGTTGATCGCTTTAGCTTGTCGGCGTTGCTCATCAGTAACCATTTCCGGGAAAAGGCCAAGCACTTCGCTGGCAGTGCGGCGATGGATATCCTCACCACGAGCGAAGGCTTCCTTAAGAGCCGGTTCATCGGCCATGTGAGCCAGGACGCGCAATTCAACCTGCGAATAGTCAGCGGCAAGCAGCACGCAACCATCGGACGGGATGAAGCCTTCGCGGATGCGACGACCTTCCTCGCTGCGAATCGGAATGTTTTGCAGATTGGGATCGCTCGAAGAGAGCCGCCCGGTGGCCGTGACGGCCTGGTTGAAACTGGAGTGAATCCGCCCAGTCTCTGGATGAATCAGCTTTGGCAAGGCATCGGTATAGGTCCCCTTGAGCTTGGCAAGGGAGCGATATTCAAGAATTTTCTCAGCAATTTCATGTTCATCGGCCAGCTTATTCAAGACCTCGACATCGGTTGACCAACCGGTCTTGGTCTTTTTGCCCTTTGGCAGACCAAGCCGTTCGAACAACACTTCACCGAGCTGCTTAGGCGAGCCGATATTAAAAGAGCTGCCAGCCAATTCATGAATCTGCGTCTCGAGCACGGCTAGTTTCTTCGCTAACTCAGCTGAGAGTCCACCGAGAAATACAGGATCGATACGGATGCCAATCTGCTCCATCCCGATCAGGACTGGCAGCAGTGCCATCTCCACATCATTGAAGAGCGCCTGCTGCTCTTGTTCGTCAACCAACGGCACCAGCTTTTCGTAAAGCCGCAAGGTGATATCGGCGTCCTCGGCAGCGTAAATCGTCGCCTTCTCAACCTCAACCTCATCAAAGCAAATTTTGTTTTTGCCACTACCGGCGACTTCACTGTAACTGATACAGCGATAATCAAGCAGTTCAGCGGCTAAATTATCCATGCCATGAGACTTGGCTACTGAATTGGCAAGATAGCTGGCCAGCATGGTGTCAAAGAGCGGTTCGGCAACTTCAACTCCGGATCGGCCCAATACCAGGATGTCGTATTTGAGGTTTTGACCGATTTTCAGATGATCGGCAGAATTCAGCAGTGGCCTGACTGCGTCAAGCACCAGATCGACAGGCAACTGTTCCGGCACGCCAAGATAGCGATGAGTCAGCGGCACATACCACGCTTCCCCCGCTGTCACGGCAAAAGAGAGTCCGACCAGATCGACACGCAATGGATCCAGGCCGGTCGTCTCGGTATCAAAGGCAAAGCGTTCAGACTTCTGTAAGGCAGCAATCATCTCCGCCAGTTCAGTTTCAGTCAAGACAGCGCGGTAGTTCTCGCCACTGGCACTGGCACGCGAATCGACCGAAAACTCCTGTAACAATTTAGGGAATTCGCACTCCTTGAAAAGTTCCGTCAACGCCTCACGGTTTGGTTCAGACAAAACAAACGTCTTGTCATCCACATCAAGGTCGAGATCATCAACCAAAGTGACTAACCGTTTCGACAGGCGAGCCTGATCGGCAAAATTCTCCAGATTCTCACGGCGTTTGCCTTTCAATTGATCGAGGCTCGCCAATAGAGTTTCAATGTCGCCGAATTCATCGATCAGCACCTTGGCTGTTTTCTCGCCGATCCCCGGCACGCCGGGGATATTATCGGAGCTATCCCCGGAGAGAGCTTGCACTTCGATTACTTTGTCCGCACCACCGAAGCGTTCAAAGACTTCTGCAGGACCCGAGATCTTGTCCTTCATCGTATCAAGCAAGCAGACACGATCATTGACGAGTTGCATCATATCTTTATCGCCAGTAACAACTGTCACTTCCACCCCTTTGGCAGCGAATTTTTTGGCAAGGGTGGCAATGATGTCATCCGCTTCATAGCCAGCCTTTTCGATCCCTGGCAAATTCAAAGCATCCACCACTCGTTTGATATAAGGGATCTGTGGCACCAGGTCTTCAGGCATAGCCGAGCGATTCGCTTTGTATTCAGGGTAGATATCTTTACGAAAAGTCGGCCCCTTACTGTCTAAGATGACAGCAAGTTGGTCCGGCTGTGATTCACGCATCACCTTGAGCAACATATTGGTAAAACCGTAGATGGCGTTGGTCGCCATCCCTTGCGAGTTGCTGAGGTGGCGAATGGCGTAATAGGCGCGATAGATGTAGCTCGAACCGTCGATCAGGAAAAGCCGCTGGGGCTGGTTGGACATTGGGGATATCTCCTTAATTGAAAGTGCCGGTTATTATTCCACAAGATGAGATGAAGGCAAAGGATAAGAAGAAATTTTACCGATCTGGCCCGTTCTTGATTAAATAGACGGAGCTCTCTCTTTTCGTCTCTCCCTAAGGTTGACAATATGCTCTGGAATGATTAGCTTTCGAAGAGTTATCTTTCCAATGAGGAGTGTATTACATGACTGACAAAGAACAATTTGATGATCTGATCTCTGACTTCGAAATTGATCACGAAAAAATATCCGAAATTATTGAGGAACACGCCAACGAAGGGGGGCTGGTGGTCGCTGCAAACACCCTCCCGACCGGTTTGCCGATCATTCCCCTGCGTCCGCGCCCGGCCTTCCCCGGCATCATGATCCCTCTACTGCTTAACGGTAAGGGCCAGGTGGCGGCACTGCATCAGGCAATGGAGCACCAAACCCAAACGCTTGGACTGGTCATGGTTCGTGACCTTGATGAAGAAGACGGCATTCAGAACTTACACAAGGTTGGCGTCGCCGCCAAGATTGTCAAGGTGCTGCACACCGAGAAGAAAACTGCGCACGTGCTGGTCAACAGCCTCGAGCGCTTTGCCATTGAAGAGGTTCACGAGACCGGCACAAGTCTCTACGCACAGGTGAATTATCATTTTGCCACCGAGCTTTCGGTTAATCCGGAATTGCGTGCCTATTCGATGGCAATCCTTTCGACATTGAAAGAACTCGTGCAGATCAACCCACTCTACAGTGAAGAAATTAAACTCTTCCTCAATCGTTCAAGCCTTGATGACCCTGGCCGTCTGGCCGATTTCACCGCAAACCTGACCAGCGCCGACGGCCAGCTGTTACAGGAGATTCTGGCGACTTTTGATGTCCGAAAACGCATCGACAAGGTTCTGGTCCTGCTCAAGAAAGAACTTGAAGTCTCCCGTCTGCAGACCAAAATTTCCAAACAGATCGAGGAAAAGGTCTCAGCTCAGCAACGCGAGTTCTTTCTGCGCGAACAGTTCAAAGCAATCAAGCAAGAATTGGGTCTGGAGAAAGAAGGCAAGGATACGGAGATCGAGAAGTTCCAGAAACGGCTTAAGAAACTCAAGTTTAACGAGGAAGCGGAACGTGCGGTTGAAGATGAGATGGAGAAGCTTCAACTGATCGAACCAAGCTCACCCGAGTACAACGTCAGCCGCAACTATCTCGACTGGCTAACGATGCTTCCCTGGGGAGTTTTCAGTAAGGATTCCTATAACATTTCCCGGGCCAGAAGGGTGCTCGACCGTGATCACTACGGCCT
This sequence comes from Deltaproteobacteria bacterium, assembly GCA_024279915.1. Classification (GTDB taxonomy): domain Bacteria; phylum Desulfobacterota; class Desulfuromonadia; order Desulfuromonadales; family BM103; genus M0040. Next base: position 45,173 of record JAJRRB010000010.1, read on the forward strand.
TAAGGACGTCAAAGAAAGAATTCTGGAATTCATCGCCGTCGGTAAGATGAAAGGGGATATTTCAGGTTCGATCCTTTGCCTGGTCGGTCCTCCAGGCGTTGGCAAAACATCTATAGGTCACAGTATCGCCGAAGCACTTGGTCGCAAGTTCTTTCGCTTTTCACTCGGAGGTATGCGTGATGAAGCAGAAATTAAGGGACATCGGCGTACTTACATCGGCGCCATGCCAGGTAAGTTTATTCAGGCGATGAAGACTGTCGGAACCTCCAACCCGGTCATAATGCTTGATGAGATCGACAAGATCGGTGCCTCCTTCCAGGGTGATCCAGCCTCTGCTTTACTCGAAGTCCTTGATCCAGAGCAGAACAGCAGCTTCCGCGATCACTATCTCGATGTGCCCTTCGATCTTTCCAATGTCCTCTTCATTGCCACGGCTAACCAGCTGGACACCATTCCCAGGGCACTGCTCGACCGTATGGAGATGATTCGTTTATCCGGCTACATCCTTGAGGAAAAGCTTGAGATTGCCAAACGCTACCTGATTCCCAAGACTCTTAAAAGTCACGGGCTGGTGCGCGGTCAGGCGACCATTCAAAAGGCAGCGCTCAGACAGATTATTGACGGCTACGCCCGTGAAGCAGGCGTGCGTAACCTTGAAAAGCAGATCAAAAAAATTATGCGACGTACAGCCATGGCCTTTGCCGAAGATGATGAGCTGAAAAAAGTCTCCATCACCAAACATGATCTGGAGGATTATCTCGAAAAGCCACTCTTCACTGCCGATGAGATCTTCGAGGGGATTCCCGGCGTAGCTACCGGATTGGCCTGGACCAGCCTCGGCGGTGCCACCCTGCAAATCGAAGCAACGGCTATGTCGGCCAAGGCAAAAGGATTCAAGCAAACAGGTCAACTCGGCAAGGTGATGGTGGAAAGTTCAGAAATTGCCTATTCCTACATCATGGCCCACATGGAGGAGTATGGTGGTGAAGCGAATTTCTTCGATCAACATTTCATTCATCTGCATGTCCCGGCAGGAGCCACTCCAAAGGACGGCCCTTCAGCTGGCATTACTATGGCCACGGCTCTGGTCTCTATGATCACAGGTAAAATAGTTAGAAAGAAACTCGGCATGACCGGAGAATTGACGCTCACCGGACGTGTCCTGCCGATTGGCGGTATCAAGGAAAAAGTGATTGCATCAAGACGATCAGGGCTGAAGATTCTCGTCTTCCCGGAAGATAACCGTAAAGATTTCGATGACCTTCCAGACTACCTGAAGGAAGGAATTGAAGCGCATTTCGTCAAAACCTTCAAGGATGTCTATAAGATTGTTTTCTGATTCCTGATCGTATACTTCAGCACATTATGAGATTCATCATGAAACTCAGGGAACGGTTCACAAATGAACAGTTCCCTGCCATCTATAAATCATGCAGAAGATTGCACGATGATAACTTTCGATTATTATTAAATTAATCTTCCGGAGGGCATATCAAAAGCATGGAGACTCTGACTCTTATAAGTGACGGACTTTTTAACGGCGAATTCCTCGAAAGCAAGATCTTTTACACGATCCTGGCTATCGTGTTTTTCTGGCTGGTCCATCGTCTTGCTCTGGCTGTCTTCTTGCGTAACCGTGATGTCCAGGTTCAGTACCGTATTCGTAAAACTGTCGCCTACATTACCTACCCTTTTGCCTTCGTGGTAATCGGCCATATATGGTTCTCCGGCTTCCAAGCTGTTTCAACCTATCTCGGCCTGCTTTCTGCCGGTCTGGCAATCGCCCTGCAGACCCCCCTGGGCAATCTCGCCGGCTGGGCATTTATCCGTTGGCGTCACCCGCTCAAGGTCGGCGACCGCATCCAGATTGGCAACGACCGCGGCGATGTTATCGATCAGCGCATCTTCATGTTCAGTCTGATGGAGATCGGCAACTGGGTCGACGCCGACCAGAGCACCGGGCGTATAATCCACATCCCAAATGGTAAGATTTTCACCGAGGTTCTGGCCAACTACAGTCAGGGGTTTCATTACATCTGGAACGAAATACCGGTTCTGGTCACCTTCGAAAGCGACTGGCGTAAAGCGAAGCAGTTGCTTGACGAGATCGCCCAGAAACACGGCGCATCGCTTAGCGATTCTGCGGCCCGGAAGTTGCGCGAAGCGGCCAAGAAATTCATGATCTTCTATACAAAGTTGACACCCAAGGTTTACACCACGGTTAAGGATTGTGGTGTCATGCTGACAATCCGCTATCTTTGTGATCCACGTAAACGCCGCGGCTCGGAACAGGAGATATGGGAAAATATTCTCGACGCTTTCGCTGCTCACGATAACATCGACTTCACATACCCAACCCAACGCTTCTACCACAACAATACCGAGGGCAAACCTGGCACCCGCCCCGAGGCAATCTATTCGGATATTCAGCCGGAGCAAAGCTGACCTGCGACAACTCTTCAACACAACAACTGTCATTGATTGAAATCGGCAGACTTTTCTGGTAAGTTCGCGCCACTCAGTAAGATCAATGGGCAAGACCTCGTCTTGTCCTAACATGTTCTAAGGAGATTCAAGATGCGCGTTTTATCCGGCATTCAGCCTTCCGGCTCCCTGCACCTCGGCAACTACTTCGGCATGATGTCGAAAATGATTACCTACCAGGAAGAGTCTGAACTGTTTTGCTTTATTGCCAACTATCATGCCCAGACCTCGGTCAGGGAAGGCAAACTGCTCGCCAAAGGCACCATCGAGGCAGCGGCCAATTTCCTTGCTCTCGGCATGGATCCCGAGAAGAGCACCTTCTGGGTCCAATCTGATGTCCCTGAAGTACAAGAGTTGGCCTGGATCCTTTCCAACTTCACGCCGATGGGCCTGCTTGAACGTTGTCACAGTTACAAAGACAAGGTGGGCAAGGGTATTACTGCCAACCACGGCCTCTTTGCCTACCCGGTACTTATGACGGCAGACATTCTGCTCTTTCAGAGCGAGACGGTTCCAGTCGGCAAAGACCAGAAACAGCACGTTGAAGTCGCCCGTGATATCGCCATCAAGTTCAATAACGAGTACGGCGACATCTTTACCCTGCCACAGCCTGAGATTGATGATGATGTCGCCACTGTGCCGGGTCTCGACGGCCAGAAGATGAGTAAGAGCTACGGCAACACCATTGATCTCTTTGCTGAGGACAAAGCACTGCGTAAACAGATCATGCGCATCGTTACAGCGCCGATCCCGGTTGAAGACCCAAAAGACCCCGACGCGTGCAACGTCTACAAAATCTTCCGGCTTTTCCTCGACAAGGCAGGTGATGATGCCCTAAGGCAGCGTTATCGGGCCGGCAATCTCGGCTTCGGTGATGTGAAACAGGAGCTGTTTGAAACGGTACGTGACTACTTTGCTCCGCAGGCAGAGTATCGCAAGGAACTCCTTGCAAACCCGGACGGGATTCGCGAAATTCTCGCTAAGGGGGCGGACAAGGCAAGGTATGCGGCAAGTAAGACATTGCGAAAGGTACGAAAAAAAACAGGTTTAACCTACTAACCGACTGATCAAGGCTGGCCAGCGACTTCACGGGTAAATAGAACAAAAGCCATAGAAGGCCTTTTGCTGGCTTCACGAACGACGAACTGGAGGCTGTCGAAATGCCAGCCCTTGGCAGTCCAGTTGTTCAAAACCTCCTCAATCGACTCATCTGTGACCACAGAGAGTTCCATCACTTTGTATTCAATCATCAACCCACCTTATGCATCAAAGAATCTTTAGTATCATCAGTTATAACCTGCTCAAGAAGTAAGGTAAAGGCTTCCTATTCAATACACCTAAACCACATATATAATCTTTTAACCGATAAGACATAACGTCTTTTTATCCCCACGATCAGTTATTTTTTAACAAATGTGAATTCTGCTGATATTCCGTATACTTTATCCAAATATCCCCGTTAACTAGCACATTTACTGCAATATTTATATTGACTTCTTTTTAGAACGACGTATCATGTCGCAAAAATTACCACCCCATCATGTGGTTGTTTTTCCCGAATAAGTACCTTAAAAGCAGCTCATACATGCAGAATTACAGGCCATTACACGCGGCATGATTTTGTCAACGACAGGGCATTCTCGGGATTATTTATATGCGGAGCATCGTAAGTTGTTTCCGCAATTTATTGCATCATATTTGTCACATTCAGTTTCTTTGGAGAGAACGCAGTAACAACACTGAAAAAGGAGTCACATCTTATGGGACACGGACCAGCAGTAAAGCTCGGCAAGGATAATGCTGCCGCGTACAAGAGCAAAATCGGCATTTCAATGTTTCTCGTCTACACCCTGACCTACTTTGGCTTTGTTATCATCAATGCTGTTAGCCCGGCGTTGATGGAAAAAGTCTACTTCGGGTAGACCTTGGCCGTTCTCTACGGCTTCTTCCTGATCATCTTCGCTTTAGTACTGGCAGTCATCTACAACCACTTCTGTACCGCCGCTGAAGCGCGTCTGAACTGATAGGGAGAAACTATAGTCATGGTATATACACAATCACCTCTGGCCATCGGCCTCTTTTGCTTTTTTGTCCTGTTCGTTCTAGGGCTTTCTTTCTACCTTGCCCGTCGGACGACTTCAGCCGATAGCTACTACGCCGCCGGCGGCAACATTCACTGGTTCACCAACGGTATCGCCTTTGCTGGCGACTACCTCTCTGACGCCTCCTTCCTCGGTATTTGCGGCATGATCGCAACCGCTGGTTTTGATGGCTGGATGTACTCGATCGGCTACCTCGCTGGTTGGATGGTCGCCCTCTTCCTAGTCGCTGAACCGATGAAGCGTCTTGGTAAGTACACCTTCACAGATGCACTCGACTCAAAATTCAATTCCAAGGCAATTCAGTTAATGGCCGCTATTTCGACCCTGGTCGTTTCAGTCTTCTACCTGATTCCACAAATGGTCGGTGCAGGCGTTCTGGTTCAGCCGCTGCTCGGCATGCCGCATTGGGTTGGTGTCTGCATCGTTGGTGTGGTTGTCACCATCATCGTTGCCACCGCTGGCATGGCCTCTACCACCTACGTTCAGTTCTTCAAAGGCGCCCTGCTGCTGATCTGCTCCACCATCCTTGTCATCAGCGTGCTGACTCGCGGCCTTGGTACCGACCCTAACCAAGGCGACACCAAGGAATACCATAAGTTCCAAACGCTGCAAGCAGTAGTCACTAATGGCAGCCTGCAAGTTGCCGGTTATGACGTCGTTGCCGGGCTCGATTCCGAATTTGGCGAAGCTGGCTTTGTCATGCTTTCTCAAAATGAGTTAGAAACTGTCTGGCACCTCAAAGAAGCAGCTAATGGCTACGAATTGGTCGAGGCTCTCTATGTCACCAAGATGGCTGACGGCACCAAGCTGTTCAACGGCTCACCCAAGGAAGACGGCAAGTTCTTCGCAGTCGGTCATATCCAGGAAATCACCATCGACGGCAAGGAAGTCGCTCAGACCGGGGCCGTCGGTCCGCTCGAGTTCCTGAACCGCTTCAAAGACAGCACCGTGATTCTGTGGGGCAAAAAATATGTCAAAGTGGGTGACTCCACGACCACCATCTATTACCAGAAGCCGACCCCGGGTAGCCGCATCCTGCGTCCCGGCCTGAAGTTCAAGGTTGACAACGCCAGCGGCCTCGACAAGTTCAACTTCATCTCGTTGATGCTCGCACTCTTTTGCGGTACCGCGGCTCTGCCCCACATCCTGATTCGTTACTACACGGTACCGAGCCAGGCGGCAGCCCGTAAATCGACCATCGTCGCCATCGCTGCCATCGGCTTCTTCTACATCTTGACCCTCTATCTTGGCTTAGGCGCCATGACCAACGGCGTCATCAACCTCTCCGACAACAACATGTCGGCACCGTTGCTGGCCCTCTCCTTCGGGGTTGTCATGTTCGCAGTTATCTCGTCGCTGGCGTTCGCCACAGTACTCGGAACCGTTTCGGGTCTGATTGTCGCCTCAGCCGGCGCAGTGGCCCATGACCTGATGGACAACTTCCTAGGCATGAACATGACGGACAAGGGCAAGGTCAGAGCTGGCAAAATCTCCGCCATGGTCATCGGCGGCATTGCCATCTACCTAGGTATCATCTTTGAAGGCATGAACGTCTCTTTTCTGGTCGGCTGGGCCTTTGCAGTTGCTGCCTCGGCCAACCTGCCGGCGATCCTGATGATTCTGTTCTGGAAGAAAGCCACCGCCCAGGGCGTTGCAGCCTCGATCTTCGTCGGACTGACCTCTTCCCTCGGACTGATCCTGGTTTCTCCTGACATGTGGGTCCGTTACGGCCTGCTGCCTCAGGACACACCGGTCGCTTTCAACAGCCCGGCAGCCATCTCTATCCCAGCCAGCGTCCTGACCCTGGTCATTATTTCTCTGATGACCCAGAAGAAAGGTGCCATGATTGAGGAAGGCGCTGAAGCCTGATCCTTGCAACGGAAGGTTCAACCTGCTAAATAGTAGAGAGGGGCTGCCCTGCAGCCCCTCTCTTTGCATTTGCCACCCTTTTATCTACGGATATATTCATGCGTCGTTTCCGATACACCCTGATTGCTGTCTGCCTGGTTCTGCTCTTTTTGGGCATCACTGATCTAATCCTATGGTTTAACAATCAAGCACCACAACCCGTCGCCATTGACACCTTGGAGCAGACTGGTGCACCACGAGAGTGGTTACAGGTAACAGCAGGATACCAAGACCTTGATCGAGCCATTTCAACATCCGGGACGGTAGATATGGAAGCTCTGTTGATTCCCCTCGTAACACACCCCGATCAGGAACAGATCAGAATCATGGTTGAGACTCGCAACCCACATTTACTGCAACTCTTCCAGGATTACCACTTCTTTACTGATACGATTCCTGAGAAACAGGCTTTCCGCAACGAGCATGGTGCAGAATTCAAAGGTCAGCGGGATATTACCGGCATGTTGGTCGCTGGTTTGATTGCCCGCGGCAACCAGCAGAAACTGATGAAGCTGGCCAAAGAGACCGATCTGAATATTGCGGATGATGTGATTTTTTTGAGTGAGGGGAAGGAACCGGGTAAATGGCGCGGAGTATTCTTTACTGTGGTTGGGCTACTCGGCCTTTTGAAGGTTTTTACCCACAAGAAAGAGATGGCAGCAACTGTCTCTGAGCCACCTGCCGATTCTTAACAGCGAATGCGTGGACATATTATGTGTCCACATTTACAGCTCTTAAATCTTTAGGCTCTGTTAGCGTTCAGTGTTGATATTTGTTGCATCAAATGTCCCTAGGACTTCTGAGAATTACTTGCAGTAATACTTATAGTAAAGCCCCAAACTGCAAAAGCAGGTTGGGGCTTTTTTGTATTGTATCTCGTGACTTATAAGAAAATGGCCACCCGTTACCAGGTGGCCATAAGTTTTTGGATCAAAGAGCTCATTTGACGATGTTGATCATCACCAACTTTTACCGCCATGGCAACTCACTGTTGCACATCGGCCGCCGGAATAACTCAGTGAACTCTTGATGGTTGCCGAAGGCGCCTGCTCAAAGGTTCTGGTCTCCAGGTTGCTGAAGTGGCCATTTTTAAGCCGGTTCGCATCGTGGCACGTGGAGCAGGCGTAACCTTTGTCCTGGACATGCTTTTTGTGCTTGCCCGAAGAATACCTGTTGTATTGGCTCGTACCATAGCTGTGGCAGGAACTGCACTGGGTATCGACATTGATCGAGCCGCCATCCCAGTTCGGCGTGGTGCTGCCGCCATGACAGCTGATACTCGAGCAGGTGCCATTGCTGTTGCCGGTTGCGGAGCCGCTCTTGGCGTTCGGCTAGCACTTCCCCCTGCCCGGGGTGCAAGGGACTTTCCCCCTCAAGCAAGTACGCCCTTCCGGGCGCACACAACAAAAGGGGTGCCATTTTGGCACCCCTTCAGCTTGTCATGTTCAGCTTGCCCCTTGTCGGTAACGACTCAGGGCCTGGCGTTACAGCGGATTGGCATCAGCCCAGTCGGCCAGAGCATTGAGTTCATCGGCTGTCATGCTGATCCCCTTGTGGCCGCCCTCAACCTTGCTGATGACCTTATTGCCCAGCCCTCCGAGGTCCGGCTTAGATCCAATGACATCATAACCTCCCAGACGATGGCAGCTGGAACAGTTGTCGTCATAGAGCGCTTGACCGTCAACCGGAGTCGGGACCGGATCAGGATTTGGCGTTTGGGTTGGATTGGCATCAGCCCAGTCGGCCAGAGCATTGAGTTCATCGGCTGTCATGCTGATCCCCTTGTGGCCGCCCTCAA
>JAJRRB010000086.1 GCA_024279915.1 Deltaproteobacteria bacterium
CCAGGCCAATAGATAGGGAGACTGCTCAACCAGAGTAACTTTTTGCCGTTGCTGAGTGAGATCCAAACCAGTGCCGGGCAATACAGCCGACCCACTCTGCGGCACAAGTAACAGAGCCAGGACTTTAAGCAGAGTACTTTTCCTGCACCGTTCGGGCCTGTCAGCGTGTAGATATGACAAGGCTGCAGGTCAAGACTCGCAATCGATAAATTGAAGTATTCTCCTCGAGTGACTAAGACATCTTTTAACGAGATCACCGGCTCCATCGATTCACCTTTGCTGCAACAGGTTTAAGAAAAGGTTGACGAAAAGAGCAACACTTAACAAGACAATCCCCAATGACAGTCCAAAAGCGAATTCACCCTGACTGGTTTCCAAAGCGATCGAAGTAGTCATGGTGCGAGTTGAGCCGCGGATATTTCCCCCCAGCATCATCGCCACGCCAACTTCTGAGATGACGCGTCCGAAACCTGCAATAACAGCAGCCATCACCCCAAAACGGATCTCTTTCAAAAGCTGGACGCTGGCCTGAAAGCGGGTTGCTCCCAGAGTTAAAACCGTATCCAAAATGCGTTGATCGGAGCCATTGACTGCCGCGAGGACATAGTTAGCAACAATCGGTGTCGCCAGCACCGTCTGTCCTGCGATCATCGCCAGAGGCGTGAAGAGCAACCCCAGGCTACCGACCGGCCCCTGACGACTGAACAGCCCAAACAGGAGCAGTCCAACCACAACCGTAGGCAGTGCCATCAAAGTGTTCAGCAGGGTAATCATAACCCTTCTACCACAAAAACGGTTAATCCCCAGAAACAGCCCTGCGGGTATGCCAATCATCGCAGCAATAAGAATCGCACAACTGGAAGTATAGAGAGAAACCCATACAGTCTGCCAAATTTCCCGGTCGAAGCTAAAGATCAGCTCGACCGCAGTAATGAATGAGTCAGCCAGATAACCCAAATTAACCCCTTACTGAACGTAAAAAAGTTGTTCACCGCCTCTGCGGTACCCAGTGATAATTATTTTCGCCTGATTCGAAGTTAAATAATCGAGAAATTTCTTTGCCAGGTCAATTTTGACATGCGGATGTTTCTGTGGATTAACTATAATTGCGCCATAAGGGTTAAACAATCGTTTGTCCCCTTCTACGACGATCTGTAACTCGGTCTTGCTCATAAACGCCAGGTAAGTTCCCCGATCACTCAGGGTATACCCCTGACGCTCACCCGCCATGACGATGACTTCCCCCATACCACGCCCGGTTTCCAGATACCAGTGACCAGATGGCATTACGCCAGCTTCTTTCCAGAGTTGTTGTTCACGACTATGAGTCCCGGAGTCGTCACCACGAGAGACAAAAGTGACTTTTGCCGCAGCAATCTTGCTCATGGCATCAGCGACATCAGTCACTCCCCTGATCCCAGCTGGGTCGCTGGCCGGACCGAGGAGAACAAAATCGTTGTACATAACATCGCGTCGGTCGACACCGAAGCCATCAGAGACAAACTGGTCTTCCTTACTGCGAGCATGGACCATGACAACATCCACATCACCGTTCTCAGCCAATTTGATAGCTTTACCAGTGCCAACAGCGATAACATCAACTTTGGCGCTATTTGCTTTCTCGAAGGGCGGCAACAGCTCCGCAAGCAGGCCCGAATTCTCGGTCGACGTGGTCGTTGCAAGGCGCAGGTGTTCAGCAGCATAAGCGGTTGAAACTGTTAAAAAAAGAAAGATTGTGAAGCTAACCAGAATTTGGGGTTTGCTCATAATCTTCACCCTATGTCCGTTAAAATAATTTACATACCATTCAATTTTCGGATACTACAGCATTTTTCACTGAGAGGCCAAGTTCATCAGAAGAAAAAACCCTCCTTAAATTTTTAAGGAGGGTTTCTTTGTTCAACTTATGGCTGAATCAGTCGCAGACAATGCTTTATCTGACAGAATGTAACCTAAGGCTCTAAATTGGGTATTGTCTTTTTTGTTATAATGATACGTGAGTGAACGTTATACGGAAAGTGAGGATGAAACAATGGCTATTTCAAAACACATTTTGGGATTGATGCTCATATTGGTGCTGGTTTCTGCATGTTCAAGCTCCACTCTGAGAGGATCTTGGGCAAGCCCTGACCACATTGGGAAGGTTGAGAACATCTATGTTGTCGGCTTCACCCAAGATGAGCTCGTTCGACGGATATTTGAGGACTCTTTTGGTTCTCACCTGATCAATCGTGGCGTCAATACAGTTTCCAGTTATAAAGATTTACCGGCAAACGAGGAGCTCAACCGTGAAGAAATTATAAAGGCGATGGCTGAAAATGAGTTCGATTCGGTTCTTTTCACCAATGTGGTCAGCCAGCGAAGCGAGACTGTCATTAACCCTGGATACGTTTATTATGGTGGTCGTGGCTACTACGGTGGCCGTGGCTACTACGGTGGCCGTGGCTACTACGGTGGTCGTGGCTTCTATGGTGGTCGTGGCTTCTATGGTGGTCGTGGCTTCTATGGTGGTCGTGGCTTCTTTGGTGGTCGTGGCTACAGACGTATCAATTCTGTTATTTATCAACCATCAACAAGCACTGAGTTTACCATTTTTACTGTTGAATCTGCGCTGTATGATCTTCAGACGGGTGAGATGATCTGGTCGGCTAGTCTTGATGTTATCGATGAAACAAACATTGAGAAAATGGTCCAGGATTACGTCGAAGTTGTAACCAAAAACCTTAAGGATAAGGGTCTTATATCGAGCTGTACTCAACAATGCTGATTTCAGAGGGGCACATCTCCAAGGAGCTAAAATCTGGTCTCAAACACCCAAATTTCGCTTCAGCCCTACGTGTCCGACAGGCTGCTAGAAGTTGGAGAGAACCATTACCAGCGGTTTTAGCTCCTGCTCAAGATCGGTCAGAAGAGGCACTGCGTCCGTTAAGCGTCCCGCGAAAGCAAGTTCCTCCATTTCCCCTGCTAGACGGCAAACCTCCTTGGCCTGGAAAAATCCGGCCACCGACTTGAGGGAGTGGGCCTCAAACTCCAGTTTTGTGGCATCGTTTGCTTCCATGGCTGCTCTGATTCCCTCTATTCGGACAGGAAACGTGGCAAGAAACTCCTCCACAATGTTCCCTATGAACTCGCGGTCTCCACCAACGGCTTCCAGAAGATCAGTGAGGTCAGCCGCAGGAGCCGCATCAGCTATGACCACTTGGCCGGGAAGTAGCGAGACGATAGTTTGGTACAGTGCCGAAGTGTCGATCGGCTTGGTAATGTAGGCGTCCATTCCCGCCTTTAGGCAAGTCTCCCGATCTCCTCTGAGGGCATGGGCGGTGAGCCCGATGATGGGAATGTGCTGACCTGCCTTCTCCTTGATCCGGATCTGCCGAGTCGCCTCCAGCTCATCCATCTCTGGCATCTGCACATCCATCAGCACCAGGTCGAAGTTTTCTCGCCGGACGAGGTCGAGGGCGGCTTTGCCGTTGGGCACAGCAGTTACCTGCCAGTTTTGTTTTTGCAGCACAGCGATCACCAATTTGCGATTTATATCATTATCCTCTGCCAATAAAATGTTACAGGGCCCTACGGACTTGACTGCTCTGTCCGGCACTCTGGCAGATACCTCGGCAAGAGTATCCTGAGACCCTGCAAAGGAAATGGTAAAGGCAAAACAACTCCCAATGTTCTCCTCGCTATTAACCGAAATGGTACCACCCATCCTTTCCACGAGTTTTTTGCTTATTGCCAGACCGAGACCGGTTCCGCCATGGTGGCGGGTACTGGAAGGGTCAACCTGGCTGAAGCTATCGAAAAGGTCGGCCAGTTTGTCCTGCGAGATGCCGATGCCCGTATCGGTTACGGAGAAACAAAGGGGGAAGATGTCGGCACCGACACCCTCCGTTGCTTTTCCCTGGACGCTTACGGAAACTTCGCCCTGTTCGGTAAACTTGATGGCATTGGAGAGAAGATTCAGCAGCACCTGACCCAAGCGAACCGGGTCGCCCACCAATGTTTCCGGTATTTGGTCCTGGATGTGCAAGGATATTTTCAGTTCTTTTTGCTTGGCGAGAAGAGTTAAAGAGTCAACTGTGTTCTCAACCGTTGATCTTGGATCAAAGGAGATTTGCTCCAGTTCAAGCTTGCCCGCCTCTATTTTCGAGAAATCAAGAATTTCGTTGATGATTTGCAACAATGCATCGGCAGAGCTTTTCACCATCTGAAGGTAATCCTGCTGTTCCTGATTCAGATCGGTTTCGAGCACCAGTCCGGTCATGCCGATGATGGCATTCATCGGGGTACGGATTTCGTGACTCATGTTGGCCAAGAAATCGCTTTTGGCCCGATTGGCCACTTCCGCGGCCTCCTTGGCCTGATGGAGACTCTCCCGGTATTTCTTTCGCTCGGTGACATCCATAGCCATCGTGATGACCAGACGCCTGCCCGATGAGTCCATACCAAGATTAGCGGCACTGAAGTCCCAGACCCGGTGCCCTCCGTCTTTCTTCCGGAAGGTGAATTCCCCCCCACTGGGAGGACTTTCGACCCCAAACGATTGGCGGATGGCTTGCACAACCTGCCGTCTCTGTGGGCTCTGTCCGTAGGCTTTTTCCAGCCAGTCGTCAATGGTAGGGATGTCCTGGTGCGCGTACCCGGATTGCTCGGTCCAGGCTTTGCTGATCATCAGCACCTCACCATCTTCAGCGCGAATCATGACTGGGAAAGGGGCATTGACAATAGCTCTGCGGAAACGGTTCTCGCTTTCCTTTAGCGCTTCCTCTGCCCGCTTGCGTTTGGTGATGTCGTTGACCGTAGCGAGGACCAGTTTGCGGCCGCGAAGTTCAATAGCCTTCAACCAAACTTCAGTGTCGATAAGGGTGCCGTCTTTGCGCTGATGCTTCCAGAGAAAGAATTGAGGCACGCCCGACCGGGCCGCCTCCAGATACTTATGGCTTGCTTCGCCTGAGTCGTTACCGTCCGGTTGCGTGGGTGGCGATAAAGCAGCCGGGGAATGGCCGATGACGTCCTTCTGGTCACAGCCTAGAATCTCGCAAGCACGCTCGTTGCATTCTTCAACCAAATCGTCGGCGTACAAGGTAACGCCTTGAGTGGAACTCTCAAATAGGGTCCGGTACTTTTCTTCGTTCTCTTCGAGTCGGCGAATGAGAGGAAGGCCGATGCGCATGAACAGCATCGTACCAAAAGTGATGAGAGCTAAAGCGGCGGTTCCAGCTAAAAGACTGGCCTTGACAAAGGGGGCCCTTATCTCACTCAGATCAATCTTAGCGACGATCCCCAAGTCCAGTTCTTGGACTGGCTCGTAGGCCGCCAATACAATTGTGCCCCGATAATCCAGACCGACAACGGTTCCCGATTTACCCGATAACGCCCGCCTCATCGGTTCTGCCAGTTTGGAAAAAAAAGGGATCGGCTCAGGATTTTCCAGGTCAAGGTGGCGGTGTCTCAGCAGGAAAACGATCTGATCTCCCACGCGTTTCGCCAAGGTAAACTCGCCAGTTTCCCCGAAACCCTCGAATTGATTATGCGCGTCTTTGATTTGACTAAGCGTTGCCGCAAAGGAGTCCTCATGCTCCGAACCAGAGACAGTATCCTTATTCCTTTTATCATGCCGAGCCATCGCCTCGATCAGACGGGCCTGGCTTTGCGCCGTTTCAATCAGACGATCTTGTTCTTGTTCGATCGCTGTATCGTACAGCGCGAAAAGGGCCAGTCCGCCAACTCCGATGGCCACGGACGTCATAATAAGGATCAGAAAAAGTCCTCTTTTCCGGTTAGTCATTTATCCGCTTCCGATGCCATTTAAGGGTTGGTGTTGGGCAGACAAAACTAATCTTAAAGTATAAGGGCTACCTCCTGGCAAGGGAAAAGTGGAAATATCTAAATAAAAACAGTAAGAATGACAATTGAAAGGAAACACATCAAGCTCAATTTCCCCCAGTGTCAGGATAGTTGTCGCCTCAAGTGAAAACAACTATCTTGACACCCGCCGTTATTGATAGAGTTTTTTAAGAGACAGCTTAATCCACAAAAACATGGTCACCTGGATCAACTTCGGGTGGTTTTTCTTGTAGGTCAAGGCCCTCTGCGGTAGAGGCAGAAATTCAGTCCTACGTATTTGCGTTTCGCAAAAGCTCTTTAATGCTCTCAACTGAAATCGAGATGCCTGACGGAGTGACCTGCCCGTCAATAACCAGTTGTGGCAAGTACAGGACCTCTAGCTTTGCAATTCGCTCAGGGTCCATGACTGAACTCACTTCTGTGTGAAGTCCGAGATCATCGATTGCCTGCTGAACATTCTTTTTCATTACTTTGCATTTGGAGCAGCCATCACCAAGGATTTCTATAGTCATCAGTTTCTCCGTGTGTCGTAGTCTGAGTCCAACACTTTAATCATCGCACTGTTTGCTCGTTGCCACAACCCACAGAACCGAACACCCACAGAACCGAAGACCTGATGATTTTATCCTTTCCTATTTATCAAGGTCAGTAGGAATTTCATGTTTTTGCGAATGTGGCGACCCCTGTGTCAAAAAAACCACACGGGCCTTTTGTTTATCGATGGCAAAACCGTTGATGACGCTGCTTGGTACTGTGCATCGATACATCCAGCGACAGTGCATATACAGGTTTCTTTCGCTAGGGAGGTGCGCCTCCATAGTTGTTTCTTTTGATTAATTTCGACCGGTTAGACGATTGTCTGCACTGTTTGGTTAGACAATTCTTGGCCAACATGGCACCAGGATTGCAAAATAACTTTTCAAGCAATGCCAAGAATCACCAAAAATGACAGAGTGAACCATCAACTTAAAAGGAGTCAATTATGGACTACATGGGATTTCACGATCTATTCGATCATCTGCTTGACACCAAAAGTGTTCGGGATAAACATGACACTGTTACCAAAACCTTTTCTGTCCTCAGCTCGAGATCT
Source organism: Deltaproteobacteria bacterium (assembly GCA_024279915.1). Taxonomy (GTDB): domain Bacteria; phylum Desulfobacterota; class Desulfuromonadia; order Desulfuromonadales; family BM103; genus M0040. Next base: position 6,938 of record JAJRRB010000086.1, read on the forward strand.
TTGAAGCGGCATGGACCAGAAAGAAACAGTCGTAAGACAGCTCTGCAACTCTGCAACTCTTTTCACGCTCTGAAAAAAACATCATGAATGATAGAGTGAACCCTCAAGACAGATAGATGGGATACCTGAAACCATGCTGTTGAGATGGAAACAGGCGACTTGTTGAATGCTATCAATCGGACGCTCTTTAATCGCAAATAATGGCTACCTGGTAACGGGTGGCCATTTGGCTTGATTGCTGTGGGTGATAGATATTATTAAAAACCCTGTTACAAGTTTAAATAGCCCTCTGCTTATGTTCTTCTCATAAGGCAGAGACATTTGCCCTGCTCTCCCCCCCCTCCGGTGAGCGGGGCTTTTTTATTTATAAGGGTCAGTAAGAATTATGCATTTGGATAGCCGATAATTTGACCTCAGCCCTCGATTGCAGTAGATTGCAACTGTCTTATATTGCTTGGTGAATGAAATTTTAGGGGGAAAAGCAGGAATACGATTACAAGCCATTCGTACGACTGCGGGTGGCTTTTTTGTTTATGAATGGGGACGTTGATGAAACATGATTTTCATATAGATTACGAAACAAGATTAATCTGTTGCACTTTAGAGGGGGAATTTGACATTGAAGAGTCAATCAGGCTAGCGAAAAGTCTTCGCGAGAAGGCAGTCGGATTAGATTTTAATGTGCTTTATGATGCTCGTAAACTCCAAGAGCCTAAAAGCATCACGCCTGTCTACGATTTTACAGCAAAACTGTCATCAGTCGTTGACTCAACAGCCCACCGCAAGGTCATGGTCGCTTTCCTTTATGAATCCGGCAACTATGATGACTTCTGGCGGTTTTATGAAGATGCCTCCGTTGATAGAGGACTTATGATAAAGGTTTTTATTGATAAGGAAGAGGCAATAAGGTGGTTGTCTAATTAAGTTATCTGATGAAGGTGTCCTACTAACCCTATGTAGAAACTCGAAAAATTGAGAAATGGGAACATCAGTATTTTAATTGTTTGTCAGATGTTCCCATTTATTATTTTAGTACAAACACTTCTAAATAAATGGGAACTTTCTGCATTTCGGGCTGAATAAATGGGAACTTTCCCCAAACCAATTTAACGTGACTGAAAAGCCCCTATATTTAAGGACGCCCCTTACTTCTGTTCAGGATATGGTTTAATTCGACAAATTATCTCACTTACAGATTCCGTTGTCAGCAAAAACATCAGCTATAAAATCAACCATCTCTGGCACCATTTTGTCACCATAACCAGAGTCCTCAGCCAGACCTAAAGTCTTCTTAATGGCTGGGGAAACAAAACTTTGCACACCAAAATTTTCAGCCATATTCAGATAATAGCCAATGTCCTTGAGTCCGTTGGATACCGAAAAAGCTAATTTCCCGGGATCATTATCTACCGCAGCAGCTTTGATAAAATCCATCATACCGGACCTAAGCGGCCCTGCTGACATGACTTCGTATAATGTTTTACGATTTAATCCAGCGAGATCGGCCATAGCAAACGCCTCCGACATTGCACAGGCAGTCGTCATTGCAAAGGAATTATTGATTAATTTCAGTGTGTGCCCAGCACCGACTGGGCCAACATGGAACACATTCTCTCCAAGGTCTGCCAGCACAGGCTTGGCACGCTCAAAATCAGTTATCCTTCCAGCGGCCATTATATTTAACAAGCCATCCACGGCGTGAACCGGTGTCCTGCCTAAGGGGGCATCCATCATAGAGGCCCCTTTGGTTAGACACTCCTGCGCCAGTTTCTGGGTAGACCCAGGAATGGAGGTTCCGAAATCGATGACCAGACTATTCGGTTGAAGCTGTTTCAGAACCCCTTCTTCACCTCTCATGACAGCTTCCACTGCTGCGCTCGTATCGACACAGAGCATAATGATTTCACTCGCTTTTGCGAGCTCTGCAGGGGACGTCGCTTCCTTGGCGCCCTTTGCGACAGCCAAATCGATAGGCGCACGGTTTTTGTGAGCTACTATTGTTATCTGATAATCAAGGTTCAGTAATCTTTGCACCATCGCAGAGCCCATCAGTCCCAGGCCGATAAAACCTATCCGGGGTTTACTCGTATTATTCATAACCTTCCTCTTTGGCGGATTGACCATCCATCACTACAGACTAACCGCTGATCCGGAGCGAATAGAGTCATAAACTGCGCAAACAAATTCAACAGCCTTTTTCCCCTCAGCTCCGTCAATAAAAAGTTTTCTGTTCGCCCTTATGTTCTCGACAAAATCCTCAACGACCATACGATGGCCGGCAACATCGATGGCTTTTGGGTCAGCGGCACCACCGATACTCGCGTCGCCAGCCGTCATTACCTCCTCATCTTCAGGCTGCTGTTCAGCAAATTCCCAGCGGACAATGCTGTTGCCCTCAATACCTATACTCCCCTTCTCTCCAGAGATTTCGATCCGGCGAGGAAAACCCGGCGAGCAGGAGGTTGAGGCTTCAATGGTTCCGATGGCACCATTTTGAAAACGTACAACCGCGCAAAGGTTATCTTCAACCTCGATGCGTTTATGAGTCACAGGGCCTTGAAGGGCCGAGACAATAGTAGGATTCCCCACAAGGTACAGCAGCAGGTCGATGGTATGGATGCCCTGATTCATCAGGCAGCCACCGCCATCAAGAGCCCAAGAGCCACGCCAGGCGGCAGAATCATAATATTCCTGGCTGCGGTACCAGCGCATTTGACAGCTAGCCAGAAGTATTTTCCCGAGACGGCCACTCATAATTGCTTCCTTTGCCAATCGTGTGCATTCGTCAAAACGAGCCTGAAAGAAGACTCCCAGTCGCACATTGTTCTCCGCACAGACTTTAATCAATTCGTCGGCTCGCTGAGGCGTGACTTCCAGAGGTTTTTCACAAAGGATGTGCTTGCCTTGTCGTGCAGCTTGAGCACCTATCTCCAGATGAGTGCCCGAAGCGGTTGCAATGGTAATTGCGTCAATATCATTACAGGAGAGAAAGGCTTCCAGGTCTGTGAAGGCTTGTATCCCATACTGCAGAGAGAATTCTTTGGATTTCTCTTCATCTCTTCCATAGACAGCTACGAGTTCAGCACCAGCCTGTGTGATTGCCTTACTGTGTAGATGGGCTATAGACCCGGGTCCGATGATACCAAAGCGTAATTTTTGTCCGGTCATTGATCCTCCAAAGGGCCTTAAGTCACTAAGCCCCTTTTATAATTTTGTCCATAACCCAACTTGAACGGGCAGCACTCACACCAGTGCTTGGGCAGGTTCCGCGCTGGAGCAAATCATCGACAATGGTTTCAACCAACGGTTGGTGCACATGTTGCGGTATCTCTGGTTGAAACGTCTGGAGACCGTCTGAGTTTTCGAGGCGTATCGGTTGCTGTGAAAAGGAAGAGAAATCTATGTGTCCTTCGTCACCAACAATCTCTATCGTTTCGGTTTCGGCATCTGAAGAGACCGAAAAGCACCATAATCCGCTCCCGATGACACCTGACGAGAATTCAAAGTTAGCAGCGACGATATCTTCCGCGGCATAGAGGCCAGACTGATTCGCTGACAAGCCGTTTGCTTGGCTGATAGGGCCAAGTGCAAAGTCTAGAAAATCGAAGGTATGCGAGGCCAGATCGAAAAAATATCCGCCTCCGGAAATCTGCGGATTGATCCGCCAGGGGAGTGTTCTCTCTGCCTGAATCTGCTTGTTAAGGGGCCAATAAAGGCGGATGTTGACCAATCGAACCTGGCCTATCGCTCCACAATCGATAAGTTCTTTGACCTTCACATGATTGGGTAAAGCTCTACGATAATAAGCGACATAAAGAGACACTCCAGCTTTGTCGCAAGCGTCAATCATTGTCAGGCACTCGGCATAATTGCGTGCCATTGGCTTTTCGACGTAGACCGGCTTACCTGCTGCTGCGACCCGTAAGGTGTATTCGCAATGGGTGTCCGGCGGTGTGGCAATATAAACGGCATTCACCTCGGAGTCGTTGATCAGTTTATCGACATCCGTGTAGTAGCGCGGGACATTGTGGCGAGCAGCATAGTCTCGAGCAAGACTCTCGTTGCGGCGCATAACGGCGACAAGGTTCGAGTTTGCAGCTTTATACAGAGGGGGGCCACTTTTTACTTCTGTGACATCACCACAACCAATTATGCCCCAATTGACTTGTTGCATCGCACACCTTTTCAGTCAGTTTGCTTCATTGCGCAGCTTTTGCCAGGGCGTCCTTGACCTGCTGGGTAATCACGTCCCACTGTTTATTGGCAATCTGCTGCGGAGTGGCTAACCAGGAACCACCGATATTGCTGACAATTGGCAAGCTCAGGTAGTCATTCATGTTCTCTAAATTTACACCACCTGTTGGGCAAAACTGCACACCCTGGCTTGCATATGGGCCACTAAGAGCTTTGAGCATACCTACCCCACCAGCCGGTCCGGCGGGAAAGAACTTGAGCAGTTGACAGCCCAGGGCAAGGCCTTGCTCGATTTCCGAGGGGGTCATCACTCCGGGGATGAACAGTGTATCTCGCCTTTTGAAGAAAGCTACTGTTTCAGGATTCAGGCCTGGTGCCAGACCAAAGCTGACGCCGGCGTCAATCGCTTGCTGGGCCTGTTGCGGGGTGACAACAGTGCCTGCTCCCACCAGCATGTTGGGGAAAGCTTTGCGGATATTTTCAATGGCTGCAGTGGCAGCAGAGGTGCGGAAAGTGATCTCGACCACGTCCATACCACCTTCGAGAAGAGCTTCAGCCAGCGGCTCAGCATCGTCGGCCTTTTCAATAACAATCACCGGAATGACTGGTCGTTGTAATAATTGACTCAACATTATTGTATCTCCAAGTTGCAGCTCTGTTTAGCGATCAACCCTGGCCCCGCCTCCACCTACAAGTTTTTCCACTTCATTCAATGAGGCCATGGTGGTGTCACCGGGTGTAGTCATCGCCAGAGCGCCATGGGCGGCGCCGTACTCAACAGCCTGCTGAGGATCTTCGAACTGCATCAGCCCGTAGATAAACCCTGAGGCAAAGCTGTCACCACCGCCGACCCGATCCATAATCTCCAGGTTTGAACGTTGTGTCGATGCATAGAATTGCCCATCAACCCAGCACATGGTCCCCCAGTCGTTGATCGTCGCCGTTTTGACACCACGCATGGTGGTGGCGGTGGCTTTGAAATTGGGGAATTCTGCGACAGCCTGCTCTATCATCTTTTGGAAAGAAGAGACATCCAGGTCGGTGAGGTTCTCATCGGCACCCTCAACTTCGAAGCCGAGGCAAGCGGTAAAATCTTCTTCGTTACCGATCATGACATCGACCGACTTGGCTATCTCACGATTGCTCTCTCGACACTTCTCCAAGCCCCCGAAGCCTTTCCAGAGTGAGGGGCGGTAGTTGAGGTCGTAGGAAACGACGGTTCCGTACTTTTTGGCAACCTGGGCTGCCTCAATGACCACATCACCGGTGGTCTCAGAGAGGGCTGCAAAGATACCGCCGGTGTGAAACCAGCGCACGCCAAGATCGCCGAAGATGTACTCCCAGTCGATATCACCCTTCTTCAGTTGTGATGCTGCGGTGTTGCCTCTATCAGAGCAACCGACTGCGCCACGAATCCCAAAGCCCCGTTCGGTGAAGTTGAGACCATTGCGTACGCCACGTCCTATTCCATCATAATCAACCCACTTGATCAGTGAGGTGTCAACGCCGCCCTGGAGGATAAAATCCTCCATTAGCAGTCCAACTTCATTTTTAGCGAATGAAGAGACCACTGCAGCACGCTGACCGAAGCAGCGGCGCAGACCGCGAGCCACGTTATATTCGCCACCACCTTCCCAGGCACGGAACTGACGAGCCGTTCGAATGCGCCCTTCGCCCGGATCAAGCCGCAGCATGACTTCACCAAGGGACACAATATCGTAACAACATTCATCTGCGGATTTTATTGTCAAATCAACAGGCATAGATTCATTCCTTATCTTGAGCAGAGATCAGAGTTTACAGGTCGAGACTATTGGTAAGGCCAAACTGCAGCCCACGAATTTCAGCCAGACCGCGCAAACGGCCAATAGCAGTATAACCGGGGTTTGCAGACGGTGGCTTCTCCAGATCGTCCAACATTGTATGGCCATGATCTGGTCGAAACGGCAGTCTCCAGTCCTCGCGCCCAGCAGCTTTACGCTTATGCATCTCTTCTAGAAGAGCCCTTACAACCCGGTACATATCTACTGAACCGCCAAGATGCTCAGCCTCAAAAAAGCTCCCGTCAGGATTACGCTGGGTGCTACGAAGATGCGCACAATTGATGCGATGACCGTAACGCTCGATCATTCCGGGCAGATCGTTGTCGACTCGCGGGCTATATGCTCCCGTACAGAAGCAAAGACCGTTTGCCGGGCTATCGACCATGGCCAGTAAATCCTTGACATCTTCTTCGCAGGAGACAATACGGGGCAAACCCATAATTGAGTAGGGAGGATCATCAGGGTGCACTGCCATCCTCACGCTTGCAGCTTCTGCCACCGGAATAACCGCGTTCAGGAACAGTCGCAAATTTTCTTTAAGTTGTTTTCTGTCGATATCCCTGTAAGCATCAAGCATGGTGCGAACATCTTCAATGGAAAGGCCCATTTTACACCCTGGGAAGACATCGATAAGAGACCTTTCAAACGCTTTCTTTTCTGTTTCGCTGAGGCTGTCAAAAAAAACCTTGGCGGCGCTCAACTGCGCTTCAGTGTAGTCTTCTTCAGCTCCCTTGCGGCGTAACATGTAAATTTCAAAGGCAGCAAATTGAACGGGATCAAAGTAGAGGCATTCCGAACCGTCCTCCAATTTATATGCGAGATCAGTCCTGACCCAATCAAGAACCGGCATGAAATTATAAATAACCAGGTCGACCCCTTCAGCACCCAGATGTTTCAAGGTTTGCTGATAATTCTCAATGTATCGAAGATAATCTCCGCTACGGGTCTTGATGTCCTCATGAACCGGGACAGATTCCACCGCGACCCAACGCAACCCGGCATCTTCGACCAGTTTTTTGCGTTCCCGAATTGATTCCGGCGGCCAGACTTCACCGTAAGGGATTTGGTGGAGAGAAGTATAAATTCCCTTTGCCACGGTCTGACGGATAAATTGCAATGAGACCGAATCGTCCGGCCCGTACCAACGCATACTTTCTTCCATTAATATACTCATGTCAGACCCTTTTAAACGATCAGTTCGTTGGAACGATAATTATTCCCTGTAAGCTGTATTTATCTTTGCAACAAAGACAGGTGTTTACCAAAATGCTTAACCAGAAAAGCCTCATGCATCCCACTTTCAGATCGCAATATTGACAACAAATCATCCTTGAATTTGAATTTTCCACCATCACAAACAGTCAGAACCGAACCGAAGGTTACATGCAGCAGTTGTCGGCCATTATCTTCTGTCAAATAGAACTGTTCCAGTTGTTCCGGGTTCAGACTCTCAGCAGGCAGAGTTTTCTCCAAACTGGCTGAGATATGATAGGTCGCTCGATCGACGGGAAACCGGTCACGGCAAAAGGTGACGATATCGCGGAACAGGTCTGGAGCCACGCGACAGACAACCCGCAGTGCCTCCAAGTAACTGGTTCCGGCTGTTTTGACATGGAATTTACTCTCACAGATCTCGGCGATGGGAGGATAAACACTGAATTTGTCACTACCGCTGTGTAAACTGATTTTGTATGGCCCGTATTGAGATGCAATCGCCGCGTGAATTTTGAGAGCGGCGACAAAGGCGTCCATATCACCTCTGAAATCAATGC
>JAJRRB010000011.1 GCA_024279915.1 Deltaproteobacteria bacterium
ACTTGCTCTAAACCGTGCTCACAAATCAAATCAGCTATCCAAGTAAACTTGGCCCGCTGATCCTTAGGTAGCGCATTCAGCTCATCCAGAACCTTTTTATTTAAGAGCTCAATTTTCCACATATATCATATATGACATATTTAAAGGCACATGCCAAGGATTCTTTGATTAACGCTTATTAAAGCCGCGACCCTGTCCGAAAGGGGATCGGCCAGCGGACGGCTTTAGGCAAAAATGCCCGCCCAGCAAAACACGCCCCAAACGTGTCTCATATAAATGGTACGGAAATATTTGCAAAAGAGGCCCCCTATACGTACAATCCCCTGATGAAAACAACACTCATTGGATACGCTCGTTGCTCCACCGACAAACAGGACTTGTCAGCCCAAAAGCAAGCCCTTCTGGAATTGGGTGTAAGCGATGATCTTATCTACACAGACCACGGCTTGACCGGCACAAACCGAAAGCGCCCAGGCCTTGATCAGGCCATTGCCGCCGTGCGTGAGGGTGACACCTTGGTTGTACCAAAACTTGATCGCCTTGCCCGGTCTGTTCCGGACGCCCGCGCCATTGCAGACGAGCTCGCCGCAAAAGGCGTTAAGCTGGCGCTCGGGGCAGCCGTATATGATCCAACCGATCCAATGGGAAAGATGTTCTTTAATATCCTTGCCACATTCGCTGAATTTGAATCCGATCTCATTCGGATGCGCACCCGCGAAGGTATGGCTATTGCCCGAGCCAAAGGCAAATTACGCGGTAAACAACCCAAGCTATCTGAAAAACAACAAAAAGAACTTGGGCGCATGCATGCAACAGGCGAATACTCCATTAGTGATCTGGCTGAACTATTCGTGGTTTCAAGGCCTACCGTTTATCGAACTCTGAACCGGATACAACAGGCTTAGGGAGTCAGGGATTCAAACCAACACCCCTTATGATACGGTTCAGCCACCTACCTGACTCGCCCCCCTTGGCTTTCGAAAGGTTTTGCCGCTTAAGTGAGAACTTGAGTAGGCACTAAAGCGCAACAGGTCCAGATTGCTCTTTCGGCAAGAGTGCTCGGGCGTGGATGCGGAGCCTAGATACTCTCTTTCGAAGAGCGGGTATTCCTACGCCTTCCGCTTGAGCGAGCTCACTGTAATAGTGCCCGCCCGCCACCTTACAGGCCAAGGTCAAGCTATTGCCATCTAATGAATTGTGCAGGAAAGCCAGTTCAGAACGGGCTTCGTAGTGCAGTGTAGGGTTAACCGTACTAGGTAGCCATGTTATCGGCTCTAACCGAACTAAGCGCGCACGGTGGCGGTTCCGCCGAGATCCTGACCGGATGTGCCGCTCAATGTCAGAGCGATCAAACGTACTGCCTTTTTCAATATCATCCAACGTCTTGTTTAGGGCGTTTTCTAACCCCCAATGACGGTCATTTGATGTTCTGGATTGCTTGAGCTCGTCTTGAGCTCGGGCATATTCTGCCCAATCGACCGAAAGGTCTTTCATGGTAGTACCTCACTATTTGTGCGATCCGTGTGGTATCGCAAGGATTTGCAAAACCGACCTTCGAGAGAGGTTTCTCCAACAACGACGCTGTGCGTTGTTGGAGACGTTCACTCACGTCAGTTTGGTTTCGTGAGGGTGGTATACCACAAAATATGGCCACCCTCAACTTTTAGGAGATGATGGCGGCGATCTGTGACCGCCGCGTCATAATTTTTATTACGCTGTTAGCTGAATGCGCAAAGATTCGGACCATTCCCGTTGAAGCGTTTCTAAAGTGAGAAGCGCATCTTCATTTTCAAGTGAAAGCCCCGCCTGAGTACGAGCCAAGGACACAAGCATGAGTTCCAAGGCAACCAGCGGGCCAGTTTGATCCCGCACATGTTTAGCACTATTGTTTTCCTCGTCACCCGTGATGTCCAGTACGTCGAGCTTGCGCAATGGGTCGTATAGTTCCGAGTAGAAAGGATGTGCCGTATTGATGGACAAGATCACACGGCCATATCGCCGCTCAGCTCGATAGAAGGGCCAATACTCATCATGGACATATTGGATAATGTAACGTGATGCCTTCACCCGCTCAAAGGCCTCGTCATCTGTTTCATTTGGTCGTTTGAGAGAAACAGCTAAAGTGCGAAGATTCCCTTCAATCTGCTCTTCTTCTTCAAGTGTTAGGCTAAGGGTTCGTGCCTGATGAGGGTCGGCAGATGTTGCCTTGCTTTCACTTGTAGATGGCTTAGCTGCTTTTGCACTGATGCGTTGTTCGCTCTGAAATCTCCTGATTTCATTAATCACGGTGCTGATATCTTCGCCGATGCCCTCCTTGATCACATCCTTAACATACCCTTTCAGTCGAACGCCTTGCTTGTTGGCAGCAACGCCGAACGCCTCGTCCAGCTCTCCGGGAAAGTCAATCTGAACGCGGAACCAGTGAGTAATTGAGTGGCGTGTGGTCAGCTCGGCCATTCGATCCGCGAACAACTCACGACCATTCCGCAGGATTGAAACCGTCTGGCCGTTAAATATATGCAGGTCATTACGCAAAGTCTTCTGCGGCAAGTGATGCCAGTCTTCGATTGGAAGCTTATAAAGGCTGATCTTGACTTGAGCAGTTTCGCTATCCTTGCTGTCATGAATAGGAATATCCAATAATTTAGCAGTAATGAGTTTGCTATCCTTCGTCCCAACTTCTTCGAGGTATTGGCGGTGCCGTGCGCTCGCCATCGAGTAGGTAGGGTCAAACGCGGTCACTTGACGGTTATTGATGAAGAGACGAAGGCCTTCTCCGATAGCGCGGCGATAGACGCGCGCCATTTCCTTTGTGGCATGATCAACTAATGTATTTGCCTTCGCAAAGCTCAGCCGATCACAGTTGGGCATGTAAATGACAGTACCTGAATGCCCCAACACCTCACACAGGTCGCCATTTGTGTCCACAAGCAGAGTTTGCTGGCTCCTATCGCGTGGAACCGACATCGGTTTTTGAATAATATCAGCTACATCATCTGGCAGTTTATCCAGTAGTTCTGGGTCAGGCAACATGACATTGTTGGTTCGTTCTCGACCGATAGCTTCAACGTCCAAGGCAATGTTGTAGATCGCCTTTGGTTCCTGCCACGAATAGAATTCAACAAGTGGGCTCATACTCAACGCCGCTGTTTTCATTCCCATGCCAAAGCGGCCAATTCCAGAGCGGTTGTTGAAGTTCATGGAGCCACCAAAGGCCATTGCAACCTTCAGAACATTTGGGGCCATGCCCTGCCCGTTGTCCAACACGGCAACATCCGTCTTGTAGGCCCCGGGCTTACCCATTTGCTTAAAGTAGATGCGAATTTCACTCGCACCCGCCTGAACAGAGTTATCTACATGCTCACAGAGGGCGGATGTTGTATCATTGTAACCTTGATCGCGCAGTGATGAAACTAGTGTCTGCGCAAAAAAAAGTGGTACGTTGGCCCCATCTTTCAAAATGCGATTCAGAACTATCTTACCACCTTTCGGTGCGTCTTCGGACCAACTCAACTCAAGGTCGCCACCATTGGGGGTATTATTGGGGGTATTAGTGTCATTTAACATTCTATTCTCCATAGTTTTTCGTGAGCGCTATGCTTCACAAGAGCTTGAGACAACATAAGGTCTCAAACATTAGGAGATGAATTGAAGGATGTGTGACCGAGCAGCGGTACAGAAAACAAAGGCCAAACCCCACGTTCGACAGTTTCCGGTTAATTTTATAAGCCATACCGCGATCTCGGCGTTTTCGTCACTCAGCCGGCGTTCATACCGATAACAACTCTCACTGATCTCAAATGCTCGGCAAGCCAGCGCAATGCTTGCCCCACGGTTGGCGACCACCTCACCAAAAGGCGCTCAATTACGAACTATCGCCGGAGAAAATGCAACTTCAGCCATTAGGGATGCCTGCTGGGCACACCTTTCTACTTGGTTCATCGAGTAAGATAGAAACTCAACCGCATTCAAACTAGCACAATCAGAGTATTGCTGAGCACCGCGCCGGTTCTCAAAAAGCATTTTTGGTACGATCGTTTCCCCTTCGTACCTCACGACAACGCCTAATATATTATCATTTATCTGCAGCCGAGTAGGATCTGTATTTTCACCGATAACTAAAGCATCAGAAATTGCTTTAAATACATTTGGATCAAGACTTACAGTTTCTGCAGCTAAAAACGGGTTAGGATTTTCTTCAGTTAAAGTAATCCAGAAGAAATGCAGCTCAACCCCGTCTCGCCGCACTATCACATTAAACCCACTTGTAGATTCCATTTCTGTTATGGCAGCATCACCCTCAAACTGGGATTTGATATAACTTACCAAAGCATCTCTATTTCCGAGATAATTACCTTGAAAAGCTATAGGCAATTGAGATCCAACAAGTGGTACCCATGTTTGACTATCGACTGAAGCACTTTCTACGAGAGCTGTATTTTGCGCAGGAAATGATATCTCCCTCCCACTATCAGATGAGATGTCAGCTATTGGGCTCCCCATGTAAGAAACCTGCTGCACCGATAATGGCGTTGAGACAACGCTTAGCCTCACCTGCTGATCCTGGCCATCAGTCACAAACGCATTTGCTAAAGCAAATTCGCTTCCTGGCCGAAAATTTTCTTCTACAGGCGTCTCTCTATCAAAATTATGGATTGGCGGCACAGCTGCTGTAAGTATAGGGCTTGGAGATTGTGACGAAAATGAAAAGTTAGATGCACCCGCTAAAAAAACTAGTATGAAACACGCTGCAAGTGCCACAATCACCCTGAGGCTTTTCGCGGACGTCCGTTTGTCCGCAAGCATCTCTAATCGACCTACGATCTCCCTTGGAAGTTGGTTAAGGTATTCGTCTTCAGTAGTTTTCGACAGTAAAACATCCATCTCATCTTCGGAAAGATTGGCAATGTCAAAGTGGTCCATATTTTCGAGCAACTCCTCGTCAGTTGCTAAAAAACTTTTCATACGAGCCAACTTATAACGATTAGCTTCTGTTAGAATAACATCTATCTCACCAGTTTCGTTGGCGAGTAATTCAACAAGATTTCCCATATTGTATCTCCACTAGCCTGTTATTTAAATTTTTTCTCGAGGCGTTGCTCGGGTTCCATACTCTCGACAAACTCAAGAAGTTTTCTCTTCTTTTTAGAAAATGCTGATTGTGAAAGGCCCATTTTTTCAGCAACCTCTTTATTAGATATTCCGTCAAAAAGGCCACCACGTTCACAATTATACATGAATATATATAGTTCTTCGCTCTGAGCACGTAACTGCCTGAGCGTTCTTTTAATTGACGATTTATGTTCAAGCGCTCTAGGCGGTGTCATCATTTAGGGGATTTCCAAATCAGTAATTAAGTGATTCATAGAGAACCAACTTTGAAGGAGTTGGCTCATGCGTCGGTATGCTTTGCGGGATGATCAGTGGAAAAGAATAGAGGCCCTTTTGC
>JAJRRB010000012.1 GCA_024279915.1 Deltaproteobacteria bacterium
ATCTCGACAAATGCGCCAAAAGCATTTATGCACGGCCCGACCTTCATGGCCAACCCACTGGCCTGTGCTGTCGCCAATGCCAGCATCGACCTGCTTCTGGAAAGCCCCTGGCAGGAGCGTATCGAAGCGATGTCCGAGGCCGTTGCCCGGCACCTGATTCCCTGCCAGGAGTGGGAGGGTGTCGCCGATGTGCGCATCAAGGGTGGGATAGGCGTTCTGGAGCTGAAGCAACCTGTCAACATGGCTTCAATCACCAAACGCTTTGTCGATAAAGGCGTCTGGGTTCGACCCTTCGGCAAACTGGTCTACGTTATGCCGCCTTATATCATCAGTGGTGAGGATTTGAACCTGCTGCTGACCGCAATGACTGAAGCAGTGGCGGAAGAACTGGAGGCTGGGTCTAGAGGCCGGATGGACCCCCGATAAAACCTTTCAGGGATGACAGACGTTTTCATTAACAGCTCAACACCCCCCTGCTCGTTGTACTCGCTTCCCCCCTGTAAAACAGGGGGGATTGAGGGGGGTGGTAATTTGTTTTGCTGAATAGTGACGAAAATTATATCGTTTTATCCAACAAGTTTCGGTATTCTGTATTTCGTCTAATCTCTTCTGACGTCTCAATAGCACACAAGGATCATCCCCATGCCCGACACTTCTCAATTCCTAGCCATGCCCAATGCACCGATTGCTGAGGCGGACGTCCTGCTCCTGCCAATTCCGCTGGAAAGAACCGTCTCCTTCAAACCGGGAACTAGCGACGCCCCCAAAACGATCCTGAAGACAACCGAGCAGCTCGAGTTTTACGAGGAAGATGCCGGGTGGTCGCCATTCAAACACATGAAGATCAGTGTTCTGCCTGAGTTTGCTGACAACAAAAAAGAGACCGACGAAAAACTGCACTCCAGGCTTGCCAAAGAGGTGGCCGCTTTACCTGCCGACAACCTGTTTATAGGCCTCGGTGGCGAACATTCCCTGACACCGTCACTCGTTGAGGCACGCATGCCGGAACCTGGAACAGTGCTCTTCCTCGACGCCCACGCTGACATGCGTATGAGTTATGAGGGAAGCAGGTACAGCCATGCCTGTCCGGTCACTCGCCTGCTGGAGCAAGGACACAAGATCGTCATGGCTGGTGTACGTTCGGTCTATGAAGGTGAAGTGGAACTGATTGAAAAAGACTCCCGCGTCACACTTTTCCTCGATTGGGATCTACGCGGCAAGGGCCAGTGGGAATCTTTCCTGCAGAAAGTCAATTCACTGGAAGGACCTGTCTACCTCTCGATCGACATGGATGTCTTCAACCCGGCCGTTGTGCCCGGCGTCGGTACACCGCAACCTGGAGGTTTCTTCTGGTACCCAATGATTGAATTGCTTGAATCACTCTTTTCGCGCAATCAGATCGACTTACGTGGTGTTGACGTGGTGGAACTTGTACCGGAATCAAGCCGAGTTTCAGAGATGACGGCTGCTAAGCTCCTCTTGAAAATCATCTCCTTTGGGGTTCTGCTAATGGTTTCGAATTGAAGCCACAAACCGGAAGTCAGATGCAGGCTGAGTACGAATAATTTTCAACTAAAATACTAGCGACTTCAAGGGCCACCTTATCAGGGGGCCCTTGCTCGTTTCGGCAAAGGCACCTAAGTCTTTAGCCAAAATCCGAGACAGACAACCCTTAGCTTACAAGACATTAATTAAGGCACGATTATTGCAGAATACCAATGCTTTCGTGTGGTTGTGTCAAAACCGACTTTAATCCGCGAAGTAGCGTACTCAAGCACATTCAAAACACGGACATTCCTATAATCAGTTGGAGGGTTCAGGCTCTTTGTTTTTCAGCACGTTGAATATATCCGGGGGGATATTCTTGCATGTCGGCTTTGGGGAAAAACTTATTATTTACAGTGCTCCTGGCTTCAATCAGTTTTTTTGATGTTATCTCTGTTCTTGCTGCTGGTGAAACCACCGCAGGGACGATGACGGTTGCATCAGGGAATGAGTCACTTACGATCAGCGCGCCATATGCTGGAGACGGCAGCGACGGCAGCGAGAAAAACACCTTGCTGATCGAATGGGGCCTTAGTGGTGTTAATTTCAACCTCGGTTCCGATTCTTTACTCAACGCTCCCTCCCCTTACTCTTACACAATTGATGGTCTTAGCAACGGCACTGCCTATCAGGTTCGCGTAACTTGGCTGGATGCCGACAACACACCCGACCCAACACAAACCTTGACCAACCTCAAACCTTTCAACAAGTTGGTCCACAGTTCTCTGTCCACTGGTTCCACCAAATGGGGCGCCTCCGGATGGGGAGTGCCCGATGGTAAATATGGTGAGTTCGTTTGCCAAACTTGCCACATGAAACAAAGCCCAAACATCAAGAGAATCAAGTCTGTCCTGACCGCACCCAACGGACCCGATCAACTACCAATCGAAACCGGCATTGCTCCGGACAATGTTGTTGTTTTCAGTGACACGAGGGATGGAAGTTCTAATTTTGGTGACGATAATAGCGGACATCTCATCTCTACAAAGATCTGTGAAGTCTGCCACAGCATTACCGACTATCATCGATATGACACAATCACCGACCCTGACGGCATCGAGTCACTCTCTGAGCAAAGTGAATTGGGGCACTACAACAAAGCTGACTGCATCAAATGTCACTCTCATTCGAATGGCTTCAATCATGGCGTAGGAGCCAGAGGTTCGGGGTGTGAGCTCTGCCACGGTCACGATGTTGGCTTCGAATACTCTCCAGGCCTGTTCAGCACCGGCGCAGGCACCTCACAAAGCCACTCGACCCATTCGGAAATTGACTCTGATGACCTGAAAGGCCCGAGCATTGCCTGTTCTGGCTGCCATGATATTAACAATTACCCTTATTTTATCACTGGGATTGACGCAAATAATGACGGTAGGTTTTCCCTGGCAGAGACCGATGTTTGCAATAGCTGCCACAGCCCAGGCGGATCCTATGACGGCATTGGTGATGCGACTATCGGCGCCAAGAAAATCTGGGACACCGGCGCATATACCGACACCAACAGCTCGACTCTCGCCGTGGGCATGGAAAAATGGTGTGCTACCTGTCATGACGAATCGCCCGCAACCGTTAACGCTGTTGACGCACCGAATATCGTTGGCGATGAAGACG
The DNA here is from genome assembly GCA_024279915.1 of Deltaproteobacteria bacterium. Classification (GTDB taxonomy): domain Bacteria; phylum Desulfobacterota; class Desulfuromonadia; order Desulfuromonadales; family BM103; genus M0040. The sequence goes on from JAJRRB010000012.1 coordinate 3,157, forward strand.
GCACTTATACCTATGGAACCGGCTGGGGATATTACAAGACCGGTCACGGACTTGATGCTGCGGAAACGCCCCCGTCCAGCGGTGGATTGTCGAGCGGTGCAGGAACGGCATGTGATGCCTGCCATGATTACTCTCTCGCCCATGTTGACGGTGAGGCCAGAACCTATGTCGTCGCTAACGACAATTACCGTGAAGGCTACCGCCTGAAGCTGGTCGATGGCCAGAACCCAATGACCATCCCCCTGACAGCGAGTCCCGCTACCGCCGCAGATTTCCGGCTTTGCTTAGGCTGTCGCGACGCTAATACTTATATTGAAGACGATGTTTATCCGTACGCGACAAACTTCTGGAACGAGGATTCCCTTCCCAATGCGAATTACCACAAACTCCACCTTACGTTTTCCGCCTGGCCACAAGCTTTTAGTTCAGATTGGTCACAGACACCGCCGGTTCAGTTTAGCAGCGACAGCTTTCCTTACTGCATCACCTGTCACAATGTACACGGGTCCACCCAACTCTCCATGATCAGGGACGGTAAACTGGTTAACAAGGAGCCTGGCCTGGAAATATATTACAACAGCAGCGCGGAGACAGCGGTTTATCCGTCAGCTACCACACTGGCCGAAAGTGTCAGCGCAATGGTCCCCAATCTTGGGGATAAAAAACTTTGTGGGGGTTGTCATGGAGATGGTCAATATTATCGCCTGACCACCCCTGACCCACCGCAGGCGCCGACACTAGCCTGGACAGGCGAGGCGAATTACATTAACGATGGTGCCAATCCAGATGCTGTGGTTAACACATCAAGCGTCGAATTCCGCGTCAGTTATATAGATGTAAACTTTGAATTCCCGAGTTCAATAGAATTATGGGTGGATGAAAACGATAACGGTTCTTATGAATTAAGCGAACAACATGCTTTATCTGAGGTGAATACCAGTGATCGCAACACCAAGGATGGCAAGCTCTATAACAAAATCATGCCATTACAATATGCTGGAGATGGCACCCTTAACTATCGTTTCTATGCATCTGATGGCGTTAACCCTGCCACCGGCTCACCTACCTCCAACCAAACAATAACAGTTCTCAACAATACCCCTGCGCTGGATTGGGCAGGAAACGACGGATACGTAAGTGACGGCGTCGCCCCAGACAGCAATCTGGCTGGCAGCAGCTTCCAGTTTCGAATTAAATACACAGACGCCGACAACAACCCACCAACGACCATACAGCTCTGGATCGACAAAAATGATGACGGTGATTACCTGGATGCCAATGAAAAAGTTGCCCTGGACGAATTCAATACATTCGAAACAGACTATACGGCCGGAAAAACATATTTAACCGACCAGCCTCTAACGAAAGCCGGTGATGGTATCTTCAAATACCGCTTCTATGCCTCCGACGGCCAAACCGCCACAGGGTTGCCAGCGACCACAGATAAAACCGTCACGATTGAAAACAACAAACCGTCCCTGTCCTGGACCGACGAGCAGCATTACACGACTGACGGCGTGAATCCGGACAGTGCTGTGGTAACCGGCAACTTTGAATTCAGGGTGACCTACACCGATGCCGACAATGACGCGCCAACCTCTATACAGGCCTGGATAGACAAGAATGACGATATCGATTATCTCGATTCGGGTGAAAAAGTTACCCTGTCAGCAGTCGATACTGATGACACGTTATATACAGATGGCAAACTATATACGTCGACAATTGCGCTTTCTCACGCTGGAGATGGCAAGTTAAATTACAGGTTTTTTGCCACAGACGGTACAGTCGATGCGATCGGTTCACCAGTCACAGATTCCACTCTAAATGTATATGCCTCGAACAATGTACCGGACCTGGACTGGACTGGCAATACAGGCTACACCGTCAACGGCGTCGAACCCGACAGCGGAAGTGGCGGAGCCAATTTCACCTTTCAAGTTAAATATACAGATATCGATGAGACCGCTCCGACCTCAATCCAGCTATGGATCGACAAGAATGACAACGGGGATTTCCTTGATGCAGGCGAGAAAATTGATCTGGCTGCAACCGATGGCAGTGATACAATTTTCACTGATGGCAAGCTTTATGCTGTCACCACTCATGTGCCCGATGTAACGGACGGCACCGTTTCTTACCTTTTCTACGCTCACGACGGTATCGATTCTGCCACCGGGAATGCGACTGTGCCCCAGACCGTCAACGTAGTCACGCCCTTGACAGTCTGTGCTTCAGGCTGTGGTTTTTTCACTATCCAGGCAGCGATCGATGATATCGGAACCGTCAATGGCGACCATATTCTGGTTGCCGACGGTACCTATAGCGAAAACATAACCTTCAGCGGAAAGGATATCACCGTCCAGTCGATCAATGGCCCTTCTGCGACGACAATTCAGGGTGCGACTATTTCAACTAACGCTCCGGTTGTCACTTTTGACACGGGTGAAACAGCAAACGCAGTACTGGACGGCTTCACTGTTGACAATCAGGCTGCCAGTTCTGAAACCAGAGGAATATTTATATTTAATTCCCATCCCACAATTACCAACTCAATCATTCAAGGAAATCGAACTGGCATTACCGGCGGCGCTGGGATTTACATCAGTGGCTTGTCAGGGGGTGCGACAATAAAAAACACCATCATCGGCGGAACTAGTGCAGCGACTGGCAATGAGAGCCTGAGTAATGGCGGAGGGCTTTATTTTGAAGGCCCAACCAGCGGAGCCCTGTCAATCATCGGGAGTGTTATTCGCTACAATCAAGCCAATAGGGGTGGGGGACTTTCCGCAAACACAATCACTAACGTTATAACAATCACTGACACCATTATCAGTAACAATAGTGCCGTACGGGGCGACGGAATATATCTTACTGATGCGCCTGTAGCAATCACTAACAGCCAGGTTAATAATAATTCGGGTGAGGGCTTATACCTGTTTGATGAAACGAATGTAGTGACGAATCCAGCAGCGATTGTAACAATTGACGATTCTACATTTAGTGGAAATGGCTCAGATGGTATCAACAAGAATTCAAAAACTGCAATACCGCTGACTATCAGTAACAGTTCATTCACCCTGAACTCTGGAAATGGAATATACGTACATGGCAGTACAGGGCTGACAACGATCAACAACACGACTATGAGCAATAACACTTATTCTGGGTTATCAATTAGCGAATCATCCGTTATGGTAACTGACAGCCATATTGATAACAATAACTACTCAGGAGCTTACCTGCGTAGTGCATTCCTCACGCAAACGGGAACTATTGCTAATACCTCTATTTCCAATAACAAGGGCTCGTATGGTGGAGGGTTACATGTTGGGAGAAAGTATGATGTTACTTTTACTGGCGGCACCATAAACGGCAATGAAGCTACGGATAGTGGCGGTGGACTATATGTTGATAGAGGTGTGCTTGATATTTCAAAAAGTCATATACGCGGCAATAAAGCTCCATTTGGCGGCGGGGTTTATGTCGGCAGCAACAGCTACGGCAGCGTGACAATGACCAACTGTGACATAACCGGTAACATTGCAGAAAACAGCCAAGGTGCTGGAATATACAACGATCAAAGCACACTAAAGCTGTACAGTTCTACTGTGAGCGGCAATGTGGCCGATGGTACCTTCGGCTCCGGAGCCGGCGTTTATTATAGAATATTCAATACACAGTCCCCTACTAGCACAATCATTCGCAACTCTATCATATGGGGTAACATTTCCAACTCGACTGACGCTAGTGGAGTTATATCTAGTGTTTCCGCTGCCAATACAATAATAACCCATTCCGACATTGATTATATCTATACCACATATGGATATACTGATGATTCTTCCGGAGCCGATGTAGTCGTTACTAATTCCGATAATCCGATCAGTGTCATCCGTGCCAACCCAAGGTTTGTTGACATGCAGCAAGCAACAAACGGCAATCCAATCACAACAGGAGATTTTCACCTTTCGCCAGGATCAAACTGCATCGATCGCGGGTCTGCGATAGGTTCTCCGTTGGACGATATTGACGGTGATGCACGACCGATAAACGTCCTTGGCTACGGTGATGGTGTTGATGATTATGACATGGGCTCAGATGAGTATATCCCCTGATTAAGTTGAGTAAAATCATGGGCTCCGGCAGCGGCTAAAGCCCGCTGTGCAGTGGTCAGGGCTGTCAGTTTACCTGACATTCTCGGATATGATAGATGACTGATCGAGTTTTCTAGATCAAAAAATGATGAGGTATACCAGCGGGCATTGAAGGGGGTGCGGCCCGGGCAACCGGTTGGCTGCAGTGAGTTCATGACGCAAATGAAATCGCTGCCGGGCGGTCTTTACAGGGCCGTCAGGCACTAAAATCAGCAAGAATGCAGTTCCGCCAGTTCAATCGCCGTACGGGTCAACTCATCACAGCGCTCATTCTCTTCATGCCCGGCATGCCCCTTGACCCAGCACCATTCAACCTCATGGGTCTCACAAAGTTTCAGCAAGCGTTCCCAGAGATCCCGATTGGCGACCTCCTGCTTTTTCGAATTCCTCCAATCGACTTGCGTGGAGTTGACGTGGTGGCACTCTTACCGGAAGCAAGCCGGGTTTCCGAGATGACCGCCGCGAAACTTCTTTTAAAGACCATCTCCTTCTGGGGCAGTGCTCAAGGTTTCAATCTAAAGCCACAGAACGGTAGCCAGAGGCAGGTTGAGTACGAATGATCTTTATAATAAATCAAGCACTCCAAGGGCCACCTGATCAGGTGGTCCTTATTTAGTTTTGGCAAAGATACCGAAGTCTTTAACCAAAATCCGAGAGAAACAACCCATGGCTTGCAATGTTTTAATTAAGGCACGATTATTGCAAAAAACCAATGCTCCTTGTGCGATTTGGTCAAAACCGACTTTAATCCGCGAAGTAGCGTACTCAGGCACATTCAAAACACGGACATTCCTATAATCAGTTGGAGGCTTCAGGCTCTTTGTTTTCAGCACGTTGAATATATCCGGGGGGATATTCTTGCATGACGGCTACAGGAAAAAGCTTATCTCTGAAAGCTTTTCTCATATCAGCCTATCTGTTTCTTAACGTAACCACTGTTGTCGCCGCTGGTGAAACAACAGCTGGTACGATGACGGCTACGCCAGGGAACGAATCGCTGGCAATCATCGCGCCCTATGTCGAAGATGGTATAGGCAACAACAGCCTTCTGATCGAATGGGATGAGAACAGCGGAGATTGGGGGACTCTCCTGGGAAGCATTTCACTCACCAACACACCCACCCCCTACTCCTACACCATTGAAGATCTCAACAACGGCTCCACTTATCAGGTTCGAGTAACCTGGCAGGATGCCGACAACATCGTTGATCCGATTCAGACCCTGACCAACCTGATTCCTTGCAACAGCCTGATTCACAGTTCCCTGTCCACGGCTTCTACCAAATGGGCGCCCAATGGCTGGGGAGTACCCAACGGCAAATACGGCGAGTTCACCTGTCAAACCTGCCATCAACGCAATTCTGGGAACATCAAACGTATAAAGAATATTTTGGCAGTAACTGACCAGGTCGCCCGGGATGCCGGAGATCGTTTTCCAATCGAACAAAACTCAGGTACGGTTAATTTCCAGGAGACTACAGGCACCAACAGTTTTGGCGACGACAACCGGACTGATCGATCAGTCTCCGACATGATCTGCGAGGCCTGCCACAGTACTACGACAGTACATCGCTACAACTCGACATCCGGAATCACTGATTTCAACCACATGGGTGCAAATCAACAAGATTGTGTCGACTGCCATCAGCATAACCAAGGGTTTAAAGCCGGATGCGATGGCTGCCATGACTATCCACCCGCAACCAATGCTCACAGCCTACATGCCGACACGTTAAGTTATGACTGCAGCGAATGCCATTTCGGCAACACGCACAACCCGAACAATGTCGCAACCACACCGGCCCAGTTCCAGACTGATTACGACAGGAATGAAGTCGACGTAGCTTTCGATCCAGCCGGCTTCAACTCAGACACAAATAACGGGTCATCACTCGGCGTAGCTTTTTATTCGTCTAACGCCTCATCCGATTTGGCCACTTGTGCAAACCTAACCTGTCACAATCCGGATACGGCGTTTACCGGCAAAGGCTCAGACAATACCACCAACAACATCCCGACCTGGGGAAGTACCATCACCGATTGCCGTACTTGTCATACTACTGCAGGATATTATGACGGCGGAACACATAGTCAACATGAAGCTCCTTTTGACTGGGCTGGAGAAAAGGTTGAGTGCATAGAATGCCACAGCAAGATTAATGTTGGAGATCCCGAGACCAACGGCACAGACAGTCGGCATGCCAATAAAATTCTGAATATCGACCAGGAGGATGATTACCCAATACTCGTTGATGCCAACCTGACATTCCGGACTGACATAACCGCTGTTTATACAGATGGTGCGGTAGGAACCATGACCATGGGCAGATGCGCTACGGTTTACTGCCATGGCAGCTTTCCGAACAACCCCTATATTGGCAAAAACGCCACATGGTATTGGGGCTTGTCAAGCAATGTAACGTCATCAAATTGTTACGCCTGTCATTGGTATGACTACCAATTACCATCGACACGCGATCGATCCCACCTGGTTCATAATGACGAGGAGATAATCTACCTGTATGGTCCTCAAAAAAGTTGTCTTAGCTGTCACGAGGGCGCTATGGGCAGCCCATTACATGGCAATGGCAAAGTAGACCTCCTCCATTCTTCTGACGGTAGCCTTGCCAACACAACTCTTTGTGACAACTGCCACGGCACAGCCGCCGGTGTTGCCGAGGCAAAAAACTTTTGGCGCAACAATGACAAGCTGGCTTCTCCGAACCACCGGATAACGGACTGTCTCTATTGCCATAATGCCACTACCCCTGCAAGCAGTGATGTTGACAGAGCAACAGGTGACCCGGTCGGTCTATTCGCAGCGTCGATGGATCATTTTGCATCGTCCGGTCACGGCAATAGTGGCCCATACAATGTGACCAGCAACAACGGACCAGGCTATGCGTGTACGATTTGCCATACCCCTGACAGTAATCATATTTACGATTCGTCAGGAGCAGCACGACTTCGTGCAGTTGCAGATGACGGCCTGGATTACACCTCAAAAGCAACGGAACAGTGTCTGGATTGTCACAAGCCGGGCAAGTCCACCCCAGGAACACTCGGTAAAGACTCCGTTTCGGAGGCGTCAATTCATTCGGGAGCAATATTTGACAACTTCAACACTGACGCATCTGCTGTATACCCGGCCTACGGCGACAAATCTGACTATTCTCTGAACTCTGGCTATCAGTGTGCCGATTGTCATGACCCGCATGGCACGACCAAGTTGGCCATGATCAAGGAAACGCTGAACGGCAGGATCGGAGGGATCGACAACCAGGTACCAGTCAGCGGGTTTGAATCCTCCGACACTGATTTTACAGACCTTGACCCCAGCATAGATCCAGACGACGGCGTCTGCGACGTCTGCCACTCAGCCGCAGGCCCAACTCACCCGGACACCACTCAGAGCAACAATCATCATCAAGGCGAAACTGGCGATTCATGCATTGCCTGTCATAGTCATGAATACAGCTTTGCCGCAACGGGATCCCACATAAAGGTCTTTGACTCGGTCCTGCCTGCAGAAGACCATAGCGCTTCCTTTGGCAACAACGTCATCACGACCATTCACGATCTGACCTTCACGGTGAAAAACAACGGCGCAGGGGCCTTGGCCCTCGGTTCGATTGCCTCCACAGACGCCCTTGCGACACCTTTCAGCATCGTCAACGACAACTGTTCAGACAGATCCCTCACACCGACAGAAATGTGTACTTTTAAGGTTCAGTTTTCACCAACAACCATCGGGTCATTTAACGACACATTCGACATCCCGAGCGACGATACGGTCAACAACCCGATCACCATCTCCGTAGACGGTAACGGCACAGCTCATGCCCCGGATATTACAATCGTTGATCCGATTGGCAACCCTCACGATCTGGCTCTGCCTTTCAGTACAACTGAACTTGGCCTGAGCAGCACTCAGACTGTGACCATCCGCAACGATGGTACGCTTGACCTTATTCTTGGCTCTTTAGCCGCCGTTGACACCCTGAGCGCTCCATTCAGTCTGCAGAATGACACCTGTTCCAATACAACCATTGTACCGGGCGCGTCATGTACTTTTGACACCTTGTTCACCCCGACTACAACCGGCACGTTCAATGACACATTTGACATTCCGAGCAACGATACAGGCGAGACTCCAGTGTCATTTAACACCAGCGGAACGGCGATAGAAGGTCTGTTTGCATACGTCGCTTCGCTTTTCAACAGCAGAGTGCTTGTTATCAGGGTGTCAAACCACACAATCGAGAAAACGATCAGTACCAACCCACCCAGATCGGCTGCGGTAACACCAGACGGCGGATTCGTCTACGTTACCAACCCGAATAATGACCGTGTCTCTGTGATCGACACTTCCACAAACACAGTCACAGCATCCATAACCGTGGGCGACCAACCTTATGTTGTTGCTGTCTCTCCAAACGGTGCCTATGTTTACGTTTCTCACTACTCAGCTTCACCGGTTTATGTCATTCGTACAGCTGACAATACTGTTATCGATACGATCGCAGGTGGCTACAACGGAATTGTCGTATCCCCCGACAGCAATCATGTCTATGTCACTTATGGTAATAATATTTTAGACATCAGAACCGTTGATCACAAAGTCATTGATTCGATTGCTGTTGGCGGAGTGCCCTATAGTGTAGCGGTATCTCCAGACAGTAAATTTGTCTATGCTACCAGTTATCAAAACGACACAGTTTCCGTTATTCGCACCTCAGACAATACAATAATAGAAACTGTCGGAGTGGGTGACCACCCATATGGTCTAGCAATAACACCAGACGGTTCAGCTGTTTATGTAACGAGTTTCTACGATGGGACCGTAACGGTGATTCGCACATCCGATAACACGGTTTCAGATATCATCAACATTCCACCATTGACCGCAACGGTGCCACGTCTCAGTAACGTTGCCGTGACACCAGACAGTCGCTACGTCTATGTCACCGATGCAAACAGATCTTCAGTCTTTGTAATTCGTACTGCTGACAACACCCATATTGAAACAATCAATAACTCATCAGCCTGGAGTTTTGGGAAATTCATTGCTGCCGACGACCCGGCTGTGGCCGCCGCTGACATTGAGGTCAACGACACAGTTTCACCGACTGACGACCACGGAATCTCTTTTGGCAATATCGTCCAAGGGGAATCATCATCAACCCAAACAGTAACTATCTCCAACAATGGTGATGCTGATCTCGTGCTCGGAGCAATAAACCCGCTAACCGCTCCCTTTACTCTCTCTGTCGACACATGTTCAGGTCAAACGCTGATTCCTTCTGCGACATGTACGCTGGAGGTCTTCTTTTCACCTCTAACGCTTGGAATCACAACAGAGCATTCTGACAAAATCACTATTCCGAACAATGATCCGAACGAAAGCCCAACAGCAGTCGCACTATTAGGCACAGGAACGGTGCCGGATATCACCGTCGATAGACTTATGGTTCCTTTTGTAGACAGGGTCAAGGACACGACCGACACACAAACCATCACCATCAGGAATGATGACGTCGGCAATCTGGTGTTCAGTGAAATTACAACGGTCGCACCTTTCTCTATTGATGTTGCAGCCAGTACCTGCGACGGCTATATCGGAGCCCCAGGGTTGGTTCAAGATGCCACATGTACTCTTGTTGTTGATTTTACCCCCACCACAGAGGGGTCATATTCACAGTCACTGAATATCGTGAGCAACGACCCGGACGAGAGCCTTGTGACAATCGGCCTTGCCGGCACTGGGACCCCAACTGCACCCGATATTGCGTTAATCAGTCCCTATTCGACGACAGCTCCTGCCACAACGACTCTCGACTTCGGATATTTCGCCATTACTAACAGTCAGGTTCAAAAATACTTATACGTCCGCAACGAGGGGACAGAGGATCTCTCACTTGGCACAATTTCCTTTGATGCAGATCCTGGCCCATTTTCTATAAACCAGGACTATGGACTTTCCGGATCGACAGTACCTCCGCAGAGTATGATCAGCTCAAACTGGATGAGATTGTATTTTGATCCGACAAGTATTGGCCAATTCAACTCATCACTCTCCATACCAAACAATGATCCTGACGAAGACCCGGCAACCCTTAATCTCACCGGTCACGGGTTTGGGAATTTGTATGCCTTCGTTACCAGTAGCTCAAATTTTATGCCTTATTCTGTTTATTACCAATCCGATGGAACACTAACCAACACGCTTGTGTCCGGGTCGGCGACCTCCTATTATTTCAATGGAATCGCGGCGACTCCCAGCATTACATTTTTATCATCATCGACCAACAAGCTCTTTTTATATCAGACAAGTAACCGAGCAAAGCTTGCCGAGGTTAGTATCCCTGGCTATCCCGCAGGTGTCGCCGTTACGACTGACGGAGAATTAATTTTCGTAGCACAAAAAACGGCAAATCAGGTCAGCGTTGTTTCAAGGTCACAACAGAAGATACTGACCACAATAGATGTCGGAACCGGCCCATGGGGGATCGACATCACCCCTGATGACAATTATGTCTATGTGGTGAACCAGACTGACGGTTCGGTTTCTGTGATTAGAACAAGTGACAATCAGGTCACCGCCACGATCAACGTAGGCACTAACCCAAGGGATGTTGTTGTTACACCAGATGGCGCCCATGTCTATGTGACAAACTACGGCAGCGGCACTGTTTCGGTCATCAGGACTTCCGATAATGAAATCGTCGATACAATCAATGTTGGAGCATCCCCCCACGGCATAACCATAACCCCGAACAACGCATTCGTTTATGTAAGTAATTATGATGACGACACTGTTTCCGTCATCACTACGTCTGACAACAATGTTATCAAAACAATCTCTGGAATTTCCAAACCGACGGGGATAGATGTAACGACTGATGGGCGCTTTGTGTATGTTGTTTCATACACCTCATCGGCCGACCAAACTCTATTCAACATAATTCAGACTTCAGACCATACTGTTGAACGGACGGTCGTCTCCTCAGGGCACAAATCGACGATTCTTGGGAAGTTCATTACTCCGAACAATCCCGGAACCGTTGATTGGGACGGAGTTCCTGACCTGAGCGACAACTGTCCTACAGTCTCGAACGCGCTTCAGACAGACAGCGACGGAGATGGTCTCGGTGACGCGTGTGATCCCTGTGCCGACGACGTGATCAATGATGCTGACGATGACGGGATTTGCAGTGGCACGAGTTATCTGTCGCCAAAAACAGGTGGCAACGATAGCTGTCCAGCTACTCCTAACACCGATCAAGCGGATTTTGACTCAGACGGCATAGGCGATGTTTGCGACACCTGCCCGGGCGATCCTGACAATGATGCTATCGATGGCGACGGTATCTGCGGTGATGTTGACAATTGCCCTGCCATAAGTAATGCGGATCAACTGGATTCCGATTGCGACGGTATCGGAGATGCCTGTAGTGGCGCACCTGTCTATTATGAGCCAACATCTCTGACAGCCACTTCCCTCTCCAGTACAGACATGACGATCTCCTGGCACGACAGCATGATCGGCGAAGACGGCTATCAGATTGAAAGAAAGTCTGAAGCCTGCGCCGGGGCCCTTGATTTTGATCCAGTGGCAACGGTTTACCATTACGATGATTTTGCAAACGGTATTAACTCAGCGGCCTGGAACCAGGGCTTCGTTCTACAGTCGGAATTCGGCTCCGGTGAAGTCGTCTGGGAAGATGGTGCTGTAAAGCTGCATAGCGTAGCAAATGGTGGTGGGACCTCTACCAGTTACAACAGATCGTTCCTGGAAGTGAAGGATTTTTCCGGAGTCTTTGCCGGAAGAGATTTCGACATACAGGTGGACTTCTCCCTACCCTACGGTGAAATCACTGCCACTGAACACCATGTATATGCCCGCCTGGTCTTCAACTTTCCCCAGACAGATGACAATAGCAATCAGTTTTACGTTGAACGCGTTCTCGGCAAATATTTCTCGGCTGTCACGGTTAACGGGGAGCTTGAAACCGGTTCCCTGAACACCAGTGATCTTTCCGGGAAACTGCGCCTAGTGAGAAGCAATCGGAAATTGTCCGCTTATGCATGGGATAGTTCGGCCTGGGTATTGGTACTCGAACATAGTAAGCCGCTCGTCGCAGATCTTACGCCAACCTGGGCCGGAGTCGTCCAGTATGCCAAGTGCAGTGAACCGGACCCGGGGCAAGACATCACGACTTTGATTGACAATTTCAAAATTAACTATTTTGGTCCCATACCGGAGCCAAAACTTCATCTGGCAATGGACGAGACTCCCTGGCAAGGGAATATTGGTGAGGTGCTGGACAGTGCTATTGATGGCAACCACGGCGTTGCCATCGGTGGCGCTACAACAATCGTGGATTCTGAACGCGGTGTTGTCGGTTATTTTGACGGGATTGACGATTACGTGGAGATACCTGGTGACGGTACACTGCAAGATGTAACCAACACCAGTTTCAGCTTTGCAGCCTGGGTCAAACCAGTTGATGTGCCCCCGGCACTGGATCCTCTGCCAAAAGATGGGGGGCATGCCTCTGATTGGCTCTACACCGTGCTGACCAGGGCCTATCCTCCCGATGCGCTCCTCTATAATATGAACGGGCAATTCCAGTTCCGGGTGTTCAATGCTGCCTGGGATCAACCGTCAGTGGTAACACCACGACAGTACGCTCCTGGTATCTGGCACCATCTGGTCGGAGTGACCGACGATTCAGCCAAAACATTAACTCTTTATGTGGACGGGCAAGAAGCCGCTTCCGGTCCTTATACCGGCGATTTGATAGACCTGGGCACCTCATCCTATTACATCGGCAATAGCAACCCTGGAGGAGATTGGGATTTCCGGATGAAAGGCAATGTCGATGATGCCAAAATTTTTGACTACGCTCTAAGCAGTGCAGAAGTAAACGCACTGTATGGAGGGATGCAATTTAATGATAGCAGCCTTTCCGCAGAAACTGACTACTGCTATCGGGTGTATCCATTCAAAAATGACAGTTGCAGTAGTTGGAACAACCATGGCTTAACATTTGAGACAACCACACTTGCAGCATGTACCGACACCGACATTGATGGTATTTGCGACTCACAAGATACTTGCCCGGAGGATGCATTTAACGATGCGGATCATGATGGAATTTGCGCAGGCACCGGATACCTGTCTCCCAAAGCAGGTGACAATGACAACTGCCCATATATGGCAAACTCCAGCCAGGAAGACCTGGATGGGAACGGCGTTGGAGTTGCCTGCTATATTCCTCGGCCGGCCAACTCTCTACCCTCTGCAGGAGCCTCTGACCTAAACCGGAGCCCAACGTTGACTGCCAGTACCTTTGTGGGCGGCAGCGGAATTCATAAGGCCAGTCAATGGCAAATCAGCACAGCATCTGGAGTGGATTTCGATGCCAACATCGTTTACGACAGCGAACCAGTGACAGACCTCGAAGGTCATGCCATAGCAACGACTTTAGCCAGCTATACGACCTTTTACTGGCGAGTGCGGTATCAGGACAATTTAAGTTACTGGTCCTATTTCTCAAACGTAACCTCGTTTAGCACTGTAGTAGGACTTTCAGGGGGGATTGAGGCTTGCTGGAGATTTGAAGAAGGCACCGGAAACATCGTCGGTGACAGCATTAATACAAATGATGGCACAAGGTTCGGCGCTGTATGGGAGCCAGCAGGCAACCAAGGCGGAGCAATGAGTTTTGACGGACTTGATGATCGTGTAGAGGTGCCCTCTATCAGCAGTCTTAACGAACTCTCCGTCGAAATGTGGATAAAACCAGATTATGGAGATGACAATCTGGTCCATACCTTGATCGATCTGTCAGATGTACCCTTCCACGAGACTTGGGAGTCCGCCGGTCTACAGGAAGTCTATGAGTGTTCCGGTGCGGTGCTCTATGGTGACGAAGGTAAAGTGACCCAGGGCTGTGATATCGACGGTGATGATTATATTAATATCACTAGTGACAGAGCCCATACCGGGAGTAACAGTTTACGTGCCAGGACAATCAGAACAACGAGCGGATGCCCAGCTTCCAATGCACGGGTTAGCTTATCAAAACCAATAAATATCACCGATGATCTGGTTTTTTCCGCCTGGGCATATGCTGAGCTAGGTGTAGGCAATACGATACGAGTTCAGATAAATGACAGCGGGACACTTCGCAGGCTCTATTATGCCGTCAACTCCGGACTAAGCTGGCGGAGACCAGGGACTACCGACGAATCAGCAACTGAAAAATTCTTTAATCTCGGCCTTGCGAGAAACACCTGGGTAAATGTCAGCAGAAATATTAAAGCTGACATGCTGAGCAAAGGGCTGGTCTGGGATGCGGGAGATACAATTACAGAATATCTTGTTGAGTCATACTGTGGTGGTGGTGCGGGAATTACCCAGGATTTATATGTGGATGATATATCAATTTACAGAAGCGCGACTCAGCAAAGAGATAGCGCCATTAAACTTGTAAAAGGCAATAACAATAACTTGAACCTGATGATTAAAAATAGTGTCTTTCAGGTACCTAACAACAAACTTACAACCGGCAGCTGGAACCATATTCTTTTCACCTTGAGCGGCTCAGCAGCATCTTTGTATATCAACGACACCAAGGAAATAAACAACCAGCCTGTGACCTACAATTTTCCGACCTCAGTCACTCCAACTCTAGGTAGTAATCATGTTGTAAGCAGTCGTTTTGATGGTGTTCTTGATGAAGTTATACTTTTAAACCGTGCCTTAACCGACCCCGAGATTCTGAACCTGATAAACGGCTCGGCTCCTGCCAAGCCAACAAACTTATCGCCAACGAGCAATGAAGCAGATGTTTCTCTGACACCGACCCTTACGACCTCGATCTTCTCAGATCCAGACGGGGACAGCCATCAAGCTTCGCGTTGGCAGGCAAGAAAAGTGAATGGAGCTTATGGAGATGTGGATTCATATGACAGCACCCCCATTGGCGATTTAACCAGTCATACAGTCAGCCTTGCAGACTCCACCTACTACTGGCATGTGCAATATCAAGATAACAATGGTGCATGGTCAGACTGGTCGCAGGAAACAAGCTTCTGCCCTTCAAGTGATGCAGACGGTGATGGTTTATGCGGTGATGCGGAGTCTTGTCCCAACGATCCATTGAACGACATCGATGGTGATGGTATCTGCGGTGACGTAGATCTCTGCCCCAACGACAATCCCGATGATCCAGATGCTGACGGCTACTGTACCGGAGCTGACCACCTCGCTCCCAAGATAGGGAATAATGATAACTGCCCTGCTCTCAGCAACGACCAGACTGACACGGATGGCGACAATATCGGCGACGCCTGTGATTATTGCCCTGGCGACACAGTAAATGACCCTGATGGAGATACCGTGTGTAACGGTGCCAGCTTCTTGCCACCCAATACAGCCGGAAATGATAACTGCCCTGCCATGGAGAATGCCGGTCAGCAGAACGATGATGCCGATACACTGGGTAACGCTTGCGACAATTGCCCGTTTGATCCCAATGAAGACCAGACAGACAGTGATGGCGACACGGTAGGCGATGCATGTGATGTCTGTGCCGGTGATGATACTTTCGATGGCGATAGTGATGGTGTTCCGGACTTCTGTGACATCTGCACCGGCGGTGATGACGCAATAGATAGCGATGCAGATGGGGTGCCGGACGACTGCGATACCTGCGCTGGTGGCGATGATTCTGTAGATAGCGATGCGGACGGCGTGCCGGACTTATGCGACACCTGTGCTGGCGGCGATGATGCAATAGATAGTGATACTGACGGCGTGCCTGACTTCTGTGACACCTGTGCTGGCGGCGACGATGCAATAGATAGCGATGCGGACGGTGTGCCGGACGACTGCGACACCTGTGCTGGCGGTGATGACTCTATAGATACCGATGCGGACGGCGTACCGGACGACTGCGACACCTGCGCTGGTGGGGATGACTCCATAGATAACGATGCTGACGGGGTGCCGGACGACTGCGACATCTGCGCCGGAGGCGATGATGCAACAGATAGCGATAATGACAGCGTGCCGGATTTCTGTGACGTCTGTGCTGGCGGTGATGATGCGATAGATACCGACGGTGACGGGACTCCTGATTTCTGCGATCACGATATTCTGATCACGGGGACCGCGAGTTGCGTGAGTTGTCACGGCGCATCCGGTTCAGTTGATTACATTGCCGATGTTCACAATAACCAGTGCATACATTGCCATGAAGATTCTAACGGCGGCGGAACCCTGTGGGCCAGTAAACCTCGCGCCTCTACCATCGTGGCCGGCAATTGTGGTAGCTGCCACACCAGCTATGCTAGCAATACACTTTATGGACATAGCCGTTGGTTGGATCACGATGACCAGATTGGCACGGACGCAGAGTGTGTTGGCTGTCATGACTTTGGCGCCGAGGGAGTGCCGAGGGGCACTTATGTTGCGCTTGCTACCGTTTGTTCAGCATGTCATAATTCAACGGCAGAACTTGTTGGCAGCGCTACTGGCTTTGGAGTTGGAACAGTGACTCCAGGAAGTGGCGGCGTAGCTTGTCAGACCTGCCATGAGGCAGCCACAGACAGTGACAGCGATACAATCCGCGACACATGTGACAACTGCCCCAATGATGTAAATCCACTTCAGGAAGACAGCAACAGTAATGGAATTGGCGACGCTTGTGAAGGTTGAGTTGCCCGCTCTCCTCCTGGTGGGATTAAGAAGTGACGCCACTAGCAGTGTTTGTACTGTCCACCAACTGTAGAGCCGTAGATTGCCAAACAAACAATTGAAGCAAAATGGAATAACCGGAGAAGACATCTATCTTTACATGAGATCCAAGCTTAAAGCCCCATCGGTAGAAACACCACGTTAAGAACCGCGTGATTAATGCCGCGATCCCACTTGTCTGCGGCAACGAACGCCATCATGTCCTGAATAGCGATCATTTTGCCGAACATACGCTCATAGCTTAAATTTTCTTTTTCCCCCAGGCGACTGTTCGAGAGCAGTAGTAGTTCGCCGTCCCAGCCTTTGCTATTGCTCAATCGCCAAGCCATCGTCTCTATATTCCGGGCAGAGTTGAAGAGTTTCTGCGCGTCCAGCGAATCGAACATGAACTGTTCGTCCTGCCAATTATAAGCACTGCGCGTCATCCCCACCCAACCCACCATCAGAGCGAAAACACGATCACCATCATAATCAGGGTTAAAAGTCAGCCCCATGGCATCAGTGCCCTGTTTATTGTTCAACTCTGCGAAAACCAAGCGTCCAGGCGTATCGAAGATCTGGTCCTGACGCTGACCAATCGACATACCGGAGACTTTGTCCAGTTCACCAGGATTACGTTTGTAGAGGTTGACCAACAATTTTTCCATGAGACGATTCATCTCGCGCAAGCTGGTATCAGCCATCATATCAACATCGGTTTTGGCGAGGGAACTAAGAGAGGATGTATCAATTGGGTTACGACATCCAGATAAAGCGATGAGAAATATAAAAAAAGAAGTTATCAGAAAGAGTCTGAATATTGGCAAGCACATATGACTAGAAAAGGCCCTAACGAAGGAGGTGGACACGAAAATGTACCGTCAGAAACTCATGGAACTCATTGACTTCATCAAACGCCAATTTCAAACGACCTTTCTCCATATGGTTGAGTTTGGCCAAGGTGATGAAATTGCTCGGCTCATTGCCAGACCGAATATTATCAACCTGACAACGCAGACGTAAAAAGACCAGGAAGTTATAACTCGCATCAAGATCGGCGGCCAACTTTCTAGTCAGCACACCTTTATTGACCAACAGCTCGATGCGCTCTCTTGTGCCGCCAGTCGTGATTCCCGCTTCCATGGCCAGAGCCTTTACCCCTTCGGTTATAGCAAAGATTCCAGCTTTTTTTATATCAAGTTGTCCGCGATGTTCTGCATCGTGCTTCACCTTGATACCACCGAAGAGACCAAGGGGAGGTCTAAAACGCGTAACATTGGCTGCCGACCATGTCATGAACATTTTCTCTTTGCTGAAATGTTCAGCAAGCATTGTTTTCAGACCTTTTTCAAGACTCGGATCACCGTAGATAGTGCGCAGATCGAAGAACATACTGCCATTGAGAATGTTTTCCGGCAAAGGATTGGTTAGCCAACGCTTAAGAATCTCTTCCCACTCGCTAAAACTGCGTCGCCAGAACGCATTTTTAGCCATAATTCCACCAGGGCAAGCAGGCACTCCACTTTCGATGAGAGCATCAATCAATACAACAGAAAAAGCCTCTATCTTCGCCACCTCATCAACCGAGAGGTCATCTGCATAAATAATGGCATTGTCCTGATCTGTTGTCAGGGTCTGCTCACGTCGACCTTCACTGCCCAAAACGATAAAGGCAAATTTCTCTGTGAGATCACTGAATTGACCTACACGTAACAGTTCTATCAACCGCATCAGTAACTGGTCATTGAGTAACGCTATCATCCGCACCAGTTCACGAGGGGGGACTCCGGTTCCTACCAGGTGGATTACCAGAGTCTGAATCTGGCTATGATATGATTTCAACTCTTCCAGAGTTGCCGCCTGATCAATATCTCGTACCAGTTTCTGCGGAGAACGAGTCTGTAGACGCATGATATCAGTGACAGTAATAATCCCAGACAGTCGATCCTCCTGGTCAACAACACAGATTCGATGAATACCATTCTTTGAAATGCGGTAAAGTGCCTCAAAGATAAAATCGTTTTCACTGACTGTAATCAGAGGGGTATTCATGATGTCACGGGCTACAATCGTGGTGGGATCAATACCTTGAGCGACAATCTTGTTGCGTAAATCACGATCCGTCAGGATCCCGATGGGGTTGTCATTTTCACAGACAATCACACTGGAAATATGCAAATCTCGCATGACACCGGCAACAGTGAAGACACTCTCTTCAGGACCACAAGTGGCGACATCGCGACGGCAATATTTTTTAATCGGTTGGAAGAGGATGTTTTCTTCTGACATCTGTGAATCCTTGCAGTTGGTTGATCAAGAGGATTTCAGGTTTCTGTAAAGACAGAGACAACACTTTGTATTAATTTAGCTTTGTCTGAGTTGTTGCGCAAGGAGAATCACGGAAGTTCTCGGTGGCCTCTATGTGAGGCAGCGCTCTGTGTCGTATATATAAGAGACAGCGATTGAGAATATGATCTCCTCTTTCGGAGTGACTTTTCACGTTGTCCCACCTTGTGTTCAAGCGACTGGCATGCTCAAAGAACATTTAATCGGTAAATTTCCAAAAAATACCGAGCAGTTGCCTGCCCGGTCAGTACAGGAGTAAGTCTCTTTCTGTGAAAGGACTTTCCTAATATTGGTTTGATTGTAGTTTTCTTAATGCAATTCGTTCATTGAGCGAAGAGCACATCAATTTATTGTGATCGTCACTCTAGGAATAAGTAGATCACCTGTCATAGACGTCGGAGTTACGCTTGCGGACCCAAAACCTCCATTGCCACCCGGGCTCCCTGCAGCACCGGGCCCAGAGAGGCTCACACTCCCCGCACCTCCGCTCCCACCTGCAGCGCTACCGAACCCTTCTCCTACAAACCCATCATAGCCATAATCGTCATAATCTTCATCCTCCCCCCAGTAGAAGGAAGCTTCTCCACCTCCGCCGGCTCCGGCTCCGGCAGCATACATGACTGTCACATCATCCTTTGCAACATAAGAAGCACCGCCACCAGCACCACCATATGCTAAATATGTCGGTGTCAAACCGACTTTTACGGTAAAGATGTTCCCATTATTAGGCATAAAAATGGCTGCCATATACCCGGGGTTCCCACCAGGAGCCCGATCTGCATAATAGTGCCAATTAGGATCGTAAAAACCACCCCCCTCCTGGCCGGAGGCTCCGACAATCTCCGCAGTGAATGAAGCATTGATCGTCTTGTTGACACTGCCGGTCCCGCCATAGAGCGTCCCATCGATATTGATAGAGTCGCTTGGAGCATTGGCCCAAGTAAAGGTTATGTCCTTGGACAACGGGGCAGTTGCTAAGACCTCAAATGAACCACTGTTCGACCATGCCGATTCTGCTGTAATGTGGTCAATATCTCGTGCCATGACCTGCCAGTACCAGGTGCCGATGCCGAGCGTCCCGGTGGACCATCCAGTGCCGGAGGTCCAGCTGAAGCTATCGTCGATGCTGGTAAAGTTCGGGTCGTCATCAACGCGAACTGAGTATTCGACCGTCCCGCTATTGTAAGCCGTCGATGGAGACCAGGAGAGGGCCACTGGGCATCCCACAGGGCAGACCACATCTGGAGTAAATAAAGCCGTGGACAAGGTTGGGGATGGATACGTCATGGTTTCGAAAGGCGCGCCAGCAACCCAGTTCGTTAGTGACTTGATATAGACAGCATCTTGAGCCCTGACACGCCAGTACCAGGTTTTGTTGATATCGAGGCCAACAACGAGTTGCGAAGTGATGCCAACATCAAGAGGCCCGAAGGTTTGTTTATCGGCACTGTTAAAGCCGGAGACACTGTCGATTTCGACAATGTGCTTGACGTCTCCTCCGCCCCATGCCCCCGAAGACTGCCAACTAAGGAGAACCGAGGGGCATGTCCCGTTTTCACAGAGAACAGGCTTGGGTGACGAGTTGAAATTTGTTGGCCAGGCTGGGACAGGGAATATCGTGTCAAAAGTACCAGAAGTAGAGAAAGTGGACTCCCTGGTGACCGGGTCGGTATAGCGCGCCTTGACATGCCAGTACCAGGTTGTGTCAGTTGCGAGTGAGCCGACACTCTGCTCCATGTAGTACCCACCAAACGCCCCGGCAGGATAGTCGAAGACCTGCTTATTGGGACTGGCAAAGCCTGGATCAGAGTCGATTTCCAGGGAGTACTCTATTGGTCCAAGGTCAGGATCAGACGTCGTCGAAATGCGCCATCGCAGGTTTTTCATGCATTCTGGGTTGGCTCGGGTTCCACAGTTATTAGCATTACCGTCATATTTAACGGTTGGGACTGATGGAGGTAGATAATCCGGTAGGGTCCAGAATGAATCATAATACGCCCAGGCAGAGATTGCCCCGGCATGATCATTATCGCGTGCCCGTACATGCCAGAACCAGAGGGTGTCAGTTGTGAGTGGGCCGATATCTGCCGTAAGTGTCGATCCCGACACCGTCCCCGGCAACCAACCTGTTGTATTCCTGTTGGGGCTGTCAAAAGTGGCGCTGGTATCGTATTCGACCTCGTACCAGATCGGCCCGTTATCGGGGTCCGTTGTGGGATTCCACGCAACTGTGACCGAGCACCCACCACCGGGACAACTCTTGTTGAGCCTGTCGATGCGCGTGGGCCGGTTCGGGCCAACATTGATATTAAATGTCCAGTCATCAGAAGCAACCTGTTGCCCACCGTAAGTACTCGAACGGACCTGATAGTAGTAGGTGTTGTGATTTAACAGGCCACCTAATTCCACCTCGTTGCCGCTGGTTGGAGTGCCATTGGTGGCCGTCTGGCTATAGCTCGTCGTCAACCCAAAATCGACTGTACTGTCGCTTAGCAGGTTGGTTCCCCAGCTAATTGTCGTCTTGACTTCAGGGCTTGACGGAGAATCGGCAAAATCTTGAGCGACTGGCGCAGAGGTCATCGAGAGAGTCGGGGCATCATCCCATGGAGTCACCAGATTCCAACGCTGGTCAGACCATATCCCGTTGTTCCCCTCGTGGCAGCTTGAAACCAGAGAAGCCGCCCGTGGTTCCCAGTGTTCAGGACCATACCACGCATTATAATAATCATAGTTTCCCGGGTGGCTCCCGGCACCTCCACCTACCTCACTATACGTGTCCTGGATAACCGGGTTGCCTTGGGCGACCCTGCCCTTGTGCGTCCAATCCAGGCAGTTGGTCATCATCAGACGGGGGAGACCTGTCCCACCGTGAGGAGCATGACACTTCGAGCAGGAGTAGTTGTGCTTGACTGTACCCGGTGAAGTTTTCCAACCCTTTACTGATTCATGAACCCGGTCCTTGCTCTTCCATGTGTGAGTGTTCCCATCGGTAAGGCTTTGTTTTGGATGGCATTTCAGGCAAAGTCCGGCAAACTGCAAATCGGTCTGAGTGATGCCGGCTGTTGGCAACAGCAGTTGCATGATGTGGCCACCGAAGGTGTTCTGATCAAGGTGGTAGTTGCGGGGGGTTCCTTGGGGAACGGCAGTCTGTGAGCCACTACTTGCCGGGGCAACATCCTCTTTATACGGTGAGCTTAACCAGGTTCCTTTGAGGAGGGGAATACCGTACTGTTGTTCGTCAACGTCCACGGTGCTGACATCATCGAGTGTGGGACTGACACCGTGTGGATCGTGACAAGGGGTGCAAAGACCAGAAATTTTATTTTCCTCGGAAACGGGTGTTTCCAGAGTATCCGAAGCCCCGAAATGCCCTCCCATATGCCCAGTTTCGTACTTGTAGGGGAAACGTCCTTGGGCCCCGGAACCAACAGTGGAAAAATCAGGTGCATCGTAATAGCCGAGGATCTTCTCCTCAGCCCCAAAGGTTGACTGGTATCCCCAAGGTTGGGAGGTGCCGTCACTCGCGTTGAGATGGCAGTCGAAACAGAGACCCGCACCGGGATTATACTGGTCCTTGTTTAGGGCAGTCCCCCCGGCAACTGGCTTGTAATCAACGCTGTAACCGCCTACACCGTTTTGCGTATCTTTGAGCAGACCACCACTCTAAGTAGCACTGTTGTAGCTGGATGTTTTACCGGAAGCCGTCGAGCCATGGGAGTTATGACAATCGAAACAGGCCACAATTGTAGAAGCAGAGTCAGTATTGGCTCTTGTGCTGGTAATTGAGCCGTCTACACCGGTGGCAGAATTCCACCCACCGGCATTTTGCCCTGCATTGCCATGGGCCGAATAGGCCTTTTGCAGGGTTTTCTTTGCTGCATTGGCCACAGATGTGTATTTACCCCATGTTGTCTTTTCAGTCTGACTATAACGACTGGCCACACTGGATCCGTCCCACGCATATTCTTGCGGGGTCTTTCCATCACCAAACGGTTCGGATGTACTATTTTGATCGCTGTGACAACCGAGACAATGATCGTTAATCTCCTCAATTTCAGCACGAGATCCAGCAGAGTTATAAAGGACAGCGGTTGTACCTTCCGTGTAATCAAGCGGTCTGCTTCCCACACCATATATAACCAAATCAACGTCCGCACCAGAATTGGAAGGACCGCCATGGTAATTCGAATTTATCTTTCCGTCGCTATTTGCCTCCCAGTGACACTGGTAACAGTGAGCGTCGGTCACCGGATCGACCTGCACATGATGTGAGTTGGCTAAAAACTGTCCTCCTACCGCCGCACGAGCCCCCTGAACGACACCGTGGCAGCCAAGACATGCTGTCTCACCCCAGCTTGCATCGGTGTCGCTGTGGCATGAGATATTACTGCAGGTTCCGGCTCCTGCATTGAACGCATAAGTGAAAGAATCACTTGCCCCCGGGTCTACATCGTAAGCAAGATTGACATGAGTGTCTCGACTGGTGATCGAGGTGCCATCGTTGGTCGTCGTGTAATGGCACTGATCACAGGTATAGGATTGTGCAAGGTGGGTCGTATGACTGTTCGCTTTAGGGGTGCCGTTTACGTAGCTAGGCCCGTTCTCATGGCAGGAGTCGCATGCCAAACTGCTATATCCCCAGTCTGGGGCAGAGTTATCAGGGATGACAGATGTCGCGAGTGAAGTTCCGTCGCTGTGGCAGTACAGGTTTGAACAGCTTCCGTAGCTGTCACCCGGTGCGGGAGTCCCATTGTAGGTTCCGGTACCGAAAAACGGATGCAGGTTGATAGTGACTTCTCCATCGACGTGCATGGCCTGGAAGAGAGGGAAAATGGGGTCAGGATTGTGCACTGAATGGCAACCGGTACAGTTGAATGCGTGGGGTGGGATCATGTTGGCCGTGTGACAGGCGGTACATTTGATGGGGTTCACCGGTGTGTTCATGGTAGTGAAACCATAAGCCAGATGGGCTGTATGGCTGCCACTGTCGATCTGCGGGCCGGTGTCCAAGTGAACTCCACTCTTATGGCAGTAGCCGCAGGTCGCTACATCGCTGTCGCCCCAGGTCGGTGTGGTAATGATTTCCGGTGATCCGACCCCGCCATCCGGTTGAGCATTAGAATGACAGTAAATTTTATCGCAGCTGCCATAAGCCGGAGTTGTTGAATTGTATCCGGCCTCGACCGTATAACGGCTCGGTTCGGTTCCGTTGTAGCTACCTCCTGACACCATCCAGTCGCTGCTGTCGAAGCTAATTTCTGAAAGCCCGTTCAGATGAACGGAGATTTCATGACAAGTGGTGCAGGTCGGTATGTTGGACGTTACACCTGGATAAAAATGTCTGCCGTGGCTCTGCCATGCCGGAGGGTCGGTATGGCAATCCCCGCAAGAGGGCTTAAAGCCAGCAGAATGCTTGTGACACTGAATACAGTCAGAGTTGTTGAAGTGTTGCAACTCGGTTTGTGCGGTAAGTGGACCACCATCATCAGGATCGATAGTGGTGTCATAACGATGATACGAAGTGGTCGTGTGGCATGATTCACAGATCTTCACTGAGGACGTGTGTCCCCCCTCATCGTTACCGAAATCTGAAGCTCCTTCTTTCATGCTGCTGAAGACAACCGCATTGTCTGGAGCGATAGCCGCTTCGATAGGCAGTTGGTCGATTCCGTTTGGTGCGGACAAGACGGGCTTGACCCGTTTGATGTTTGGACTTTTCCTGATGTGACAAGTACTACATGTGAACTCTCCGTATTTGCCGTCGATCACCCCCCACCCACCGGCCCATTTACGGCCAGGGTTCCAAACTCCGCCATTGTTAACGCAATCGTCTTCAGTTAAATAGAGGGAGTTGTCGCAGGCAAATCGATCAGAGTTGTGTATTGGAGGAACCGGAGCGCTGTAGACACGAACAGGATAAAGAAATCCTGACAGCACTATAAATAAAACAATGCATAGACTAAAAAAATAGGAACCATACCAAGAATCGTTATTCATACAACGCCCCCCCCCCGGGGGTAGTAGTAGAAACGATGAGTCAGTCAATTTGGCAAGTTAGTCTAAATTCGAATAAAATATCCTCGTTCACTGAGCGCATTCATCAAAACAGGCAGTGCACTCTTTAATTTCTCGAAACTATATTTAAATATCAGTTAAATGACTGAACTTTCCTCAAAAAAAGTCAAATCACGAGATTGACTTCGAACGAATATTGACCAATGAATAAATTACGTGCAACCTAAGTAACCATAATTACAACAAACATGATCAAACCAAGCCAACAATATTTGCTCTTACATATTAAAAATATGCAATAATTGCGCCGCCAAAGCTTGTCCGAACCTTATTCACAGTTCTTGAATCAAGAATGTCACGACAATACTCACAGGAAAGTCCCCTCCGGAGAGTACCGAACAATAGGAACATATTATTACAGCACCAAAGAAAAAAGGCCGCCCCTTACGGAGTGGCCTTCACTTTCACTTTTTACCTTTAACCAACTCTACTCTGATTATTTGTACCCTTCCATCTCATCAAACTGCAGATACTGATAGATGGCATCTTTGTTCGGCGAGACCTTCTCCTTGTAGACGGCAAGGTACTCAGCCGGAGTCGGAAGCTTGCCCATTGTCGAGGTCACTGCACCAAGTTCTGCTGAGCCAAGATAAACCTGGGCACCGTTACCGATACGATCATCAAAGTTACGGGTCGAAGTGGAGAACATGTTCACGCCGTCGGGCACGCGGGCCTGGTTACCCATGCAGAGCGAACAACCAGCGATTTCAAGGCGAGCGCCCATGGCACTAAATACCGAGAAAATGGCTTCTTCCTTGAGCTTGGTCTGGTCCATGCGGGTCGGCGGACAAACCCAGGTACGAACATTCGGGTTAAATTTCTCACCACGCCAGATTTCGGCAGCAGCCCGGAAGTGACCGATGTTAGTCATACAGGAACCGATGAAAATGTCCTGAATCGGGGTGCCCTGGATATCAGAGAGCAACTTGACATCGTCCGGATCGTTCGGGCAAGCCAGAATCGGCTCGGTGATTGCTGCCAGATCAATTTCAATCACTGCGGCGTACTCGGCATTCGCATCAGCGCGGAGCAATTTAGGATCCTTCAGCCATTCGTTGACGGCATCAATCCGGCTTTGCAAAGTCTCTGCATCCTGATAACCATCTTCGATCATCTTTTTCATCAGAGCGACATTGGAACGCAAGTAGGTGCAAACACTCTCTTCGGAAAGCTGGATACAACCTGCAGCAGCTGAACGCTCAGCGGCAGCATCAGTCAGTTCAAAAGCCTGCTCAACCGACAGGTTCGGCAGACCTTCCATCTCCAGAATCCGACCATTGAAAATGTTGATCTTGTTCTTTTTCGGTACGGTCAGGTGACCCTGTTTGATGGCCCAGTAAGGGATAGCGTTGACGGCATCACGCAAGGTGATGCCGTCGTTAAGTTCACCCTTGAAGCGGACCAGCACCGACTCAGGCATGTCGAGAGGTATAAAGCCGAGAGCGCCTGCAAAAGCGATCAAACCAGAACCAGCCGGGAAGCTGATACCGATTGGGAAACGAGTGTGAGAATCACCACCAGTACCGACAGTATCCGGCACCAGCAGACGGTTCAGCCAGCTGTGAATAACACCATCGCCGGGACGTAACGGCACACCAGCACGATCGGAGATGAATTTGGGCAGGTTAGCATGCATCTTGACGTCAGCTGGTTTCGGATAGGCAGCAGTGTGACAGAAAGACTGCATGAACATAGGTGACTTGAACCTGAGGCAAGCCAGTTCCTTGATTTCATCTGCGGTCATCGGGCCAGTAGTATCCTGGGAACCAACAGTGGTCATGATCGGTGCGCAAGAAGAGCCAGGCAACACACCTTCGACACCACAGCCGCGACCAACCATCTTCTGTGCTTGAGTGTAACCCTGATCAGCCTTGGGAGCTGGGTTTGCCGACTTAGCAAAAATGTCAGTTTCGCCCAAGCCTAATGATTCACGGGCCTCTTTGGTCACGGCGCAACCGATAATCAAAGGAATTCGACCACCGGCACGAAACTCATCAGGAACAGTATCCGGCTTGATGTCAAAGGTGGAAACAACTTCACCTGCTTCGTTAGTCACTTCACCCTTGGCGGTATTAATGGTGATAACGTCACCCATGCCCAGCTTGGAGACATCCATGCGCAGTGGCAAGGTGCCTGAATCCTGAGCGGTATTGAAGAAGATCGGGGCGATAACACCACCGATGATCACGCCACCACGACGTTTGCTGGGAACCGCCGGGATATCATCACCGATGCACCAGAGCACACTGTTGCAAGCTGATTTACGGGAAGAACCTGTACCAACCACATCACCGACAAAGGCAACCTGATGGCCTTCGGCACGCCACTTTGCGATTTCTTCGATGCCACCTGGAAAACGGGTCTTACCCATAGCCAGAGCATGTAGAGGAATGTCCGGGCGACTCCAGGCATCACCAGCTGGTGAAAAGTCATCGGTATTAATTTCACCTTCAACCTTGAACACCTTGACGGTGATGGTCTCAGCGACACCAGTCTTGTTGGTGAACCACTCGGCATTAGCCCAGGACTCGACAACTTTTTTGGCAGCAGCGTTGCTTTTAGACAACTCAATGATCTGAGCGGCTGCATCGTAAACATAAGTCATGCCGGAGAGAGCAACAGCAGCTTCGTCTGCCAGTTCTGTGTCGGAAAGAGCACCAATCAGCGGCTGAACATTGTAACCACCGATCATGCTACCGAGAATCTGGACCGCCTTCTTCTTATCAATCAGCGGCGAGCTTTTGGCACCGGTCAGAATTTCTGCCAGCAAACCTGCCTTGACCTCAGCAGCAGGATCGACACCAGGCGAGATACGCTCGGTGAGAAGGTTCATCAGGAACTCTTCTTTGCCAGCCGGAGGGCTCTGTAACAATTCACAGAGGCCAGTGGTCTGTTCAGGAGTAAGCGGCAGGGCTGGAATCCCCTGAGCATTACGCTCCTTCTCGTGCATCAGATAAGCTTCAATCATCTCTCTCTCCTCAATTTAAGTTATTGGTGAGCGCAAAAACTTCGCCACCGTTTATAGTCAGATTTTCCTCACTAATCAGGGTTATACTTAAAACAGAAACTTGCATACTGTATACGATTTAAAACTCTTCGTCAACGGACAAACTAGCCTGACTTACGTCATTTTCGTGCCATTTACATTCCACTCCTTGACTCGTTTTTTTGTCAGAAAAAAGACAATCGATGACACATCCAAGCGTGTGACATATTTTGACACACGACAGTGGTTTACTCACAATCACACAGCTCAAGGAGGAAGAAATGTTTGAGATCATTATGTTGTTTGCTTTTCTGTATGCTGTAACCTGTCAGCTCTTTCCAGAGAGATCGGCCAAATCCAGAGCACCGGTCAACAAGAAGAGTCTTCAGAGCAGCAAGAAAAGGGCCCTATTGCATAAGTCAACACAGAAATGCCTGGTAAAAACAAAATGCCGAAGTCTTAGCTATACACATGCGGCATAGCAGGCTCCGGCAGAGTCATTATCATATTATTGTGAAGTATATCAGTTGATCTATATTCTTCGGTAGCTTCCGAACGAAAAGGTTTAGTGAGCTAACGTCTCAATCCGTAGTCTTGACAATTCGCATAGCCCGTTGCCGACGCATCAGAACCGTACCATCGCCACTATTAAAAATAACCTTCCGGCCCTGATTACCACCGAGATCACTACTTACAATAAGGATTTTGAGAGACTCCAGAGTCTCAATGGCAAACTCAACATTACGTTGTCCAACGGCCAATAAACCCTCAGTTTTCTCCCACATTGAGGCGCCGCCAAAAACCTTGGCAATCAATTTATCATTAGGACTGGAGTGAGCACGAACCTTCTCGACCAATTTGGTGATCGCAACGTTCCCATACTTGGGTGTCGGTAAACCCTCGCCATTCCAGAGCGGCAACAGGTAGTGGTTAATGCCACCTAGTTGTGCCGTCTGGTTCCACAGGCAGACAGACACACACGACCCAAGTACAGTGGTAATCAAGTGTGGTTGCCGATGCACAAAGATCGTGCCGGGATAAAGATAGTGGCGCCTCTCCAGCTGAGTGTCTGGCGCATCCGTAGTTTGATTCATAATTCGTTTAGAAACTTTCCATTTCGCCGTCTGTGTCATCAAAGAGGAAGAAGTTACCATCTGCGGCATAGACAACAACATCGACATCAGGTCTTGGCAACGTCAGGACAAAACGGCTCCCTTTGCCTGGTTGGCTATCCAGGTCTAAAGTGCCATCCAGCAGTTCTGCAAGCGACCAGCAGATGCTCAGGCCCAAACCATGACCACGATGGCCCTTGGTGGTTCCCTCCTCTAGTTGCTTGAAACGGTCGAAAATAACGTCCTGATCAACGGCAGCAATACCAGGGCCGTTGTCCCTGACAGTGGTGGTCAACCCAGACTTGTTTTCAGCAATCTCAATATTGATCGTTCCGCCATTGTTATTAAATTCAACCGCATTGGCCAGCAGGTTGATCAGAAACATTTCAAATTTCTGTGCGTCGGTGGGGAAGATCAAATCGTCAGGAATCGCCACTATAACTTCGATCTCTTTTTCCGATATACGGTATGCCAGTTTATCGATACAGCTATTCAATACGCTACCAATCTCGACCATGGCATAAGCTGGTTCTGCTTCACCCGCCTCCAGTTCAGCGGCCATAAAGACATTCTGTAATTGGTAATCGAGATTGAACGCCTCAGCATAAATCATGCGAATGGGTTTCTTGCAGACCTCCGGATCACAAGCTCTATCAAAAAACTGACCGGACAACCCCATGATGACTGAGAGTGGATTATTGATCTCATTGCGGACATTTGAGAGGAAATGGCTTTTCAAAGCTTCAGAATCCTGAAGTTTCTCATTCATCGACTCAAGCTTACGTGTCATCGCCCGCATATCGTTAAGAGCATTGTGATTAGACTCGAAACGCTGGCGGATTTCCTCAATCAATTCATCATCAGTCGGTTTTTTCATCCTTTGGTTCCCGTGTAAATTGAAGGATCAGTTCCTCGTGCGACAAATCCGTATTGTTTCGCCAGCCAAACCATCCAGTGGCAACACCTTGGCGACACCACCCAGCTTGATTGCCTCCTGAGGCATACCAAACACCACACAGCTCTCTTCGTCCTGAGCCAGGTTAACGGCCCCTACATTCTTCATTTCCAGCATGCCACGAGCACCGTCATCACCCATACCGGTCATGATGACACCAGTGGCATTTATCCCTGCATAGCGGGCAACCGAACGAAACAGCACGTCTACCGAGGGCCGATGACGACAGACCAACGGGCCGTCCTTGACCTGCACATAGTAGCGGGTGCCACTACGTTTCAGCATCATATGCATGTTCCCCGGTGCAATCAGAGCATGGCCCGGTATAACTGTATCGCCATCAGCGGCCTCCTTGACAGAGATCCGACAAATACCGTTCAGGCGTTTGGCAAATGCAGCAGTAAAATGCTGTGGCATATGTTGTACAATCACAATTCCAGGGGCATCATAGGGCAAGCTCTGAAGGAAAACTCGTAGCGCCTCTGTGCCACCAGTTGAAGCGCCTACAGCAATAACCTTTTCCGTTGTCTGGAAGTTCTCTGTGGTTCTGGGCTGACTAAGCATGACATCTGCTGTCAGCTTCGGCTCGGGATCGTTGACCAGGCTGGAAAGGCGCCTCACCCGCGCACGCGCAGCAGCTTTAACTGCATCACAGATCAGAACCTGACTGTCTTCAAGGAATTGTTTGGCTCCCATTCGCGGTTTATTGATGATTTCGACGGCTCCATACTGCAGAGCCTTCATCGTCACTTCAGCGCCCTTTTCCGTCAGACTCGAGCACATGACAACCGGAATAGGATCCTGGGCCATAATCTGTTTGAGAAACGACAGCCCATCCATTCGCGGCATCTCAACATCCAGAGTGATAACGTCGGGACGTTGTTTGCTGATCTTGGCAGCTGCAATCAAGGGGTCCGGTGCTGTTGCCATCACCTCGATAGCAGGATCGGAAGAAAGAATTTCTGTCAGTGCCTGTCGGACGACTGCAGAGTCATCAACAATCAGAACACGAATCGGTCCAGCCATAAAAGAATCCCCAGAGGAGCAACACTCCTCATAACGTGGATAAAGGTGCGAAGAGAAGAATAAATTAAGGGGGTGACTACCTACTCCTCAAATGTGTCCATTATCTTGTAAGAAATATGAATTGTTTCACCCAACGTCTTGCATTTATACGTGGGCTTGACACAGAGTTGTGTCGTACCACTATGCACAGTATCGAGAGTTTGGCATATTCTCCTGTGAAAAGCCTAAACAGGAGGTAGTCAGGTTTGAGTTTACAACGAACGTGCCAACATGCTCAAGATAACGCAGGGATCGCGGAAAAAGTTCTTTTCTGGACAAAATCGATGAGATCGTGAAGGAACCCCTGGCGCAGTTTATCCGAGGCTGTCGTTTTCAAGCAGCAACCACATAACAACGGTTGTTCCCATGCCTGGCTCACTGTGATAATCCACCCCGCCACCATGCCCCTCCATGATATTCTTGATGATCGGAACCCCAAGTCCAACTCCAAAATTTTTAGTGCTGAACATCGGTTCAAAAATTCGTGCCATAACTTCTTCGCTCATACCCGAACCAGTGTCACGAACCAGGATCTCACAGCGGTCATCAATAACTCGGGTCTGAATATCCAAAAGTTTGTTTGCATTAGGTTTCTCGGCAAGAGCCTGCAGGGCATTGGTGATAACATTGACCATAACCCTGCGCAAACGTTCTGAATCTGCCAGAACAGTTGCTTGTGAAGAAAGATCCCAATGGCAATGAACTTCATCCGGGAAAGAGAGTTCATCCAGAAGTTCTGCAAACCATGTATCGATCTCGAAAAACTCTTTCTCTATCTTGCGCTGACGGGAAAAATCAAGGAGATCACTGATGATATTATCACAGCGTTCAACGTTGCGTTCCGCCAGCAACAGAGGCCTTGCAAGATGTGCATGTTCCTCCCCTCTCAACGAATCTTTGAGCAGATACAAAGCATTAGCGACCGTTCCCAACGGGTTGCGAATTTCGTGGCTGACCGTTGCTGTTAACTGGCCGAGCACCGCAAGCCTGCCCTTTTGAACCAGTTCTTCCTGTGCGGCCTGTAACTGCGCAGTACGCTCGGTGACAAGTTCTTCCAGGCGGGCACGATATTTCTCCAACTCGCTCTCCGCAGCCTTACGGTCTGAAACATCCTGAACCATGGAGAGGACACCGATTATCTCGCCAGAGATATCACTCATCGGGGTGTTACTCCATTCACAAGTGATGATTCTGCCGTCCTTAGTTACATTGTCGTTTAAGCTATGTGCCGCCGTATCACCTGCTTTCATCCTGTCCCAGAGTGGCTCGACAACTGGTCTCACTTCCTCTGGAACAATCGTGCCGAAGGGGCTATTACCGAGCATTTCATTCTCCGAGAAACCAAAGATAGCTTCAGCGGCCGGATTCCACATATTAACGGTAAAATCAAGCGTCCATAGAATGCAGCCCAGAGGCATACGGTTGATCAGAAGCGACAGACGCTCGTTAACTTCGCGGAGCTTTTCTACAGCCTTCTTACGCTCGGAAATATCACGAACGGCGGCAAGTATCCGGTTCCGGTTACCAATAACTGCACTGCGTAAATTGACTTCGGACCAGAAGAGCTCGCCGGTTGCTTTGCGTGAGTGCCATTCAAAGGTACTACTTCCCTTTTCCTGCGCATCTTGCAATTTGAGTCTGGCGTCCTCGATCTCATATGGACTTTCACCTTGGCTGAAGGCACCAAGATCGCTAACGAGAGCCTTTTCATAATCACATTCAAACATATTCAACATCGCTTGATTAACATCAATGACTCGCCCGGTCTCGGCGTCATGGATAAAGATAGCATCACTGGTGGAGTTAAAAATCTCACGGTAGTTCCGCTCGCTATGACTTAGCGCATTGATAAGTTCTTTCTGTGCTGTGAAATCAATCATACCTCCTAGCAGACGCACTGGCCGGTTGTCTTCTACGACGACAGTGACCAGATCGCGAACCCAGATGTTTTTGCCGTCGGCAGCAACCATCCGGTATTCAAAATCGTGGTCATCTTGTTTTTCTGACATCAGTTGTCTATAGGCCCTGGACTGCTCCATATCCTCGGGGTGAATCTTCTTTTCCCAAAAACAAGGGTCCTCATACCAGTCCTGAATAGGATATCCAAGCATGACCTCAGCCTGTCTGCTGACAAAAAGGAAACGGCAAGATGGATACTCCATTTCCCAGACGATCCCGTCGATTGAATTAACCAGATCGCGAAATCTTTGTTCATTGCTGACAATCGATTCCTCGCGAATCTTGATGGCATGAGACATATTCGTGATCTGATCGGCCAAGACATCAATTTCGGAATACCCTGAGGGGGGAAGGTTCAACTCATAATCGCCGTTCGCAATCTGCCCGGCTCTCTCCCCCAGGGCATTCAATGGCTGCATGAGGCGACGCACATTCAAGAGCGCAATAAAGCTGGCAAGGATAGCCGCGACGGCCATAAAGCCAATCAGCAGGTTGCGCATGTGAAAAATCGGCGCCATCACTTTATCCATATCAAGCCCGACCCAGACAACCCATTCCGGGGTCGTGATAAGCGTCGCACTTTCCAGGTAATGCCTTGTCCCCTGTTCAAACTCCTGAGTTGTCTCAGTGCCCTTCATAGCAGCAACAACTGTCGGATGATCGCCAAAATTGATCCGCTGCATAGCTTTTTCGGCTATATTGTGCGCGACCAGGGTGCCACTGTCATCAACAATCGAGACCTCAACACCACCGTGGGTTGAGTAGCGCTGCAATAATTTTCCAAGGCTTCTCAAGCGGATATTCCCCAGCAAAAAACCTTGCTGCATTGGTACCCCAAGTGTGACTGACGGTTCTCCAGTAACCAATGAGACGAAGGTATTACTCCAGACGGGCCTCTCGTCCACATTGATATTCTGAAATATCTGGTGCCCGGAGAAATCAAGCTTGACATAGTCATCGCGTCTTGATTGCAGTTTTGGTAAAACCCCGAGGTGCAGAATTTGGCGATTGTTATCTAACAGATAAATTGACTCAAAAAACTGTGAGTTTCTAACCACACCGGCCAGGAAGTCATCCACACTGTCAGGTCGAAGAATCGTATCTGATGCGATCGTCTGCTGGACATGTCGCAAGTCAGAAAGAACCTCAAGAAGAAAAGATTCGACCTCTTCAGAGACACTTCTGGCTTGCATCATATTACGTGCACGAACACCGTCGAGCTGTTGTTTTGAGAGCAGCTGGATATTGAGCAGGCCAAAGAAAAGAACAGGAATAGAGGCGACTAGAAGGAAGTTTAAAGTTAAAGCGCGTTTCAGTGAGGTGAGGAGAGGCATGTCAGTTGATAAGCCTGTCAATCAGGACAAGTAAAGCGTCAATAGAAACAAGCTACAAACGCTTCAGGATCATGAAATCAGTGATTAGATGTGGAAGAAGGCTCATTATGGAGCTTATCAATATGACCGAACATCTCTTTAAGCCGAAACGGTTTACGCAAAATATCGACAGCTCCGGCCTGGCGTGCCTTATCGAGAACGGCGGCCTCGCTGAAACCGGTCATCATGACAATGTGTGCCGTTGGACAAAAATCGCGAATCTCGACAAGGCTTTCGACACCGTCTTTGCCTGGCAACTTAATATCCATAAAAGCGATATCGTAGCAGAGACTATGGAATTTTCTGATTGCCTCTTCACCCGTGCGCGCGAGATCCACATGACAGTTGCGCACACCCAGAGCTATCATCAAACTCTCGGCGAAATCCGGATCATCTTCGACAATCAAAACTTTGGTAATTTCTTGCCCCATCTAGTCCCCCACTTACAGACAAACTGAACTAAGAAAACTGTAACATAAAAACGGACATTCTTCTACATTAGAAACACTAAAGAGCACGGTATTAAGCTACAATTTATAAGTTCAATAGAGAACTCACGCGCGACTCAACTGCCTCTCGGGCCTCTGCGACAATGCGCTGCAATAAAACCTCACAAGTAGGGATATCATCTATCAACCCGAGGGCCATACCTGCCGCCCAGACACCACCATTGATATCGCCACTCACCATAACCTCTTCACGGCCACGCTCACCGGCAACCAAAGGCTGAAGCTTCGCGAAGTCTGTCGCACCGTCCTGATCTTCAATGAGGAGGACTTCTCTGGCGACCTTATTGTTAAACACGCGCGCTGTGTTGTTGAGTGTTCTAAAAATCAACGTTGTCTGTCGCTCGTCGGCATCAATAATGGCCTGTTTTACATTGTCGTGAACAGGTGCTTCCTGTGTCGCTACAAACCGTGTACCCATATTGATGCCCTCCGCACCGAGAGCAAAAGCTGCTGCCATCTGATAGCCGTTAGCAATACCGCCCGAGGCCAATATCGGGATAGAGAGCTTGGCCGCCACTACGGGTATAAGTACCAGGTTGGTGATGTCATCTTCGCCGGGATGACCGGCACATTCGAAGCCATCCACACTGACTGCGTCACAACCAATTGATTCCGCTTTCAAAGCATGACGAACTGAAGTGCACTTATGAACAACCTTAATACCAACAGCTTTAAATGCAGACATGAAAGGTTGAGGATTACGTCCGGCGGTTTCTACAATTTTGACGCCACTCTCGACAATCGCTTTCGCATATTCTTCGTAAGGCGGCGGATTGATGGCCGGAAGAATCGTTAAGTTAACACCAAAAGGTTTGCTAGTCAGTTCTCGACATCGGGCAATCTCTTTGGTCAGAGCATCTGGGGTTGGTAAGGTTAAGGCTGTGATAATGCCCAGGCCTCCGGCATTGGAGACTGCCGCAGCAAGGTCGGCGGTGCCAACCCACATCATGCCACCTTGAACGATAGGATATTCGATGCCAAGCAGTTCTGTGATTCTAGTTTTCATAATAATCACCTATGACATGAAGATGTTTCAAAGGTTGTTTATTTTCTCTGTCATCGCTGGCACAAATTCTTTGAGGTCAGCCACAATCAAAACATCAGCAACTTCACCGATAGGAGCGTCTCTGTCAGTATTGATCGCCACGATGAATTCGGACTTTTTCATACCAGCCAAATGCTGGATTGCCCCGGAAATGCCACAGGCCACATAGAGCTTCGGAGAAACCGTCTGACCGGTCGTCCCGACCTGGCGAGTGTGATCAGCCCATTCAGAATCTACGACCGGACGACTGGTACCGTATTCCCCTTTGAGGGCCTTGGCCAGCTCTTCAATCATCTCCATATTTTCTGGTTTACCAATGCCACGACCGGCGCTGACAATCACTTCAGCTTTGGAGAGGTCGACGCCACCAGGCTCTGCTTCCTCATAGCCACAGAACTCCATTTCAGAAGCAGTCTCTGTATTGATCGGCACAACGGTCGGGTTGCCGGTCGGATGATCCTCAAGGCCAAAAGCGCCACCCTGAAGGGTGAGGACCATCTGAGCTGTCTTCGCTTTGACATCACATCTCAACTTGGAATTACAGGCCGGAACGACCGGGACACCATCAACAATGTCGATCACTTCGGATACATGGGCGACATTTAACGCCAGAGATATCCGTGGGGCCAGATCCCAGCCATACGAACTATGGGCAAAGACCACCATATCGGGCTGCTCTTTGGCAATGACATCGAGCAACAGCTGCTTGTGGACAGCCGGGTTGAATTCTCCATACTTGTCCACATCGGCCAGATAAAGCGTGCCATTGTAGGCGGGAAGAACGCCCTCTGATCCGACCAGGAACATAGCGCTATCAGCACCGAGCTGCCCTGCAAAGGCAACCAGTTCATAGCTGTTATTGAGTAATTCACCATCTCTATATTCTGCAACCAGTAGTATTTTCATCGTTACCTCCTCGGAGCCCGTCAAACATGACAGGCAACTATGCCAACACGGCGGTTTTGTCTTTCAGGATTTTAATAAGCTGATCAGTCAAGTCAGCCACATCTCCCTCAAGAACCAATCCACCGCCCTTCTTCTCCGGGAAATACATCCTTACTGTCTCTTGTTTGCTTTCAACTTTGAGCAGCTCAGAAATCGGAATAGACAGAAGCTCCTTCCGTTTTGCTTTCATGATATTTGGCAAGGTCGGGTAGCGTGGTGTATTCAGGCCGAGTTGACAGGTGACCAATGCCGGAGCTCTGGTCTTGATAATCGATTTGATGCCACCTTCCAGTTCACGCTTAGCCGTGATCTGGCCTCCCTCAAAAGCAAAACCAACAATCGTTGTAATACTTGGCAGACCAAGCATTTCAGCCACCAATACACCAACTTGCGCGGAGCCACGATCCTGAGATTGCATCCCGGTACAGATCATGTAGAAACCCTTATCTTTGGCAACCTCAGCAATCACCGAAGCAATCTCATATGGGTCTTTTTTGAAGTAGTCATCATCGGCAATATGCGCACCACGATCACAGCCCATAGCGAGCGCTTTTTTCATCATTTCCCTGACACGGTCAGGACCGATACTGAGGACAGTCAGGTCTGCATCATCGACCTGGTCTTTAAGTTGTACGGCCTGCTCGACGGCATATTCATCATATTCGTTCATCCGCCAGGCAAGATCGGCTTCCTCGTACCATTTGCTTTCGCTATTCAGCTTGAACCTCGATTCCATATCTGGAACCTGCTTGATGCATACGAGAATTTTCATCACTTCCTCCAATTAAGCTTTGTTGCTCGATTCAAAAGCAGGTGCAACTTTTAAATCAAACGCTCAGCCAGGACTTCGGCAATATCCTTTGTGTTCAGTTTGTCCTCAACATTGGCCCCTTTAACACCGTCTTCGAACATCGTCAGGCAGAAGGGGCAATTGGAGAGCAAGGTCGGAGCCCCGGTTTCAACCGCCATTTTAACTCGTTGGATGTTGATCCGGTCACCCAGCTTCTCTTCAGCCATAATCCGCCCGC
Organism: Deltaproteobacteria bacterium; assembly: GCA_024279915.1. Lineage (GTDB taxonomy): Bacteria > Desulfobacterota > Desulfuromonadia > Desulfuromonadales > BM103 > M0040. Next base: position 41,460 of record JAJRRB010000012.1, read on the forward strand.
CTCCGGCACTGCAGCAGAAAGCTTCAGCACGGTTCTTGTCCATTTCGGTAATCTGACCGCCAGCCGCTTTGATAAGGGAGCGTGGCGCATCATAGATATCGTTATGACGGCCCAGATAGCAGGAATCGTGGTAGGTGCAGTGCAACTCTTCAGCATTGACTTTAAGTTTGCCGGTTTTTAAGAGATCTTCAAGGAAGACTGTGTAACTTTCTACTTCTATCTCTAAACCGAGATCTTGATAATCTTTAGCCAGCGTGCTGAAACAGTGAGGACAGGTTGTCACCACTTTTTTAACATTATAGCCCTTGATCAATTCGACATTCTCGAGAGCCAGGGATTGGTACAGGTATTCGTTGCCCATCTTGCGCATCGGTTCACCACAACATTTTTCTTCCTTGCCGAGGATGCCGACTTTGATACCAGCTGCCTGACAGAGCGAGACAAAGCTCTTTGCGATTTTAATATTACGCTTGTCAAATGAGGCATAACAGCCAACAAAATAGAGAATATCCACATCAGGATCTTCTGAGAGAGGCTTGATACCAATCTCTTCGGCCCAGTCGCCGCGTGATGCGTAGCCCAGGCCGAGGGGGTTGCCATTGACTTCGGTCTGTTCCATAGCGGTCATCACCTCTTCACCAGGGAACTCACCTTCCATCAGGACCATGTTACGTCGCATATCGATGATTTTTTTGACATGTTCGATACTCGCCGGACAGATATCCTGACAAGCCAGACAAGTGGTACAAGCCCAGATTGCGTCCTTGTCACAGGTTTCGATCAGGTTGGCCTTCGGATTTTCGAAAGCCACTTCGCCAATCTGGTTGACGATCTTCATCGGTGAGAGGGGTTTATCGGTATTGTAGGCCGGACAACGGTCCTGGCAGCGTTTGCACTGGGTACAGGCATCAGCATCAAAGATATCTTTCCAGGTCAGATCCGTAATTGCTGCGGCACCAAAGCTCTCAGCCTCTTCATCTTCCATATCGATGCTGACAAGTTTCCCGGTGGGACCTAGATCTTCGAAGAGATAATTGAGGCTGGTGGTAAAAATATGCCGTAATTTGGTAAAGGGTATCAGAACGATAAAGGCCATCACCAACAGCAGGTGGAACCACCAGGTGAGACGATGCAAAGAGCGCAGATGCTCTTCACCCAGGCCAGCCATGCCCTTGGCAAAGACCAGTCCGACCGGTGACCAAAAGGCTAATGAAGTCCCCATCTCGGTGACCGCCATACGCGCACCTTCGATGACAAAACCGCTGATCAGAATCGCAAAGAGAAGACCGTGTATGATGGCATCGTCTTTTATGGTCTCAAGCCCATCGGGTCGTACAAAATAACGCCGCACAAAGAGACTGCCGAGCATAACAAGGGCGACCAGACCTGCCAGATCCAGAACCACGGAGAAGAACAGGTAGAAATTTCCTTCAAGGAATTTGACACCGAACAACAGGTCAGTAAAGTCAGCCTGAATAACAATCAGACAGGTACCGAGAAACAGTAGAAAGAAGCCCCAGAAAAATAAACCGTGGACCAGTCCCGGCCCCTTCACCAGCGTCACCTTACTCTGTAGCAGCACGTTTTTGGCCAGATTGGTAATCCGGATTGGCAGCTGGTCAAGCCGATCAACAGGCTGTCCTTGTTTATAGACCTTGATCCGCCTCATGAAAGCGCTGGCCAGTACAGCTATTGCGGCAAAGGTCAACAGATACATGGGTAGTAAGGTCCCTACTCCATGGCCGACATTCCAGTAGATCTCTCGGCTAATTTCCATTTAGAACCTCTGCTTACCCGCAGTTTCTGCTGCTTTTTGTGGATAGAACTGCCGCGCTCTTTACCCCCGGTCAAAAGAACAACAGAGTTTTTAGGCTTCTACACAGTATCTCACACAGAGACCATAAAGAATACAAATGGCTTGTATGGCCAGTAACGATTGTGGTAACACAATATCAGGATTAAGCTATAAAAAGACAACAATTACTTTGGTTTGTGACAGGACAGATCAGCAGACAAGACGTTGTACAGAATAACTTTGACGCTAAACAGCTTTCAACAACTCACAGTTATACACGAAAGTCTCTGTTTAGTGGTGATGGCTTTTTATAGAGAATATCTTGAGGTAACAGATGCCGGACAAGACCGAAAACGGTAGTGAAAGGATGGGCCGAACCGGCGACCGTCCCTACTGGGTTCTGATTTCTTCCATTCTGATCAGGGCGGTACACCAGCTTGGGGTTGCAGTTTTTCTTGCCGCTTACCTTCTGGATGTCATTCCTGGACCGCCCAGATTTTATGTATTTATTGCATTTATCAGCGGCGGCCTGCTCCTTGCCAGTGAATGGTTACAACACCGACAAATTTTCAGAGAACTTGCAGGGCTGACCAGCATAGTAAAGCTCCTTCTACTGGGAGCGGCGTACCATGGTTTTCTGCCAATGCCAGCAACAGTAATACTGATCTTCGTCATCGCCTCTATCGGAGCCCATGCACCGAAAAAGGTGAGACACAGGCTACTGCTTTAAGTTCTGGACGATGATCAAGCCGCAGCACCGCCAGCCAGCGCCTTCATATTGACCTCGACCCCTGTGCCTTTTGAAATCTGTTTTACTACCTCAGTAATGATTTCTTCGTTAAAGGGAAGATGTTTCATGACTGCCCCGACCATGACCATATTGACAGCTTTGCCGTTGCCAGCCTCCCGGGCAATGGAGAGCGCTTCAACGCCATAAGTATCAGCATCAGCGGCAGCAATCTGCTCTTCTACATCCTGCGGATAGACGGCAAGACCAGCAGCCACGGTACTTGGGTTGATGGAGACTTTATTGTAGACCAGACGTCCGCCTGGTTTGAGATAGTGGATGTAACGTAAAGCTTCCAACGGCTCAAAGGAAATCAGCAGATCAGCGGTTCCAGGCATGACCACCGGCGAATTAACCTGTTGGCCAATACGTACAAAGCTGATGACGCTACCGCCACGTTGGGCCATCCCGTGAACCTCATTCTGTTTAACGTCCATGCCACTGGCCAAAGCGCTTTCAGCAAGAACTTTTGAGGCCATCAGAACTCCCTGGCCGCCGACTCCGGCAATAACAATATTAAAGATTTGCATTGTTTTCTCCCTCAATCGTATGCATTGCATCGAATTTACACATTTGCGCACAGACACCACAGCCGTTACAGATATTGGGATCAACACGTACCTTCTGTTTTTCGCCAGAAGCGGTTAAACCTAAAGCCATACAGGCGACCTTCAGGCAAGCCCGACAACCGGTACACTTGTCCTGTTCGACAGTCATGGCATCTTTACGGATCTTGTAACGCAGAATGCAGGGGTTCTTGTCGATCAGTACATAGGGCCCAGGGGTTTCGAGACCCTTCTTGATGGCGGCTTCGGTCTCTTTGAGATCGTATGCGTTGAGCTCCGCGACATTGTCGATGCCCAGCGCTTTAACCAGCGGAGCAATCTCGACCTGGCGGGTGGGGACACCCTGCAGAGTCACGCCACTACCGGGGTTTTCCTGGCCGCCGGTCATGCCGGTAGTACGGTTATCCATGATGATGACCAAAGCATTACCAGCGTTGTAGGCCATGCTTAACAGGCCGGTCATCCCTGAATGAAAAAAGGTTGAATCTCCGATAACGGCCACCGGTTTCTCATCTCGTCCGGCAATGGCGTTAACCTTGGCCATACCGTGAGCCGCGCTGATGCTGGCACCCATGTCGATGACCGAGTGCATGGCGTTCATCGGTGGCAGCGCGCCCAGAGTGTAGCAGCCGATATCGCCGGAGACGAAGACCTTGAGTTTACTGAGGATGGTAAAGAGGTCACGGTGTGCACAGCTCGGGCAGAAGACTGGCGGACGTTGTGGCAGACCTTCTACTGGATTGGCCTTCTCGCCGCTGCTTTCGCCAAGGGCAGTGCGGATAATGTCGGCATTAATCTCGCCGCAGAGGGGCAGTTTGTTCTTGCCGATATCGACGTTGATGCCCATGGCACGAATCTGCTCTTCAAAGATGGCATCCATTTCTTCAACAATCATCAGTCGTTTGACGCTACCGGCAAATTCGCGGATTTTCTTTTCCGGGAGTGGATGAACCAACCCCAGTTTCAGAATTGAGGCATTCGGACAAGCTTCGCGAACATGCTGGTAAGCAACTCCTGAAGTGATGATACCGAGATCTGTCTCTGCCATCTCAATTCGATTCAGGGGAGTGGTCTCAGCAAATTCCTGTAGTTTGAGAAGCCGCGCTTCAACTTCAATGTGCTTGAGTTTGCCGAAATTGGGCAACATGACATATTTGGGGACATCCTTGACCCATTCGCCGATCTGCGGAGCAATTTTGTCTCCTGGGACAACGACTCCCTTAGCGTGCGAAACCCGTGTCGTCGTGCGCAGCATCAATGGTGTATCGAATGCCTCGGATATCTCGAAACCGGCGCGAACCATATCATAAGCTTCCTGAGAATCGGCCGGATCGAGCATCGGAACTTTGGCAAATTTGGCGTAGTTGCGGCTGTCCTGCTCATTCTGTGAAGAGTGCATCCCCGGATCGTCTGAAACCATCAGAATCAGCCCGGCGTTGACGCCGGTGTAGGTCAGAGTCAGCAAAGCATCGGCGGCCACATTGACTCCGACATGTTTCATGGTCGAGAGGGAACGTCCACCGGCAATAGAACCACCGATCACCGACTCCAGAGCAACCTTTTCATTCGGAGCCCACTCGCAGTAGACATCACCCAACCGGGCGACTTCTTCGAGGGTTTCGGTGCTGGGGGTGCCGGGGTAGCCAGAGGCGAAGACCCCACCAGAATCCCCGAAACCGAGTGCAATGGCTTCGTTGCCGGAAATTATTTTTTTCATCAAAACCTTCCTTTTTTTTGACTCCATGATGTTTTATTGACTGCAACCCTTAAGTTGTTTGCTGACTACAACATTCTGGGTTGGCTCCCTCAAGAGGAGCCGGATGAATATAGGATGTGAACCCTTCTTGTACCTGTAGATTCAGATTTCGTCAAAACAATTTATTTGGCCTGACGATCACCACCCGCGAGGTGGACCATTTGCGCAGCAAACTCATTGATTTTCTACATTTCCGGGGGGATATTTTTTACCTTGGGGACGACAACCCTGGTGACCCTCTCAATTTTTCTACCCTGCAGCAACTGACCGCAGTCGCTTGATCATTTGTTCCAGATAGACCCGAGGGCAAGCAAAGTTAATACGGGTAAATTGCGAATCACCAAAATCACTGCCGGCAGAGGGGCCAACTCCATGGTTCAGCATGTACTGCTGGACATCATCAACGCCAAGACCGCTGGCATCGACCCAAGCCAGAAAGGTCGCCTGCGCAGGCCGGTAGCAGAAGCCATCCAGCTGATTTAACTCTTTTGCCAAATAGTCTCGATTGCCACGCAGGTAATCGAGCTGTGCTTTGAGCCAATCATCACACTCTGTGAAAGCAGCAACAGTAGCGACCTGCCCCAGAACATTGACCCAAGGCAGAATACCTAGCGTCGCGCGATGATAACGTTTACGGATAGCAGGATTGGGGATCACCACGAAAGAGGCACCAAGTCCAGCCATGTTAAAGGTTTTGCTGGGAGCCATGATGGTGATCGTCTGCTCACCAATCTCACTCAGAGTACCGGCAGGGATATGCTTGGCAGCTTCGTCCAGCAGCAGGTCACAGTGGATTTCATCGGAGCAGAGCAGCACATTGTGCTTTAGACAAATAGATTCAATGTGCTTTAGCTCAGCCTCGGTCAGAACCGAGCCACAGGGATTCATGGGGTTGCAGAATAAAAAGAGTTTGCACAGGGGATCAGCAGCTTTGCGCTCAAGTTCATCAAAATCGAGGACCCAGCGTTCATTCGCCTGACCTTCATTTTCCAGCACCGTACCCACGGTCAGATTCACTAGCCCGTTGTGCTTGGCTGCTTGCAATAGTGGACCGTAGTTAGGGGTCTGCACCAGCACCTTGTCACCTGGTTCGCAAAAGGCCTTACAGGCAACGTTAAACGCAGAGACCACGCCGGGGATCCAGAGGAGCCACTCGGCATCGACATCCCAATCATACTGTTTTTTCAGCCAATGAATGACGGCAGCATGTAAGGGTTGCACTACGTCTGGCAGATGATAGCCCAATACGCCGTGTTCAATCCGCTCATGGATGGCATCAAGAATTGGCTGGGGACATTTAAAATCGGCATCGGCAACCCACATCGGCAAGATACTTTCATCATGGCGAAGCCATTTGTATGCATGAGTACTGCGACGTTCGATAATTTCATCAAAGGGTGAAGCGGTCATGGGTAAGTTCCTACGAAACTAGTAATATGATGTCCCTCTTAACGAATAGAAGAACCTGACGAAAAGTATTGAACTCCTAACACCATGCTCAAGAGCATGTCAAACCCAAAAGTCTTCAGAGGTTTGCGCTCTCTGACAGAAACAAGTTCACTAATTCATGATAAGCATTATCTTGTCCGTTTATCAACAAATGAGTTAATATTCACCCTGAAACTTTCACAAACGGAGAAAAAATGCAGCCCGAAGACAAACGCTACCAGGCATACCTGGCCATATTAAGAGAAGAGCTGGTTCCGGCCATGGGGTGTACAGAGCCGATTGCAATAGCCTATGCCGCAGCACGCGCGAGAGAAGTTCTAGGTGTCCTGCCAGAACGAGTCACGATCGAAGTCAGCCGGAACATCATAAAAAACGTAAAAAGTGTAGTAGTTCCCAACACCGGGAATCTCAAAGGAATTGAAGCTTCAGCGGTCGCAGGGATTGTTGCTGGTAATGCAGATAAAGCACTGGAAGTCATTTCTTCTATTGATGACTCCGGTCGTGAAAGGCTAAGGGCTTTCCTGGATTGTAAAGAAATCATAGTCAATGAGTCAGAAAGTGGGTTAATTTTTGACTTGGTAGTGTCTGTTTTTGCAGAAGAATCCTGCGCCAGCGTAAGAATCTCCCACTATCATACAAACATCATGCTGATCACAAAGAACGATGAAATAATATATCAAAATCAGGGGTGTGATGAAGTTGATATCTCCAACCAAACGGACCGTTCCATACTAAAGATCAGAGATATTCTTGAGTTTGCAGAAACGGTGGATGTTCAAGAAGTTGAAGAGTTACTGCAACGCCAGATCGATTACAACATGGCGATTGCCGAGGAAGGACTGAAAAGTGACTGGGGCGCCAATGTTGGTTCAGTGCTCATTGACTCATGGGGTAATGATGTCAAGGTCCGTGCAAAAGCGTTCGCCGCGGCGGGTTCAGATGCCAGGATGAGTGGTTGTGAACTGCCAGTCATGATCGTATCTGGGAGTGGTAATCAGGGGATTACTGCCTCTGTGCCAGTGATCGTATATGCAAAAGAGCTGGGATCGGACAAGGACACCCTGCTCCGTGCACTGATTGTATCGAACCTTGTCACTATTCACCAAAAGACCGGGATAGGCCAATTATCAGCGTTTTGTGGAGTTGTAAGCGCAGGCTGCGGAGCTGGAGCCGGGATTGCGTGGTTGCATGGCGGCAGATTCGAGGAAGTCGCTCATACCATCGTCAATGCACTGGCGACAGTTTCCGGGATTGTCTGTGACGGAGCCAAGCCGTCGTGCGCGGCGAAAATTTCCGCATCAGTCGATGCCGGGATTCTTGGTTTTTTAATGTTCGAAAGAGGACAACAATTTTACGGGGGCGATGGGCTTGTCTCGAAGGGTGTTGAGAATACGATAAACAACATCAGCCGTCTCGGCCGCGATGGGATGCGGGAAACCGATAAAGAGATTATTCGCATCATGCTTGGCGAGTAGCGTGGAGACTTCTGCACCCAGAAACTTATGTCCCACGATTCTTGACAATGAACCAAAAGAGCGGAGAGGCCATATAGCCTACTGCTGTGACAAAGGCCATAAGTAGGGGCACAGTATAGTGATCACGATGGACCCCTAACGCCAAAAGAAAGAGAAACGCACCAAGGACAAGCACCCGCACAACTTTGGGGATTTTCGGCAGTATGGAACGACCGAAGTGAGCATAAGGCACTCGGGAGACCATCAGCAGTGCGGTGACTACAATGATTATCCCACTGATCGCATCGTTGGCAATGAATACACAAGTGGTGCCCACCATTAGCGCAGCGGCGGGTGACGGCATCCCTGAGAAGGTGGTCACGCCACCCAGAATTCCCTGCTTTCTCTTCTCAACGACAAAGCGAATCAGGCGATACACCGTCGCGCCAACGTATACCCCGCCCAGCACTATTCCGACCCACAGGTGAGTAAACGATGCGGCGGCGATCAGCCCCGTGGTGAGCCCAAAGCTCGTCCCGTCGGCCACATCGTCGAACAACTCCCCCTTAGGGGTGGAGCCCCACCGCTCTGCAGCGCGCCCATCGAAGAGATCAAGAAACTGTCCCAGGAACACCAGTCCAAGAGCGTAGACCAGCGGATGGCCGGTGAGCACAACCCAACAACCAGCGAGCCCGCATAGCAAATTCATGATGCTCAGGATATTGGCATACCAGTAATTCGGGATGAGTTTAAAGACCGTAGAGCAAAATGCAAGACTTGTGCATATCCCTAAAAGCGGCAGAATAGTGCGACCAAGAAACGGCAGCGGCCCATAGATCAAAACAAGGCCTACGACGATCAGGAGCACGACCACAAGAAACGTCTTGGCTTTACCAAACAGGTTCGCCGCCTTGACCTTTGAGAATCGTCTGGAAATCTGACCGGTGATGTCGAAAGCCAGAAACAAAGACACCAGCACGGGGTCCAGCCACCCTCGCCAAGCCATGTAAATCAGCATGGGAGAGTACATCAGTTTATCGGAGAAGGGATCAATCGACTCCCCCTCCTCAGTGTACAGGTCGCATTTGCGGGCTATATCGCCATCAGTGATATCGGTAATCATCCAGAAGGTAAAAAAGAGAAAACAAAGCCGCGGATAGCCCATATGCAGAAATGCCACGGAGATAAACCCCATGGGGTATCGAGCCCGACTGATGGCGTTGGGGTGGAGCCAGGAGTGGCTGCGTACCCATGCGATCTGTTGGGGGGTTCGCAGAAACCAGATCACAGCAAAACGCTCCGCGCCCAGCATCAGCAGAACAGGAATCGCGATCTCAATCAGGATTGAACTGTAAGGGGTCATAGATTCTCAATCAAATTATTAAGGTTTGCTCTTGAGTCATGGCTCTTTTCAACAGCATATTACATTAGTATTGCTATGATGTCCTCCAATCTCGGAATTATATCCCCTAATCCTCAATTAACGTGTGGTCACCCAGCTCCCAGGTCCTACCGATATATCACCAATCAACATTTTTCGCTCTCAACAAGTTGAAGTGTCAAGCAACAGGTTTAAACTGAAGAAACAGACTGTATAGAAACTATCATAAGGAGTCGACAATGAAATCACTACGTGGAAAGACGGCCCTGGTAACAGGCGGCACCCGCGGTATCGGAGCCGCATCAGCGTATCAACTGGCTGAAGCCGGAGCAAATATTGCCATCACTTACAGCTCATCAGCCGAATCGGCACAAGAAGAGGTCGACAGACTTGAGGGGTTGAGCATTGAAGCCCGTGCGTACAAGGCCGATGCTGCCAAGCCGGAGTCTCTGCCACAAGTTGTCGATCAGATAGTCAATGACCTCGGCGACATCGAAATTCTGGTTAACAATGCTGGTGTGTTTGCAGGCGGGATGATCGGTGAAATCGATTATGTGGACTACCGCCGTATTATGTCGATTAACGTCGACGCACTCTTTACGACGACTCAAGCGGTACTCAAGTCAATGCCCGACGGCGGACGCATCATCAATATCGGCAGCGTCCTCGGTGAACGTGCCACGACCGCTGGTCTGAGCATTTATAACGCCAGCAAGTTTGCCGTTGCAGGTCTCACCCGCAGCTGGGCCAAAGACCTTGCAAGCAGAAACATCCTGGTGAATGTCATTCAGCCAGGACCGATTGCCACTGTCATGAATCCGGAAGACGGGGAGAACTCGGACTTCATGCGTGGCCTCACAGCTCTCGGTCGCTACGGCCAGCCACACGAAGTGGCGTCCATGGTTGCTTTCCTTGCCGGTCCGGAAGCCACATATATCACCGGAGCGACGATTAACGTTGATGGCGGCTGGAACGCCTAAACCAGAATTGGAAATCGCATCGGGGACGCTTCTGGAAGTGACACGATGCTTGAGAATGATATACTGCACATAAGACTTCTTATTGCCCGCGAAAAACAATAATGCATAAGGAGGAGACTCATGGACGTACACTTTGACACCAGCGATGGAGTCATCAATCGGTTGATCAGGTTCTGTCACAATGACAAAGAGTCGGCAGAAAAGCTCTATCAGGAAATTATTGTTGAGGGGAAGCGTAATATCCAGCTTCCCGATGGCCCGGCCATGTTGTCACAGAGTCAAGCAGAGGAATTTGTCGAGCACTTCAGTTCAGAAGTCGGCCCAGAAATCTGGATATCGAAAAGCGGCAAATATTGAAATAGCGGCTTGACCTGGCGATTCCTTGACACGTATACGGTTTGATTCTTCTGTGTATTCTTACATTTCCTGTATGCAAGGGCTTTGGTGCATTGCAGGGATTTTGAGATAACTCAACTTCTTGAGCTTCTCCAGTTGGACTTTGCCCACTCTTGCATGTATATTTTCACATAATTACTCGTTTTTATTCCTCTTTCCTATAAAAACCTCAAGCATATCGGGAGCAAAAATGATCAGGCTGTTATTTACAATTTTGACGATAGCTTTATTTTATTCAAGTACTGTTCATGCGTATGGTAGGGACTATTCCAATGCAGAGCATTTGTGGAAATCAGAATCGAGCAAAGCGTATATCTCCGGAAAAACAGTCTTTGAAGGCAATATCGCCGTAATCAATTTATTCGTTATTGATTTTGATAAGAGATATGGATGTAATTCCATGTTCAAAGTCGCATTTATTGACGATTATGAGTATGGGACGTTGGAGGAAACAATACCGATAGATGTTGGGTTTTTAAATTTATATGTTGATAATAAACTTATCTACGATGGTTCTATCGTACATATTAGATACTCAAATGGCGATGAATTCGGGGCTTCTATCTCTCCTGAAATATTAAAGATCATATCTGAGGGTAATCTCCTGCAGATAGAGTTGGTAGACAAACTTGATATTATATTCAACCTCAATAACTCTGGACGGCATATAGACTCTGCGCAAAAAAGCTGTTCACAAGAATAATTTTCCCAGTGACATCTTCGTCTGTACCGGGGAATCAATCTTTAAAACGGGGGCACACAATTTGTGTGCCCCCGTTACGTTGCACGTAAAATGGCCCCACTTGTAAAACAATCTCCCGTGGAAGACTCGATTTCTAAACTTGTTCTGATTTATAATGTAAAGAGAAGGACCTACGAAGGTGACTCCAGATCGGAAGGAGCATGAAATGGGCCAGACAATACATTTCAATACGAGCGCACAGCTCTACGAGAATGGGCACGGCGACCTGGCAATCAGGTTCTCCAATAATCTGGTTTTTGAATCGGTAGGTATCCACCCCGAAAAAGGTTTCGTTACTGAAGCTCTTGAGATGCTGAACAGAGATGAGCGCCCATCGGAATGGCGCATGATCCCATACTGCAAGCTCCTGAATGACGGACTTGGTTGGCAGCTTGTGGGCAGCATGGGATTCCTTGACGGCGACGAAACGAAACCGGCCATTGGATTGGATGTCAAACCTGAGGATCTTGGCGAACAGGCCAGGCGCTATCTGAAACCTGACCTGCCACGAAGCCTGTCATAAAGTTAGGGCTAAAAAGAGCTTGATCGCGCAATAAGGTCAAAGCAAGGGTTTGGTTTGCTGGCAAAGGTCTCCTGTAAAAGAATCTTTGTCCGGCGCGGCCTTGACCCTTGCCATCAGCAGGGTAGAGTTAAGCAGATTCAGATCAGGAGACGCCGATGAAGAAGAATATCTTTGTCCTAGCCCTCGATGATTTTACAAAAGCCCTTTTCGGCACAATTCGACAAGCCGACCATTATTGCTACCACAGCCTGCTCCCGCCGGAAAAGATCATTGCGGCCGCCAACTATTCGATGCCAGAGTTACTGGAAGAGGCATGTCGCAAGCTTAAAGATTTCAATGGTAGCATCGACGCCATAGTCTCTTACTGGGATTTTCCGGCCACCATCATGCTGCCGACCCTGCGCCATTCCGCCGGGCTTGCGACAACATCCACCGAGAGCATTTTACGCTGTGAACACAAGTACTGGAGTCGTCTGATCCAGCACGAGATGGTCCCTGAACTGATTCCCGGGTTTACCGCCTTCAATCCCTTCGCCGATATTCCCCTGTCGCAAATCGATCTCGATTTTCCGTTCTGGATCAAACCGGTCAAGTCCCATTCGTCAATCCTCGGTTTTCGCATTGACAACCAGGCTGATTTCTCTGCTGCGATTCCACAAATAAAAGAACGCATTGGTCGCTTTTCCGATCCGTTCAACTTCCTCTTCGAGCGTGCCGATGTGCCTGCGAAAATCGCTGCGATCAACGGCAACTATTGCCTGGCCGAAGAAATCATCAGCGCAAAAAACCAGTGCACCCTGGAAGGTTATGTCTACGACGGTGAACCCAGAATCTACGGTGTGGTCGACTCGCTGCGCGAAGAAAACCGATCAAGCTTCAGTCGCTACCATTACCCCTCGCGTCTGCCGGCCGAAGTCCGGCAACAGATGAGCGAAGTTGCCGCCCGCGTCATACGCCGGACCGGTCTTAACAACGAACCGTTTAATATCGAATTCTTTCACGATCCGGCAACCGGACGCATCTCATTGCTCGAGATCAACCCGCGCATCTCCAAATCACACTGTCCGCTCTTTTTCCTCGTTGACGGAGCTTCGCACCAGCAAGTCATGGTGGAGGTTGCCCTTGGCGTCCAACCTGAATATCAATGCGAGCAAGGGGTTTACCCCATGGCCACCAAGTTTATGGTACGCCGCTATTCAGGGGATGCGATGGTGCGGCGCGTGCCCAACCGTGAAGAGATCGAAACCCTACAGCGTGAGATCGATGGCGTCTTTGTCGTGGTCTGGGCGCGCGAGGGGGCCAGACTGTCCGACTTTGCCGATAGCGACAGCTACAGCTTCGAGTATGCCAATATCTTTGTCGGCGGCGGGAGCGAAGAGGAGCTTTTGGAGAAGTATCATGCCTGCATGCAGAGGCTCCCTTTCGAATTCGAGCCCGTGGCCGCTCAGGAGCTTTAGATGAAACACATCGAGTCCTTCCCATACGAAGTCAAGACCATTGAAAATATACGGATTCCAATGGCAGACGGCGTCCATCTGGCTGCTCGGCTCTGGTTACCTGAAGGCTGTTTGAGCAAACCTGTGCCGGCAATTTTTGAATACATTCCTTACCGTAAACGCGATTTTACCCGCCATCGCGACACCGGCCATCATCACTATTACGCCGGACACGGTTACGCTTCCATGCGCGTTGACCTGCGCGGCAGCGGTGATTCCGAAGGCCTCTTGACAGATGAATATCTGGAACAGGAGCTGGCCGATGGCGAAGAGGTCTTAAGTTGGTTGGCGGCTCAACCCTGGTGCAACGGCAAGGTCGGCATCATCGGTATCTCCTGGGGAGGCTTCAACGGTCTGCAATTAGCAGCCCGTCAACCGCCGGAACTGCAGGCGGTGATCAGCGTCGCCTCTACTGACGACCGCTACGCAGACGATGTGCACTACATGGGCGGCTGCCTGCTCGGCGACAACCTGTCGTGGGCCAGCGTCATGTTCGCCTACAATTCGATGCCGCCCGACCCGGAGATTGTTGGCGATGCCTGGCGCAACATGTGGTTCGAACGACTCGAAAAAAGCGGCCTCTGGCTCGACACCTGGCTACGTCACCAGCAACGCGATGACTATTGGAAACATGGCTCAGTCTGTGAGGACCACAGCGCCATCAAGACCCCGGTGATGACCGTTAGCGGTTGGGCCGACGGCTACACCAATGCAGTTTTCCGTCTGCTTGAACACCTTGACTGTCCACGCCTCGGCCTGGTCGGTCCATGGAGTCATCGTTATCCACACGATGGTATTCCCGGCCCCGCAATCGGCTTTCTGCAAGAGGTCGTGCGCTGGTGGGATTACTGGCTCAAAGGTAAAGAAAACGGCATCATGGACGAACCGATGTTGCGCGCTTACATGCTCGACAGCGTACCACCGACGACCAGTTACGCGACGCGTCCGGGACGTTGGGTGGCAGAGCAAAACTGGCCAACAGCGAATATCACAGCAACACCTTTCACACTCGGCTGGCGCGGCATCATTCCGGGTTTCGGCCATGCCCCTGAAGTGATCGAAACCATTCGCTCGCCCCTGAGTGTTGGCCTATTCGCCGGCAAATGGTGTTCCTACAGCGCGACACCGGACCTGCCCCACGACCAACGTCAGGAAGACGGTGGCGCGCTGGTCTTCGACAGTGAGCCACTGGAAGAGACCATGGAAATCCTTGGCCAACCGCTGGTCGAGTTGGTGCTTTCGGCGGATCAGCCGGTCGCTATGGTCGCGGTCCGCCTGGCTGACATTGCGCCCGACGACAAGGCGACGCGGGTCACCTACGGCATCCTCAATCTGTGCCATCGAGAGAGCCATGAACACCCTGACGCACTCCAGCCGGGGCAACAATACCGGATCCAGGTTAAACTCAACGACATCGCCCAGACCTTCCCGGCCGGGCATCGCTTCCGGATCGCCATATCAACATCTTACTGGCCACTGGCCTGGCCGCCGCCACGTCCCGTCCGGCTCGAGATCCTGACCGGGGCCAGTCAGCTGATCATGCCGGTTCGCGCCGTCAACCATGCCGAGCAGGTTAAACCATTCGGGCCACCGGAATCGGCGTTCGTTCCGACAAGCAGACAGCTAGGCTCAACAGATCGTAACTGGAAGGTTATCCGTGATCTCGAACACGACATTTCTACCCTGGAGGTCGTCAAAGACGAAGCGGTGGTGGAAATCAAGGAGATCAATCTTGAAATGGAAAAGTACGTCCTGGAACGCTACACTTTCCAAGGCGACGATTTTGATTCGGTCTGCGGTGAAGTCATCAGCAAACGCGGTCTCCGCCGGGGTGATTGGCACGTCAGGACGGTGACCCGCACCGTGATGCAATCTGACGCAGAGAACTTTTACCTGCGCGCCGACCTCGATGCCTACGAAGCAGGATTCCGCGTCTACTGCCAAAGCTGGGAGAAAACCATCCCGCGCAAATTTGTTTAGAAGCGGCACGTTTTCGTCCGCTAAAAGCAGTATGAGTCAATCAAGAGCAAAGGTGACACTTACACGTCCCTGTCACTAATCCCTGCCCCCTGTAAGTGCTCCCAGATCAACATTCAAGGCATATTACTAAGAAAGCCCTTCATCTCATCCGCAGAGAAACCACGCAATGTCTGTGTGCGCACGTTGCCGAGCGAGCCGACCTTCAGGTTCCCAGTCATAACGGCAGCCTCGTCGCCCTCCACGATAACCACCATGTCGTAACCACCCTGAGTATAATAAGCACTCTTGAGGGTACCGCCCTGTGCTTCCACCAACGCCTTAAACGATTCAAGACGCGCCGGTGATTCTTTCACGTTCTTAATTCCCTGATCGGTGAAGGTTACAAGGGTAATAAACGTTGCCATAGTCTTACTCCTTTAGTCGTTGATGCGTTCTAGGAGGCTGTCGGGCTTGGCAGACCGTAGCGAGAAATTGGATGTTCGAGGACAGATTTACGGGAATTTGAGAGCTAATAGCATGGCTATTTGTCGAAAATTGCCGTGAATATGAACCGATCAGCCGGTTTCGCAGTATGTTTATGTTAAGTCCGGCAGTCTCCTCTCGGTTGCTATGAATCTCATTCAGAAGGCAGACCGTCTATCGGGCCGTTAAAGAGGCGAGAGGCCTCACGTCTGTCCTTCACTCGAATAGGGTCAATACCAGCAGTTACCCAACCACTCGATCGTTTAAACTTCATTACGTGATTCTTTTCGAGAAGCACATCAAGGGCTGGAGGAGTCAAATGTTGATAAACACCATCTCTTGTGATGACATGAATATGCTGCTGTCCTAGTCTCCGTAGGACTCTGCGATCACGCATGCTCCTCTCCTACACAAATGTTGAGCCTCTTTTCTTCTCGGAAGTGGTGGCTAATGAAGTTGAAAACAACATTTCATTGAGGACTCACTCCCAGTCAGAAGTGGATTCGTGTTCCTTTAATAATTCCATTTCTTCAGAAATAATAGTTTCAAGCCTGGTAATTATCTCTTTTATCTCTTTTTCATTGCCGGATTCAGAAAACCCCATACCAATCAATATTTCACAAAGATCCTTCAATCGCACAATGCTGTTAATCATATTTGCTCACTTTAATCTAAAATTATTCAATATCATAAAGTCAACTTCGATTACTTTAGTTACCCCAATAGCGACATATCGCGCCCGACCCTTGGAACCCTCTTGAGTTTGATTCTTGGCTTTTCGTCTTCGGTCAAGGTCACGCCCAAAATTCGAACTAATTAAATCCTATAAGCAATTAGAAGCCTGTCAATTCGCCACACGATAAAACTAGCTTTCTGAATCCTAAAAAAAAAGCCCCGTTCACCGGAGGGGTGGTAGCGGGGCAACCTCTGTGCTGCCCAAGAGGGTTGGACCACAATCTGCCATGTGGACACCTTCATCGCAGGCGGTGCCGATCCGCCACGGCGATGCATTAAGAATTCAATCTCGAACGTATCCTGAACATACTTCTCGATCCCAAACTGATAATCCGTCAACAATTCATAGCCTAGTTGTCCCAACAGGCCCGG
>JAJRRB010000087.1 GCA_024279915.1 Deltaproteobacteria bacterium
ATTCCATTGCCAGCCACGGCTCCTTCTATCATGCCCCTGAAGAGACTCTGCGTATTCTGAGCATTGCTAACGACGCCGCGCAGAGTGCCAGGATTAAGCTCGCGAAGGTTTTGGCCAAGCATGGTGGTGCCGACTATGTCGCACCCGACTTCTCCACTAAGGAGAAAGCTCAGGCATTGGCAGCGGTTCCCTTTCAAGCGCTTGTGGATGAGAAACTGGTCTTCAAGAAGGGACTGCTCAAGGAATGGGAGCAGGACGCTATAAAACGCGGAATCCTGGATGCAGAGATTAGAAAAGGGATGAGCGACAACACGGCCTACAAGAAATAATCGACTCCACCCTTAACCGCGAACTGCGGTTGCTGTGACATAAAGAAGGCGCCCGGCCTGTGTAGACCGGGCGTTTTCTTTTAGTTTAGATTGATTAAGATCACATTGTTGCCAGCCTCAACAATGAAAACGTTACGGTTGAGATCCTGGCAATTTATGTTGAAGATGTTGCTGGTAAAAATTACGAGTCGTGGTTGCGCGATGCAGAAGGATTGCGAAAGTTGGCAGACTTCTACATCAATCGTACGCTCCTGCTTGAGTACGCCAGAAAGACTGTGGCCAAGAACGATACTATTGTCACAAATCACAATGTCCGTAGTGTTGATGAAGATGTCATGTATCTCACGACACTGCTCAAAATCGAGGTGCAGGACAAGGTCCATGTCACGGAAGAAGAGGTCAGCGCCTACATGAAAAAGAACAAAATGGCTTCCGGAACAATGGCCAGACAAGAGATGGAATCGGAACAGAAAAATGAACTGATGGGGACTCTGGTTGAAAAAGTCCGCGCTGGTCATGAAGTCAAATATTTCAATTAAATAAGAGCATGCAGCAAAATATAAAAAAGGCCGGGCAGTGGAAACTGTTCGGCCTTTTTGCCTTTTCTTTTACTTGTTCTGTTTGCCGATTAATCAAAAGGGCAGTGTGTTTCATGACAGGTTGAGATAATCTTATTTTCAGTTATCTTTAAAACTGTGAATATTTATTTGCATAGCTGCTCTTTAGGTATTAATTTGTCTAGGAGCCTGTCCGACAATCCATGATCGGCTGCAAACCCAGCTGTTTGGTCCATATTTCAGCTCCTTTTCGGCCCATAGCTACTGCTATGAGCTCTCAAACGAGCCAAAATCTGTTCTCAAACTTCTGGATTTTCGCTTCGACCCTTATTGTCGGACAGGCTCCTAGTGGGTTTTCGTCTCAGGTCATTTATGGTCTCCATCCAGGTAGGGAGGTATTCAGTATGAGAAGGACATTTGTGTTGCAAGGGGGCCTGATGGTTGCTCTGGTGTTGCTGACAGCAGGAGTCGCCATCGCTTCTTTAGACCGGCTTTCGGATGAGACCAAGGAGTGCCTTGGCTGTCACGACGGCATGCCTGGTATCGTCATGCAGTGGGAAGACAGCGCCCACTGGAACGCCGGTGTCGGCTGTTACGAGTGCCACAAAGCAGAAGAAGGTGATGTGGATGCGATGGATCACAATGGCTTCTCCATTGCGATTATCGTCTCTCCTCGTGACTGTGGTCAGTGTCACCCCAAGGAGACCGCAGAACAGGAAGCCAGTCATCATGCCCAAGCTGGTGATATTCTGAATACCAAGGACGGTATGCTTGGTCAGACGATTGGTGGTGAGCCGGCAGTCGCTGTTGGTTGTCGCCAGTGCCACGGCTCTCTGGTCAAGGTTAACGCTGATGGTTCTCTCGATACAGACACCTGGCCCAATACAGGTATTGGTCGGGTCAATCCTGATGGCTCCAAGGGCACCTGCTCGGCCTGCCACACCCGCCACCGTTTCAGTAAAGAGCAAGCTCGTCGCCCTGAAACCTGTGGCAAGTGTCATCTCGGCCCTGATCATCCACAAAAAGAGGTTTACGAAGAGTCCAAACACGGCATCCTTTATCGTGCCTTTGAAGACGAGCTGAATATGGATAAACCGAAATGGGTTGCTGGTCAGGACTACTACGATGCTGCGACCTGTGCCACCTGCCATATGAGCGCAACGGCTAACCAGTCTACGACTCACGATGTTGGCACCCGTTTGTCGTGGAACCTGCGCGCTCCGGTTTCCAAGCGTACGGCCAACTGGGAAAAGAAATTGGCAGATATGCAGGACGTCTGCTCAGCTTGCCACAGTTCTTCGTTTGTCGAAGGCTTCTACAAGCAACTTGACGATTTTGTCGTCTTCTATAACAATAAATTTGCCATCCCGGCCAAAGAAATTCGTGAGATCTTGATGGATGAGGGTGTTATTTCCAAAGGCAATTTCGATGATAAGATCGACTGGCTCTACTGGGAGCTGTGGCATCACGAAGGCCGTCGCGCCCGTCATGGCGCTGCCATGAGTGGTCCGGATTACGCTTGGTGGCATGGTATTTACGATGTGGCCAAGAACTTCTACACGGAGCTTCTCCCTGAAGCGAAAGAAGCTTGCGAGAAGGCTGGCAAGCCAGAAGTCTACGAGGCGATCATTGCCAAGTATATCGATGGCCGAAAAGAGCACGAATGGTACACTAAGGGCTTCGATCCTAAACGAGTCGAGGAGATGAAAGCTTACTACAAGGAGCGTTATAATCAGGATGTGAAGTAAACTTCCTTAGCTCTAGAAACACGACCGGTCGGGCATTTGCCCGACCGGTTTTTTTGTAACTTTATGTCAGTGTTTTTTGTCGTGAGGCAATTAATTGAATGCCTTCCCTAGCAATAACGTAGTGCGTTTGTTATTATATCTTATTGATTTAATAGCTTGTTTAGACAGTTAGACCTTTTTGCAGAATTTAGATCGCAGCCTGTTCAGATTAGTATTTTTCCTGAAAGGGGTAATTTAAATGTCCCGCTTCAGCCTGTTGTTTCAATTGATGGTACTGATGATCTGCTCTGCACCGGTTTTGGCAGAAGATGTTCTCCAACTCTACTATAGTGAAAGAACTCCGTACGCAGTAACGAGTGAACAAGGGGACGTGAGTGGTTTGACGGCAACCCCTGCGGCGAATGCTTTTAACCAGGTCGGTATCTCGTTTCAATGGAAAAAAATGCCTTTTAAACGACAGCTACAGACGATCAAGTACAACAAGAAGATGGCTTGCGGTATCGGTTGGTTCAAGAAGCCGGAAAGAGAAGAATTCGCACTTTTTACCAATGTGATCTACCAGGACAAGCCATCGATCACTCTCAGTAAGCAAAACAACACTGTCGTTGCACAGCACAGTGATGTTGCCAGCTTGCTCAAGGACCAGCAGCTCAAACTGCTGGTCAAGGATGACTTCTCATACGGAAGTTATGTCGATGCTTTAATCAAGGCACACTCTCCTGAAAAAGTTGTCGCAGTTGGAAGCAGCAATGTGCAGATGCTGCAGATGATCTTGTCCGGGCGGGCTGACTATTTCTTCGTCTCTGAAGAAGAGGCCGAACAGATTATTGCCAGCTCTGGCCATGACCTCGTAGAGTTTCAACGGCATCGCTATTCAGACATGCCAACCGGTAATAAACGTTATATCGCCTGTAGTCAGCAAGCTACATCCGCAACGATCGACTTGTTGAATCAAGCTTTGGGGAAATAGTCTTTCTCTTTTTTGCTTTAACGCATCAGGATCATCGATGAAACGGGTTCTCATCACACTTCTTTTGCTGTTGTTGACTGCTACGAGTCTCACGGCAGTCCAGTCGCCAGATTTAAAGGGTCGGGCGGATAAACTTGCCAGAGCCATTTCCGTTCCCTTTTACAGTTACGATATGGATACTGTTGCTTTGGTGATCGAAACGCTAACCAGGGACAACGAATCTATCCGTGCTGTTGACCTGGTTGATGCCAACAGCGAGAAGGTCATCTTTGCGGGCTACAAGAGGGACGATGATTCCTTCCTTGCCGACGTATCGATCCCAGATGCACTAAAATCTGAATTACAGTTATTTACCATTCCTGTTCTTCACGAGCAGGAGAATCTCGGCTTGCTCAGACTCTATTACCGAGATGTAGAGGCGATCAGCTCTGTAAGCCTGACTTCAGAAGAACTGGCCTGGTTCAAGGCAAACCCTGAAATCATCATTGGCAATGAAAACGATTGGCCGCCCTTTGATTTTGCCGAAAACAGTAAGGCGATGGGCTTTTCTATTGATTTCATTGAACTTGTCGCAAAAAAGGTGGGTTTTAAAACAAAATATATTAACGGCTATACCTGGGTCGAACTGGTAGAGAAACTCAAAGCCGGTGAGATTGATGTTCTCCCGGCTATTTACGTTACAGAGGAACGCAAAGCCCATTATGCATTTACCTCGGAGTATTTCTCGCAACCCTCTGTCATGGTGGTTAATAGCTCCAATGCTGAGATTAAAAGCCTTGACGACTTGTCTGGAAAGCGTCTTGCTGCTATCAGGGGCTTTGCCCTTACCGATGTCATGGTTGAGAAGCATCCTGAGATTGAGTTCTACCTGGTTGATGCGCTCATCGATGGTCTCCTTGCCGTTTCAACCGGTCAAGCCGATGCTTTTATTGACAGCATTGGCAACGTTTCCTACCTGACCCAAAAGAATTACATTCCCAATCTTAAATTTGTCAGTGACGAATCTCTGGATGAGATGCAAAACCCTGCTCTCCATATAGGTGTCTCTCAAAATCAAAAAATTCTGCGAGACATCCTGGAAACAGGACTGCGAGAAGTCACTATTGACGAGAAAATGGTTATCGCGGAACGTTGGCTTGGCACTTCTGACCAGTGGAGTGAGAAAAAAGTAGCTGATGTCGAAAAGGGCGTCAAGGAGCCTTCTTCGCATAACCTGGTCTGGATTGCTGGAGCAATTCTTGTCACGATATTTGCTCTGTTCATTTTAGGTGCACTGTTTTCACAGGCAAACAAGTCTGATAAAGCTATTCAGTTTGGGACAAAGGCGTTCAGGTGGAGGACTATTCTGGTCTTAGGCCTGTTTATTTCAATTGTCATCCTGGCAAGCTGGCTGACACTGGAAAAAAATAAACAAAAAATCATTTCAGGAGTAGAGAACAACCTCAGGTCGACTCTGCAAACAACACAGGAGCGGATGCATCTCTGGGTGGTCGAAAAACAAAATTTCCTCAGCCAGTTTGGGAAAAACCCGCAACTGGTTGCCTCAGTGGATGAGTTGAATCTGAAGAATAATTTAAATGGTCATATTGTGGGTAACTTTGACCAGTCAAAAGTTCCTGCGTTCTTTGTCCAGAATAAAGCTGATCTCGGCAACTTTCAGTACCTGGTTGTTGATCGAGAAAAAAGGATTATTGCTTCGAATGAACGTGAACTGGTTGGCACCAACTATTTGATTGCCAGTGATCAAGCGACTTTTATCGAACAAGCATTCCATGGTGAGATTGTCTTTGTCCCACCGGTGAAGCTGAAAAGTTCAAACCTGCCAGCTATGTACTTTGCAGCACCATTACAGAAAGCGGACGGGCAAATTATTGCCGTCATGCTCCTGCAGATTGATCCTGCCAAGGGCTTTTCAAAGGTTCTCCAGTTCTCCCGGGTGGGTGAGTCGGGCGAAAGTTATGCCTTCAATGATGAAGGACGCCTGCTCTCCGAAAGCCGGTTTGATGATGATTTAAGACAGATTGGTTTGATTGATGCGGGTGAACAAGGAATTCTATCGATTGAAATCCGCGACCCAGGTGGCAATATGGTCAAGGGCTTTCAACCGCAGAAGGCACGCTTTGAACAACCACTGACCTTGATGGCCAGTCGTGCTATTGCCATGCAAGGGCAAGGGGTGCGCAAAGGTAGCCAGGTTGATAGACTCATAGAAGCAAACTTGGAAGGTTATAACGATTATCGTGGTGTTCCCGTCGTTGGGGCTTGGCTCTGGGATGACGACCTTGGTTTTGGTATCACTTCTGAAATGGATGTGGCTGAAGCTATGTCCATTTACAAAACCATGCGGTTTACAGTAGTCGCGATCCTCGGCTTGACCCTGCTGATCCTGGTGGGGATCACCTTCTTTATATTACTGGTCGGAGAACGCACCAACCGTGCGTTATTTAAAGCCCGTGATGAACTTGAAGGTAAGGTCGAGGAAAGAACCGCCGAACTGCGCCAGCAATCTCAGGCCGATAATCTCCTCTACCAAGTGACTGAGGTCGCTGCTGAGATGGACTCGGTCGACCTGGCTCTCCAGCAGGTAGTCGACTTGGTTTGTGAGATGATTGGTTGGCCCGTTGGCCATGTTTACCTCATCAGCGATGCAGATGATGGTCTCCTCAAGTCGACGGCTATCTGGCATCTGGATGACGTTAAGCTCTTTACTACATTCCAGGAAATCACTGAAAAGATGGCTTTCAGGCGCGGAGAAGGTCTTCCCGGGCGGATTCTTGAAACGGGTGAGCCGGCCTGGATTGTTAATGTCCAGGAAGATAGTAATTTCCCACGCAATAAGCTGGCAAAAGACCTTGGTGTTAAAGCCGCTTTCGGCTTCCCGATTAAGCTACGTGGGCAAGTCATTGGTGTCCTGGAGTTTTTCAGCTGTGAGAAGGCTCAAGAGGATACGGCAGAGCTTAAATTAGCCAAGCAGATCGGTGAGCAGATGGGACGGGTCATCGAGCGTAAGCAGGCTGCCGAGCAAATAAAAGTGGCACAAAAAGCTGCTGAAACAGCGAACCAGGCAAAAAGTGACTTTCTGGCCAACATGAGTCACGAAATACGCACCCCGATGAACGCTATTATCGGCATGTCACATCTTTGTCTCGGTACGGAACTGAACCTACAGCAGCGCGATTACGTTAAAAAAGTACATCGTTCGGCAAATGCTCTGCTTGGCATCATCAATGACATCCTTGATTTTTCAAAGATTGAAGCCGGGAAAATGACCATTGAGTCAATTCCCTTTAAACTCAATGAAGTTTTGGACAACCTATCGAATCAGACTGCAATCAAAGCGCAGGAAAAGGACTTGGAGTTGTTGTTTGACGTTGATCCGAAGGTGCCACACTACCTGAAAGGCGATCCATTGCGACTTGGCCAGATTCTGCTCAACCTGGTGGGCAACGCAATAAAGTTTACCAGCGATGGTGAAATTGCTGTTGAAATTCAGGTAGAGGAGATTAAAGACCCCTCTGCGGTAGTTAAGTTTGTTGTTCGTGACACCGGTATCGGAATGACACCTGAGCAGTGTGCGAAACTTTTCCAGTCCTTCAGCCAGGCAGACACTTCCACAACCCGTAAGTATGGTGGCACCGGACTGGGCTTAGCCATCAGCAAGCAGTTGGTTAACTTGATGGGTGGCAACATTCACGTTGAGAGCGAGCAGAACGTAGGCAGCTCATTTATCTTCACAGCTAACTTCGAACTGAGTGAACTCGAGTCTGAAGAGCAGACTGCCGCTGAGTCACTCGGGGCCCTAAAGGTTCTGGTTGTCGATGACATGGCCAGTGCGCGCCAGATGCTGGAAACAACTTTACGTTCTTTCGATTATCGGGTTGATTCTGTCAATTCCGGTCCAGAGGCCTTGGAGGCTCTCGATAAAGCCCCGGCAGATGATCCATACAAATTGGTTTTGATGGATTGGAAGATGCCGGAGATGGACGGTGTTGAAGCCTCACGATGTATCAAGGGATATGAAAGTCTTGCTACTATCCCGACTATTATCATGGTAACAGCCTATGATCGTCAGGAGGTCATGATTGAGGCCGCAGATCTTGGTTTAGAAGGATTCCTGGTCAAACCGATGACGCCTTCGACATTGCTTGATACGATTCTTGGTATATTTGGCAAAGATGCTGGTGTAAAGAAGCAAACAGAGAGTCATGATGCCTGGCAGATTAGAACTCTTGATGAAATTGCCGGTGCCGAAGTGCTGCTGGTCGAAGACAACGAAATTAATCAACAGGTGGCTCAGGAGCTGTTGAGCCAGGCAGGCCTTAATGTCACCATAGCCTCAAACGGTCGTGAGGCTGTGCATCTCGTCAGCAAACAGTCTTATGCTGTGATTCTGATGGATTTGCAGATGCCGCAGATGGATGGTTTTGAAGCCACCCAGGTGATCCGAGAAAGCTTGGGCATGAAGGAGATACCGATCATTGCCATGACGGCAAATGCGATGGCAGAGGATCGCGAGAAGTGTCTTGACGTTGGGATGAATGACCACGTACCAAAGCCGATTGACCCAGGCCAGCTTTTTGCTGCTCTGACAAAGTGGGTTCCGAAGCAATCTGTGCCCGTAAAAAAAACGTCTAAAAGCTCACCCGTCAAAGACACTCTCGAGAAGCTAGTGATTCCTGAGATTGGTGGTATTGATCAGGCTCTTGGCTTACGTAGTGTCAGTGGCAATAAGAAGCTTTATCTCAAACTGTTGAACGATTTCAGCCAATCACACAGCGATGATATTACATTGGTACGCAATGCTATTGATGACGAGAGGATTGATGAAGCCGCGCGTATAGTTCACACTCTTAAAGGCTTGGCTGGCTCACTTGGTGCTCAGAATTTGTACCTTGTATCCAAGGCCCTCGAAGATGCTTTGAAAAAACAGCAAAAAGAAGAGTATCAGGCACTGTTAGGTGCACTGGGGGATGTGGCCGAACCTATATTTGAACAGTTGTCAAAACTGGAGAGTGATGCAGAAGACTCAGAAAACGATGGTGTTGAAAAATCGATCAATCTTCATGAAGTAGAAGCGTTGTTTGTGCAACTGCAAAAAGACTTTGCTGAAATGGACGCAGAATCATCAGATCGGGTCGAAAAACTGCTCCACCATCTGTCCGGTTCTGAGTTTGCCGGTATGGCAAAGCAAATCTTGAAGCAGGTTGAGTCGTTTGAATTCGATGATGCTGCAAAAATTCTAGAGCAATTAATGCAGAAGATGGGGATGACCACTTAAGGGGTCTGTATATGGACGAGAAGCAATTAAAAGTTCTGGTGGTTGATGACGAACCAATGAACATCAACCTTCTGGTTGAGCTTTTGAAGCCGCACTACAAGGTAATGGCAGCTAAAAATGGCGAATTAGCTCTTAAAGCAGCCAAAAGCACAGCGCCCCCGGACCTGGTTTTGCTCGACATCATGATGCCGGAGATGGATGGCTACGAAGTCTGTCGACGTCTCAAAGAAGACATAGAAACAAAGGATATCCCTGTTGTTTTTGTGACTGCTATGGGTGAGACAGACGATGAGACCAAGGGTCTTGAACTTGGAGCCGTAGATTACATTACCAAACCGATCTCCCCTCCTATTGTTCTGGCACGCGTGAAAACCCATCTGGCTCTGCGACAAAGCATGCAGGCGCTTCAAAAAGCCTACCAGGTTATTGAGTCACAAAAGGAGAGGATGCAGAATGAATTGAATGTCGGTCGCGACATCCAGATGAGTATGCTGCACCAGGATTTCCCGGTTTATTCAGATCGGCAGGAGTTTGATCTTGCTGCGACGATCCTTCCGGCCCGAGAGGTCGGTGGCGACTTCTACGACTTCTTTTTTGTCGACCCGAATCGACTTTGTCTCTGTATTGGTGATGTCTCTGGAAAGGGAGTCCCTGCTGCTCTATTCATGGCGGTCGGCAAGACTTTGATCAAATCGCGTGCGTCAAGCGACGATTCTCCGGCCAGCATCATGACATATGTGAATGATGCTCTCTGTGAGGGCAATGACTCCTGTATGTTCATCACACTTTTCCTGGCTTTCCTGAATGTCAAAACCGGGGAGTTGGTTTTCACCAATGCTGGTCACAATCCGCCGAACATCAGCAAAAGGTCAGGGGAAGTTGTTAGACTCGCCGAACGGCATGGGCCGGTAGCCGGAGCCATAGAGGGATTGGCCTATAAAGAGAGTTGCACGAAGCTTGAGGAAGGCGATGCCCTGGTGCTCTACACTGA
>JAJRRB010000088.1 GCA_024279915.1 Deltaproteobacteria bacterium
ATAGCCAAGACGCACGCTGGTGGTGCGATTTAGGCGGTAGTATGCGTTTGTACCAAGGGTTGTGATGTCGCGGGCTTCTTCCGAGGTGTAAGTTGTCCGCTCCGTCGTCGCTACAACATCGGCGCCAGCAGCATTAACAAAGGTGAGCGTGTTGTTGCTGGAATCAATCTCTTCCTTGCGCCCATACCCGGATAATTTCCAGTCGCCGAGCCTTGTCGAAGCGCGCATGCTGTAGGAATCGTAGTCAGTTGAAAGGCGGTTTGTACTTAGATACAGGTTGTCGACGTCATCCTTTTTGTTACTTTCAACCTCAGCACTCACATAGCTGGTGCTAAAGGTCGTGCTGTTGGGGAGGTCGAGACGGGCTTTCAGCGTGTGGCTGTCCTTCTCAGAGTCCGGTGTCGAGTCGTAGTTGTAGTCACCATTCTCATAAGTCAGCCGAGATGTGAACACGCCGTTTGCCGGGAGCCCTGCTTGCGGTTTGGCGGCATAAAGATATTCACGAGACAGGCCTCTTGAGTCATCATCAAAATCACGGGTCAGATACTCATAGTCGACCGTCAGCATGCCGAATTTACCGGTTGCTCCGATCATCAGGTCTGTTGTGGTTTCATTGACGTTTTTAGCCGAGCCCTCCACATGACAGCCCGAACAGTGGCTGATGCCGATTGCCTGCTCTGTGCCCTCGCGTTCTTCCTCACGGAAGCCTGCTTTGATAACGACATTGGGAAAGTCTGGGATGACAACTTCGCCCTCCATCTCCACCTCACGGTGGATTATGTAGAAATCTTTGCCGGGAACGAGGTCCTCACTGTAAACGGCAGGGTTGGATGTTACGTTACCCGGTTTCATCGTAGCACGCATGTAGTCAAGCTGGTCATGCGAGAGCAAATGTTTGAAGGTGTCGTAGCTTGCGTCGTAGCGGAAGATGCGTTTGTAGTCAGCTTCCAGGTCGTAGGTTTGGTCCCGGTTGCCCATAACTTTGGCATCCAGTTCGAGATGGAGGTCCTTGCCTCCTTCGATATGGGCTTTGAGGTACGGGTTTGACCCGTCATCGTCTCGAATCGTTGAGTATTCGTTTACTTTGTTGACTTCATCATCAACCGACATGCCGGCAGCTCCCACTTCGATGGAGCTGGTAAATTCCTCGTTCTCTTCTGCTGCAATGACAGCGGAAGGAACTAGGAGCGCCAGCAGGGCGGTAATCAGAAGCCATGTGTATTTGTGCTTCATTAATAGCCTCCTTAGTTATCGTGTGAGAGAGCCACCAGCGGTTGGCCACTTGGTGTCAACAGGGGCTCCCTGGCTGGGCAAGTCGCTGCCGTGATGCTGGGAATGGCAGCTCGTGCATTTGGTCAGGAACGCTTTCTGCCAGCCTTCATCACCATGCGGGTTAGTGTAGACCGTACCGGCGGAATCAATGTCGGTCGCTGTTACACCTACGTCTGGGCCGGTACGCAGGGCATGGAAGTGCCCTTCGTGGCACTGCAGGCAGAGGAATGGCTCGTTCTGCATCAGCAGGTTGTCCGACACTGTGCCGTGAGGATCGTGGCAGGTAGTGCAGCTCTCGGTCACCGGGGCGTGCTCAAAGACGAACGGACCCTGGTATCGGGAGTGGCAGTTGAGGCAGAGGTCGTTGGTGCGCTCTTCGGTGTTCAGCCCGTCATCCCCGTGTGGGTTGTGGCAATCGCTGCAGTTCATCTTGCCTTCCTTGATCGGATGATGCGAAGGGAAGTTGGCCTTGGCTTGCTCCTCTTGATGGCAGGAGTAGCAGAGATCCGGATCCTGCTGCTTGAGAGCCATCTTGCCGCCAGCATGAACAGAGTGACAGTCGGTGCAGCCCACGTCGGTGAGAGCGTGCTCGCTGTGCGTCCAGTCCATCAATTTGCCATCGGTGTGACACTTGGCGCAGACTGCTGCTGATTCTTCCGGTAGCAGTTCGCTAAACTTGAGAATTTGACCGTTGTCATCCGAGTCGACATGCAGGCTGCCGCCGCCATGGCAGGCTTCGCACCCTTCGGTGCCGCCCATGTACTCGAATCCGGCCAGGCGCGAGTGGATTCCTGCGCCCATTCCTTCGTGACACTCCACACAGGCCTCCTGGCCCACTGAAGTTGCGCCCTCAATCACTGGCATTGTCAACTGCTTCTCCCTAATTGCTCCGGTGGCACAGGCCCCCAGTATCAGCAACAGGGGAAGGAGTTTAACCAACCAGGGCGCCCTGGATAGTGATACCTTCCTAAACATAATTTCTCCTTTCCACGTTGATTACCCAAAAATAGAAATAACACTTAGCTGGCTGTGCTCAGGGCTCCTGCCTCCTCTCTCTGGCCCGTCGACTAACCTGTGAAACCATTAATTAGAAACTTAGAATCTGCTGTATCGTAAAGGTCTTTAATGTTAGGGTAAAACGAATCATTTTAATGACGCCCATAAGTAGTGTTAATAACTTACAAACGTAATATAAAGATATTTGTATGGAAACGCGCTATCTCAATACTCTGATTGCTTCTGTTGAAGCTGGGACTTTCTCCAGGGCCGCTGAATTACTACACATTACCCAGTCTGCCGTGTCGCAACGTATCAAGTTCCTGGAGGAGTATTTTGGTCAACAATTGCTTGATCGCTCCGGACAGCGACTGGCATTGACCACTTCTGGCAAGATTGTTTTTGACAAAGCAAGAGACATTCTCGATAAAGAGAAAGAACTGCTGACTTGCCTGCAGGATTCTGCCGCGCAAAAACGTCTTTCCCTCTGTTGCACACCAACTTTTGGCATGGCCTACTTGCCCCAGGTCTTAAGTACTTTTCTTCGAGTTCATTCTGACCTGAGCGATCTCAAATTCGTTTTTCTGCAACCGGAAGAAGCTTTACGCGGCCTGCGCAACGAGGAGTTTGATCTGGCCGTGATCGAGCATCGAATGGATCTTGACTTTGCCGGGTTCGATCGTTTCTCCATGCCCGATGATGAAATGCTGGTGGTCTCCTCCTCTTCTTCAGTTCTCCCGAATGTAGACGGCGTCGTGCAGCTCGACGATCTTAAAAACACCAGACTCTTTGCCCGCCGCGATGGTTGTAGTTCCAAAGAGCTGATGCGCAAGAATCTCGTGGCGTGTGGCTTTGATTTTAGTGACTTCGATGGAATCATTGTTTCCGATGACCTGCATTTTACAATTCAGTCGGTTCTGGCGGGGGATGGGATTGCTTATGTGTCGCAAGCCCTGGTCAGCAACTATCTGGCCTCTGGGCAGCTTGTCGGTTTGCGTGTCGATGGCTTTGAGCATCGCCGAGGACGTAGCGTGGCGATGCTTCCGCAAAGAAGTGATGATGTCCTCTTGAAGGAACTGCTTGAGATCCTATTTAAGGTCGTCTCGCCTTTCTGGCGGCCGCAGTTGATAAATTGTTCTTGAGTTTCATCCTGAAGCTATATATATGTGACGTGCCTGTGATCACTTGATCTAGTCTTTTTATAACGAGGGTTTATGGATAAGCTGTTTAAAGGCGTCGCCAAGTTCCGTCAGGATGACTTTGAGGCGCACAAAGAACTTTTCCAGTCTTTAGGTAGAGACCAGAAACCGCATACCCTTTTTATCGGCTGTGCTGATTCGCGGGTGGTGCCGGATATGATTACTCGCACCATGCCTGGTGAGCTTTTTACCGTTCGCAATATCGCCAACATCGTACCTCCCTATAGTAATAGAGAAGAATATGCTGGTACGACCTCTTCTGTTGAATATGCCGTGCTGTCGCTTGAGGTGGAAAATATTGTCGTGTGCGGGCACTCCAATTGTGGTGGTTGCGCGGCGATGAATCAGTCGCCAGAAGAGTTGGCTCATTTGCCTAATGTCAGACGCTGGCTGGAGATCTCCAAAGAGGTGCGGGGGCGAGTCGATCGGCAGATGGATGGCGAGCATCCGAAGAAACGTGAATGGCTGACCGAGCAGATCAACATCTTGGTGCAAATGCGCAATCTGCTTACTTATCCGTATGTGCGGGAGCGTTACCAGCAGGGACGTTTGAAGATATACGGCTGGTACTACATTATTGAGACGGGGGAAATCTTCAACTTCAATGATCACACTGAAACTTTTGAGTTGGTGACTGGACCCTAAGAGGCTGACTGGTCAGTCCTGTTCTGACTCGCTCTTGCCGCTCCAGACCGGATCCCAGCCGAACTGGCGACGTAGCCTTTCCTCGGGCACCTGCTCCAGAAACTCCTCCTCAGTAAAGCAATACCGGTAACTCTCACAGTAAGCAGTCAGGATCTCGTAGGCGCAATTGATCTTGCGAATTATCTCTGAGTCAGTATCACCGCCCTGGTCAGGGTGGTGGGCTTTGACCAGTTCCCGTTGACGAGCCTTGATCTGAACAAATGTCACTCGCTCACTCAAGCCGAATATCTCAATCGCCTGTTTGAACTCCCGGTAATTCATTTCTTTCTCCTTGTAGGTTGTCTGTCTCTATCGCCTACGTTGAACAATGAGTGCAAGTGTCTGGCTGCTTAGATCTTGCCTAAACACTCTCCCTTATGTTAATAAATCAAGCTTGAAAGTTTAGAAAAAACTGCTCTTTAGGGAGGGCTTCAAGCACATGAACCTGCAGATTCAACCACTGGAAAAGCTCAAACCACGCATTGCTGACGAGAGCGAATTGGCCTTCGGCAAGCAGTTCACCGATCGTATGTTCGTTATGGATTATAAGACCGATCAGGGGTGGTATGATGCGCGTATTCAACCATACCAGCCTTTCTCTCTTGATCCTGCCGCTATGGTGTTCCACTACGCCCAGGAAATATTCGAGGGGCTCAAGGCTTTTCGACGCCCGGATGGGCAGATTGCCCTCTTTCGGCCGAAGGACAACTTCCGCCGTTTCAATCACAGTGCCCGGCGTATGTGTATGCCAGAAGTTGATGAAGCTTTTATGGTGCATGCTCTGAAAGAGTTGATTCGACTTGAGGCTGACTGGGTGCCACGTAGTGAAGGGACCAGCCTGTATATCCGTCCCGCTATGATCGCCTCTGAGCCGATGTTGGGTGTGCGGCCCGCTGACGAATATATTTGCTATATTATTGTCTGTCCGGTGGGGGCTTATTACAAGGGTGGTCTGGCTCCGGTCAAGATATGGATCTCCGATCACTACGTGCGGGCCGCTGATGGCGGTACAGGAGAAGTCAAAACCGGCGGTAACTATGCCGCGAGTTTGTACGCAGCGCGTGAGGCGGGAGAGAAGGGCTATGATCAAGTCCTATGGCTCGATGCCAAAGAGAAGAAGTATGTCGAGGAAGTCGGCAGCATGAACCTTTGCTTTGTCTGCGATGGCAAGCTGGTAACCTCGCCGTTGCACGGCACGATTCTGGATGGTATTACCCGTCGGTCGGTTCTTGAGTTGGCACGCTACAATGGATTGGCTATTGAGGAGCGGGCTTTGTCGGTTGATGAAATTTTTGCCGGTGTAGAAGCCGGCAGTATTACAGAAGCTTTTGGAACCGGTACGGCCGTGGTGATCTCGCCCGTTGGTCAGTTTACCTATCAGGATCGCACTGTGGTCATAGGCGATGGCAAAACAACGGGCAAAGTGACGCAGGAGCTATACGACACCTTGACGGGTATCCAATATGGACACTTGCCTGATCCTCATGGCTGGGTTGAGTTGCTGTAGTTAAACTTGAAGAACTTTAAGTGTAAGTCATGAAAACGCTTCCTGTGTCGTACCCGGGGAGCGTTTTGTGTTCAAACATTACTCACATTGAGCCGTACGCTACTCACCGCCATGGCTTGCCCCTTGTAAATCATTATTCCTAGTGATCCAGTAAAGTTTATGCCTACCGTTAAAACATAGTTATTCCAGTATCTTATATTCGTAGAGTGATGGTATCCCCTCCAATAGACATATGTGGCATGCCGCTTGCTTTCTAGATACGCCTGCGTTGTTTCATTTGTACGCGATGTTAATGTGAAAGTTTTCCAGGAGGTGTTCTTATGTGCCGAATTGGCGCAATTAAAAGCTCGAATTATGTTCATCCCAGTCTGGCTCTGAAGTTGATGGAGTCGCAGCAGAAAGGCCATGATAACTC
Organism: Deltaproteobacteria bacterium; assembly: GCA_024279915.1. Classification (GTDB taxonomy): domain Bacteria; phylum Desulfobacterota; class Desulfuromonadia; order Desulfuromonadales; family BM103; genus M0040. The sequence continues at coordinate 6,074 of JAJRRB010000088.1, forward strand.
TGGCTTTGCCATGGTCATGCACGATCTCGGTGGCATTTTTGAAAATTATAAACATCTGCCGACGCTTTCTATGGCTTGCACCGATGAAGGTCTGAAACTCGCCGAAGATATGATGCACGAAGCAGGCTTCCAGCGCGTCATGCAGTGGGTTCCAGAAACCGATCCGCAACCTGGCCTGGATATTCATGCCATGCCGAATTACGTTTTTGAAACCTTCGACTACCCTCGTTATTTTCGAAATGGTGAACAGAAGGAAAAAGAAGAGTTGCTGCTTGATATGCGCCTTAAGTTGCGCAAGGCACTGGAAGAGGATGAACAGGGTTTTGTCTACTCCTTCTGGCCTGATGTGGTTACACTCAAGGAGATCGGCGACCCAAAGGATATTGGTACCTACTTCAAGCTCTGGACTCCGGATGATAAATTCACCGCCAGGGTGATCACTGCCCAGTGTCGTCAGAATACCAATTACGATATTGTTCGTTATGCTGCACATCCTTTTTTCATGCAGGGCTACACGGCTCTGGCTAATGGTGAAAACACCTTTTACCTGAAAAATGTCGCAGCCCAGCGCAAGCTGCATCGCGGTTACATCGGCTTCGAATCAGACTCCCAATGTTTCCTATATACGCTGCATTATGTGCATCGCGAGTTGCGCTGGCCACTGCGTTATTACAAACATGTGGTCACGCCGCTGCCCTTCGCTGATATCGAACGGCGTGAGGACAAGGAACAGTGGTTGGCATTGCGCCAATCGCTAGCTCATCTGGAGATTAATGGTCCCAACACCATCATTGGCGTACTACCAGATTTCACCATGTTTACTTGTTGTGATGCCAAGAAATTGCGTCCTGTGGTCATTGGCCGTACTGATGACACGGTGGTTATCTCCTCCGAGGTTTGCGGTATTAACGATATCTTGCCTGATCGCGACTGGGAGACAGACATCTATCCTCACGAGCGTGAGATTGTGGCAATTGACAACGATCTGGAGGTGCAGCGATGGAGACAGTGAGAGTCCAGAGCGTCACGCCAAACGACATGCCCTGGAAAATCAAATACGACGCCAGTCGCTGTACCCTCTGTGGCTCTTGTGTGTCGGCATGTTCTTTCCGCGCTATTGAATGTAAGGTAGAACGCCGTCGTATGGTTTTCTCCGAAGGTGAGATACCAGATCCGCAGCAGCGTTTCTCATCCGTACCGGTTATTCGACAAGTTAAAGACATACAACACTATTGCCGTGGTTGTGGGATTTGCGAAAAAGTTTGTCCAAACGACGCTATCGCACCAGAGCGTAATCAAGATACCAGGCATCCGATTATCTCCCGTTGTCTCGGTGGTGATTCGATCAAACGTGGTGGTCGCAAAAACCTTGAATCGTCAGTACGGACCCTCGACAAGTTGCGTATCGGCCGCATCTCGCAGATGACCGACCCGAGCCTCGACGCTCAACGTCATACCTTCGATATGCTCGCGCCTTTCGGTCGTATCTTGCCAGCCGAGACTCTGCCCTTCAGCGTTGATAGCAATGAAAACCTGCAAATCGAAGACAACATGCCTCCGGTGCGCTGGATCTACCCGGTTGTGATCGGTGATATGTCGATCGGCGCACTCTCCTGGCGGATGTGGGAAGCAGTCGCCATGGCTGTTGCCTATCTCAATGAAGAGTGCGGCATGCCGGTGCGTATGTGCTCCGGTGAAGGTGGCGTTCCGGTACGTCTGCTCAAAAGCAAATACCTCAAATATATGATCCTGCAGATCGCTTCCGGTCATTTTGGCTGGAACCGGATCGCCAAAGCAATGCCGCACATGGTTGAAGATCCTGCCGGTATTCTGATCAAAATTGGTCAGGGCGCCAAGCCTGGGGACGGTGGTTTGTTGCAGGCTGGCAAGGTTGCTGATCATATTCAGGCCATTCGTGGTGTGCCTAAGGCCGACCTGCTTTCACCACCGAACCACCAGGGCCTCTACTCCATCGAAGAGAGTGTGCAGAAAATGTTCCTTTCCTTCAATGCAGCCTTTAAGTTCCGTGTGCCGGTGGCTATCAAGGTGGCCGCTTCTTCAACTTCGGTCAGTGTCTTCAATAACCTGGTGAGAGATCCCTATAATATCGTCGGTGGTTTTTTCCTCGATGGTATCGACGGTGGAACCGGCGCGGCCCACGAGGTTTCCCTCGACCATACCGGTCACCCGATCGTTTCCAAGCTGCGCGATTGCTACCAGGCCGCTACCGCACAGGGCCGTCAGGGTCAGATTCCACTCTGGGCTGCCGGTGGCCTCGGCAAGACTGGCGACTTGGCCGCAGATGCTTTCAAGATGATGTGCCTCGGTGCCAACGGCGTCTTTACCGGCAAGCTGATTCTGCAGATGGCTGGTTGTGTCGGTAATGACATGGGTCGTTGCAATGCATGTAACACGGGCCTTTGTCCTGTCGGTATTACCACCCAGGAACCGGCACTGGTTCACCGTCTCGATGTTGATCGTGTCGCTCAGAACATCGTCAATTACTTCCTGGCCATGGACACCGAGTTCAAGAAGCTGATGGCCCCGATCGGTAATTCGTCGCTGCCGGTAGGCCGCTCCGATGCTCTTATCTCCACCGACAGGGCTGTTGCTGACCGGTTGGATATTCAGTACGTATGTTAATCCGTGGCGCGTGCCCCGATTTTTTGAGGTTCTAATATGGCAGCTATAATTTCAGGTTATGACACAAAACAACGCCGCATCTCAACCCAGGCTCTTCTGCAGAAGATTTATCGCTCGCTGGAACAGGGTGAGACGGAATTTGAAATCACGTCCTCCGGGCATCACAATATCGGTGGCCCGCTGTGGACCGAAGATGGTCGACCACTTAAATTCCGGGTTAAGAATCCCGGACAGCGCGTTGGTTCTTTCGGTCTGGAAGGCACGGAGATTGTTGTTGAAGGTTCCGCTCCTGCGGATGCCGGCTGGCTCAATTCCGGTGCCGAACTGACTATCCTCGGTGACGGTGGCGACACCACGGCACACTGTGCTGCGAGCGGTAAGATTTATATTGCTGGCCGCGTTGGCACCCGCTCCGGTTCACTGATGAAGCATGACCCGGCCTATGAAGTTCCGGAATTCTGGATTCTCAAGAACACCGGCTCCTTCTCCTTTGAGTTCATGGGCGGTGGTATTGGGGTCATCTGTGGCTACGGTCGTGAGGATTTGCCCTCGGTGCTCGGCGATCGCTCCTGCATGGGTATGGTCGGCGGCACTATCTATGTGCGTGGCCCGGTCGCTGGCCTCTCCGATGATGTCTGGGTGCTTGATCTCGACGATGCCGACAAGGCTTTCCTGAAAGAAAACATGCCGGTCTTCCTCGGTAAGGTCGGTCGGCCTCAGCTGGAAAAAGAACTGACCGACTTCACGCAATGGCAGAAGATTGTTGCCAAAACTTACGAAGAACGTAATGTTCGCTCACGCATAACCATGCGCGAGTTTCGCAACCAGAAATGGGTTGCCGATGGCGGTATTTTTGCAGACGTGGTCAAGGATGACTACACTCACGTCGCCGGATTGGTCAACGCCGGCGATGATCGCATCAAAATTCCGCACTGGCAGGACAAACGCTTCGGTGCTCCGTGTCAGGTCGCCTGCCCTTCAAACATTCCGACCCAGGATCGCATCAACCTGTTACGCCAGGGTAAATTCGATGAAGCCCTGGCCTTGGTGCTCAAATATTCACCGTTCCCGGCCAGCGTTTGTGGCGAAGTTTGCCCGAATCTCTGCATGGATGCCTGCAGTCGTCGCTATATCGATAAACCGGTCGCCATGAAAGAACTCGGTCGTCTGTCGCGCGATGTCGCTGCTCCTGAACTGAAAGCTGAGACCGGCAAACAGGTCGCTGTGATTGGTGGTGGCCCCGGTGGTCTGGCGGCGGCCTGGCAGTTGCGTCTGCTCGGTCATGCCGTGACCGTTTACGAGGCCGATAAAGAGATCGGTGGTAAGTTGCGCCAGGTTATCCCGACTGATCGTCTACCTGCCGATTCACTTCAATCCGAGATCCAGCGCATCAAGGATGTCGGGATTACAGTCAAGAATAACACCAAGGTCGATGTTGGCTTGTTCACGACAATTCAGAAAGAAAGCGACGCAGTCGTTATCGCCTCTGGTGCCCATAATGCTGTTGTGATCCCCTTTCCTGGTCACGAACTGATGACGAAGGGACTCGATTTTCTCAAGGAAGTCAATGCGGGTAATAAACCGAAGGTCGGCAAACGCGTCATCGTCATCGGTGCCGGTAATGCTGGTATGGACGTCTGTCTCGGAGCATACGCCATGGGCGCGGAGAAAGTTCTGTGTATTGATATCCAACGCCCGGCTGCTTACAAGCACGAGATCGACAGTGTTAAATCCCTCGGCGGTGAAATACGCTGGCCGGTTTTCACCGAGAAGGTCACTGCAGAGGGTCTTTTAACCAAGGATGGCGAACTGCTTGAAGCCGACGAGGTGATCATTGCCATTGGTGAGCGTCCTGACCTCTCTTACGTGCCACGCGCGTGGCTTACCGACCGCGGTATGATGGACGTTGATGCCTGTAGCCAGGTGGTCAAGGCTCCCGGTGTCTTCTCCATCGGCGATACGGTCCAGCCTGGCCTGCTCACCCACGCTATCGGCGCTGGTCAGGAAGCTGCTCTGCAAATTGATGATTACCTGGATGGCAAGGAATTGACGCCGATTATCAAGCCGGAGATGATTAACCAGAGCTGTCTTTCCAAAGAACTTTTCAAGCCACGTAACCGAGGTAAATTCTGTGTCACCGACGCCAAGGATGAGACGTTACGTTGTCTCTCCTGTGGTACCTGTCGCGACTGCACCATGTGTCTCGAAGCTTGTCCAGAAGGTGCAATCAGTCGCGTCGAGAAGGACGATGGTACTTTCGAGTACGTCTCTGATGATGATGTCTGTATTGGCTGTAGTGTCTGCGCGGGTATCTGCCCCTGTGGTGTCTGGGCCATGGAAATCACTGTATAGTAGACCTTCCCTGTTTTAAAGCTGTACCAAATGAAAATCAAGACTGCGCGGAGCCATAATTGGCTTCGCCTTTTTTGTATAAACGCCTCACTCTACCTCTAACCAACCACAAATTACATCGAGTTCCCCCTGTCACATTAGCACTGACAGTACGAATTCAGTGTGTTGAAATTAAGAAGCGCCAGCAGACGATAAACTGTCCGATGGCGCTTTTTCGAAAGTCACCAGCCATGAGAATTCGTCTATTTTGTTGCTTGTTGCTCTTGTCGCTTTGCTCTCGTTTGCTATGGTTACAATATAAGAGCGGTGTAGTTCCTTCGGGGAGGCTGTTACGTTATGAAATGTGTCCTTATAATCTCTTTGCTGCTTCTGTATGCCCTTCCATGTTCGGCAGAAATCCGGACTCTCGAGAATAAGCCGTTATACGCCTTAAGCATCTACGGCGGCCAGATGACCGATAATAGTATTGATGATTTCTCCGATAGTTTTTGGGGCCTTGATTTTGAAGATTCCTACCTGGTCGCTCTTGCTTTGGCGAGACGCATCGGTACCTATGACGAACTGGCCAGTTTTGAAGTCGAAGGGCAAGTCGTCAAGCATTTTGAACAGCAGGACCACTGGGAATTCAATGCGTTGCTGATCGCGCGTTGGGAGGCATTTGGGTGGGACCGATATCTGGATACCAGTCTTGCTTTCGGATCGGGCCCCTCTTACGCGACAAATGTCCCCGAAATAGAAGTGCAAAGAAGCGGTGATTCCGAACATCTGCAGGTTTATCTGCTCGTGGAGCTGGAACTCGTATTGCCCTCTCATCCCAATATTGCATTTATTACCCGCATACACCATCGCTCAAACGCTTTTGGTACAGTCGCCGAAGATGGTATTTCCAATGCCCTTGGCTTGGGTTTGAAATTCAAGTTCTGAAAACCATTCAGCTTAAGGTGCCGGACAGATTTGTTCTGTTTTGAAAAATATTTAAAGCCCTGAATGACAAAACGCCGCCGGGCTGTTATTGCCCCGCGGCGTTTTGCGATTTATTAAGCTAAGCTGGCTCAGCTTTTTGCGATGAGTTTGGTGAGCTCTTCACTTTCAGGCTTAACTAATTCCTTGACGCGTTCGGAGTTGACACGTGCCACAATGATCTGACCGACCTCGGTCTGGATGTCCTCGTAGAGGCCCAGACCGAGCATGCCTTTGGCCTGGCGCTGATTATCCTCGGTGGGCGTCACGTAATGCACCGTATCGACCTTGTAACGGTGGATCAGGAAAAGAGAGATCAGGGTCATCAGGCGTTTCTGGCGGAAATCCTCATTGAAAGTATTCTGATCGCGGATCGACAGCATGTTGCGATCGCGACGATCCTGCAAGGTGGCGAAGATGATGTTGGCCATCTTGTTGTTGTTTTCGTCAATGAGGGTCAACTCCAGCAGTTCCGAACCGGAGACGTGCGGTTTGAGAACGACTCTCAATTTTGCGTCCAATTTGTAGTGGCCGGTCCAGAGTGTGAGCCAGTCAGCAAGACGCTTCGGTGGAACTTCGGTCTCGATCAGGTGTTGGAACTGGGTGGAGCCTTTGCCCATCGCCTTGGTGGTGGCGGTGCCACCGGAAGCGGCCATCAGACCAGCATCGGAGCGTGGACCGCCGACGTAGCTTTGCGGAGTTTTGAAAGGGGAATCGATCAGGCGCAGCTTGCGTTGCAGACGGGCCAAAGCGAGCATGCCGTCTTCCTTGAGGGCGGTGGCGAATTCTTCGCCCGCCAGTCCATCCACCTGGTGACCGCCGTAGGTGATGAAGTTGAAGACGAAGCCCAGCTTACCCAGCTCGGCAGGGAACTGGCGCATCTCATCTTCGCTCATGCCGGTGCTATCCCAGTTGAAAGAGGGTGACAGGTTATAGGCGAGCATCTTGTTGGGGTAAACAGCGTGGATGGCCTCGGCAAAGATCTTGGCATCGGGCAGATCTGCCGTTTTGGTCTCCATCCAGATGATATCGGCAAAGGGAGCCACGGCGAGAGATTTGGCGATGGCGTAGGGGATGCCGCCTCTGACCTGATAATAGCCCTCGGGGGTGCGGGCGATATCGCAGTTCCAGATAATGCTGAAGCCCATGGCGCGAGCTTGCTCGCGTGCTTCGACGAAGGACGAGTTCTCAACAAAGGTATGCCATTTCTCTATGGTCATCGGTAATTCCGTGCCTTCGTCGATGTGGAAAGACATGACATCGGCAACCGCTTCTCCGTAAGTTTTCAGGCTGGCTTCCATCTGCCACAATTCCAGCAGTCGAGTGGCCGTGTGATCAAGAGCAGCATTGATGTCGGCGGTGCTCCGGCTCGGCATGGTTTTGATTGCCGCATCGATTTCTGCCGACAAGCCGGTTCTGTCGAGCCACTTGTCGGCCTCGGCATAGACCGCATCCGTGATACGGTACATCAGGTGGCCGTTGATCTCGGTAACGCCCTTGCTGTTGAACTGGCGCATGATCGCCAGAAAGGATGTCTTGTAATTGGGGATATTGGTGTTGGTGGCTCCCAGGATGAAGTGGTGGTCGCGTTCGTCCCCGCGGCCGTCCAGGAAGGTGGCCGCTTCCGCGTCGGTGCGTGCGACGATGATTCCCGGCACTCTCATGATGTCGAGTTGCAACCGGGCGGCGTTGAGGCGTTTGACCTGCTCGTCCACTGGCACCAACACCTTACCCGCTTGATGACCGCACTTCTTGACGCCCGGCTTCTGATCTTCAATATGATAGCCCGCTACGCCTACTTCAACGAAGCGCCGGATCAGGTTGCGCACGTGGGCGTCGCCGCCATGACCCGTGTCGGCGTCGGCAATGATAAATGGCCGGTAGTCGATCTCAGGGGTTTGCGCGCGTTCTTCCTCACTCATGCGCAAGCGCAGGCAATATTGATTGCGATCCGCAGCCAACAACGCCCTGACCAGCGGAGCGGCCTCGTCAGGCACCTGGCTCAAGGGATAACTGGCCAGATCGGGACCAGGATCCTCGTTGCCAGAACCTTTGGACGAGGTGGCCCAGCCACCCAGATAGATTCCCTCGATACCAACCCGCTTGATGGCGACGGCCTGGCTGGGAGAGTAGGGGCCGAAGGTGGTGATTGATTTGCCTTCTGAGAACATCTCGTGCAGACGATCGTAGAAGGCCGTAGCGGCGTCTCGGGCGATGGTGTAATCAACCGGGATGGTGCCGCGTTGCTCAACAACTTGGTCAGCCGTATAGAGTCTCAGAATATCTTTAAAACGAGGGCTGGCGAACCAGTCGCGGGTTAATTTGACCTCTTCGGTGAATGTACTCATGATTCCCTCCCGGCTGGTAAAGTGTCCAGATTCTCGGTGATGCGTATACCCTTACTCTTGAAGGCCTCTGTGTACTTGCTGATACGTTCTTTAGCCACAGCCAAGTCATGGTTATTGAGATTGATGTTGAGCAGGTCGATGAACCAGGGGGCCTTGACCGGGTCGAGAACATAGGTTTCGACAATGGCTCGGGCAATTGGCAGTGTAGTGGCCTTGGAATTATCGTGTACGTCTCGGTTTCCGGCGGCCAGCAGTTTGGCGTATTCCTCTTCGAGCAGTCGGGCGAAGATCTCTACGCTGAAGACATCGCCGGCTTTTAAACCGCTCTCGGTATCATCTTCAGTAAGGGCGGCACCCTTGTGGATCCATTCCCAGAGAATACTCAGGCGGATCTCACCTGTGGCCATATCTTCCATCAGGTAGAGAATGTCATCATTACCGAAGAAGTCTGCCGGCTTGAGTGCTGCTGCCTGCATCCCCTGACCGAAAGCGTTACCGTATTGTAAAGCCACACTCAGCAGATTACGTGCACCGCGCACTGTGCGAGGAGCAGGTTCAAGCAGCGTCAGACCCGCGGCATCATCAGCAGTATAAGTAAGAGGAGGGAAATCACGGCCACTTTGGTTGGCTTCGCCGACTTCTTCCCAGACTGGACGGAGAATGTGCGCCATCTTCCAGTGGGCGATCCATTTGCCGCTGGCACCTTCCTGCTGCTCACGAACTGCACCGGCTTTGGCTTTCTTCATGCTGGCGGCAACGCCTTCTTTCGAGCCAACCGGGATGTTTGGTTCCATGCCACCTTGCCACAAAGCGTAGTTGCCATTAGCGTCAGGGGTATTGACGGCGCGGCGCACGCGATCTTCGTAATTGCGCATGTAGCCGTAGGTCATGACGATTGATTCGATGTTGGGATTGACGAAATCGGCATCCCAGCAGTTGGCATCGGAGACGCTGTTGATGTAGTCCCAGCGGCCGGTGTTAAAACCGACGAAATGCAGCCCCAGGGCAGCACGGATTTCCATCAACTGAAAGGTTTGCTCAAGCTGTTCCACCAGCACGTAAACTTTAATAGTACCTTCATCAAGACCGAGATGTCCTTCAAGGGAAGTCATCATCCGGTTCCAGAACCCGGCCTCTTCGGCGGTCTGGATTTTCGGCAGATAGAGGACGATGGAGGAACCGGCATCGAGCAGAGCGTTGTGGTTGTTAACCACATAAAGAGTCATGTCGACGATTGAAGCGGAAAGTGATTCGCCATTCAGACGAATGTGGCGGTCATCAAGATGCAGGCCGCGGGCGCGGAAAATCTTGGTGGTAAAGTCAAGCTGGGTGCGCCAGTCACTGATAATCTCGTGACCGAAGAATTCCTGTGCCCAGGCGTTCATCTCTACGGAGATCGCTTCAGCGACTTCTAAGAAGAGTGGATCGCGAGCGATGGCAAGTTTGAGGCTGACTTGATTATCCAGTGACATGGTGGTGATCTGACCAAGAGCATCCTCGCCGTCGAACATCCAGCCATCAGCTCCGGAGAGGAGGGCATAGGCGACATTGCGCAGGTTTGCCTTGATCGGAGAATTAGGCTTAGCGGCGGGGCCGGTGCCCTGCAGCCACTGGCGTTGCAGATCGTGAGGAATGACTGCGCCGACAAACTTGCCATCGCGGGCATCCTGAACCTTGATTCCGGTTCCTTTGATCTCAGAGTTTGGATCAAGAAAGGTAATTGGGGTGCGTGACTCGATGCGTGCTGCGCGGCGTTGGGAGCGCTCATTCATCAGGCGTTTCTGCTCGGCACTGTGTTGGGCCACGAAAGAGAGTGCTACGAGTGCTTCGTGGGTGTATATGGCTGAATACTGTTCGGCGAGGTTGTCCCGGATCTGCAGATTCACGCCTTCATTGGTCGTTGCTGTCGTGCTCATCGGTTCTTCCCTCCTGTGCGGTGAAAATTATTCACCGAGTGTTTATCTGTTAGAGGCTAATTGTAACCATTTTAGTCAGTTAATATTTTTTTACCTTTTAGGTCAATATTTTTTTGCTGTATGTAAACTTTTTTGAGAGTCAATGATTCGCGATCATCCTTTTCTTGACTGATATGATGTGAATTACTGTCTTTCAGGATATCGTAAATTATTGAAGAAGAAAGGGGAGGGGCGTCTGTTCGACAAAAAAACAAGGCTCTGTTCGCGTTCTGTGTTGATGAAGGGGCACGTGTAAAATATTCGGTCAAAGTGATGTTTTTTGTTGTGTGTCAGTGGCAGGGTTTCTAGGGATTGCCCACATCAGCCGATTTTGACCACCTCAAACGTCCTGGAACAACTTTTACGACACTGCCGTTTTTGACCTACTCACTTCATCGCTTAATAGGACGCTTGCTCCCCCGTTTCGAAAGATGCCAAAGAAGATCTGGCACAACCAGTCAATTGTGAGGCCGCCCCTGCAGACCTGCGTGCCCTTGAGTCTGAAAAAGCTCACGTAGGCAAGCAGATCGCTCCAGGCGTCACTGCCATTGTTCCTGTCAGCCTGGTTGTTAATATCGCTACCGGCACGGAAAAAGAGCACTTCCAGGTGGCAACTGGGAAATACAACGATATGATTGATGACAAAATGGCCGAGATCAAAATGACCTGCGGCTTATGAGTAATTCCGACCAACCTTTTGGTTCCAAACATCCAACCTTGTGTCCGGAGGCAAAAAGATGACGTCCACAATTAAGATTGCAAGTATTCTGTCATGTCTGTTTCTGTTGACCGTTACATCAGCCATCAGTGTATTTGCTGCTGGAGGCATTGTGAAATCGCCGACAGGCACTGCACCGGATAGGTATGTTTACTATCCTGGAACAGAAGAGCTGAAGAAGGATGAAATCCGGCTTATTGCCTGTGGAACCGGCCTGCCGGCTGCCCGGCGTGACCAGGCTGCCACCTGTTTCCTGGCCGAAGTCGGAAATGGCGATAAGTTTCTGTTCGATATCGGTACCGGCTCCATGCCCAATGTGGCAGCCCTAATGATTCCATACGACTTTCTCGATAAAGTATTCCTCACCCATCTTCATACTGATCACTGGGGTGATCTGTCAACTTTATGGGCTGGGGGCTGGACTGCAGGACGTACCGGACCGTTAAAAATATGGGGACCCTCAGGGGCAACCAAGGAAATGGGAACGGCGTATGCGGTGGACCACTTCTTGAAGGCCTATAACTGGGATGCTGCAACAAGAAATTTTGTTCTCAGTCCCAAACCTGGTGAAATTACCGTCAAGGAGTTTGACTATAAGGCTGTGAATGCGGTGGTGTATCAAGAAAATGGCGTTACGATCAGAAGCTTTCCTGCAATCCATGCGGGTGACGGTCCTGTGAGTTTTGTCCTTGAGTATGCTGGCCTCAAGGTCGTAATTGGTGGAGATACCTTCCCGAATAAATGGTTTATCAAATATGCTGCCAATGCTGACCTTGCTATTCATGAGACTTTTTTGACTCCACCAGATTTAGTTAAATTTTATGGTCAGTCCCCAGGTCAGGCTCTGTTAGTCGGCACTGGGATACATACCTCGCCACAGGCTTTTGGCAAGGTAATGAGCACGATAAAACCCCGCCATGCAGTTGGTTACCACTTTTTTAATGAGCAGAGCACCCATGACGATATATTAGTAGGTGTCAAGGAAACGTATAGCGGCCCGCTGTCTCTTGCCGTTGACAATATGGTCTGGAACATTTCGAAAGAAGCGATCGTCGAACGAATGGTTGTTTCTCCTGATCAGGCATGGGCCGTGGCTGGTCCGAACAAACCACCGAAGCCGCCGGCAAAAGGGACAGTTCCTGATCCAATAACTGATTTCATTAAAGCGGGTCGATGGGAACCTGCTGAAGCGGCACAGGCAGAGATGGTCAAGGAGTTCAAGAAGAAGTACAAGTTGAAGTAAGCTGCAACAGCATTGAGTCTCCTGAATTTTTGAGGGATGCCGACAGTGTCATTTGGCACTGTCGGCCATAACCAGGCACTAGAACGGAGGAAGAATTGACCTACAAACAAACCGCCCTTGCATTTGCAATGATGATACTGATCATCACGACCTTCACCTTGACGGGGAGTGCACTTGCCTCCGAAAATAACCCATCCAATCCATTGGCGAACGTAAGCAACACCGATGTGAGGTCGAAATACTACGACTTGGGAGATTCTAACCACCGCTATGACACCTATCTGGACGGGTCTTATTCATTAGGCGCCAAGGCTAAGCTGAAATATGAACTCCACTATTGGGAGACCGACGTTACCGGAACCAGTGAAAAAGACTGGGAGTCGTTACATCTGAAACTTATTGCTTTTCCCAAAAAGGGAAAATTGGGTGATTGGAAATATGGTCTCGCGGTGGGGCTGGAATGGATTGAGGATTTTGATAATACGGATAAAGGGATTGGCGGTGGCTCGGACCAGCTTGCTCCCCTTGTCGGAGTGTCCCTGGTTCCAAAGCCTGGCACTACGCTCGTCCCTCTTCTTCAACAGTTCTTGTCTTACGATGGCCCCAACGTTAATACGACAGCGGCCCGCCTGATCGGGTTGCAGACACTGCCTAAACAGTTCTGGGCAAAGATGGATCTGATAGTTCCCTTTGACTGGACACACAACACCATCCCTGCGACGTTAGAGCTTGAGCTAGGGAAAATGTTTTCTTCCAGCTTCGGTACATACCTAGATATCGAGTTGGGGATTGGTAGCGACAGGCCCTATGACGGGGGAGCTGGTTTGGGTTTGCGCTACAAGTACTGAGAAGGAACAAAGTAGCAGTAGCTCTGTCCCAGATACCACGACCCAGGAACATGAAGCAGGGTGTGTCAGCGGCAGGGTATTCAGGAATTGCTCAGAATTGCAGATTTTGGCTCTCATTAGCTGCTGACACAACTTCCGAGACACTGCTCGGAGGTTAATTTAGCAAGGGAGCCTATATATTAATACATTCTCTATAAACTTAAGTTCCTGAGAAATGATGGACTATTATCAGTTGGTTTCATTTTGAGAGGTACAAAGTAACTCGACCCGTAGCTTGAGCCATTTAGACCGTCGCTCCTGGGAGAGGGATCGGAACATGACTCCTTCCCAAGTTTGATAGCAAAGGAACAAGTGGACTCGCATCTCCAGGTCTTCACCCTCAAAGCCCAATTCTGAGAATATCGGGCGAAGAAAATTGAGGCGCATTTGGTAGGCGCTGTTAACCGTAGCCCAGACATTGCTATCCTTCTCGGCAGCAGCTCTCATTGGTAATTCTAAGCGGGCTAAGTCGTTCTCTAATACCTCTTTCATGATATTGTAAAGACGTTCTTCAGGTTTACCCTCAAGCAAATTTCTGTTGGCTGTAACCACTGCAGTAAATTCTTCTTCCCAGTATTCTGCCATGGCCTTGATCAGCAACTTTCGATCTTTGAAGTGCCAGTAGAAACCGCTTCGTGAGACTTTAAGCTCTTTTGCGAGACGCTCAATCTTGACTGCATCTATGCCGTCTTTTTCTAATATATCAAGCGCCTTTTCTAGCCAGTCTGCCTTGCTTACACGTTTTTTTATTTTCTGCTTCATCAATTGTCTTTCCTGATTTGACAAGTTATTTAAGTAAGATAGAATTCTGTACGTGCTGTACAGTTAGTTGTTTGCACCTGTACTTTAACAGAAATAACAAGAAAACATATCTCTTTGCAACTGAAGCATCTACACAGCTAATTTTTAAAATCAGGGAGGAAGCGATGACCAGAACAGCAGTAATTATGGCGATACTCGCCAGTGCGCTGATATTTGTCAGCCACATCATGCCAACAACAGCTATGGCCGCACCGGACAATCTACCCAAGGGACGCACGGCCACGGCAATCGTCGATGACCAATACCCCGCCAGCTATTTTCCAAATACCGAACTACTCGGTGCCGATGAAATGAGGATCACCGCCCTCGGTACCGGTATGCCAAACCAGACCAAGAAGGCTGTTTCTATCTCGTATCTCGTAGAACTGGGCAACGGAGACAAATTCCTCTTCGATATGGGCATGGGCTCGATGGGAAACCTGTTCTCCCTGCGACCGGACTTCTCGAAACTGGACAAAGTCTTTGCCAGTCACCTGCATATAGACCATGTCGGAGACTTCATGGGACTGCACATCGGCGGTTGGTTGTCAGGGCGCTATGACCCGATTCATTTTTATGGCCCCACCGGTTCCAAACCGGAACTGGGTTCCAAGGCTTTCATCGAAGGTATGCAGAAGGCTTACGCTTGGGATCTCGCGACCCGCTCCGGTGCGCTGCCTGACAAAGGTGCTCAGATCGTAGTGCATGAGTTCGACTACAAGCTGGAAAATGAAATCGTCTACCAGGAGAATGGTGTGACGATTCGATCCTGGCCGGCTATTCACAGCCTGGACGGTTCAGTGAGCTATGGCCTTGAATGGAACGGTCTCAAGTATGTATTCGGTGGAGACACCTATCCGAACAAGTGGTACATAAAGTACGCCGCCGATGCGGACATAGCCTCGCACGAAGCCTTCCTCCCGCCCAAGGCCCTGGCTAAGTATTTCGGTTGGGACCTGGGCCAGGCAACCTATGTGGCGACTAGAATTCACTCTGAGCCTCAGGCTTTTGGCAAGGTCATGTCGGCTGTCAAACCGCGCCTGGCAGTTGGTTACCACTCGGTGCAATCGCCGGATAATAACGCCGCGATCATGGATGGTATTCGCAAGACCTATGACGGCCCGCTGGCCATTGCGCGAGACCTGATGGTTATCAACGTCACCAAGAAAACGATCAAGGTTCGTATGGCTATAGTGGATGAGTATGTCCTGCCGCCAGATGTCACTGAGGCGTACAAGAAGGCACCACGTACAGATCAAAAGCAGCCCGGCAAGTTCATCTCGAGCGGTAAGTGGGAAGGCTACACTCCACCGCCGATGCCGAAGAAGTAGTCGCAAGAAAAATAAATCAGCATAAAGTCTAAGGAGTTTAAGATGAGAACAGACCTAATGATGGGCAAGATCCTTGTCATGACAACCTTGGTACTCGCTCTGATTTCTATGGCGACCTATGTAGATGCCGCTGGATCCGATATCTCCATGGAGAGTAAAGGGGGTGTTCTTTACCCTGTCACAGGTGACTCGACACAGGACATCTTCCATACACCTCCTGACATTACAAACTACCTCCATCCCGGGATGTTCTTGGGAGTCTTGCCAGCGGACTGCAATTCGGCCAGTAAGGGTGAAATCGGCGATTACTATATTTGTCATCACGACCTTTTTCTCAAGCCGACAGTGCATGGAGGCAGGGTGGCCTACGAGGTCATTGAGGTAGACTGAGCCCACTGCTCTGATCAATAGAGTAGTCGCAATACGAGTAGCTCTAAGATTGGGGCTGCGCCCACCTAACTTAATGCATGAACCTGACGTTGTTTGCACGTCAGGTTCATGCAGACTCAAAGGTTACCAAGGAGAGTGGCAATGAAGCTTTTGGCATTAGCCGCTCTGGATCTGACCTTTTGCAAGTGCCCACTACCGCTAGATTTGTCTGATATACTTGAAATAAACATTCCTCTTGAGGTTGTCATGCATAGAATATGTTTGTTGGTACTTGGACTTTTCTTGTTGCTCCCGACTTACGCTTCTGCAGAAATTTATCGTTGCAGAACGTCCGATGGTGAGCTGGTTATGACCGATCAAAAGTCTAATTTTCCGGCTGATTGTCAACCGGTCGAAGAACCCACTGATAAGGGTAGCTTCAATATCGTACCCAGTGCCAAAGTGGATGAGGTTGAAAGCCAGCCAGCACCTCCTGAACAAGTTGCCACACCTGACACACAAGGTGGACAAAATGAGTATCTTGAGATTGACCGGAGTCGTGCACCGCTGGTGAGAAGAGAGTATAAGGATGAGATGCATAGTGACTCGCCAGTGAGTGTCCTGACGCCTGATCAGCAACCGCCGGTCAGGGAGCCCATGCATAAAGGTCCGAAAAAGTGAAGTGATGCCTCCAGCGAGACAGGTTGTTGTTAATCAGTAAATCGCAATAGGACAAGAGGTCAAATCATGAAAATACGAGCCATCACATTCTTCGCAATAATTGTTCTCTTTTGCTTTTTTTGCGTCGCTGGAGCGAGTTCATCTGACTATGAGGCCACCCCGATTGAACAGGACGACATGAAGACCATTAATGAAATCAACGAAGGTTCCTCGAATGTATTCGAAGCAACTCCGATTGAACAGGACGACATGAAGACCATTGATGAAATCAACGAAGGTTCCTCGAATGTATTCGAAGCAACTCCGATTGAACAGGACGATATAAAGACCATCGATCAGCTCAACCAGTAGACCTCCTGTTCATTCCCTTAAGATAGACGGTCTGGCCCCGAACCGAATATTTGTATAAAGGGCTATCCTTGTTTTTCATGCCTATTTGTTATCCTTCTGCTATTATGCAGTATTGAATTTTGTTAACTTGCAATCGGGTTTTGTAACCATGCCTTTAAACTTCAACTTTATTTCTTCCCTGCTCTTTGTTTTCCTCTGTCTGCCCTCCATTTCCCATGCCGACTGGATCAACCTGTTTGGCGCCGAAAACTCTCGCAATATTGCCGAAATATTCATCGAAGAGGATCGTGTGCGCATCCGCTTGGAAGTGTTTGTCGACGACCTGATGATCTTCGAAGAGTTGATCCCGGAGGGGTTCTTGTCCCAGCCGGTCCCCGGTCGTCCCGGGCTGGCAGAGCGCCAGAAGGTCTTTGCCGAGAAGGTCCTTCAGGTTATTGCTGATGGTAACCGGAAACTACCGGTAACCTTTAATCTGGTAGAGCCACGCTTGCGTATCGAACGACCATCTCCATTTGTCGGATCAATCAGTCCCTACACCCGCCAGCTGATCCCCGGACCACCAGAGGACAAACGGGTTCTCTATGCGGAACTGAGCTATTCCTTCTCTGAACAACCGCAAACCTTGAAATTTGTGCCTCCCCTGGACGAGGGCGGTTTGCCAGAAACTTCAATCGGCTTCCTCTGCAACCATGCCGGGGTGACAGTCGTCGACTTCCGCTCCATGACCCCGGCGACTCTCAACCTCGACTGGGAAGACCCCTGGTATTCGGAGTTTGACTCTAAACCGTTGCAGCGCAAGATCGGCTCCGGGATGCGCACCTTCCTCTACATAGAACCCTACGAGGTGCGTAACGAGATCCTGGTGCGGGTCAAGGATATGATGACATGGATCGATTTCGATCTGCGTGGTGACGAATATATCGAGGAAAATGAGTTCAATCGCGTGCGTGAGCAGGTCGGACAGTTCTTCCTGAAACGGGAGAACGTGGTCATTGACGGTCAGCGCCTCAAGCCAATCCTCGATCGGACCTCATTCGTTGAATCATCGGTGCTGCGTAGCCGTTTCATAGATATTCCTGAGCGGGTACGGCTTAATTCGGCAATGGTCGGGGTGATTATCACCTACCTGACTGATGGCATCCCTCAACAGGTCACAACGGAATGGGATCTCTTTTCGGAACGAATTCAGAAGGTGACGGCGCGGATGACCGACCCTGCTGGCCCTTTCCCTTACGATCTGGAGCCTGATGACAACGTATTGACATGGAACAACTACCTGAAGACCTACACCATACCCACCGTCGAGAAGATCGACGTCGCTGAACAACATCAAGGCGTTACAGTGCCGGTGGGAAGTGTTGTCTGCTTTGCTCTTCTGGTGCCTGCAGGCTGGGGCTTCCTCCGTCGCAAAAAGAATGGGAACTCCTCCAGGTCTTCACTCACGTTGGTCGTCTTGTTGGCAGTTGGCACACTGGTACTGATTCCGGCCTTCCAGGTGCCGGTGGGCGGCAATGCCCGCGCCAGCCAGTTCTCCGCAGAAGATGGCCAGGTGGTCCTCGACAGCCTGCTCAAAAATGTTTATCGCGCTTTCGACTTTCGTGACGAGGAAAATGTTTACGACAAACTGGCGATCTGTGTCAGCGGTGATTTGCTCGCCGATCTTTATCTTGAGCAGCGCAAATCACTGGTGGTAGAACAGGCGGGTGGCGCCCAGGCCAAGGTCGAGCAAGTCGCTATAGAAGGTGTGGTGGTTAGTGAATCGGCGAAACATGCCGGAGCTCTCGACCTTAAAGCGCAATGGACGGCATTGGGGCAGGTCGGGCATTGGGGACACATCCATACCCGTCAGAATCGTTACGATGCGATTGTTACAATTAAGCCCGTTGATGGGGCCTGGAAGATTATAGATTTGGAACTGTTGGAAGAGACGAGAATTGATCCGTTTGCGCAATCTGCCCTGAAGGGGTGATGGCTTAGCTTGGAGCAAGGAGACCAGAACAAAGAGAAAGAGCCTTTAGTTTAGCTTAAGACTCCTCGCTCCCTGCTCATTGCTAAATCAAGGAGGAAAAAATGTCCCATTTAAGACTTACCCTGTCCATCGCAACCATACTGCTGCTCGCAACCACCTCTGTCTTTGCCGGCGGTCTCTATCTGCCGGAAATCGGCACGCCGATCAGTGTCGGTACTGCTGGTGTTGGCAACGTGACCAATGACTTTTCTGCCGATTCTGTCGTCACCAATCCGGCAGGTATGACCGGCATCGAGAGTGATTCTGCTCTGTTCGGGTTGCAGGCTGTCATTCCGACGGTTCGTTTCGATTCGGACATTGCAACGGCTGGAGGCAGTGACGGCGGCAATGCAGGATTCGTCAGCGCGATTCCCTCCATTTTTGTAGTAAAGACTCTTGGCGAGGATTGGCGACTGGGCCTCGGCATAACAGCTCCTCTTGGCGGCGGTGGTGATTATGGTAAAGACTTTGTCGGTCGGTACCAGGCCCAGCGCTCTGTGCTTGCCGGCCTCGGATTTGCACCGGCAGTCGCCTATAAGGTGAACGAAAAGTTGTCTCTGGGGGCTGGCATATCGTTTATTTACAGCAACCTTGACCTCGATATCGCCATTAATCAGCCAGGAGAGGCCGATGGTCAGGTGAACATTGACAAGATCGATGACTGGGGCACCCAGGGGTTTTTCGGAGCTACATACAAAGCCACTGACCGCTTGACCTTCGGTGTCCTCTACAAAACAGAATCTGATGTTGAACTCGAAGGCGACATTGGTTTCAAAAACATGGTGGGCCCTCTTGACCCGATCACCGCGAATCTTGATGAGGTTGAGGTTGATTTCAGCTACCCGCAGATGATCCAGGTCGGGTTGAAATATAAGCTGAACGACTCAACCGTGATTATGGCAGACGTCGATTGGGAGGAATGGTCGGCATTTGGCGACACCCGCCTTGGTATTGAGGGAATTGGCGGTGGCGGTAAAGTCACGACGTTCGACCGCGACTGGGATGACACCTGGCATGTTGGTCTTGCCATGGGTCACAAGTTTGCCAACAAGCAGATTGTTTCCTGGGGCGTAGCTTATGATAGCTCACCTGTAAGCGACAGCAAACGAACCGCTGATCTCCCGGTGGATGAACAGTTCCGCCTCTCTGCGGCCTACGGAGGTGAAATTTCTGATAAACTTGACTTCGCTCTTGGAACAACTTTCCTCTGGCTCGGAAAGGGCAAGATGGACCAGGAAGCTGGAGGAGAACGGTTTAAAGGTGAGTTCAGCACCAACAACATTATCTTCTCGTCGGCAACTATGAATCATAAGTTTTAGGGAGTAAGCTCTCTACTAACATGATCACCATCTCCAACCTCCACTTCCATTATCCCAACAGCGAGTTTCGGCTTACAGTGCCGGAGTCCGCTGTTTCTTCTGGCGAGAAGATCGCCGTGGTTGGCCCGAGTGGATCAGGGAAGACAACTCTGCTTAATCTGTTAGCCGGTATTCTGACGCCTGATCAAGGAAAAGTGCAGGTAGGAGAAGTTGCCGTCAGTGAACAGGGCGATGCTGGAAGACGTGACTTCCGCATCAGCAACATCGGCTTTATTTTTCAGGACTTCGAACTTCTCGACTACCTCTCCATTCTCGACAACATCCTGCATCCCTATCGCATCACAGGCGCACTGCAGCTGACAGGTGAAGTGCGACAACGTGCCATCAGTCTGGCGGAAGAGATGGGGATCGCCGGGCATCTGAAGAAACACCCTGATGAACTTTCCCAGGGTGAAAAACAACGTGCAGCAATCTGTCGTGCTTTGCTTCCCAAGCCTGACTTGATCCTCGCCGACGAAGCGACCGGCAACCTTGACCCGGCCAACAAAACCCGCATCCTCGATCTGTTATTCAAGTCTGTCGAAGATCATGACGCGACCCTTGTTGCAGTCACGCATGATCATGAATTACTGCCTCGGTTTGACCGGGTTATCGATTTCCAGTCTTTCCAGTCGGGAGATGGGCCATGATGGGCAGCCTTTACCTCGCCTGGCAATATATCCGTTTCAACAAGTTCAAGACCATCATCCTGGTGGCAAGCATCACTCTGATCGCGGTCTTGCCACTGGCCCTGGAAATTCTCCTTACTGAAAGCGAACGGCAATTGTTGGATCGCGCCGAGTCAACGCCATTGTTGGTCGGAGCGAAAGGGAGTGCCCTCGATCTGGCTATGAACTCGCTCTACTTCGATAATGAAGTGCCGGAGCTGATGACCATGGAGGCAGCCGAGCGCATCTACGACACTGACCTCGCTCTGCCGATTCCTCTCTACGTGCGCTTCCAGGCTCGCGGCCTGCCGATTGTCGGCACCGGCTTCGATTATTTTGATTTCCGCAAATTGACAATCGCCCAAGGCCGCCCCCTGACTATGCTCGGCGACTGTGTGCTCGGCGCCAAAGCCGCTGAGAAACTTGGCATTAGACCGGGCGACACTCTGGTCTCTTCACCGGAAAACCTCTTTGACCTGGCCGGGGTCTACCCTCTGAAGATGAAGGTGGTTGGAGTACTGGCACCAAATCACACAGCCGATGACCTGGCCGTGTTTGTCGATATCAAGACCGCCTGGATCATCCAGGGACTCGGTCATGGCCATCAGGATGTGACTCGGACTCGCGACAATACGGTGATTCTAAAGCGCAGCGAAGGCAATGTCGCCGCTAATGCCAAACTGTTTCATTACACCGAGATCACCGAAGACAATCTTGACGGGTTTCATTTTCATGGGGATACGTCGATTTACCCGCTTACCTCAGTCATAGCTGTACCTAACGATGAGAAAGACGGCACTTTGTTGCGTGGGCGTTACCTGGAACGTGACAATGTAGAGCAGATTATCCTGCCCGCAGAAGTCATCGACGGACTGTTGCAGAACATCTTCCGCATTCGAAATGTTCTCGATGCCGTGATTGCCTTGGTTGGACTGGCTACAGTGATGGCCATACTACTGGTCTTCACCTTGTCTTTACGTCTGCGCCAGCGTGAAGTCCAGACGATTTTCAAGCTCGGCTGTCGTAAGGCAATGATTGGCAGGATGTTGCTTGCAGAGATCGTCATTATCCTCCTGGTCAGTGGGGTGTTGTGTGCTGCGGCCCTTGCCTCAATCGACGTCTATGCCGAAGAGTTGGTCAGACGTCTGTTCGTGGGGTGATGTTGTTTGTCGTGAGATAGGAGAGTGTGATGAGGCCGATACATCTGTTAGTTTTGGGCATGCTCTTGATGCTTGCCACTGATATCTCTGCTGCCGAGCGCCTGTCTGTCTACACGGTCAACTATCCACTAGCGTATTTCGCAGAGCGCATTGGCGGCGACCAGGTCGAGGTTGTTTTCCCGGCACCGGCTGATGTCGATCCGGCTTACTGGATGCCCGACCAGTCAACCATCACGGCCTACCAACAGGCCGACTTGATTCTACTTAATGGTGCCAACTACGCCAAGTGGGTCTCCAAGGTCAGCCTGCCACGCAGCAAGACGGTCGATACTTCGCGTAGCTTTAAAGACCGCTACATCTATTCTTCAGAAGTGACAACCCACTCTCATGGGGCGACTGGCACGCATGCCCATGAGTCACTCGCCTTCACGACCTGGCTTGACCTCAGCCTGGCAAAGCTTCAGGCTGAAGCGATTTATAAAGCCCTTGCACTGAAACGTCCGACGGCTGAGGTGGAGTTCAAAGGAAATTTCCAGGCATTGTCCGACAACCTCGATCAACTCCATTCACAAATCAGGGAGATTGTAGCAAGAGGCCCGGGTCGTGCTTTGTTGGGTTCCCATCCGGTTTATGACTATCTAAGTGCAGGATACAGAATCAACCTGAGAAGCGTTCACTGGGAACCGGATGAAGTCCCAACGGTTTCGCAGTGGAATGACTTGAATCATATCCTTGAGGAGCATAAAGCGCAGTACATGCTCTGGGAGGTTGGGCCACTTCCTGGTTCAACTGCCGAGTTGAATGCCCGAGGAATTACCAACGTTGTTTTTTCCCCTGGTGGGAACAAGCCAGACAACGGAGACTTCATGTCGGTCATGCAACAGAACATAACCAACCTGAAGCAAGCCTTTCAGTAATGGTTTCTAAACTTAATTCAGAGGTTCATATTAAATGGCCTGTTTTGGCTCTTAATCAGAAATGAAACAACTTTTGTTACACTCAGTTTTCAGTGAGCCTCGATGAATTTGTCCAGTTCTGCATGCCATAAATCAGGTTCAAAGATGCCAGGGTGTGTCTCTTCACCAAACAAGAGATCGACAAGATAACGGGGTTGCTTGCCGCCAATGTGCATTGACTTAATGCAAGAGACACAGTAGACAACCACATCGTTCACAGGCATTTCCGAAGCGCGTTTTTTCATCTGCTCCTTGACTTGATCCACTGGCAATATTCCGTAGAATCGATCACCACAGCAGGTTCCTTTCGTTCTCGTGTTCTTCGGTTCGATTAAATCAATATTCATTCTTTTTAGTAAAATCCGAATGGCCTCGTGAACCCGATCCTGGTCACGTGTTGGGCAGGCGTCAATAATAGACATTTGTTGCTGTCCAAAATCGGGAAATGGAAAACCATCACTTTCTGCCAGTATTTCCCAGAGAGAAATAGTTGAGATACCTTGGTAGAGATCTCTGAAGCGTCTATCGCATCCCGCACAGACATTTATAATATAGGTCCCGTCGGGCTGTTTCGGTTCATGGTGACAACAAGTTGTGTGGATAGTAAGGTCAGGGAAATTGCCTTTAAGTAGACGAAATAGTTTGTCAGCAAGTTCTGGTTTGTAGATTAGCAGTGCACATCCTGGTGCGAATACATAGTTAATGAAATACCCTTTGTGATCTCAGGATTGTTTAGAATTGGTTTGAATGGCGTCAGACAATAGCAACTACGAGAATGATTGCCCACCCGTTTCTTGCTATTGTCATACGTCTGATGACTTTTGTCTGAGATCTTAGGTGTTTAGGTGCTGATCTGCTGGTTTGACAGGTGATGATATTAACGAGTGCCGGGATCTCTTGAGAGACCCTTTCATTTATATCCTCTTTAAAAATACCAGTTTCCAGATAACCGCAGGAAGTCGTAGCGGTCTGGTCGGGCCGAATGGAGCGGGCAAGTCAACCATCTTCAGGCTGACCACTGGCGAGGAAAGTCTCGATGGTGGCGAAATTAGCTGTAACAAGAAAACAGTGATTGGCTACTTTTCCTAGGATGTCGGTGAGATGTCTGGGCGTACGGCGCTGGCTGAGGTCATGGCTGCTTCTGCACGCACCATGCAGCTTGGTGAAGAGATCAAGGCGCTCATGTGCTTGATGCACGGCCTGTGGGAGCTGGTCTCGGATGTTCTGGATACGATCAATAATCACCTGAGCTTGTGCGCCTGCCGGGTTGGCAACGGCCATATTGCAATCGTGGCTCAGTGTTGAAATCTCTTCGGCGGAGAATCTCTTTTCATATCGCTCAATGGCACTTTTGGAGGAAGGCCGAACCCCGTCGATCTCGGTCGTATGGGTAAACCATTGAAAGAGTGCGCTATCTGCAACACGATGGGAAAGGGTTCGATGAGAAAGACCCGTCATCGCCAGAAGAATGGAGTAACGCAACGCGCGGCGTGAAGCCTTGTATGACTTTGAGCGGCGATTTGTGGGGCAGGATTCGGACAAAGTGTTCAAGTGACGCGAGAGCATTCGGTGCTCAATTTCCGTTGCCGTCAGAAAATGATCGACCTCTTCAATCATCTCCCGGTATTCACGGTAATCTTTTGCACCAAAAACAACAGGAAGTGCTGGACGAAATTCGGTCTGAAATGCGATAGTTTCCATAGGTCACCTTATTCTCTCGTGTAGTAACAAGATTATAAGGCATCTGTTTCCACTAAAGGAGGCAAAAACGCCTCCTTTAGTGGATTGTTTTGGGCTGCAAACCCTTACAGAATGGACGTTTCCTTAACTTGGGACAGGCTCTAAAATAGTTCCTCACAATGTTTTCGAGGAGGTCAATCATGTCGAAATGGGTCTTGTCCGTTCTGCTTAGTGGAACAGTGGTCTTTGTCTCTCTTGTCCCAGTGCTCGGAAAAGAGATTGTCAGCACTCTGGATGATCAGCAGGAAGTTGCCGTCACCATCTACAATGACAATCTGGCACTGGTGCGTGATCAACGCCAAGTGGATTTGCCAAAAGGGACTGTGGATCTTGCACTGCGCGAGGTAAGCGCCCGTATCAGACCGGAAACAGCCCTCTTACGGAGCCTGACCAGTCCAGATGGCCTGACGATTCTGGAACAGAACTTCGATTTTGATCTGTTGACGCCTCATAAATTGTTGGAAAAATATGTTGGCAAGGATGTCCAACTGGTTCGGACCCATCCGGAAACCGGTGAAGATCGCTATGAAACCGCGCGAGTTCTGGCCGCTAATGATGGCGTGGTTTTAAAAATCGGCGACCGGATCGAGACTGGAGTGCCGGGGCGGCTGGTTTACCCTGATGTACCTGAGAACCTGCGTGATCGTCCGACCCTGGTTGTCTCACTTGATAATGAGAAGGCTGGGCAGCAGACGACAGAACTCAGTTATCTCACCGGTGGTCTTGGCTGGCGGGCAGATTATGTTGCCGAGTTGAATCAGGATGATACGGCTCTGGACCTCTCTGGGTGGGTGACCCTGACCAACCAGAGCGGTACGACTTATCGTAACGCCCTGTTGCAGTTGGTGGCCGGGGATGTCAATCGCGTACGTGAGGAAGTGCGTGTTCGCAGGGCTGTGATGATGGCGGATTCCATGGCCGAGGCGGCACCGCAGATGCGCGAAGAAGGTCTGTTCGAGTATCACCTTTATACCCTGCAGCGACCGACCACGATCCGTGATAATCAGACCAAACAAGTCTCTTTGCTCAATGCTGCAGGGGTTCCCGTACACAAAGAATTCCGCCTGCAGGGGAGCCCTTACTACTATCGTGGCCGCCAAGGCGACTTGGGCCAGAAGCTCAAAATCGGAGTGTTTGTCGAGTTTGACAATCGCAAAGATGACAATTTGGGCATGCCGCTGCCGAAAGGCATTGTGCGGGTCTACAAGCAGGACACAGATGGTCGTCCACAGTTTATTGGTGAAGACCGAATCGATCATACTCCGGAGAACGAAACCGTCCGTCTCAAACTGGGTGATGCCTTTGATGTGACGGCCAGTCGCAAACAAACCGATTTTCGTAAACTGGGCGGAGACAGCCGTTACAACTATCGTTTCGAAAGTGCTTACGAGATCAAACTGAAAAATGCCAAGGATGAAGAGGTCACTGTTACGGTTGTTGAACCGGTGCCGGGTGACTGGCATGTCCTTGAGGAGAGCCACAAGCACAGCAAAGCTTCAGCTGATACCGCGCTCTGGAAGATTACTATTCCAGCTAAGGGAGAGACTACTTTGGCTTATCGGGTTGAAGTTAAATACTAGTGGCGTGTGAGGCGAGAGATCGAAAGCGATGGGCGGCAGAAATGCCGCCCATCGCTGTTTGATCTTCTAAGCGGAGCCGGTTTCGACAGTTATCTGGGTAATAAGATCGTTTAAATTGCCAGCCCCAACACCAAATTCAGCACCAACGCCTGCAAGTGTAATTTCTGTTATTTCGCCGCCGACAGGATTATTTTGGTCTGGAACCGTCAACGTCAGGTCAACGCCATTGTTTTCATACGTTACACTCTCTAGGAAAGCAGTTCTTTCACCAAGATCAAGCCCATCTCCACCATCAAGCAGATCGGTGAAGCTTAGAATGTCCTCGTTGATGTTGAAGTCAGTTATGGTGTCGGTTCCCTCTCCGGCGTTGGCAGTGAAGAAGAACGTGTCTTTGCCTTCATCTCCGACCAGGAAGTCGAACCCGCCGCCACCGGACAGTGAATCATCACCAGCCCCGCCGATCAGCGCATCATTTCCGGTGCCGCCTTCCAGGGCATCGGCACTCTCGGTACCGACCAGAAGTCGACCGTCCGCATTCTCGTTGACCCGGATCACCAGGTTGCCGGTGTCGCTCTGGCCATGGTTGTCGGTGACCGTGTAGGTGAAGACGTCGAACCCTTCGCTGACTTCGTCGGTCGCCGTGTAGCTGTAATCACCATCCGGGTCGATGGTGAGTTGTCCGAATTCACCATCGATAATGAGCGGGGCACCGGAAACCGGTTGGCCACCAACCTCTGTAACGGTAATCGGATCACCATCGTTGTCGGAGTCGTTGTCGAGTACGTTTCCGTTAATCTTCTGGGCCAGGCCAGACAGGGTGTCGGAGAGATCGTCCTCATCAAGAACCAACTCGACATTGTCATTGTCGTTGCCGGTCGAAGACCATGCCACATCCTGCAGGTCGCCGTCGGTCTGGTCAATGCCGGGGCCGATGCCGACGGCAAAAACTTCGTCTATGTTGTTGTCCTCCAGGAAGGTCTCCCAGTTATCGCGTTCGGTGGAATTGATACCGTGTGAGTCTGTATTCGGCACACCGTCGGAGAGGAAGTAGACATAGGTGCTGTCTGCTGCCGGTGGTGTTCCGTAATTACTTGCTACGGCACTCAGAGCATCGTCGTAATCTGTTTCGCCGCCATCAGCAAGCGTTCCGATTTCCGTGAGGGCTTCGCTCGGAGTCATCCAGACTTCATCGCCGCTATTGAGGACAACGTAGGCATCGGTGTTGAACTCGACAACCATGACTTTGTTCAACGAGCTGCCGTAGGTGCTGATCAGTTCAGCGATTGCGGCCTTGGTCAGATCCAGTCTGCTCTGTTCCGGTTCGCCATCATCGCTGATGTCGGTGCCCATGCTGCCGGAGGTGTCGATCACTATGACGATATTCACATCATGGTCTTCCGTTGACACTAGGTCATCCACGGCAACCGGTGGGTCGTTATCCGGCAGGTCGATGGTGACGGTGGCGGTGTCGGATTCACCGTTGCCGTCGGTGATGGTGTAGGTGAAGGCCTGTTCGCCGAACACGTTGGGATTCGGCACAAAGGAGAATTCGCCGTCCTCCTCGATGGTGAGTTCACCTTTAGCAAGATCGAATACGTCTGGTGTGTTGGGATCGATGTTGAGTGCTGAACCGTTGACGTGGGTGACCGTCAGTGCATCACCTTCCGGATCGTTGTCAACGCCTTCACCGGTGTCGTCTGTAAGCACATTGCCTGTGACCGTTGAGGCGAGAACTTCCAGGGTGCCAGACAGGTCGTTTTCGTCAAGGACCAGAACGACAGTGCCGCTGTCAGGGGCATCAGGCGTTGAGGATGACCAGGCAACATCTTCCAAATCATCATCGACCTGGCTGATGTCTGGTCCAATGCCCACAGCATAGACTTCTTCGATATTGGTGCTTTTAAGGAAATCTACCCAGTCTTGCCGTTCATCAGCTTCGATGGTGTTAGGGTCGCCGCCGTCACTGGAGGTCGGCTTGCCGTCGGAGAGGAAGTAAGCGAAGGTGTTGTCTGCAGCGGGCGGTGTCCCGTAATTACCTTCCACGGTGGTTAGTGCCGAATCGTAGTCGGTGTAACCATTGGCCGACAACCCGTTGATCAGGGCTAACGCCTCTGCGCCGCTCATCCATACCTCATCGGCACCGTTTGTAAGGGCTTCAGCACTGCTACTGAATGGAACGACCATCACCTTGTTCAATGAGGAGTCGTAGGTGTTAATCAGATTTTCGATGGCATCTTTTACCAGATCCAGTCGAGTGACATCTGGATCCTGTTCGATGATGTCGCCCATACTGCCTGATTTATCGACGATCAGGACGATGTTTACCGTGGCGTCTGATGCGGTTGTTGAGTAGTAGTTGTCTATCGCGTCTGGCGGATTGTTGATGCCGTTGATGGTGATGGTCAGAGTGGCGCTGCTGGTATCACCGTCATCATCAGTCATGGTGTAGGCCAGCACTTCACTGATGGACTCGCCATCGGCCAAAGCCTGGGTGTCGGCATCCGCGTTGTTCAGCACGAAGGAGTAGGTGCCGTCGCCGTTGAGGGTGAGGTCGCCGTACTTGGCCAGTTCGGACTCGGCGGCGGTGTTGTCACCCCAGCTGTCAAAAGCCTTTGCCGTGTCGGCCCCAGAGGTGTCATTGCTGAGGACATTGCCGCTGACCGTATCGGTGGCACTGTCTTCAGTCAGGGCCGCAGGGGTATCGTCGTTAGCGGTCGGGACATCATCCATAATGTCGATGGTCAGGTTGGCGCTGCCACTGGTTCCGCCAACGCCGGCGACCGAGAGGGCAACGCTGTCGGTCAGGGTGGTGTCGTTGGTGGCCTTGGTGTGGGTCTGTGCGTCGTCTAGCGTGTACTCGTAGTCGATGGTTGCGGTCTTGTCGCCATCGGCACTGCTGTACCCGGTGATGACCAGGGTGCCTTCGCCGGTGTCGATATCCGCCGACGGACTGGCGGATGTGAAAGCTTGCAGTTGCGTCAGGGTGAAGGTGGTTCCGCCAACGGTGACTGATGAGATGCCGTCGCTGGCTTCCACGTTGAAAGATCCCGTATCGGTTTCAGTGGCTGCTGCTGCGTTGGAACCGTCTTGATTCAGCCCGGATTCATAGACGGTGCTGTCGGCGCCTTCTGCTGCAACGACAACCTTGGCGGTGTCGTCAGCACCTTTAATGGTAATGGTCAAAGTTGCTGACTTGGTATCGCCATCAGCATCGGTCATGGTGTAGGCCAAGTCTTCACTGACAATATCTCCGGTGTCCAGAGCCTGAACGTCGGGGTCTGCGTTGTTCAGCACGAACGTATAGTCACCGTTGGCATCCAGGGTCAGGGCACCATACTTGGCCAGTTCGGTTTGTGCTGCGGTATTGGCCGTAGAACTATCCCAGCTGTCAAAAGCCTTTGCCGTGTCGGCCCCAGAGGTGTCATTGCTGAGGACATTGCCGCTGACCGTATCGGTGGCACTGTCTTCAGTCAGGGCCGCAGGGGTATCGTCGTTAGCGGTCGGGATATCATCCATAATGTCGATGGTGACAGTCGCGCTTGCCTCTTCCGCTTCGTCTGCAACAGCAACATCAAAGCTGTCGGTTTCCGTCACACCGGCAGCATCCGTTGTTGGTGACGCCAGAGTGTACTGGTAGGTAAACGTGCCATCGGCATAACCGGTCAGCTCTACTGTGCCATTGGCAGCATCAAAGGTTTGGCCGACCATGGAAGCCAGACCGGCAAATTCACCAGCGCCGTCACCGATGGTCATTACTCTGGTGCCAAGAGTGATGCTGGCGATATCGTCCATTCCATCAGGATCCGCAATCGTGAATGACCCCTCTGCGGTAATAGTTGTCGGGCCAGTTCCTGAGCCATCAGGCGACAGGCCCGCTTCGTAGACCATGTCACCTTCACCTGTCAGGGCAATGGTCGGGGCATCATTCTTGCCCTCAATAATGATCGTGACCGTGGCTTCATCGGTCGCTCCACTGGGGTCAGAAATTACATAGTCGAAAAAGATATTGAAGAAATCCCCTTCGTCAAGCGCTTTATAGGTCTCGAACAGTTCACTGGTGCTGCTGGCATTAACAGACAGTGAACCGTCGGTGCCGACCGTGACATCCGTACGGGCCTGGACGTCGGTGATCGAGATCTGATCGCCATCGGGATCGAAGTCGTTACCCAGTATGCCAGTGTCATTTTCGCCTTCCTGTGCAAAGGTGCGGGTGCCCCCTGCACTAATCTCGTAGACGTTGTCTTCAGCGATCGGAGCCTGATTCTCCACAGGAAGTTCCGGGGTAGGTTGCTCATCTTCAATCTGGGTCAGCGCTGCAGCACCAAAAGGATCCGGATCCTGAACGCCAAGCTTGTCTATTCCCCCCAGGGCTTCACCCATGTCTGCGCGGTACTCACCGGCACCACCACTGGTAGCAGCTCCGCCAGCTGCCGTTTCCGGGACCTCGAGATTCCAGGCAGCTATCAATGCATCAATCGGAATTATACTGCCATCCGCCAACATGATTGAGGTGACATCACCATCATTGATGTTTGCTGCGAAATCCTCAAAAGTCAGAACCGCACCGTTGTCTAATGTAAAAACGAGATCATTTCCCACAAACTCTTGAGTGCTTTCTGTCCCTGCATCAAAGTTGAGTTGTGGAACTTGGTCTGCGTCAAGCGTGATGGTCACTTTTTGCCCTGGTTCGAGGGTCGGCACGACGACAGTATTGTTCGTTGCTGTTCCAGCCTGGGTATTGGTAGTCTCTTCGTTGGCCATGGTTTTTCTCCCTATGTCCAGCTTGCGGGTTATATTGTGGTCTTCTCTAGTTAGTGTCCTAAAATAATTGCTGTCACGTGGTCATTTCCAGTTGCTATACTTTAATGGAGATACTGAAAGTTATTTATTCTTGCCGCGATGCCGAATTTCTCACCTTGCTGCTCTATACGGAGAACCTCTCCTTGACAATCCAACTTAATTGGCTTTCCCGGCATGGCATGAGTAAGGTCCAGTGAGAAGTTCAAGAGTCCTCCCTCGGCAAAGGGCTGGTCAGCCAGAAAATAAATGCCGGACCAACTGACGTCGCGCGTGGTGGCTGTTTCTTTGCCGATAGAAACAGGCACTTCAATCTGAATACGCTGCGAAGCCCTTTTTTCGTCATCATGATTCATGGTCTACTCCTTATAGTATCTTTATTCTAACCTGCTCTTTTTTGACGACAATTTATCGATAGGTTGAAGAACGTATAACCTTCGTTATATTATTAGCGAGAGACATCGATAAAATAAGGTTTTTTTAGCGATTACAGACGTTTTGCGGCTCGTTGCCAAGGCTTGCATCCGAGAAGAGTTTTCGATACTCTTCGCTATCAATCTGTTGAAATTACGATAGACTTGGTGCCAATGTTTGAACTTTTATTGAATCTGGAGCTCAAATGGCTTTCACATTAGTTGCCGCAGACCCTCATCCTCTCTCTCTACTCGGCTTGACCCAATTGCTGCGATCCGAGACAGGTATCACTCTCCTGGCAAGCTGTGCGACTGCTTCTGAAACGATGAAAGAGGTGGTGCGACACCAGCCGGATCTGCTGGTTATTGATATTAACCTGCCGGATCAAAATGGTCTGGAGTTGATCAATCAGCTGAAAAACAGTTCGGTGGATGCCAAAATCGTTGTGTTTACAACGGCTATGGATGAAGAACAGACGATCGATGCTCTCCGTTTTGGTGTCAAAGGGGTGGTGCTGAAGAGTATGCCTTCTCACTTGCTGGTGCAGTGCCTGCAAAAAGTGGCGGCCGGTGGCATGTGGATGGAAAAAGAATCGATCGGACATGCTTTTGAGAAGATGCTTCATCGTGAAGCTGGTATGCGGCGACTTGCGACAATCCTTACCGCCAGAGAGACAGAGGTCATGCAGTGTGTGGCTACTGGCTTAAGCAATCACCAGATTGCCGAGAAACTGATTGTGAGTGAGGGAACGGTCAAGATCCATGTCTATAATATCTATCGTAAAATTGGTATAAACAATCGGGTCGATTTGACGCTGTATGCACAAAAACGAGGATTAGCTTAGCTCCTGTCCGAAAACACTTTGTGTCTACACCACTAACCCAATTAAGAAAGGCCACCTCACATGCGAGGCGGCCTTTCTTGTCGTTAAGTCATCTTGGCGGGCCAGTTATAATCTGGCGTGGTTTTTTTTCTTTATTTCTGGGTTGTATAAAGTTGCTCGTCGATTTGCAGGCTGGCGTTCAACTCGCCGGTCAGGGCCAGCAACCGTTCAGTAGCAATGACTTCGTTGGTTCTGGCTGTTACCATCAGGCCCGCTGACTGAAACTTCTCGTTTTGGGCATCAAGCACGTCAAGCAGCGTGCGTTGGCCAACGTTAAACTGTTTCACATAAGATTCGAGAGTCTTTTGATTGTAGTTCAAAGCGTCACCGAAGAAGACAACCTGCTTGCGTGCTGACTCCAACTCTGCCCAGGTGGCTCGGGTCTCTTCGATGACCAGGTCTTGCTGATCGTTGCGACCGGCTACTGCTTGCATTTTGCGCGACATGGCGGCTTTGCGGTCAGCAACATCAGAATGGCCATTAAAGATGTTCCAGCGCAGACGCACCATCGCCTGGTTATTGTGCTCGTAGGTCTCTGAACTCTCGACCTGATCTTCATAGCTGGAGCTCAGTTCCGCATGGACTTTCGGCAGGAAGTTGGATTTGCTCAGATCAACTCTACGATCCGCTTCGTCAACGTTGGCATCAAGCGCCAAGGTCTGGGGGTTATACTCTGCAGTCTGCTTGACTGCTTCATCCAAGGTCTTGGGTGCAAGGCCGGGCGGGACGCTGAAAAACTCAACATCACCAGCCAGTTTACCGACGACCCGCTGGTAGTTAGCCTCGGCGGTTCTGAGATCTGCCTCAGTTTGTGCCAGAGAAGCATAGGAGCGAGCCAGGCGAGCCTGGGTCTGATCAACATCTGCGATGCTTCCGGCACCGCCTTCCTGACGTTTTTCAAGTTTGTCGAGGATTTCGAGGTGATCGTTGACGTTCATTTCTGCCAGACCGACCAGCTCGCGTTGACGGTATACTTCCATATGGGCGATGATCGCGTCGAGTGCTATCGCTTCGGCATTATCAAAAGTCCGGTAACCGGCAGAAACCAGTTTGGCTTCTTCAATTTCTACCAGGCTTCTGGTCTCTTTGCCGTCGTAGAGCAGTTGGGAAAGACGGATTGATCCTTCCAGACGGTCGTAAAAGTTGTGCTCTGTGTCGCTGGCTCGTGTTCTGACATCACTATGAGCTTCGGCACCATAACCTATCGCCAGATCGACTTGTGGATAGTAACCACCTTTGGCGCGATCACGCTCAAAGCCGATGGCTTCCTGGTTGGCTTGCAATACTTGCAGACGTGGACTGTACTCTAAGGCAGTAGACACGGTGTCAGATAGTTTCACCTTGGTATCCTGTGCCAGTGCGTTGCTGCTCGCAAACAACGTAAACATCAAGAGCAAACTTAATAACAACCCTTTCGTAAACAGTTTCGTCGTCATCATCTTTTTTGCCTCCTCATTTGCATGTCCATGCTGAAACGGTTTAGTGTGTAGAAACGTTTAATATCGCTGGTACTGTTAAACCTTTGTTAGGAGTGAATATTAGATATATAAAGTTTTTTAGTAAGTAAATATAGGTATATCAAAGATTTAGTGCTTGCCAAGTCGTTGTCGATAAATTTCTTACTCCTTTTGTTATAGGTAAATAGTTATATTCCAAAGAATGAGGTCGGATCGTCGCATTCGGCTCAATTAATGCTATAATGCAGCTTGTAACTGACTTGAATTATTGATTTTAAACTGTTGCAGCAAGATTGAGAGTAACAGGGCTCTCAAATTGATGGATTCATCAATTGTTTGTACTGACGAGGGGACATGGCATAAGAGAATAGTCAGACTAAAGTACAGCCGGAACCTGTTGAGACGAAATCTGTCGATAACAAGAGTGCAAGTCGGGAGCCTGCTCGCAGTCCGAAGCCAAGGCGTCGGTCCAGTGACTTTGTTTCACCGGGGCTCGTTGACTACGAACCTCCGGTGTTACGTTGCCTCTCTCTTGTCGCCGGTTTGCTGGGACGGCCGGTTTCCACGGTAGCCCTTAAAGCCGGTATGCCGCAAGGCCATGAAAGGCCTCCTCTTGCTGTTTGTGTCCGGGCTGCAGAGCAAGCCGGTCTGATGGTGCGTACCTTCCATAAACCGCACATCAGCAAAATTTCTTCGTTGATCATGCCCTGCATCCTGATTCTACAGAATGACCAGGCGTGTGTCCTGGTCAGCGTGGACGAGTCTCATGCCAAAGTGGTCTTCCCTCAGGGTGGCGGAACAGGTAAGCGTCTGTCGCTGGACAAGCTCCAGGGACAGTATTCCGGCTATGTTTTGCTGGTTCATCCGGAAGGGAAGCTGGATCAACGGGCCAGTGAACTCAGGCTGGTTGATACGAGTGAATGGTTCTGGGGGACCATCTTCAAGTTCTTCCCGATTTACAAACATGTTCTGCTGGCGACGGTGATGGTCAATATTCTGGCTCTGGCCAGCCCGTTGTTTATTATGAATGTCTACGACCGGGTGGTGCCGAATAGTGCCTTCGATACGCTATGGGCGCTCGCGCTTGGGGTTTTTATCGCTTATCTTTTCGATTTCTTGTTGCGCAACCTGCGGGGCTACTTTGCTGACGTCGCTGGTAAAAATGCTGATGTCATTATCGCCAGCAAGTTGATGCAGCAGATGACGGCGATGCGACTTGACCACAAGCCGGAATCGGCTGGGACCCTGGCGAATAACTTGCGTGAATTCGAATCACTCAGAGAATTCTTCAGCTCCACCACCTTGATGGCTTTGGTGGATATGCCCTTTATTTTCCTCTTTATCGGACTGATCGGGTATATCGCTGGACCGCTGGCATATGCGCCGCTTGTGGCTGTGCCGCTTGTGGTGCTGGTCGGCTTTTTTTTACAGATTCCATTTCAGCGGATTATTGAGAAAAGCTTTCGTGAAGGCGCCCAGAAGAACGCCTTGCTGGTCGAAACCATTACCGGTATAGAGACAATCAAAACCAGTATGGCCGAAGGACAAATTCAGAAGCGCTGGGAAGAAGTGGTTGGGCTGAATGCCAAGTCGACAAGCAGAGCACGGGCCCTCGCCAATTTCTCTATTTCTTTCTCGCAATGGTCGGCGCAACTGGTAAGCGTGGCTATTATTATTGGCGGTGTTTACCTGATTTCTGAAGGTGAGCTGACTTTAGGCGGCTTGATCGCCTGTAACATTCTGGTTGGGCGGGCGATGGCACCTCTTGGTGCGGTAGCCGCCATGTTGACGCGCCTGCAGCAGTCGCGCATGGCGCTTAAAGCCCTCGATCTGTTGATGCGTCAGCCGAATGAGCGACCTGTCGACCGCGAGTTTATTCAGGCTCAGAATTTACAGCCGTCAATCCGTTTTGAGAATGTCGTTTTTCAGTATCCGAATAGCCAAACTCCAGCATTGGATAATCTCTCTCTAGAGATCAAGGCGGGTGAAAAGGTTGCAATCCTTGGTCGGACCGGCTCAGGGAAAAGCACTTTAGGACGTCTCTGTATGGGGCTTTATGAGCCGCAGAAGGGCTCCGTAAAGCTGGATGGTATTGACCTGCGCCAGTTGCACGTGGCCGACTTAAGAAGCCATATTGGTTATGTCAGTCAGGATAACTATCTTTTTTATGGAAGCATTCGCGAAAATATTGCTTTCGGTGCTCCATATGTTGATGGCCCGGCAATTCTGAGTGCGGCAAATCTTGCTGGCGTGACTGATTTTGTCAAAGGTCATCCTGCCGGATTTGACTGGCAGGTTGGTGAGCGCGGCATGAACCTCTCCGGAGGTCAGCGTCAGGCGGTGACGATTGCCCGGGCGCTGCTCCTCGATCCAGAGATTCTGGTATTCGATGAGCCGACCAGTGCCATGGATAACAATGCCGAAGCCATTCTTCGCCAGAGGTTGTTGGAAAGCATGGAAGATAAGACTCTGCTGCTTTTCACACATCGCACCAGCTTGCTGCATCTGGTGGACCGGGTGGTCGTCATGGATGCGGGCAAAATTGTTGCCGATGGGCCCAAATCGGATGTTTTGAAAGCACTGAAAAGCGGCCTGGTTGGCGCTTCGAAACGATAGAGATACCCACTATGTCTGAACGCAATGAGATAAAAGATGCATTTGAACACAGGGAAAAACGGGGCCTGCTGAGCGCTTTCAGCGAGGAAGAAGACCTGCTTTTCATGAGTGAAGTTGATGCTGCCATTCATCGTAAAGGCAACTCGATGGCTTTCATCCTCACCGTAGTGATTGCCCTGCTAATGGTTATCTTTGTTCTCTGGGCACATTTTACCGTACTGGATGAGGTGACTCGTGGTCTGGGGCAGGTCATTCCTTCCCGGAGGGTGCAGGTGATTCAGAACCTTGAAGGCGGCATCCTCCAGGAAATTCTGGTTCAGGAGAACCAGATCGTCAATAAAGGGGATATCCTGATCCGTATCGACAATGCCATGGCTGCAAGTCAGTATCGTGACGCTTTTACCAAGGCTGCCCAACATGAAGCCGCGATAGTGCGTTTGAATGCAGAAATCGAGGGTCAAGCTAAAATTGTTTTTTCTGATCAATTCAAAGATGCGGATCCGCAAGTCCTTGAGGACCAGAAATTGATTTTTAAAGCGCATCGACAGCAGTTGCAGGCGGAGCTCAATGTTCTGCGGTCTCAGCATAGTCAAAGGCAGCAGGAAATTACTGAAATGCAAAGCCGCAAGAAACAGCTGGAGCGCAGCCTTGGGCTGGCTAAACAACAGCGTGACATTGCCAAACCGTTGGTTGATCAGGGTGTCTATCCGCGCGTCGAATATCTTGCTCTCGAACGTGACATCTCATCTCTACAGGGCGATATAGATGCTTTACGTCTGGCTATCCCGCGTATACGTCAAGCTGCTAACGAAGCCAGTCGTCGCATCGAACAGCGGCGTGCGGAGGGTAAGTCTCAGGCTCTGGACGAAAAGAACAGCCATCGCATGGAGTTGAAATCCTTGCGAGAAATCATGTCGGCTGGCGAGGACCGTGTGACCCGAACCGATGTGCGCTCGCCTGTGCGTGGTACGGTGAAACAGATCAACTTGAACACCCTTGGTGGTGTGGTGCGTCCCGGTGAATCGATCCTCGAAATTGTGCCTCTCGATGACACCTTGTTGATTGAAGCTCGGATTCGTCCTGCCGATATCGCTTTCCTCCACCCCGGGCAGAAGGCCATGGTCAAGATCACGGCTTATGATTTTTCTATCTTCGGTGGTTTAGAGGGCGTTGTCGAAGCTATTAGCGCTGATACCATTGAAGATGACAATGGAGAAAGTTTTTTCAAGGTTAAACTGAGAACGCAGAAAAACGCTATTACCTATCGTAACGAGGAGTTACCGATTATTCCGGGTATGACCGCCAGCATCGATATCCTCACTGGCAAAAAATCTGTGCTGGCCTATCTTTTGAAACCGATTCTGCGTGCCAAGCAGAACGCCTTGCGCGAGCGTTAACCGAGGTAGCGATGTCAAAACTACGTTGCCTCTTATCTCTTCTGGCAATAAGCCTTCTGTTAGGGCTTTCGGGCTGTGGCTCCAAAGCTTCCGCTAAGGCTACGGCTGGCAAGCTTACTCCGGCAATTCCACCGGGCAAGGGTTTGTTCCGCAGTCACGAATTTCGCAGTACTCTGAAGGCCTTGCCGAACTGGACACGGGTGATGGTGAGTGCGGAGAGCCAGACGGAGACTTTTTATGCCTGTGATGCGAGTAAAGAGGCCTGTTCCTCGGCTGCACTCAGCTGGCAGAAAATTATCCGCCAGAGCATCGGGCTTTCCCCTATGGCGCAGCTCAAAACAGTGAACAGTTATTTCAACCGCTGGCCGTACCAACTTGATATTGACGTCTATGGTGTCAGCGATTACTGGGCGACGCCGGGTGAGTTCCTTAAATTGTCCGGAGACTGTGAAGATTACAGCATCACCAAGTATTACGCCTTGCGTAAACTTGGGTTCGCTATCGATGATATGCGTATTGTGCTGCTCAAGGATAATATCCGGAACATTTCGCACGCAATATTGGCTGTTAAGCTCAATGGTGGAACCTATGTTCTTGATAATATGTCTGATCTGGTGCTCTCACATCTGAAGTATGAGCACTATGTCCCACAATATTCTGTCAACGAGTTTTATCGGTGGGCTCACGTTGCGCCGAAGGCGTTACGTTAGACTTGTCACCCGATCAAGAAGGAGATGCAAGGCATGCAGGAGAATGATATGAAACTGACGATTTCTGGTTCGGCAACGATTCCGGAATACCAGTCCGAGCCAAGGAAGAAGGTGTTTTGGATTGGCCTGGGCATCATTGCCCTGGTCGCGGTTACTGCCATCATCTGGGTCTCCTGGGGACTCAAGTCGAAAGGGCAGGAGTTCGAGGTCAATCTGCAGAAACGACTTGAGCTGATGGCCGCCACACAGGTGAAGCTGACAGAGGCCTTGTTTGAAACTGCGATTAACCAAGCCAACCGGGTGATCAACTCGGACCTCTTCAAACTTTATGCATCAGAGGTCCACTTGATTGAAGATGATGTCTCTCTGTTGGTGTCGGGCCCTTTCCCAGGGCATTCTGAGTTTGATGAAGGTGTGGCCTCGCTCTCTGCACAATTGCCAATGATGCAGAGCCTGCTGCTTGAATTCACCCGTATCTCTGGTTATCTGGGAGGGCGGGTGGTCAACCGTAGTGGCACGGTCTACATTGCCACAGATGCGACGACCCCACCTTTGCGTGTTGACCAGATGGGTATGGTCAAACAGGTCTTGCGGAGCCAAGAACCTCATTTCGGGCCTCTGCAGTATACCGGTCTTGGTTTGGTACTGGAGGCGTTCCTGCCAATCTTCCCTCCCGATGCGAGTGGTCTCGACCAGACGCCGGTTGCGGTTCTGATGCTGACCAAAGTGGTGAGTGAGCGTATTCATGAAATGCATACCAGTAGCCTGCTGGAGCCAGGAGAACGAATCCGCTTGGTGCAGAAGGTCGCAGAGGGTTATGAAGAGATTGTGCCCTGGCTGCCCAGGCAACTTCAGAGCATCGGTACGCCACTACATCTTGACCGGACAGAACGTCTGCCGTTTGCTGCTCGCTTATCACTTACTGGTGGAGAAGACACCTATTCACTCGGTGTGCCGATCACCGGGCCTGACTGGTGGATCATTGTCGAAGCAAATTATGATGTAGTACGCGAAACCTTGCGGGGTCAGGAAAAATCGTTGATGAGCATTGCCGTGCTATTGATTCTCTTCTTCGGGGTAGCCTTTGGAGCTGTCTGGGCGCTGCTGGTCAGCAATCAGGAGCGTAAAGTTGCAAAACATTTTGAGCGGTTGGCCCGGGAAATTGAAAGTCAACGGCAGTTGCTTGACCGGATTAACAACACCATTTCGGACTACATTGTCCTTAAAGATCTGAATGGCCGCTACCTGTATGTCAACCCGGCTTTTGCCGAGGCTGTTGGCAAAGATCCGCAGGAAATGATCGGCTTGGATAACGAGTCGGTTTTCGGTGATGACACTGCGCGCCGTCTCGAACATTCTGACCAGCAGGTGCTGACCAGTGGTGAACCAGTTACTTTTAGTGAGACGCTTTATCTTCGGTCTGAGCCGCATCATCTGCAGATATCGAAAGCTGCACTGAAGGATGCTGAAGGTAAACCTACAGGCGTTGTCTCAGTGATTCGTGATATGACCGAGATTGTCGAAGTGCAGAAGCGCCACGAGCAGGCAACGGCAAAAACTGTTGAAGCTCTGGTACGAGCGATTGAACTGACTGATCCTTACCTGGCTGGGCACTCCCGTCTGATGCGCAACCTGGGTGTCGAAGTTGCCAAGGCTATGAATGCCAGTGATCTGGATATTTCAACGGTAGAAACAGCAGCCAATCTCTCACAGGTCGGTAAACTCTTTGTTGACCGGGAACTGCTTTTCAAGGCAGAAGCTTTGACAGCAGAGGAGATGGAAGAAATGGCGCAGCATGTCGAGCATGCCGCCAAGGTTCTGGAAGATATCGATTTTGGTCTACCGGTTTTTGCGACTGTTTACCAGATGAATGAAACCCTGGATGGGAAGGGTTATCCAAAGGGGTTGAAGGGTGATGACATTCGTTTGTCGGCCCGTATTCTAGCGGTCGTCAACAGCTTTTGTGCCATGGTTGAACCACGCGCGTACCGTGGTGCACGTTCGATTGATGAAAGTTGACGATTATCGAATCCGGTGATGGTGCCTATGATAAACGAGTTGTCACCGTTCTCAAGGAAGTTGTGAAGTCGGCTATTGGTGAAAAAATTCTGGCCAAACACCGGTAGAATGGCAACCTAAAATAGGTTTCTGCCAAGGTTTTGTCTGCGACGCCTGGTCATAATACCAATATGGCCAGGCGTTGCTATTAGCAGTGCACATCCTGGTGCGAATACATAGTTCATGAAATACCCTTTGTGATTTCAGGATTGTTTAGAATTGGTTTGAATGGCATCAGAACATAGCAACTACGAGAATGATTGCCCACCCGTTTCTTGCTATTGTCATATGTCAGATGACTTTTGTCAGAGATCTTATGTGTTTAGGTGCTGATTTGCTGGTTTGACAGGTGATGATATTAACGAGTGCCGGGATCTCTTGAGTGACCCTTTCATTTATATCCTCTTCTCGCAAGTTTGTCGGCGAGACAGTCGTTGGTCATTAATGGTTTAGAGCTAAAGCAGTTTTGAGCGTGACAAAGATTATACTGTGTTGTAGAAGTGTGGAGCATTCTACAGAACAATTTCCCGGGGAACCGCCATGTCTGGCTGCTCCCCGGCTTTTTGAGGAAGAGATGATCCATTTAACCAATATCACCCGTCAGCACGGCACTCATATCCTCTTTAAAAATGCCAGTTTCCAGATAACCGCAGGAAGTCGTAGCGGTCTGGTCGGGCCGAATGGAGCGGGCAAGTCAACCATCTTCAGGCTGATCACTGGCGAGGAAAGTCTCGATGGTGGCGAAATTAGCTGTACCAAGAAAACAGTGATTGGCTACTTTTCCCAGGATGTCGGTGAGATGTCTGGGCGTACGGCGCTGGCTGAGGTCATGGCTGCTTCTGCACGCACCATGCAGCTTGGTGAAGAGATCAAGGCGATGGAAGCAGAGATGTGTGAGCCAATGGCTGATGACGCCCTGGCGACTCTGTTGGAGAAATATGGTGATGCCCAGGAGGAGTTTGAGCATCGCGGTGGTTATGATCTTGAGAATCGTGCTCAGGCCGTGCTGACTGGTCTCGGCATCGGTCCTGAGGATTACGTCCGACCGGTGGAAAGTTTCAGTGGCGGATGGAAGATGCGCATTGCTCTGGCGAAGATTCTGACCATAAGTCCTGACGTATTGCTTCTCGACGAGCCGACTAACCACCTTGACGTCGAATCGATCGTCTGGTTGGAAGACTGGTTGTCAACCGAATTCAAAGGTGCTGTGCTGATGACCAGCCACGACCGGGAATTCATGAATCGTCTGGTCACTCGCATTATCGAGGTTGGCAATGGCAACATCACCACCTACGGCGGCAACTATGACTTTTACCTGCGTGAGCGGGAAGTTCGTCGTGAACAGTTGTTCGCCAGCCATCGCCGCCAGCAGGAGATGCTCGCCAAGGAAGAGGATTTCATCGCTCGCTTTGCGGCCAGAGCCTCACATGCTGCCCAGGTGCAGTCTCGAATCAAGAAGTTGGAGAAAATTGAGCGCATCAAAATTCCAGCCGAGCAAAAGGTAATCAAATTCGAATTTCCAGAGCCTCCTCGCTCCGGTGATGATGCCGCCAAGTTTGAAAACCTGGCTAAAATCTGGCCAGTGGATGATGGTGCAGACAAATCGGTTTTTGGTGGGGTTTCCGGACTGATTCATCGTGGCGATAAGATTGCTGTGGTTGGAGTTAACGGTGCCGGTAAATCGACTTTTCTCAAATGTCTGGCTGGTGAGACGGAACCGACATCCGGAACTGTGACAATTGGTGCCAATGTCAACCTCGGTTATTTCAGCCAGCACTCGATGGATCTGCTTGAGCCGAAAAAGAGTGTCTTCGATACTGTCCAGGATGTAATGCCGATGGCTTCAATCGGGGTGGTTCGTAACCTTTGTGCTGCTTTTCTTTTTCAGGGTGATGATGTCGATAAACGTATCGATCGGCTCTCGGGAGGGGAAAAGAGCCGGCTTGTTCTGGCAATGCTGCTGGCTCGGCCGATCAACTTTCTGGTGCTTGATGAGCCGACCAACCACCTTGATATCCAGTCACGTGAGGTGTTGCTTGAGGCGTTGAAGAACTTTGCCGGTACGGTGATTCTGGTCAGCCATGACCGGCACTTTTTGCGTTCGCTGGTTTCACGGGTTTTTGCGATTGATCATGGTGAGATGATCCCTTACGAAGGGGATTATGAGTATTACCTGCAAAAGAGTGGGCATGAGAATTACTAGCAGTCTGTCGGATTGTCAATGAGTTGACTGCTAGGGCTCTGTTCGTACTATGTCGATAAAAGAGTAGTCTTGTAAGTCCTAAGGTAATCTAAGAATTGTTGCTGGCATAACTTTTGAGAAAACAAGTAAGGAGTGTGTCAGGAGCAACGTCCTGACACAGAGATTTATCCGCAATGCCTCAAATTTGGTTTAAAAGCCGTTCTTAACAACATGGAAACAATCAATAGCCTTTTTCCCTGCCCGAGAGAGAATGTAACATTTGCGTACATCCTGTTTGATCAGGTTAGACTCTTTGAGAACCTTTAGATGAAAATTCACCTTGGTATGATCCTTAATTTCCAGCTTTCGACAAATATCCATAAATTTCAGCCTTCCTTCTCGATTCACAAGAAGGAGAATCTCACGCCGGATTGAATTCGCAAGGCTATTGAAAGTTTCATCCATTCCCAATACTGCTTTGCAATCCAGAAATTTCGCTTCTTCCAGACATTTCTTTACGGCCA
This sequence comes from Deltaproteobacteria bacterium, assembly GCA_024279915.1. GTDB lineage: Bacteria > Desulfobacterota > Desulfuromonadia > Desulfuromonadales > BM103 > M0040. The sequence continues at coordinate 49,221 of JAJRRB010000088.1, forward strand.
TCATCAGTTCATTGATCTTGAAAGGCTTGGTAATATAGTCGTCAGCTCCCTTCCGCATCGCCTCAACAGCATTATCAATCGTAGAGAATGCTGTGATCATAATTACCTTGACCTTGGGGCATTCTCTCTTGATGAGCGGCAGAGCCTCCATCCCGCCCATTTCGGGCATGATGAGATCAAGCAACACAAGGTCAAAAGCGGAGTCGCTTATTGATTTAAGTGCTTCCTCGCCGTTCCCTGCGGTGCAGACATCAAACTCTGCGTTCTCCAGAATCTCCACGATACTTTCCTGCATATCCTTGTCATCGTCGACCACCAGGATTTTATACATTGTCTTCTTCTCCTACAGGGAAAAACAGAGAAACGGTTGTTCCTTCACCCGACTGGCTCTCCAGTTCAATTTTACCGTGATGCAATTCCATAATTCCATAACAGATGGAGAGCCCAAGCCCCGTGCCCTTGTCAACATCCTTTGTTGTGTAAAAAGGATCCATGACGTAAGGCATGTGGTCGGATGAAATACCGGCTCCATTGTCTTTTATAATCACAACAACCTTATCACTTTTTTGGCTTGTCGAAATCTGTATTGAACCACCTTCTGGTATTGCATCCATAGCATTGACAAGTATGTTTAGAAAAACTTCTTCAAGCTTCCAGGGGATGGCAGAGATCGCCGGTATGGACCCCAGGTGCTTGGTTATTAGATACTTTTTCTGTCGGGCCCCGAGAAGACCTATCGTGCTTTCCAGTACATCGTTAAGGTTTGTCGATTGATAGTCAGCTTCCTTGTTTGTTGAGAAATAAAGCAACTCTCTGGCGATGTTCGAAGCTCTGTCCAAGTTCCTTTCGATGGAGGAGAACCTTCTTTCATATGAAAAAGGGATGTTGTTAGAGTCCAGGTCATTCTTCAACAACTCGATATTGAGTGAAATGTTCCCTAAGGGATTGTTTATTTCATGTGCAATACCGAAAGCCAGTTTGCCAAGAGAATGAAGTTTTTCCGATTGCGCAAACCTGTTCAAACTTTCTTCAACCTGTTGTTTCCTTTCAACGTCAAATATATACAGAGCATGCATAACAAAATGAAGGATGGCAAAGGCTAATATGCCTCGGAATAGTTCCACTGGCATGTCTACCAGGGGCAGGTTTGTCCCTGAAGGCACGAGGCCGGCGAACACACCATAAAAGGCCAAAGAGATACCTGCGCCAATAAAATTTAAAGCGCCTTTGTTACTTATGTGATGGACCGTTCGAGAATACAAGATAAGGCCCAGACAGGAGACAATAGCACCAGGAAAACCTATGAAATTCCGAACTTTAATATTGGCCGCTGATAAGGAGAAAATTGACACGGGCTCTTTCGCTAAAGGTACAGAAAGAAGTATTGCGACAGCCAGAAGCAGAGGGATCAAATATACTAAGCCTCTTTTGGACGAGTATACGATGCGCAAAAGACTCAAGCCGAATAGCAGCAAGAAAGTGAAGGAGATGGCGACCAGACCAAGTTTGATTTCGTTCAGATAAGGTAAAGCCCCTTCGGAGAATTCAGAAGAAAGTAGAATTAAATATAGTGTAAACCACTCCAGGAAAGCATGCGAATAAGCAAACAGCGCGAACAGCCACAACGAGCGCGAAATTATCAGGTTGCTGGCACTGGTGTCTCTTGAAGTAATGGCCACGCCAATGGCAAAAAAGGCCATGCCGTAGAAAAGATAAATCGGGAAGATTGATATTTCGTTTATCATGATGCGTCCACCATAATTCAATGCGATAAAACAAGATAGGGGCTCTTATGCAAGTCCTGACGCGATCTAGATGTCTTTATTCGCTCACTGGGTAAGCGTCCGTAGCAGACGCAAGAGATTTCCATTCATCACTTGCGGCGTATTCCTTGGCCACCTGGGCAAGGGGGGGGGCTTCAAGTGACTGAGGTTGGCTTTTGCTCCGAAAGAGACAGCTAAGCCTGCCGGAGAATCTGTCTCCGGCAGGCTTGTTTGCTACGAACTACTTAACGCGGCTTACTTGAACTTCAGTGTCAGCACATCGTCATGGTACAGGTGGTTGATCTGGCTGTTGTCGAAGACCGAGATGCCGAAGCTGTAGGATTTGCTCAAGTCGTCAAACTGAACATCCTGAATCTTGGCCATGTCGCCGCTGGTCACCAGCTTTCTGCGGATTTCCAGAGTCCAGACACCCTTGTCCCACTTGCCGCGCATCTCGATATCGGCACGCTGGCCCTCGAAGGCATCGATGATGATCCCCGGGACCACATCACCAGGCTCGAAGATGTCAACGAAGGGGGTCTTCAGGCTGGGCAGCACATAGTACTTAGCTTTCTTGCTGGGAGGAAAGTTCATGTAAGCAGGGCCGGTCTTGTCCTTGTTGACATTGTTCTTGTAGCCGCCGCCGGACTTGGTATCACCCTTGCGACCAAAGCCCTTGTTGTCTTTACCGTTGTCGGTGCTGTCCATGTACTGGTCATCGATCTGACCCAGGGGGCTGGCCCGCACGTTCTTGACGTGCCACATGTCAATGGTCTCGCCAGGATTGTTGGTGAATTTGCGCCCGGCCGAAGTGTCGCCTTCAATGTCCATGTGACATGAGATCGCGCAGCCCTCGTCAGTAAAACCTTTCGTGTTGATGTTCCAGAAGAAAGCGGCCTTGTCTTCGTAGTAGGTGTTGTCGTGACCGGTCTGGTCCTTATTCTTCATCTGCTTCCAGCTGCCGTCCTGCTGCTTGATCCATGGGGAGCGTGCGAGACTTTCAGTGGGATCACTGTACTGGAGCAAAAAGTAGATGTACTCATCGTCATAGAGCGACTTCATGGTGACGGTGGTCTCTTGCATCCCTTCGTAACCATTGTCTGGCTCATAGGGGAGGTTGTCCAGGGTCACCTTCAGAGGAGCGGCTTTCTGCCAGGCGTTGTCAACCACACCAGAGAGCAGAATCGGCTTGTCCGTTTTGACGCTGGTCAGGGTTGTGGCCGCTTGCGCAGTCACCCCGACGAAGAGCAGGCCGATAATTAGACCCAGGGTGCGAACCAGATAACTTTGTTTCATGGCATTCTCCTTACGGATGGTTAGAGGGGCTGGTATCAATGGGAAGTAACAGACTTTGCTTACCATGCAAATCAGTTTGCCATCTGACAATAAGGAGAAAGGAAAATCTAGATTAAAGATTTTAACAAGAAGGGGTTTTTGTGAAGTTTATTTCACAACAAGCCACCCGCAGTCGTGCAGATGGCTTGTAGTTGTTCCATTGTAATACCACTAATTCTCATTCGCCAAGCAATTGACACACTTGGGAATACCAAAGAATCCCTAACTTTTCCCAAGCACCTTCTGCATCGCAGGCAGAGCAACGCCGAGCTTGATTTCAGCCCCCATATTTCCCAGCACTGACTCCAGTGCACCGATACAAAGCAAAATATTTTCAGCACGGCTGGAATGACCCATCAGGCCGATCCGCCACACTTTGCCAGCCAGAGCACCCAGTCCGGCACCAATCTCAAGGTTGTATTCTTTAAGTAACCGGCTGCGAACTGCAGCGTCATCAACGCCGTCAGGAATCGAGACCGCGTTTAATTGCGGTAGACGGTCAGCCTCCTTGACAATGAAGGTCAGCCCCATCGCCTCAAGACCGGCCCTGAGAGCCAGATGGTTTTTGTGGTGTCGCTTCCAGGCAGCGTCCAGCCCTTCTTCCATCAAGATCAGCAATGCTTCGTGCAAAGAGTAGAGAGCGTTGATCGGTGCGGTGTGATGGTAAGCACGCTTGGCACCTTCTCCCCAGTAACCCATAACAAGGTTTAGATCCATGAACCAACTCTGTACTCTGGTTTTGCGATTACGAACTTTATCCAGAGCACGTTCATTGAAACTCACCGGGGAAAGACCAGGAGTGCAGGAGAGACATTTCTGAGAGCCCGAGTAAATGGCATCAATCTCCCACTCGTCTACTTTGACTGGTGTCCCTCCCAATGAGGTCACTGTGTCGACAATGGTCAGACAGTCGTGTTTATGGGCCAGTTTAACCAGTGTTGCTACGTTGGACTGCGCCCCGGTCGAAGTCTCGGCATGCACCATGGCGACGATCCTGGTGTCTGCATGAGCTTTTAGTGCGTCTTCAAGCTTCCCGGCATCAATCGCTTCCCCCCAGGCATCTTCGACCAGCACCGCAATGCCACCGCAACGTTCGACATTCTCCTTCATGCGGCCGCCAAAGACACCATTCTGGCAGACGATCACTTTGTCTCCCGGTTCCACTAGATTGACGAAGCAGGTTTCCATGCCTGCCGAACCGGGTGCCGAGATTGGCATGGTCAGAGCATTTTCCGTCTGGAAGGCATACTGCAGCAGCTCTTTGAGCTCATCCATCATGGTGATAAAGGCCGGGTCCAGGTGACCGATAGTCGGTCGGGAAAGTGCCTCAAGAACCCGTGGCGGAACATCAGAAGGCCCAGGGCCCATCAAGGTGCGAACGGGTGGATTGAAGGAGTGAATTAGCATATGTCTGTCCTTTGATAATTGGTTGGTGACCGGTCAGGTTACTGATACCGTAGAGACTAAGAAGAATAATACCCGTTCTTTTTTACTGGTCAAGAAATGATCTTTTGTCTGCCTGTTGTTCCAGGCATTCGACATTGTTAAAAAATGACCAGATTATGGATGTATTAATTTCGTTGACAGCCATCCTACTGGTAGGTAGGTTGGCTGTAATGAATGATACGAAAACTAAAATTCTGGATGCAGCGGAAGAGCTGGTACAGCAGGTCGGGCCGAATGCGATGAGCTATCAGCAGATCAGTGCTGCTGTCGGAGTTCGCAAAGCAAGTATTCATCATCATTTCCCGAAAAAAGAAAATCTTGTCGAAGTGCTACTGTCGCGCTGTCACGTTGTCTATGGCGACAGATACAAAGCTATTGTCGACGGTACCGGAACGGCTCCTGACAAGTTGCGCAAGTTGGCGGATGTTTTTGCCGAGGGTCTCCGCAATGAGCAGCTTTGTCTTGTCGGAACGATCAGTGCGGATTTGAATACTCTCCAGCAGAGTTCTCGGATGATTCTCAAGACAACAATTCAAGAAACTGTGGGTATTTTTGCGGTCGTTTTTAATCAAGGGCTGCAAGAGGGCTCACTCGCTGTCGCAAAATGCACAGAAGAAAATGCCTATGCGTTTTTCTCTTTTCTGCTCGGGGCACAAATCTCTGCCCGGGCCTGTGGTGGCGTGCAATCTTTTCGTAGTGCCACCGAAGTAATAATTTCTAGCTGGGAAAATAGCAGATGTTGAAATGCGTACTCCGGTTAATAGATGCTATGAACGACTCATAACTGGCAGCACACTAAAACACTGCTATAATTTTCAGATATGTTATCTAGGGGGAGGTTGTATCACTCCCGCTTTTAAATAGGGATTCTAAAGTTCACCTTGTGTTCTATGGTTGTCACCCACTCAAGAAGGAGGTTGCATATGCAAAAACTAATTCGCATCGAACCGGCCAAATGTGTTGGCTGCAAGACCTGCGAACTGGCCTGTTCTTTCAAAAATGCCGGTGAGTTCGCCCCCAGTCGTTCCCGTATCTTCAACGAAGTTTTTGTCGAGGAAGCCAAGTTCATCACTGTCACCTGTATGCAGTGTGATGACCCATGGTGTGAGAAATCCTGCCCTAAAAACGCTATCACCAAAGAGATGGCCAGTGGTGTTGTCACCGTCGACGAAGAGAAGTGTGTCGGTTGTCGAACCTGCGTCAGTGCCTGCCCCTTCGGCATGATCAAGTATGTCGACAGTACCGGTAAAGCGGACAAGTGTGATCTCTGCAAAGGGGACACTCCCGAGTGTGTGGTCTTCTGTCCGACCCAGTGCTTGACTGTGGGCGAGGAAGATAAGCCGCTGCGGCAGAAGATGCTGCGTTTCGTCAACACGATGAAAGATGGGCAGATGGAGGTCTGATATGAATAAGGCATGGAAGGGTAAATTACTACGTGTTGATCTGACTGAGGGAACCTGTAAAGTCGAAGCGCTTAACGAAGAGTGGGCCAACGACTTTATCGGCGGCCGCGGTCTCGGTTCAAAATACTTTACAGAAGAGGTTTCTCCCGAGGTTGAACCGATGAGCCCGGAGAACAACCTGATTATGGCCACCGGGCCATTGACCGGTACTTACGGTGCGGCCAACGGTCGCTACATGGTCATCACCAAGTCACCGCTGACCGGCACTATCGCCTGTTCCAACTCGGGCGGTTACTTCCCCAGTGAACTCAAGTACGCCGGTTTCGACATGATTATCTTTGAAGGAAAATCGGAGCACCCGGTTTACCTGCAGATTCGTGATGGCAAAGCCGAACTGGTTGGTGCTGTGCACCTCTGGGGCATGTCGACCAACGATACGGAAGACGCGATCCTGAGTGAATTCCACGGTGATGCCAAGGTCGCCAGCATCGGCCTGGCCGGTGAAGTCGGTGTGCATTTCGCTGGCATCATTAATGACAAGCACCGTGCTGCTGGGCGCAGTGGCGTCGGCATGGTCATGGGTAGCAAGAATCTTAAGGCCGTTGCGGTACGAGGTACCGGTGGCGTCAAGATTGCCAATCCTAAAGCTTATCGCGAGGCGGCGCTTGATACCTATGCCACTCTCAAGGAAAATCCGGTGACTGGCGAAGGTCTGCCTGCCCTCGGGACTGCAGTTCTGGTCAACGTTATGAACCAAAATGGTGGGTTGCCGACCCGTAATGCGCAGAGTGGCACCTTTGAGGCGGCCGAAGATATCTCTGGTGAGGCTCTTGTCTCAGGTGAATTGAGACGCATCAAGAGCTGCATGGGTTGTATCATCAGTTGTGGCCGGGTCACGAAAATAACAGATCCCAGGTATGTCGGTGAAGGTGAAGGGCCTGAGTATGAAACCCTCTGGGCGCTCGGCGCGGCCTGCGGTATTTCTGATATGCCAGCGATCATCAAAGCCAACTATTACTGCAACGAGTACGGTATGGACCCCATCACCCTCGGTTCGACGATCGGTTGTGCCATGGAAATGTTCGAGAAGGGGATCATCAGCGAAGAAGAAATTGGCATGTCGCTGAATTTCGGCGATGGCGATGCCATGGTAAAACTGACCGAAATGACTGGTAAAGGTGAAGGCTTCGGCAAGAAGATTGGACTCGGCTCCTATCGCCTGGCTGATAGCTATGGAGTTCCCGAGCTGTCGATGTCGGTCAAGAAGTTGGAGTTCCCCGCCTATGACCCACGCCATGTCCAAGGCATGGGGCTCGGTTACGCAACCAGCAACCGTGGCGCCTGCCATGTGCGCGGTTATATTAACTCGGCGGAGACTCTCGGGCTGCCGGAAAAACTTGATCCGGAAGCTACAGAAGGTAAGGCCGGTGTGCTTAAAGTGTTTCAGGACTACACCGCTGCGATCGATTCGGCCGGTGTTTGTCTCTTCACCACCTTTGCTATGGGAATACCACAGCTTGCTAATTTCTGTAATGCGGCCAATGGTACAGATCTGAATGACGCGGGTATTCTAGAAATTGGCGACCGTATCTACAACCTGGAGCGGATGTTCAACCTCAAAGCGGGTATTGATCCGTCTCAGGACAAACTGCCGAAGCGGATGCTCGAAGAGCCTCTCCCTGATGGCCCGTCCAAGGGTAATGTCAGCAAGCTGCCAGAGATGCTTCCGGATTATTATGAAGTTCGTGGCTGGGGCAGTGACGGCATTCCGACCGAGGAGAAGCTGCAGTCTCTCGGTCTCGCCTAAATCTACAGTGATTCATCAAATAGGGAGGAGTCTGCTGATTTGAAGACTCCTCCCTATTTTAATATGGAGTATGACATGGCAGAGGCTTTTGATTACGTAATTGTGGGTAACAGTGCGGCAGGGTTGCAGGCTCTAAAAACTCTTAGGAAACATGCTATAGACGCTTCCGTGGCGATTATTGACCGCGAGGATCTTCCGGCTTACTCGCGAGTGATAACGCCATACTTTGTTGGCGGCAAGACAGAACGCGATAATCTTTTTCTTGTCGATCGCGACTACTACAATCAGACAGGGGTCACCACGCTGTTTGGCCGTAATGTCGTTGCTCTCGATGCCGAAGGCCGTCAGCTTGAACTGGATGATGGCAGCAGCGTAGCCTTCGGCAAACTGCTGCTGGCGACCGGGGCTGAGGCAAGGCAACTGACGATCACATCTGACCGGTCCAGTGTGCTACGCCACATGGCTGATGCTGAAAAGTTGGTAGAGCTGATGCAGGGTGCGAAAAGCATTACCGCGATCGGCGCTGGCCTGGTTAGTTTACCACTCCTTTCACATGCACCGGAGTTCGTTGAGAAGCATCTGGTGGTTGGCTCCAACCGAATCTTGAGCCGGATGGTCGATGCGGAAACCTCGGCAATTCTCGAAAAACGTTTTACAGAGAAGGGCCTGCAACTGCACAAGCAGAATGATAGCGTGGCGATCGAAGAAGGTGACCGATTGCAATTGCAACTGGCTTCCGGCGATTGCCTGACCAGTGACATGCTGATTGTCGGTAAAGGTGTACAGCCAAATTGCGAATTGGCTAGTGCCGCACGTCTGCAGGTCGATTATGGCATTCTGATCGATGACTATTGCTGCACCAGTCACGCCGACATCTACGCCGCAGGCGACGCCGCTGAAGGCAAGGATTTTGTTACCGGTGAACCGACTATTCAGGGTAACTGGATGACTGCTGTAGAACAGGGAGAGAACGCTGCACTGAACATGATGGGTAAAACTTGTGCTTATGACGGTAGTCTGAAAAACAACATCACCGAGGTGCTCGGTGTGGATGTCGCCGCCATCGGTGAGTGCATGGATGATACCACGCAAAGCATCAGTGTTCATGATCAGAGCACTGGTCGTTTTCGCAAGGTCTTCCTCAATGACCAGCAGCAGGTGATTGGCGCGAACCTGATCGGCGAGACCAATGATGCAGGGCTCTATTATCACTGGATCCGCACCCGGTCAAAGTTCCCCGGCAAACAGGTTTTAAGCGGTACCAACAGCTACGCCAAATTCCAACTGAGAATGGCCTGATGCTGGCGAGATAGAAAGGGCGGCAATGATAAAAATTCAATTTTTCAGTTTGGTCAGATTGCTTATAAAGCAGGAAGCCACTGAGGTTCCATGGGTTGAAGGTGAGACTGTGCAGAGCGTGTTGGATAAAACCCAGGCGCAGATCGCCACGCCCTTTCTGCACAAGCTGCTGAACGAAGAAGGGGTGGCCCATACAGGAACCATTATTCTGGTCAACCGCAAGAACATCCTGCATCTGAATGGGTTAAAAACCCCGATTGCTGATGACGATGTGCTGGCCTTCTTCCCGCCAGGTGCCGGGGGTTGATGGTGAAGGATCGTTACGCTCGACAGATTCTCCACTGGGGAGCTGAAAAGCAAAAGCTTATCGAACAATCCTCACTACTGATCGCCGGGGTCGGTGGACTCGGGGCAACGGTCAGTCAACTGTTGGTCCGTGCTGGCATCGGTCGACTCTATCTGGTCGATGACGGCCACCTTGACTGGCCAGATTTGAACCGTCAGACTCTTTATGGTGAGAAAGATGTCGGCCTGGCGAAATTGCCGCTTGCTAAAGAACGTCTGAACCAAATCAATTCATCGACCGAAATTGTTGAAATACCAGGCCGCATCGATGCCGATTTTCAAGTGCCTGCTGGCGTGGATGGTGTCGCTGATTGCCTCGATAATTACCAGAGTCGTTTCGAGCTCTACCGTGCTGTTTCAGCCGGAACCTATTTTGTCCATGGCGGCTTAAACGGTAACCAGGGTCAGGTGTTGACCTTGCTGTCCGGGAAGTCACAACCATTCGAAGAAGTCTTCGCCGGAGCAGTCCAGCCGCAAGGCACGATCCCGGTAACACCGGACAGTGTGGTGATCATAGCCGGTTTGATGGTCAATGAACTCTTCAGCGTCCTCTGGAAAACACCAAAACTCCTCGATCGTTGCCTGGTCATCAGCTTGGATGATTTCCATATCGATTTCATGGACATCTAATTGCCTTTGTTAGACACTGCGGGCATAATACCAACTCAAATTTCAGATCACTGATCAATCTTTTGTTGGAGGATGTCCAATGGGCAGCAGAAACGACATGGAAAGAGCCCCCTGGGTTTGCCACATCTGTAATTACAAATCCGATGACGCCGATAGCAAGGCGTGCGACCTCTGCTATCGGGTGACTTGCTCGTTGCACCTTCGTCCAGCCTCTATCCTCAATCCGAAAAATGGCCTCTACGAAACAGCGGCCGTCTGCATCTCCTGCGCAGCTGATAATGCTCGTAAAGAGCAGGTGTGATTTTTTTTAGACCAAAACAAATCTTTGGACGCTGATTTACGCTGATAAACCTAAACCAAAAATAAAGTCTTTATGGTTTTAAAATCTTAAAGCCTTATCAGCGTTCATCAGCGCAAATCAGCGTCCAATGCCTTAATAGCTTTAAAAGCTTTCCCATCCCCTTCATCTCCTTCATCCCTGTTAACCTGCCTTAGTCCTTATCTGACGTTCTCCAGTTGTATATTTCACGAAAAAGGCTAATATTTCAAAGTGCTTAAGCAATTAAAGGTAATGATATGAGCTTTGTCAACGAAAAGATCCTGTTGTTCGACGGTGCCTGCGGCACCAATCTCCAGGAAATGACGATACCGGATGCGGCCTGGCAGGGGTGTGAGGGGTGTAACGAACTCCTGAACATCACCTCCCCGGAGACGATCGTTGCTTTACACAAATCGTTTCTCGATGTCGGGGCCATGGTGATCGAAACTAATACCTTCGGCGCGAGTTCCATCGTTCTGGCGGAGTACGATCTGGCCGATAAGACTGTGGAGATCAACCGGGCAGCGGTGGCTAATGCCCGCGCAGCAATCGGTGAGCGCAACGGTTGCTATGTGGCCGGTTCGGTTGGGCCGACCACCAAGTTACCATCGCTCAGTCACATCACTGTCGAGGAATTATCGGACTCGATTGCCGAGCAGATTCGTGCGCTAGTCGAGGCTGGAGTTGATGCTCTGGTGATTGAAACCTGCCAGGACCTGTTACAGGTCAAGGTTGCACTAGTGGCCTGTTTCGAAGTGCTCGAAGAGCTTGGCCGTGAACTGCCAGTGATGGTCTCGGTGACCATGGAACGCCAGGGAACCATGCTGGTCGGCAGTGACATCGCTGCGATCTGCGCCACACTGGAACCCTTCCCGATCTTTTCACTTGGCCTCAACTGCGCGACCGGCCCGGCCGATATGATCTCGCATATCCGCTACCTAGGCCACAACTGGCCGGAGCGCATCTCCTGTATGCCGAACCAGGGCTTGCCCAGCGTAGTCGACGGCAAGACTTTTTACCCGATGACGCCTGAAGAGTTCGTGAAGAGCATGCGCAAGTTTATCGAAAACGATGGTGTCAGCATTGTCGGTGGTTGTTGCGGCACCACCCCGGAGCATCTCCGTCAGCTCGCTGCTGCCTGCGCGCAGCTCTCCCCGGTTGAACGTGAGGTGACGCTATGAAGCCTTCAGTTGCAAGCCTCTACCAGGCAGTAGAAATTGCTCAGGATATTCCGCCACTGCTGATCGGCGAACGTTCCAATACCAACGGCTCTAAAAAGTTTCGCGAATGCCTGCTGGCCGACGATTTTGATGGCTGCCTGCGTATCGGTCTGGAGCAGGAGGCTCAGGGCGCCCAGATACTCGACCTCTGCTCTGCCTATGCTGGTCGCGATGAGACCGCCGATCTGACCCGGTTGGTCAAACTCTATGCAGAATCAGTCAAAATTCCAATTATGATCGACTCGACCACGCCGGACTGTATCGAAGCGTGTCTGAAACTCTATCCCGGCCGTTGCATCATCAACTCGATCAATCTGGAAGATGGTGGCAAGACTCTCGACAGGGTCTGCCGACTGGCGAAAAAGTATGGTGCGGCAGTGGTTGCTCTGACCATCAATGTCGAGGGCATGGCGATGACCGCCGATGAAAAGGTGGAGACGGCTCGTCAGATCTACCAACAAGCGGTGGGCAAGCACGGCCTGCGACCCCAGGACATTCTTTTTGACCCGCTCACCTTCACCATCGGTGCTGGCGACGAGAGCCTGTTTGATGCCGGGATCCAGACTCTGGAGGGTATCCGGCGCATCAAGCAGGAGCTGCCGGGTGTCTTCACAGTGCTTGGCTTGAGCAACATTTCGTTTGGATTGCCACCGGCGTCGCGCAAGATTCTCAACTCGGTATTCTTGCATGAGGCGGTTGAACAGGGGCTTGATGCGGCGATTATCGATCCCGGTAAAAGTCTGCCGCTGGCACAGATCAGCGAGGAGGATCGGACCTTCTGCTTCGACCTGATTTACAATCGTGACCAAGGTGAAGAGAAGTCGCCGTTGATGCGCTTTATCGATCATTTCGCAGAGAGGGTCGAAACCAAAGAGGAGGATGAAACACAGGACAAACGTCCCGAAGAAGAGTTGCACCAGAAGATTGTCCGTGGTGACAAGGATGGCATTGAAGATATCCTGGCGGTGCTGCTTGATCGCTACCCACCGCTCGAAATTGTCAACCAGATCCTGGTACCAGCCATGCGCCATGTCGGTGAACTCTTTGGCAAGGGCGAATTGCTGCTGCCGTTTGTGCTGCAGTCGGCCGAGGCGATGAAGAAGAGTGTTGCCTGGCTGGAACCGCACATGCCACAGGTTGAGGAAGAAGAGGGAACCAAAATCCTGCTGGCCACTGTACAGGGCGATGTTCATGATATCGGTAAGAACCTGGTCGATATCCTCTTCTCCAACAATGGTTATAAGGTGTTTAACATCGGTATCAAAGTGCCGGCTGAAATCATTATTGCCAAAGCCCGTGAGCTGCAGGTCGACATGATCGGTCTGAGCGGGTTGCTGGTGAAGTCGGCTATTGTTATGCAAGAGAGTCTGCCCCAGTATCGCGAAGCAGGGCTGAAGATGCCGATTCTGCTCGGCGGCGCTGCGCTCACCAGCGACTTTGTCGCTACCTCCTGCGTGCCGCATTATGATGCACCGGTGGTCTATTGTGCCGATGCTTTTGCTGGTCTTAAGGCGTTAAAAGATTACGAGGCCGGGACGCTGATGGCTACCATGGCAGCGCCGAAGAACGGCAAGCCACGCATGAAGCCTGGGGCGAAAGACGTCAATATTGATCGTAGCCAGCCGATCCCTGAGCCACCTTTTTACGGTCTTCGTCATGTCGTCGACATCGATCCGGCCGAACTCTTCCCCTATGTCAACGAGCAGGCGCTCTTCCGCGGCCGCTGGGGCTACCGTCGCACCTCCAGTACCAGCGCCGAAGAGTACGCCGAACTGACGCGCACAACGGTCACGCCGCTCTACGAAGGCCTAAAAGAGCGCGCGCTTAAGGAGGGGCTACTGCAGCCGAAGGCGGCCTATGGCTATTTCCGATGTTACAGCGAAGGTGACACGGTCTTTGTCGAAACCGGTGATGAAACGATGGCTTTTGATTTTCCACGCCAGCAGTCGCCGCCATACCTCTGTATTGCCGATTATTATCGAAGTCGCGCTGAGGGTGGTGATGTTGCTGCATTTTTCGTGGTGACTATCGGCGAGCAAATAGCGGTCGAGACCAAGAAACTGTTCGAGGCTGATGCCTATCACGATTACCTGATGCTGCATGGCTTCAGCGTTGAAGTAACCGATGCACTCGCCGAGCATTGGCACGAAGTGATGCGCCGCGAGCTCGGCATCGCCGCAGAGAAGCCAGCCGATATGACCGGCTATGTGACCCAGGGCTATCAGGGCTCACGTTACGGCTTTGGCTACCCGGCCTGCCCTGACCTTGATGCCCACAAGATGTTGTTCAAACTTCTAGAGCCAGAAGCGATCGGTGTGACCTTGACCGAGACCATGGAGATGGTTCCCGAAGTGAGTACTTCGGCGATTATTGCTCATCACCCGCAGGCCAAGTATTTTGCAGTTTAGTTAACCCCCCTCAGTCCTCTCTATGCCATAAAGGGGGAAGCGAGTGCAACGAGCAGGGGGGTGAATTTGGGATATTAAATGGAGGTGAGCGTGCGTTATATCTGTGCTAATTGTGGTTACATCTACGACCCTGAAAAGGGCGATCCTATGAACAATATTCCATCGGGTACGGCGTTCGATGATCTACCCGACAACTGGGTCTGTCCCCTCTGCTACGCAGACAAGGATGCTTTCGATCCTCTCGATTGAGCTTTCTGAGGATCACTCCTAGCAGCCTGTCGAACTATCAATGCGCTGGCTGCAAATTCGCTTGTTTGGCCCATATTTCAGCTCCTTTTCAACCAATAGCTACGGCTATTGCTCTCAAACGAGCTAAAATCTGGTCTCAAACACCCACATTGTCGCTTCAGCCCTGATTATCCGACAGACTGCTAGAGGATACCGCCCAGGTACTTGGCCAGATCGACTCGGATCGGCATGAAATAGAGACTCGAATCGGTCCTTTGACTAAACTCCAGTGCTTTTCTGGCGAAACCTCGGTTCCACTCCAGGGTCGGTTCGAAGTCTGGCGGGAAGATGGCGTTGTTGAGGTTGTCCCAATAGTCCTTGCTGCGCACGCTCATGACCGGACTGATCCCCCAGAAAACGTCGATCCCTGCCATCAGATCACGATAAATTCCCATAAGCCGAAGATCAAAGAAAGGTTGGGTGAAAAATCCCTCGGCACCAGCGTCGAGCTTGCGCTTGACATAATCGAGTTCCGTCTTGATACCGGTTCGATAGGGATCAATGCCTGCGTAGATTTTCAGAGCAGGCATCTGGGCTTTGATAGCGCGAATCAACTCGACCGAGCTTGTGCGAAACACTCTGCGTGACATGTCTTGAGGCTGGTCACCTGCGATAACCAGAATGCTCTCGATGCCGTTTTCCTCAAAAGTCTCGACCAAAGGAAACGGTTTGCTCAGGTCGAAGTCGATGGCGCGCAAATGGGGTATGGTATGAGAGAATAATGATTTCGCCTGGATGCAGGCGTCCCAGCTTCTCAGTGAAAATTTGAGCAGGTCGGGGATGTTGATTAAATTGATGTTGGGGAAATGATCCCGTACCTGTTGTAATTCATGTTGCAGTGATTCGTGGTCACGCGGAACTAATTCAATAGCGATCTTGTGCAAAGTCGTATCCTCTCTCTGCTGTGTAGCGGAATCTCGGTGGCTTTTGGATAGCCTCCCGGCTGTTATAGTAACGTTCTGGCGCAGTAATGACAACCGTTGGCGTGACACCTGATTCAAGTTGCGGAGAATAGACGACTTATAACTGATAATGACGCATTTTATTTTTTACTGCAAGACTTCCCTGAAACGCCGAATCGTTTATAATACGTAAAATTCTCTTAAAGGGAGCAAGAAATGTCCAGTTCACTCGGTACTTTGTTTCGCGTAAGCACATTTGGTGAATCACACGGCGTTGGTGTTGGCGCAATAGTCGATGGCTGCCCGGCTGGTTTGCAACTTTCAGAAGCGGATATCCAGGGCCAGCTTGACCGGCGTCGTCCAGGGCAGAGTGATCTCACCACGCCGCGCGAGGAAGCGGACCAGGTGACAATACTCTCTGGTGTTGAAGACGGTCTGACACTTGGTACGCCGATTGGTCTGCTGGTGCATAACAAAGATCAACGTCCCGGTGACTATGGCGAAATGGATCAGGTACCACGGCCCTCTCATGCTGATTTTACCTATCAGGCTAAGTATGGAACCCGCGCCAGTAGTGGCGGTGGTCGTTCCAGTGCCCGTGAAACCATCGGTCGGGTGGCTGCCGGGGCGATCGCTGAAAAGATCCTGCGTGAAGAGTGGGGCGTGGAGATCGTTGCCTGGGTCAGTTCCGTTGGCTCCGAACAAGCGACCGGTATAGACCCTGATAAGGTTAGTCGCGCGCAGGTTGATGCAAACCTGATACGCTGTCCGGATAAAACTTCTGCCAGCCGCATGGAGACGCTAGTACGCGAAGTCCTTGAGACCAAAGATTCAATCGGTGGTGTCGTCAGCTGTGTTTGCCGCAATGTCCCAGCGGGTTGGGGTGAGCCGGTGTTCGACAAGCTTGACGCCATGCTCGCCCAGGCCATGCTCTCGCTGCCAGCCACCAAGGGCTTTGAGATTGGTTCAGGATTTGCGGGAACGCAATTGCGTGGTTCACAGCACAATGACCCTTTCGTGCAGAAGGGGGATCGTCTTGGCACTGTGACCAATAACGCCGGTGGTGTATTAGGTGGTATCTCCAGTGGCGAACCGGTACTCTTCCGCGTGGCATTCAAACCGGTAGCGACGATCGGACAACCTCAGCAGACGGCTGATTTCGATGGCAAGTCGGTGACTCTGGAGGCCAAGGGTCGACACGATCCCTGTGTCGTTCCGCGTGCCGTACCGATTATTGAAACGATGGCGGCTTTGGTGCTGCTTGATCTGGCGTTGAGGCAGAAAGTGAGAAAAGCTTGATTCATTGTCATGTTATCGGTGCAGATGCACCGCATTACTTCGGAGGTCTTTTTCCCCATGTCAAATCTATCCAATCCCGGCCAGACCCTGCAAGAGGGTTTTGGCTATAGTGAATTTCGTCCCCAACAGGAAGAGATTGTCGAGGCTTTGATCTCAGGCCAGGATGCTTTTGTGCTGATGCCGACCGGTGGCGGCAAGTCCCTCTGCTTTCAAATCCCTGCCCTGCACCGGGATGGTGTCGCTATCGTTGTCTCCCCTCTAATTTCGTTGATGAAAGACCAGGTCGATGCCCTGGTTGCCAACGGCGTGCGCGCAGCCTTCTATAATTCGTCTCTTAAAGCAGAAGAATCTCGCCAGGTGCTGGCCAAGCTGCATGCTGGCGAGCTTGACCTGCTTTATGTGGCTCCGGAGCGCTTGCTGAACAATGGCTTTCTGGATCGTCTGAAGTCTTTACCCATTGCGCTCTTTGCTATAGACGAGGCTCATTGCGTTTCTCAATGGGGGCATGATTTCCGCCCTGAATACGTCCAGCTCGGCCAACTGCGAACACATTTTCCAGATGTACCGATGGTCGGTCTGACCGCAACGGCTGATCCGCAGACCCGTCAGGATGTGTTGAAGCGACTCGGTCTGCAAGAGGCACAATGCTTTATCAGTGGTTTCGATCGGCCGAATATTCGCTATACGGTGGTCGAAAAGAAGAAACCATTTGACCAGTTAACGGGATTTTTGGCTGATCATCAACAGGAAGCCGGTATTGTCTATGCCCTCTCGCGTAAACGAGTTGAAGAAGTGGCCGATCGTCTTGCCGCAGCGGGACACAAGGCGCGAGCTTACCATGCTGGTCTGGGTGACAAGGAACGCAAAAAAGTTCAGGAGATGTTTCTTCGTGATGATATTGACATTGTTGTGGCGACAGTCGCATTTGGTATGGGGATCGATAAACCGAATGTACGCTTTGTCGTCCATTACGATCTGCCGAAAAACATCGAGAGCTATTATCAGGAGACCGGTCGCTCGGGTCGTGACAGCCTGCCCGCTGAAGCTTTGCTGTTCTTCGGCTATGGCGATATTGCCATCAGTCGTGGCCTGATTGAAAAGGGCAATAACCCGGAACAGAAGCGTATTGAGTTACACAAACTACAGGCGATGGTCGGTTTCGGTGAAGCTTTGACCTGTCGACGCCGGGTATTGCTCGGCTATTTTGGTGAACGGCTCGAAGAGGATTGCGGTAACTGTGATGTCTGCCTCAATCCACCGGAAAGCTACGATGCCACCGTCGACGCACAGAAAGCACTTTCCTGCGTGTATCGGGTTGGCCAGCGCTTTGGTGTTGGCCATGTGGTTGATGTGCTGCGCGGTGCCCAGACCCAGCGGATTCTCGATTTGAAGCACGACAAACTCTCCACTTACGGTATCGGTGCCGAGAAGGTGGCCGATGCCTGGAGCAGTCTGCTTCGCCAACTGATTCATCGTGGCTACCTGATGCAAGACGTGGCCAGCTATTCGGTGTTGAAATTAACCGAAGCTGCCCGGCCATTGTTGCGTGGTGAAGAGAAACTGGTGCTGGCCAAGCCACGTATCCGGGTCAAAACCTTGCAGAAAAAAGGTCGCGCGCAGGTCGGTGATTTCGATTACGACGATGATCTCTTTGATGCCCTGCGTATCTGCCGTAAACGGCTGGCTGATGAGGCTGGAGTTCCGCCTTACGTGATCTTCGGTGATGCAACTCTGGCCGAGATGGCGGCAAAGATGCCAACCGATGAGACTGCGTTGCTGGCAATCAGTGGTGTTGGCAAGCACAAACTTCAGCGGTTCGGTGGTGAGTTTATCGACGAGATTATCAGTTATATGTGTCGTTGATTTTTTAAAAGAACAGTGACTTCACCATGATATAGAAATGAAGGAGCCCGATTGGTTCCGCCTTTTTAAGTTTGTCATCAATGCGGCAGAGGTTGGATGGTGCGACGGATCCAGGCGAGGCGATGTCTTTTGGGGACTGCGAAGTCAAGCTTGATCGGCTGACTGTTGCGAACTCTTTTTTTGGTTCTGACTTTCTCGGGAATCAAGCCCGATGCCTGACGCTCCATATCATCATAAGCGATTTCGCGTAGGCAGTGGAGAACGTGCTTTGTCGCACGGGTTATGAACAGCGGTAAGATGGTCATGAGTTATCTGTTTTTTGTGAAATCTACTAATTTTGTTAATTGTTGGAGGCCAGGTCAAGTTGGAGGGATGGTAGGCTCACTTAAAGTATCCGTCAATAGAGTTTTTTTTGTAAAATGCTGTTTTTAAAAGGGAAAAATCCGAAACCCTTGGAGAGTCGCGGATGTGAGATTATTATCTTTTTTGAAAAAAAATGTAAAAAATACCTTTTGTTGGTTTTTGAGACGCTGTGTTTAGTGTTTTCGATATTTATCGCATCAATCTGTTTGGCGTGTCGATCTTTAGCTTGTATGGAAATCCTCTCGATAAATCCACCTCCAACCTTTTATGGGATGGGACGAATCTCTAAGCCTTTGAAGTTAAAATTTCAGTAAGCGAGAGAGCTTGAAGAAAAAGTCCTGAAGCATTAGTGCTTCAGGACTTTTTTTGTTTAAATTTACGGTCATTAAAAATCTGGTCTGTGGTTATAAAGTAGAAAACTATCTTAAAACGCAAAGAGGGAATGGATTCTGATCCATTCCCTCTTAACTTAATCTCTCCAACCGTGATCGGTTGATGTGACTCGAATTGATTTCAATAAATAAATGTAGCTGGACCGTTCCCGTGTGAAATTTACTGTTGTTCTGGAATAATTCTGGTGGCTATCTGGGCAGCCACAATGATCAGGATGTAACCGAACAGTGGCATGATCAGGTAGTCCCCTGAGCCTTGCACAAAACGAGGCATAGTGAAACCTGATAACCAACTGCTACCGATGAAGGCGAAACTACCAATGAGAACCGAAAGTTTGAACATGATAAGACTCCTTTTCTGACGAGCGTTCGGGCACGGAAGTCGCGTATGCTTAAGAACCTTGCATCAGTCGTGCCATTTTTTATCACATCGGGTGTGGGTCTGCATCTGTTTGGAATGACAGGGATTATGGGGGTGTTTTAATGGTAGAGACGCTGTTTTAAGGAGTAACACAGTAAAAATGGCACTTTTGACGTATTTTAGTGGTCAAAGCGCTACACTTTTGAGTGAATTCAGGTCAGCAAATTCGTGGCAGTTGTTCACCAGCGAGCATTTCGATTGCGCGCAGTCCACCAATGGCTGTTTGCAGACGGACCTTGCCGTCTGCAGTAGCGGTCACTTCACCGATGACTGATGCTCGATTGCCATATTTGTGACTCTGCATAATAGCCAAGGCCTGATCGGCGGCTTTGGGAGCAACGAAGGCGAGAAGTTTACCTTCGTTGGCAACGAAGAGAGGGTCCAGACCAAGAATGGCGCAAGCCCCACTGACTGATTGATCGATGGGCAGTGCGGTTTCCTGTAAAGTAATTTCTACTTGGGATTGTAGGGCGATTTCCTTGAGCGTGGTTGCCACTCCGCCGCGAGTCGGGTCGCGCAGGGTGTGGGGTTGACTGCCGAGTGCGGCAACCAGCTCTGTAACCATGCTGTTGAGGGGGGCGCTGTCTGTGGTGATGTTGCTTTCCAGTTCCAGTCCTTCACGACTGGCCAGAACGGCCATGCCGTGATCACCGAGAGTGCCGTTGATCAGAATTTTATCGCCGACCTGGGCTTTGCTTCCGGAAATTTCCAGGTCATGTGCAATGACGCCGATTCCTGAAGTGTTGATAAAAAGTTTGTCGGCTTTACCGCGCGGCACGACCTTGGTGTCGCCGGTGACGATCTTAACCTCGGCCTGCTGAGCGGCATCACGCATACTCTCGAGAACTTTCCTGAGATCTGCGACGGCCAGGCCCTCTTCGATGATCAGACCGACACTGATTGCCAGAGGTGTGGCGCCGGCCATGGCCAGGTCGTTAACTGTGCCGTGGATTGCAAGATCGCCGATGTTGCCGCCGGGGAAGAAAATTGGATCAACCACATAGGAGTCGGTTGTAAAAGCCAGGCGGCCATTCTGCGCGGCAAGTACAGCAGCATCATTCTGATCACGTTGACCGATCCCGGAAAGGGTCGGTACGATCAGGTTGTCGAGCAGATCATGACTTAGTTTGCCGCCACTGCCGTGGCCTAGCAGGATTACATCTGATTTCAAAATAAACTCCGAAAACAAAGAGGGCCTTGATTATTGCCTTACAGCTTTATCAAGTTCCGTACTTATACTCTGCTGCACAGGTGCCCTCGCTCGAGACCATGCAGGCCCCGACAGGGTCTTCGGGAGTGCAGACGGTGCGGAAGAGCGGGCAATCGTTGGGACGGACTTTGCCTTTGAGAATCTCGCCGCAAAGACAGCCCTTGTGCTCGACCGGGGCTTCTACCTCAACCGGCAGCTGAATAGCGGCATCGAAGCGTGCAAATTCTGGTCTGAGTTGCAGGCCACTGTCAGGAATGTCACCAATGCCGCGCCAGCGGGCGTCACCAGGTTCAAAAACTTGATCGAGAAGCTGTTGAGCCTTGCGGTTGCC
>JAJRRB010000089.1 GCA_024279915.1 Deltaproteobacteria bacterium
ATGGGAAATTCTGGAACAGCCTTTAGAGTATGATGAGCTTATCAACTTGCTTATGAATGAATACGATGTAGAAAAGAAACAATGCAAGGTTGAAACAAAAAAATACCTTGAAGAATTGGTTAAACTAGGGTTGGTTCGCGAAGATTCTGTCTGAACACTGAAAACCAAATGCTGCAACGGAAAAAGCCCCGGAAATCCGGGGCTTTTTTTGTCGCTTGTCTAATAGATCTTAAAGGCCGAGTTGTTTGAAGAAATCGTTGCCCTTGTCATCCACCAGGATGAAGGCAGGGAAGTTCACGACTTCAATCTTCCAGACTGCCTCCATGCCGAGTTCGGGGAAGTCGAGGCATTCAACCTTGGTGATGTTCTCGTCAGCAAGCAGGGCGGCTGGACCACCGATGGAACCGAGGTAGAAGCCACCGAACTTCTTGCAGGCGTCAGTGACTTGCTGGGAGCGGTTGCCCTTGGCGATCATGACCAGCGAACCGCCGTTCTCCTGTAGCAGGCCAACATAGCTGTCCATGCGGCCAGCTGTGGTCGGGCCGAAGGAGCCAGAGGGACGGCCTTCCGGAGTCTTGGCTGGGCCAGCATAGTAGATCGGGTGCTTCTTCAGGTAGTCGGGCAATGGCTTGCCGCTGTCGAGAATCTCTTTGAACTTGGAGTGGGCAATGTCGCGGCCGACCACGATGGTGCCATTAAGCAGCAGGGCATCACCAGCTTTGAGCTTGGTTAACTCGGCCTGGATTGCCTCCATCGGCTGGTTGAGATTGATCTTGGTGCCATGCTCGTGCTTGGCCATACGGTACTCTTCTGGCAGCAGCCGGCCCGGATCGCGATCCATCTCCTCTACGAACAGACCATCTCTGGTGATCTTGGCCTTGATGTTACGATCAGCGGAGCAGGAGACTGCCATACCGATAGGACAGGAAGCACCGTGGCGAGGCAGACGGATGACGCGTACATCGTGGGTGAAATACTTGCCACCGAACTGAGCACCGATGCCAAGATCCTGAGCTGCTTTCTGAAGCTTATCTTCCATCTCGATGTCGCGGAACGCCTGACCGTGATCGTTACCCTCGGTTGGCAAGCCGTCAAGCTCTTTAGCTGTTGCCAACTTAACCGTCTTCATAACCGCATCGGCCGAGGTGCCGCCGATAACAAAGGCGAGATGATAGGGCGGGCAGGCCGCAGTGCCGAGGGTTTTCATCTTGGCAACCAGGTAGTCAAAGAGTTTCTCGGGGGTGAGCAGCGCCTTGGTTTCCTGAAAGAGCATGGTTTTGTTGGCTGAGCCGCCGCCTTTGGCAACAAAGAGGAACTTGTAAGCGTCGCCTTCGGTGGCATAGAGGTCAATCTGGGCAGGCAGGTTAGTGCCCGTGTTCTTTTCATTATACATGTCGAGCGCCACGGTCTGACTGTAACGCAAATTCTCTTCTGTGTAAGTCTTGTAGATGCCTTTAGAAATATATTCAGCATCGTTAACGCCGGTCCAGACTTGCTGGCCTTTCTTGGCAACTACGGTGGCGGTGCCGGTGTCCTGGCAGGTCGGCAGCTCGAACTGGGCGGCGACCATGGCGTTACGCAAAAAAGCCATGGCAACACCTTTGTCGTTGCGGGAGGCTTCCGGGTCGGTGAGAATCTTGGCGACCTGCTCATTGTGCTCCTTGCGCAGCAGGAAGGAGACATCCTTCATGGCACTGTTTGCCAGGATGGTTATAGCTTCTGGACAGACCCGAAGCACTTCTTTGCCGGCGAAGTTCTCAACGCTAACGTATTTTTCTGACTCTTCGATCTTGTAGTAGCTGGTCTCGTCTTTGCCTACGGGATAGGGATTCTGATAAGTGAACTCCGGCATAATTTCTCTCCTTTAGAACGACATGGAATATAGTCTCCGGGAAGGCTCAATCCCAGATAAAAACTGATTTCGCAGTATATCTAACCTGTATACAGTTGTCGATAATTAACTGCAGATAATCTTTCGATATTGACGCGATTCCGGTCATGTAAATGTCAGCGTCTGCCCAATCTATCCTTTTCCTTGAAATCATGAGTCGTTCCGCTTATCCTCAGTTTTTAAATTGCATCGAAAGGTACTGAATCATTATGCAAAAACTACTCAAACAGATTCTCACCTCCAAGGTTTACGAGGCCGCTATAGAGACACCGCTGGAAGAATCCGCTGTCCTCTCGCAGGCTTTGAACAATCGTGTGTTGCTCAAACGCGAGGACCTTCAGCCGGTTTTTTCCTTTAAAATCCGTGGCGCTTATAATCGGATAGCCAACCTCAGTAAGGAGGAAATGGCCAAAGGTATCATTACTGCTTCAGCAGGAAACCATGCGCAGGGAGTGGCTTTTTCCGGTCAGAAATTAGGCATTCAAACGACAATCGTGATGCCGGTGACGACACCTGCCATCAAAGTCTCTGCGGTGAAGAATTTTGGGGCCAAGATTGTGCTGATTGGCGACAACTATTCTGAGGCCGCTGAACATTGTGCCCACTTGGTTGCTCAGTCCGGCATGATCTTTATTCCGCCCTTTGATGATGAACTTGTGATTGCCGGGCAGGGAACCATTGCGGATGAACTGTTGCGGCAAAGTGCTGGAAGAATGGATGCTGTCTTTATCCCGGTTGGTGGTGGCGGGTTGTTGGCCGGAATGGCTGTCTTTCTGAAAGCGCTTTGTCCAGACGTGAGAGTCATTGGTGTTGAGCCGGTTGATAGCGATGCAATGGCTCAATCTATTGCTGCCGGTCGCCGGGTTAAACTCGATACGGTCGGTATCTTTGCCGATGGTGTTGCTGTTCGTGAAGTTGGTCAATTGACCTTTGAGCTCTGCCGCCAGCATGTCGATGAAATTATTCGGGTTGATATCGATGAGATCTGCAGCGCCATAAAAAGCGTTTATCAAGCGACTCGGTCCATCGTTGAGCCTGCTGGTGCCCTTGCTTTAGCCGGGCTTAAAAAATATGTTCGTGACGGTAATGTCACGGACCAGACGTTGATTGCGATCAATTCCGGTGCCAACATGAACTTTGATCGCTTGCGCTATGTCGCTGAGCGAACTCTGATTGGTGAAAAGCAGGAAGCTCTCTTTGCGGTCACGATTCCGGAGGAACCTGGCTCTTTGTTCCGCTTTTGTCGTGAAGTTGTCGGCGAGCGCAATATTACCGAATTTAATTATCGTCTGTCGGATCGAAAGTCTGCATATATCTTTGTTGGCATTGCTATTAACGGTGATCAACAGCGTCAGGCCTTTCGTGATTTACTGACCACGCACGGCTTTGAAAACATAGATCTGACTGATAATGAGCTGGCAAAAACCCACCTTCGTTATATGGTTGGCGGTCGTTCTACTGATGTCCGTGGTGAACGCCTTTACCGTTTCTGGTTCCCTGAACGCCCTGGTGCCTTGGCTCGTTTCCTTGCTACAATGGGTGCTGACTGGAATATCTCTCTTTTCCATTACCGAACTCAGGGTGGTGACTTCGGTAGAGTCCTTGTCGGTCTGGAAATCCCTTCTGGGCAGGAAGCCCAACTGCAAGCCTTTCTTGACAGTCTCGGTTATCGCTACGTTGAGGAGTCAGACAACGAAGCTTAT
Organism: Deltaproteobacteria bacterium; assembly: GCA_024279915.1. Classification (GTDB taxonomy): domain Bacteria; phylum Desulfobacterota; class Desulfuromonadia; order Desulfuromonadales; family BM103; genus M0040. The sequence goes on from JAJRRB010000089.1 coordinate 3,595, forward strand.
CCGCTATTCCTTTGATTTTCCGTGAATAATAATTGACAGTTTTAGTCGGGTATGTTATCCGTTAACCAAGTTCACACACCGGCAGATTTCTTGTCGGTATTTTTACAGAAAACGGGACGGGGAGGGCATACCAAAATGTTTGATACTATTCGCGAAGATGTCTATTCAGTATTCGATAGGGACCCAGCGGCGCGCAGTGTCCTGGAGATTTTCTTCTGCTATCCGGGCCTGCATGCAGTTTGGTTTTATCGGATTGCGCACTGGTTATGGACCCGTGAACTCTACTTTCTTGGTCGCTTCACCTCTCACCTTGGTCGTTTTTTCACCGGCATCGAGATTCATCCCGGTGCACAGATTGGCAAGAAGTTCTTTATTGATCACGGTATGGGCGTTGTGATCGGTGAGACTGCTGAAATTGGCAATAATGTCACCTTGTATCATGGTGTCACCCTCGGTGGGGTCACCTGGGATAAGGTAAAACGTCATCCGACTGTTGATGACAACGTTGTCATAGGTGCGGGAGCTAAGGTGCTTGGTCCGTTTACTGTTGGCAAAGGTGCCAAGATTGGCTCAAACTCGGTTGTCGTCAAAGAAGTTCCACGGAATTCCTCGGTTGTCGGTATCCCCGGTCGTGTTGTTATGCAACAAGAACCCACGGTAGAAGAAAAGAGGCCAGACCTGGAACATGGCAAAATGCCCGATCCTGAAGCTAAGGCTATCAGCTGTCTCTTTGATCAGATTCGTGCTTTGGAAAAAAAAGTTGAGGATTTAACGGATCGACTTGAGAAGTCGGAGGTGCAGCCTAAGAAAGCAAAGGCCCGGCCTGCGGCAAAGGCTCCTGTGAAGAAGTCTTCGGCTCAATCAGCGACTAAACGCAGCAGCTCGTCCAAGATCTCAGTGGCCAATTCAAAAAGTAAGACAGCAGGTTCCGCGACAGCTGCTAAAGCAAAGAAAAGTGAGGCATAAAATATTATGCGTATGTCTACTAAAGCACAATATGCTGTGCGTGCCATGGTTAATCTGAACCTTTATTCAGATGGCTCACCGGTCACTTTGCGTGATATTTCGCTTCGTGAAAGTATCTCCCTGACTTATCTGGAACAGCTTTTTGTTAAGTTACGTCGTGGCGATATAGTCAAGAGTGTTCGTGGCCCGGGCGGGGGTTACCTGTTGGCTCGACCGGCTAAGGAAATTCAAGTTGACGAGATTATCGACAGTGTCGAGGAGTCGCTGGTGCCGGTCTCCTGTATGGATCAGAAACGTGGCTGCGTTTGTGATGACCGGTGCGTAACACACAATGTCTGGCATGGCCTCGCTGAACGAATTCGTGACTTCCTCTCTTCAATCACATTGGAGGAACTGACCTTAGAGGCTAAAGGCATGCCTGGTAAGTCAAAAACTAATTCTTAATGTTAAATTTTGAATTAACCCCTCTGGTTTAAGTTGTTTGACGTTAATTCAAGACTGAATTCATAAATCAAAGTTGATTTTACAGGAGGCTTAAAGTTGAAACAGATTTACTTGGATTACAATGCTACCTCTCCAGTAAGACCCGAAGTGTTAGAGGTCATACTGCCATATTATAAAGAGCAGTTTGGCAACCCTTCGAGTGTGCATTGGGCTGGCCGGGCTGTGTCTGGAGCCCTTGAAAAAGCCAGAGAACAGGTTGCTGCTTTGATTAATGCTTCTCCCGCTGAGATTGTTTTTGTCTCCTGTGGCAGCGAAGGGGACAATATGGCAATCAAGGGAACTTTGGCTGCTCTTAAGGATAAAGGTAACCATATTATCACTACGACTATTGAGCATCCCGCTGTGTTGGAGACCTGCGAAGCTCTGGAAAAAGATGGCTATGACATTACTTATTTGCCTGTAGATAAGGATGGCCAGCTTGATCTTGCCGATCTTGAAAAGGCGATTACTGACAAGACCGTTCTGATTTCCGTGATGTGGGCTAATAATGAAACCGGCAATCTTTATCCGATTGAAGAGATCGGCAAAATCGCTAAAAAATATAAGATTCGTTTTCATACCGATGCCGTTCAGTCGGTTGGCAAGGTCCCGGTTGATGTGCAGAAGGCCAACATTGATCTTTTGGTGATCTCCGGGCACAAGATCGGTGCTCCCAAAGGAGTCGGAGCTATTTACATCCGTCGTGGTACGCGCATGTCAACTTTCATGCATGGTGGGCACCAGGAACGCAACCGACGGGCCGGTACCCAGAATGTTGCTGGCATTGTTGGCCTTGGCAAAGCTTGTGAGATGGCCGGTGCAGAACTTGATGATTACTACAAACGTGTCCGTGCCCTGCGTGATCGGTTGGAAGATGGTATCCTTAGTCAGGTACCCGATATCAAACTGAATGGCACCCCTGATCGGGACCAGCGTCTGCCTAACACCCTCAATGTCAGCTTTGCTTTCATCGAAGGTGAGTCGTTACTGCTCAATCTTGACATGTTCGGTATCGCAGCATCATCCGGTTCGGCCTGTACTTCAGGTTCACTGGAGCCGTCGCACGTAATGGGGGCGATGTGTGTTGAAGTCACGTTGGCTCATTCGAGCACACGCTTCAGCCTTGGTCCGGAAACGACTGATGAGGAGATTGATAAAGTTCTTGAAGTCCTGCCAGCGACAGTGCAGCGTCTCCGCGATATGAGCCCATTGTACAACTGCGGCAAAACTGCTGAAGGTTGTGAGACCTGTGAAACGGTGAGACGGATTTAGCGGTGCGCGGCATGAAAGAAAAAAGCAACTGTTTGTGTGTCTGAACGGCACCTGAAACGAAAATTAAGGAGTTGATATATGTATACCGACAAAGTTATGGATCATTTTACCAACCCACGTAATGTGGGGGAAATTGAAGATGCTAATGGTGTAGGGGAGGTAGGCAACGCCTCCTGCGGTGATATCATGAAAATATTCCTCAAAGTTGAAGACAATGTTATCCAGGACGTCAAGTTCAAGACTTTCGGTTGTGGTGCCGCAATCGCAACCTCTTCTATGGTGACGGAAATGGCCATCGGCAAGAGTATTGATGAAGCACTGGAGTTAAGCAACCAGGCTGTTGCCGAGGCTCTTGACGGTCTGCCAGCACAAAAAATGCACTGCTCGAATCTGGCCGCAGATGCTTTGCATGAGGCGATAAAAGACTATAAAGAACACGTTGGATAGGCATAACACCTCGGGTATTAGGTTAAGTTTTGAGGGCGACTCAGGTTTGGGTCGCTCTCTCTGATTCAGTAGTAAGGTTATAATCTTTACAGCCTTAAAACCCTACAGCCTTACAGCATTATTGGTAAAAATATGATTGAACCAGGGAAAAGAGTTGTTGTCGCCATGAGCGGCGGGGGTGATTCGTCGGTTGCTGCGGCCTTGCTCAAAGAGCAGGGTTGCGAAGTGATCGGTATGACTATGCAGATCTGGGACTACTCAAGCTTTACCGCTGAGCATGGCGAAAGTTTTGGTTCCTGCTGCTCGCTGGATGATGTTTATGATGCGCGCCGGGTTACCGAGTCACTTGATATTCCGTTTTACGTGGTCAACTTCGAAAAACAGTTCGAAAAAGAAGTAATTGAGCGTTTCTGTGACGACTATTTTAAGGGCCTCACCCCTAATCCTTGCGTTATCTGTAATCAGATTCTCAAGTTCGAAACTCTTCTGCGCCGTGCCCGAGAACTTCAGGCTGACTATCTGGTTACGGGACATTATGCGCAGCTTATTCACGAAGACGGATTATTCTCTCTGAAAAAAGGCCAGG
>JAJRRB010000090.1 GCA_024279915.1 Deltaproteobacteria bacterium
CGACATAGTCGGCACCACCATGCTTGGCCAAAACCTTCGCGAGCTTAATCCTGGCACTCTGCGCGGCGTCGTTAGCAATGCTCAGAATACGCAGAGTCTCTTCAGGGGCATGATAGAAGGAGCCGTGGCTGGCAATGGAATAATCCCAGCGCCACTGGCCGTGACGGATATCCAGCAAGATCTCAGCCATCTCCGCTTCGGTTGCACCGAGCCGCCAGGCTTCGCCTGCTTCAAGATGGGCTTTGCCCAAGTTGTTCATGGCGATTTCCATCAATTGCTCTTTGCGCTCAAACTTGCGGTCGACGATCTGCTTGAGCTGCTCCGGGCTTTCCTCATGACAGTCGAGACAGGTGTTCACCATCTGATCAAGAGTCCCTTTGATCTGGTGATCAGTGACAGTCTCTCCCTCAATCTCGATGACGGGCATGTGACAGTCGGCGCAGGTCACGCCGTTTTGCGCGTGAATCCCTGATTTGAAGATTTCGTAGCCGGGGTGCTGCGCTTTCAGCATTGGCGTCTTACTGATCTTGTGTGTCCAATCCTTGAACTCAATCGCGTCGTAATAGGCTTCCATCCCCTCGACGGTCATGCCATTGGCCCAGGGCAGGGTGACAACTTTTGCAACCTTCTCGTTGCCTACGGCGTCTTTCCAGGGAGTTTTCTTAAAATAGTACTCGACATGGCACTGGGCGCAAACGAGCGAACTCATCTCGGTTTCACTGACTTTATTCATGTCTAGGCCAGCACTTTCAAACCCTCTTTGCAGAGCGGGTCTGCCGACGGTCAACTCGGCAGTTTTGCTGTCGTGACAATCGGCACAACCGATTGAATTGACGATTTCGTTGCCGTACTTGGCCCATTTGCCAGTAAAGTATTCGAGCTCACCATCCTCCTGAATCATCCGGGGAACATCGGGAGATTTACACGTCCAGCAAGCAGTCGGCATGGGGCCGGTCTTGGCATCAACCGGTGCGCCGGTCCGCAGTGTGTTCTGATTGCTCTGCAGAGCGTAAAAGTGACCCCTTGGTGCATTGTAGTCTTTGGAGAAACCGTAACCGGCCCACAGAACCGCGAGCTGAGGCTTTTTTTCCAGAAGATCGATGATCTCGTCACTTTCCGATGTCTTTTCCCAAGTGCCGTATTGATGGGGGTAATCGGCCGCCCAGTCGTAGTTATTGCTCTTTACCTGCACTGTGTCTGCCGTGGTTGCGGCCTGAACACTGGCCGAGCCGAAGAAGAGCATAGCAGCAAGAATGCCGACGGAACTGATTAACACTTTGTTCATGTTTCCTCCTGTGGTCGTATGAAGTTTTGCGTCGGCTCAATCACCTCGTGGCAAGCGACGCGTTTATCGATTTCAGCGTAAGCGGGGGACAAAGAACACTCACACCAATTTCGCAGTTGTTTGCGCTTCATGCTGCATAGAATGTGCACTTTGCATAAGTTAAAAGCATAAGGTATTAAAAATGATGGCCACCTGGATCTATTCTGAGTGGTTATTTATTATTTGTCAGGGGTTCTGATCATCAGGTGAAGTAAAGCAACTAAAGCAGATTATTGGAGACTGTCAAGCAATGGGCACAGATTAACGGTCTCTTAATCCAGGACAAGTTAAAACATTCTTAAGCCTATTTCTTTGACCTAAGTCAAAACAGAATAAGCGGCGTGAAATTTACAGAGAGAGTTCCCTTAAGAATGCGGTTGTGCTGCGTGGAAGATTGCTGTCTTGCTGAGCACTGGCAATCAGACGACTTCTACCAAGCAAAATCGTAAAGGCTGAAAATCATTATTCGAGCTTTTGTGGATCACAAAAAAGCCCGGACAATTTGTCCGGGCTAAAAAGATATAACAACGTTGGCAACTACCAAGAAGGCTCCAGCTCATTATGCTCCAGAAATCTGCGAATCGACTTCATATCTTCCAGGGAAAGTTCAACAAATTGTATCCCCATACCGGGAGGCAACTCCGCTTTGCGTGGATTCTCCTTCGAGTTGATCCAGGCAACCCGGGCTTTGCAGGTGACCATGCCTTTTTGCTCGGGAAGAGTAAAGCGTAGAGTCAGATTCTCATCAACGTGCAGAGGAGAATCGGTTTCGATATAGAGACCACCGGCACTCAAATCAACGCTGAATTCAGACAACAACTTCTGTGGCTCAGGACCGTAATAAACCCGCATCTGCGCCTTGATACGCTTACCGTTGCGTATATCAAGGTCAAGATATCTGTGCACGATAGCCAGGAATTCATCATGGTTGATCGGTTTGAAGAGGAGATCATCACAACCAGCTTCTCGGCATTTCTCAACCTCGCTCGGTTGACCTGCTGCAACAATCATGACAACTGCTGTGCCGACGAGGGAGGGATCGTTCTTAATGGAGCGACAGCATTCTTCACCGGACATACCTGGCATCTGCAACCCCAGGAATACCAGTTGAGGGCTCTTTTGTCTGATCATATCCAGAGCTTTGCGCGCATCCTTTGCAATCAACAGGTCCAGATCGTCACGCTGTAAGAAATTGCGTTCCAACTCCAGAAAAAGCTCAATATCATCGGCCAG
>JAJRRB010000013.1 GCA_024279915.1 Deltaproteobacteria bacterium
CGCGTTCGAGCTGTTTCAGTTTTTTGTATTCGGATGGCGTCACGCCAAAAGCCGCCTTAGATATTTCGGCAGTCAGAATAGAGTATTCGCGACTACCACCAACATCCCGGTTTTTCCATTCTTCGGTCAGCTCTGCCCGAACAGCAATACCGCGCATACGCTTTTCTATCCAGGCGTCGGAATAACCTTTGGCGCGATAGAGTTCACGAGTACGTTTTGTCGCCAGTTCGGGGTCTTCGATTTCCTGTACGCGCTCATAACCAAGCTTGGCAAGCCAGCGTTTGAATGGTTCAGCTTTGGGTGAAGGAATCGACTGGATGATGCGGAAGATGCCTTCTGTGTTGGCACAGTCTGTCAGGTACTTTTTGCCGTCGGCAGCCTCCAGTTTCAGTCCGTGACAATTTGTCACGACCTCACTTTCTTCAGCCTTGAGCCTCTGCTTGAGCTTCCGCCAGTACGCACCAGCATCAGCGCTACCGGTCAAGACAGCACAGACATCAACAACCGAAAACCACCATTCGTCATTATGCAGGGTTCGCCGGATTTCCTTGCCTTTGAAGATTGCCAATTTTGTTTCCATCTTGCCCTCCCTTGATTTGTTCATAATAAATGCATTGTCAGTTGACGTTTGCGATGGAGAGGAGACCACCGTCAGCTCAAGCAAGGGGCGACGCTGCCATAGGGCGCCAGTAACATCCAGTACGAGCGTTTCAATCCACGCCCCCGCACAGGGGGTGAGCTCTGAGTGAATCCCGTGCCGCAACTTACACAAAAAACGCATCGCGGTCTATTGGCCGTCAATGCGTTGCAGCAGATCTCATATCCACCCCCATGGAAAAATGAATACCACCAGAATCAATTCCACAGCATCATAAGCGTACTTACCGCAACTGGCAAGCACAAGAGGATTAAGAGAATTGGATAGGTTGAGAAGCAAAGGTATAGAAATTTATTAAATCCTGCTATTTCTTAGAGACGCTTCGCATACCTTTTCAGCAACAAACTGTTCGTCACTACAGAAACACTCGAGAAAGCCATCGCCAGGCCAGCGAATTCCGGCTTAAGCACGATACCGAAGGCAGGATACAGAACTCCAGCGGCAATTGGTATGCCGACGACATTATAGAAGAACGCCCAGAACAGGTTCTGTTTTATCTTGGTAAGGGTTTTGCGACCAAGACGAATACCACGCTCAACATCGCGGATGTCCCCTTTGACTAACACCAGATCGCCGGTCTCCTTGGCGACATCGGTGCCACTGCCGATAGCAATGCCAATATCGGCCTGTGCCAATGCCGGGGCATCGTTGATGCCATCGCCAACCATGCCGGTAATAAAGCCCTGCTCCTGGTAATGGCGCACAACGGCTAGTTTGTCGCCGGGCAGCACTTCGGCTTCAACATGGTCGAGACCAAGTTGATCAGCAACAGCATGCGCAGCGGCCCTTAGATCACCGGTAATCATGACTGTTTCCAGGCCGAGTTGCGTTAATTGAGAAATTGTTTCAACAGCCCCTTCCTTGAGTGTATCAGACAGAGCAAGGACACCGATTGCCTGCCCGTCCCTGGAGACATAAATAACAGACTTGCCGACATCAGCCCACGCGTTGACCTGAGATTCAAAGGCTGTAACCTCGATCGACTCACGTTCCATTAAACGCTGGTTTCCGGCCAGAAGCCGAACTCCATTAATGGTACAGATCAAGCCATACCCGCCTACTTCTTCAACCTCAACAACTGACGGAAAAGCGACAGCATTATTCTCAGCGTGCTGCACAACAGCTCGGGCTAGTGGGTGGCTACTGGCTGCTTCCACAGCTGCAGCCAGCTCGAGCAGCACAGTTTCACTAACACCATCAGCAGGCAGCAAGTCAGTAACAGCAAATTCGCCTTTGGTCAAAGTTCCGGTCTTGTCGAGAAGGATCACCTGCAATCGCGAAATATTTTCCAGTACTGAGGCTTTTTTAAAGAGAATACCCGCGGAGAGGCCAACGGAACTGCCAACCATGATCGCTGTAGGCGTAGCCAGACCGAGAGCACATGGGCATGCAATCACCAGCACGGCAATGGCCATTTTAAAAGCAAACAGGAAACCGGCATCAGCCAGACCGTACCAGAGGGAAAAAGTGGCGATTGAAATGACTACAACCGCAGGCACAAACCAGCCCGAAACAGCATCCGCCAAGCGCTGGATCGGAGCCTTATCGCCCTGTGCCTCTTCAACCATGCGTACGATCTGCGCCAGAACAGTTTCGCTGCCCACGCGGGTGGCCTCAACAACCAGGCGGCCACTGGTATTGATTGTTGCTCCGGTCACAGACGCTCCCGAACTTTTCTCAACGGGAAGCGATTCTCCCGTAATCATGGACTCATCAACAGCCGAAGAGCCCTCAATGACAAGACCATCCACCGGGATCTTTTCGCCGGGGCGAACCACAACCCGATCACCGACGCTGAGCCGGTCAGCGGGCACGTCCTCTTCTTTGCCATTCACTAACAAAAGAGCCCGGTCAGCCTGAAGATGCAACAAAGTTTTCAGCGCCTCACCAGCCTTACCTTTGGCGCGGACTTCGATCCACTTACCGAAGCGGATAAAAGTGATCAACATGGCACTGGTTTCAAAGAACACTTCACCGGAGAGGCCAAAGATATTAAAGAGTGCCAGCAGCGAATAGCCATATGCCGCCGTGATTCCCATGGCGACCAACACATCCATGTTGGTCGACAGGTTTTTCAGCGACTTCCAGGCACTGTGATAGAAGGTTAAACCGGCGCTAAACTGGACAATGGTCGATAGACCAAAGATAAGGTAGATTGTCGCTTTGCCGAAAGGTGCAAGCCACATCAACGGCATGATCGGAAGCGACAAAGATGCCGCAAAAATCAGCCAGTAAAGTTGCGTACGGCCTTCTTGAAGGTCTGTAGCATCCTCAGAGACTGCACGGTAACCAAGGTCTTCGACCTTGGCGACCAGGTCGGAACTCTGTACCTGGGTAGAATCATAAACAACCGAGAG
>JAJRRB010000091.1 GCA_024279915.1 Deltaproteobacteria bacterium
CTCGGCAAATATAATTTGCTGGATACTGTATGTCATACTCCGAGAGGGCGTGATGAAATAGAAAAATTGCATGAAGTCACTTTTTTCTTTTGAATACATGGCCTTACGTAATTTCTGAAACTTTTAACCGGACGCTAGTGTGAACTTATGATACGAATCGTACCTCTAAAATTCCAACAAGCCGGTCGTCAATACGACTTTAATGCTTTGTCTCTAGAGCTCAAAGCGGGTGACAAGGTAATTGTTGAAACCGATCGTGGTCGAGCCATGGCAATCGTTGTTATCCCACCACGCGAAGTAGACAAAAGTGCCGCACCGGATGGCCTGAAAAATATTCTGCGTAGTGCCACAGATGAAGATTTGGCTATGGCGGAGACCAATACTGCCAGAGAAAAGACTGCACACCGTTTCTGCAAAGAGCGAATTCAGGAACGTAAACTGGAGATGAAACTGGTTCGTGCAGAATATGCTTTTGACGGTTCGAAGATCATCTTCTTTTTTACCGCTGACGGACGTATCGATTTCCGCGAACTGGTCAAAGACCTGGCCCATCATTTTCACACACGTATTGAAATGCGTCAGATCGGCGTCCGTGATGAAGCGAAGTTAGTCGGTGGGTTAGGTATCTGTGGACGCGAACTTTGTTGCTGTACTTTCCTTACGCAATTCAGCCCGGTTTCTGTAAAAATGGCCAAAGAACAAGGTTTGGCTCTTAATCCAACCAAAATCTCCGGTCAGTGTGGCCGCCTGCTCTGTTGTCTTGGCTATGAATACGAGACCTACAGTAAGTTAAAGAAAGGCATGCCTAAGTGCGGCAAAAAAGTTATGTGGGAGAACCGTGAATGTGAAGTCACCTCACTGGATATCCTGCAACAGAAAGTGACTCTACGTGACCGAGAGGGCACCAACTACAAGGTGACGATGGAAGAGTTGCGTACTGGCCAGGCCAGCCAGCCAGATGCACAGGAAAAACCTGCAGAGGAGACGCATTCCAGCCGGTTAAGCAAGGGCAGACCACAGAGGCAGCAGCCACGCAAGCAAGGAGAAAAAGGCCAACAGCAGCCTCAAAGGCACTCCAATAAAGGCCAGCAGCCCTCAAAACAGCGGAACAAAGACCAACAGGGCCAGAAGCAGAGTAACAATCAGCAACAGGCTGCAAACAAGGCGACTGGTGATCAAACCAAACCTGTCGACCAACAGAACAAACAGACGCAAAACAAACCGACTGAAGGCAAGAGCCAAAGCAACCGCCGTCGACGTGGCCGGCGCAGGCCTCGTGGTGGTGGCGGTGGTAGTGGCAATAAACCCGCCCCGAATAAACAGGGAGAATAAAGTCATGACGGACAAGAAACGCTTTTACCTGACAACCCCGATCTATTACGTCAATGACGTTCCCCATATCGGTCACTCCTATACAACCCTGGCTTGTGATGCTCTGGCACGTTACAAGCGTGCGCGTGGCTACGAAGTCAGCTTCTTGACGGGTACCGATGAGCACGGCCAGAAGGTTGAGAAAGCGGCCCATGCCAAAGGTGAGCCACCTCTGGAGTTGGCAGATCGTGTTGTTAAACGCTTTCAGTCCCTCTGGGAAAAGTTGAACATTTCGAACACTGATTTCATTCGTACATCCCAGGAACGCCATAAATTAGCCGTTCAGGAAATATTTCGTAAAATTGAAGCCAAAGGCGATATCTACCTTGGCGAATATGAGGACTGGTATTGTACTCCCTGTGAGACTTTCTGGACCGAGACCAACCTGCTCGACGGCAACTGCCCTGATTGTGGCCGACCGACTGACAAACTCAAGGAGGAATCATATTTCTTCCGTATGAGTAAGTATCAAGACCAGATTCTAGCTCACATTGAGGCAAACCCAGATTTCATCCAACCGAAGAGCCGCCGCAACGAAATTCTCAGTTTTGTGCGCGAGGGACTGCGCGACCTGTCCATTTCTCGCACGACCTTCTCCTGGGGCATCCCGGTTCCAGGCAACGAGAAGCACGTTATCTACGTCTGGTTCGATGCTTTAACCAATTACATCAGCGCGCTGGGCTACCCAAATGAGAATGAAGGCGATTATGAGAAGTTCTGGCCTTGCGATGTTCATGTCATCGGCAAAGACATTCTACGCTTTCATACTGTCTATTGGCCAACATTCCTGATGGCGGCTGGCCTTCCGTTACCCAAGAAAATCTTCGGTCATGGCTGGTGGACTATTGAAGGTCAAAAGATGAGTAAGAGCCTGGCCAATGTGGTCGAACCGAACATGCTCATCGACAAGTACGGTGTCGATGCCATTCGCTACTTTCTGTTGCGCGAAGTGCCCTTTGGTTTAGATGGTGACTTCTCCCACAGCGCTCTGGTGCACCGTATCAACTCTGATCTGGCCAACGATCTCGGCAACCTGATCAGCCGCTCCACGGCAATGCTCAGTAAATACTTTAACGGTGAGTTGACAACACCAGGTGAAACAACCGATATTGACCAGGCACTTCAGGACAAGTTTGCCAAACAGGTCGGCGTGGTTGACGGGCACATGGAGGCTCTTGCTTTCAACAAGGCCCTGCAGGCAATCTGGGAACTGGTCAGTGCCGCCAACAAATATATCGACGACTCTGCCCCATGGACTCTGGCAAAAGATGAGGAACAACGCGAACGTCTCGGTACGGTCATGTACAACCTGCTCGAAGCTATACGTCTGATCGGCTTGCTCATCACTCCATTCATGCCGGAAACCGGTGCCAAGATCTGCACCATCCTCGGCATTGACCCTGACGATCAGCAACTTGACAATCATGATAGCTGGGGATTGTTGAAGCCTGGCACTATGATTGAGAAGGCTGCCCCTCTCTTTCCCAGGATTGAAACCTAAAAAACGGGACGTGGGACGAGGAATACGAAGGCCTTGAGGCTGACTTTCTCGGTCCTTGTTCCACGTCCAGCATCCCTTTTTTCCAGTTCCACGCAATGGAAAATTTCATGAAAAGCTTACAGACCCTTCTCGTCGACTCCCATGCTCACCTTGACTCAAAACCTTATACAGATGATCTCAATGAAGTCATTGCACGAGCTACGGAGAATGGTGTCGGCCATATTCTGACCGTCGGCTGTGACCTGGAGAGTTCTCGTGCCAGCGTAGATCTCGCGTTGCGTTACCCCAACATCTATGCCAGCGTTGGCATCCATCCACACGATGCCAGCACTGTAAATAACAACGTGATCGATGAACTAACTCGCATGATCGAGTTGGTCGACAAGATCGTTGCGGTCGGTGAGACCGGTCTCGACTTCTACCGTGACCATTCTCCACGAGATCAGCAAAGGGACTCTTTGCGCAGGCACATCCAACTGGCCAAAGATACTGGCAAGCCGTTGATCATCCACGATCGTGAGGCCCACGACGAAGTCATCCAGATCATGCAAGAAGAGAATGCCGCCGAGATCGGCGGGGTCCTGCACTGTTTCTCAGGTGATCTAACCATGGCCCGCAAATGTGTGGAGATGGGTTTTTACATCTCTTTCGCCGGGCCATTAACCTATCCGAAGAATGAGGCGCTGCGCGCTATTGCCCATACCTTGCCTATTGACGTCATGCTGGTGGAGACAGATTGCCCCTACCTCTCCCCACAGGGATGGCGCGGAAAACGTTGTGAGCCAGCCTATGTTCGCTCAACCGCTGAGAAGCTTGCAGAAGTTAAGGGTTTAACTCTTGAGGACGTTGCCCGCATCACCAGTCTCAACGCGTGGCGACTGTTCGGCATCGGCAAAGTCGATCAGAGTACACGGATTGCCTACGTAATTCGTAACAGTCTCTATCTCAACATCACCAACCGATGCACCAATAGTTGTACCTTCTGTGCCAAGTTCCATGATTTCACCGTTAAAGGTCATCAACTCTGTTTAGAGCGGGAGCCCAGTGTTGAAGAAGTACTGGATGCGATTGGTGATCCATCTTCCTATGACGAAGTCGTCTTTTGTGGCTACGGTGAGCCCTTGTTACGCCTTGATCTCGTCAAGTCAGTTGCCAGCTTCCTGAAGCAGAAGAAGATCACCGTGCGTATCAACACCGACGGCCAGGCCAACCTGGTACACGGACGCAACATCCTTCCAGAACTTGCAGGACTGGTTGACTCTATCAGTATTTCCCTTAATGCACCCGATGCAGCGACCTACCAGAAAATCTGCTGTTCCAAATTTGGCGAGCAAAGCTATGACGCGCTGAAAGACTTTCTCGTTGCGGCAAAACAAGTGATTCCGTCTGTCACCGCAACCGCTGTCACCCTTCCGGGGATAGACATGGATGCATGTCGCAAAGTAGCCGCAGGATTGCAGGTGGAATTCCGGGAGAGGATCTATAACGAAGTTGGATAGGAGCGTTAAAAGACTCTAGATGACGTAACAAAGGGGGCTGCAAAAATTTGCAGTCCCCCTCTTTTTTCGATAAGGCAGTTCTAGATAGCCACCAGGACTTATTTCGGCAACGATTTGACAAGCTGACTGTCTTCAAGGTGTTTTACGATAACCGGAATGAACAAATTAACTGCACCCTCTCTGGAACCCTCGACGTTGACTTGCGAAAGGTAGGACCACTTTGGTTTTTTGCTGTCCACGTCATAGAGTTTAGTCGATATTGTGAAAATATCTGTGTCGTATTTCCTGTCATAGCCATAACCGTAGCTATAACCATACCAACCACCATCGCTATAAACAGCGACGCCACCCAAGACGACACCTCCATACTGATGGTTCGTAATCTCTTTTTTGCTGATAGAACGCACGACCAATACGCTTGAGACACCCAGCTCTTTTACTTTTGCCACGACAACGTCCCGATCAGGTTTCTCGCTCAATGGCGGTAAAACCTTATGGCTTGCGATGGCTTCAACTCCCCGTTTAGCCAATTGATCAGAGAGAACATTCTCAAATTGGTTATGTATCTTGTCTTCCTGAGTTAAAACAATCACCAGGACCTTATCCAGTTGCCGGGTGTAATCTTCGGCCTTCCATACCTCCAGGGTTTTGACCGGGGCACAGGCTGCCGTCAGCATTATGAGCAAGAGGCAGAGGGATAAACCATATCGCTGGTATTTTTTCACGTCATTCATCCTTTTGTATAAGTGACAGATTATTGTTTGTCATTATTCTAAATGGTTATCAGCAGACATATGGAAACAGAAAACCCCTTAAATGACAACTATTTTCTGTTGATTAGTGGTTCTGTCCGTTCTGTGTTAATAGCTAAAGATACCGGATTTATTGCAAAAACAAAAGGGCAACCCAATGGGCCGCCCTTTTGTTTTACAATCGATCTTTTTGTCTGAATCAGTGATTCTCTATTAGAGTTTCACGACGTTCGACGACTGGGGCCCTTTCTGGCCTTCGGTCACATCGAAGCTAACGCGATCACCTTCGGCGAGAGTTTTGAAACCGTCACCCATGATCTGAGAAAAGTGGACGAACACGTCAGGACCATTGTCCTGCTCGATGAACCCAAAACCCTTAGCTTCGTTGAACCATTTTACTGTACCTTCAGCCATCTTGAAACTCCTTCACTCCCACTCGGGAGGTTTTTTGTTGTGCACTTTCGCCTGCCAGAAATCATAAAACACTCAGCCAAATCCAGCCTAAGTGTTTTGTTCCAAACTGACTAACTTTAATCTGTCTGTTGAGCAACGAAAAAAATACACAAACTTATTTAGTTAGAGTGCTTTTAACACAGGATTTCATGAGAATCAATCCATTTGTTTGTTTTTAGCATTTTTTTTCTTATCACAAGACTAGCAGCCTGTCGGACAATCAGGGATGAAGCGAAAATTTGAATGTTTGAGGCCAGATTTTGGCTCATTTGAGAGTAATAGCCGTAGCTATTGGTCGAAAAGGAGCTTAAATATGGACCAAACAGACGAATTTGCAGCCAGCTTATTGATTGTCCGACAGGCCGCTAGGTGCAAATCATAATACCAGCTCTGCTCGCAGTGTGTCGTCCTGCCAGAAAGCCGGCTTGACGGTGACACACTGACCAGCAAGCGATGCTTCTCCAGCAAAGCGAATATCGAGATAATTCCTTGAAACCCCCTTCAAAAGGCCTGTTTTCCTACCTGTTTCAACAACGACTTCGAGCTCTTGACCAATGAAGCTTTCAGCAAAGATACGATGCTTTTCCGCAGCAAGGTGTCGCAACCTACCCGCCCGCTCGCGGCTGACATTTCCTGGGATCTGATTTGCAAGAGTTGCGGCCGGGGTTCCCGATCGCTTGCTGTATGGGAAAACGTGAAGATCAGTTATTGGCAGTTCTGAAATAAAGTTAAAAGTGTTTTCAAATTCCCGGTCTGTTTCACCAGGGAAACCAGTGATCACATCAAGACAGATCGCTGCGGATGGAATCGTTCTTCTAACCTTATTGACAAGACCAGCAAAGAAATCCCTATTGTAAGTTCGCCCCATTCTCTGCAAGACATCATCATCGCCAGCCTGAAGTGGAATATGAAAGTGTGGACAAATCACCTGTGAAGACGCAATCGATTTGAGCAATTCATCGGTCAATTCGGTTGGTTCAATCGAGCCGAGCCGCAGTCGATGGACGGCCGTTTCCTGTTCAACGCGCAGGACAAGTTCATTCAGGGTCAACGGTGCCAGCAAACCAGCACCATAGCCTCCAATATGAATGCCGGTCAGGACTATTTCCTGATAACCAGATTCGACAAGTCCAACAATTTGTTGCAGGATTTCATCAGGATGTGCGGAACGACTGGCACCGCGGGCATAGGGGATAATGCAGTAACTGCAGAAGGCATCGCAACCATTCTGGATCTGAACAAAGGCGCGGCTGCGACCGGCGAAAGAAGTCAATGGTGCGAGACAAACACTTTCCGCCTGACTGATATCTGAGACTTCAACATAGGTTGTGTCTTGATCAGACATAAGAAAATCAAGGAGACGTTGTTTTTCTTCATTACCGATAACGAGGCTTACACCAGGCAGATCATGCAGTGCATCAGGGTCAACTTGAGCATAACAACCAGTAACAACCACCCGGCAGGAATCATTCAGCCTGCGAGCTCGTCGAATCAGGTTTCGAGACTGGGCATCAGTAGCGCTGGTGACGGTGCAAGTGTTGACAATGACCAACTCCGCTCCATCATCGAATGGGACAATCTGATACCCGGCATCCCGTAAAGACTCCTGCATGGATGCAGATTCAAACTGGTTAGTTTTACAGCCTAGCGTAGCAAAAGCCACAGTTACTTCTTGTGACTTAATCTTGAATTTTGAATTTTGAATTTCGAATTCACTCATCGCTCAACACCATCATTGCTCAATGCTGAGGTGTAATCCATCCACCACCCAGGACACGGTCGCCATCATAAAAAACGGCAGCCTGCCCAGGAGTCACCCCACTCTGTGGTTCATGGAAATCGACTCGCACAGAACCATCTTCCAGCATTGTGATCAACGAAGGAGCTTCCTGATGACGATAACGAATGCGACATGCTGCTTCGATCGATTTCACCGGAGCATCAATCAACCAGTTGATATTATCGACATAGCATTGTGAAACCTCAAGATGCTGTTTTTCACCGACGACCACCTTCCGGTTCTCCGCATCAATACCGACCACGTAAAGTGGTTGTGGCCAGGAAAGGCCGAGACCGCGGCGCTGGCCGATCGTATAACGATAGGTCCCGAGATGTCTTCCCAGCACCTGGCCATCGACATGCACGATATCGCCATCCATGGCCCCGGAACCGCGCTGCTCTTCGAGAAAACGGACATAATCACCGTCAGGAACGAAACAGATATCCTGGCTTTCAGGCTTTTCGGCTACTTTCAGTCCCAGTCGAGAGGCATGTCCACGGACCTCTTCCTTGGTCATACCACCCAAAGGGAAACGAACATACTTCATCTGCTCTTGGGTCAGGGTAAAAAGAAAGTAGGTTTGATCCTTGTTACGATCCTGGCCTTTTTTCAGAGAGAATAATCCGTCTTCGTGAATAAGCTGCGCATAATGTCCCGTAACCAGATAGTCAGCCTGAAGTTCTCGGGCACGGCGCAGAAGAGTTTCGAACTTGAGAATCTGATTACAGATAACGCAAG
>JAJRRB010000092.1 GCA_024279915.1 Deltaproteobacteria bacterium
ATGGTGGGCGGAGTTGTCACCTCCGGCTTGATGGAGCTTTTGGTTTTCCCGGTTCTCTATTTCTTGTGGCGCGGCCTCAAACTGGATAAGTCGTATACACCGACGGCTGAGCATGATCTTCATGATTAGAACATTCAACCATCACTCAAAATCAGCGGCACGCTGATCACAACCGCAAAAAGGAGATACAGACTATGAAACGTTTCACTATCGCAATGATGGCCCTGGTATTCGCTATGGGCATGCCAATGATAGCTACCGCAGCTATGGATCACGGTTCCGACGACAAGGAGATGGCCGGGGATATGAAGCATGACATGAGTGCCATGGAGGGTGGTTTTGTTGAAATTGGCAAGGACACCCAAAACGGCGTTGTCGCTACAATCAAGATCAAGACCTATGATGACAAGACCCTGGCTTCAATGAAGAAAATGGGTATGAATGCGACTCACCACGTGATGGTCTTCTTCACTGACGAAAAGACTGGCGAGACTGTTGCTTCGGGCAAAGCCGCCCTCAAGATTAAAGGTGATGACGCTAAGCCAGCTATGTTGATGCTGATGGGCACAGGGGTCGGTGGTGATGTTACTGTCGGAGAGGGGATGGCCACCTTTGAAATAGGGACTAAACTTGAAGATGGTAAAAACGTCAGTTCTCAATCATGTTTCACAATATGTAACTGAACAGGAGGGGCCGTTTTGCGGCCCCTTTACTTTCGATATGGAATTACCTATGAAAAAAATAAAAGTAACTGCAATCCTCTGGTTTGTTCTTTTGAGCATACCCCTTGTCACATATGCTGCGAGTCATGGTCACGGAAATGCTCATGATATGCAAAAGAAGCACGACGGAATGTCGTCGGATGGTTTAATGTTTATTGTTGGCAGCATGACAAGCAAAGGTGTGAAGGGGATGGCCCATCTTAAGGATGCCTCCGAAGCCATGACTAAAATGGGCATGGATACAACCCATCACTTCATGATTGCATTTGTCGATGAATCTACAGGAAAGCAGATAGAGGGTGGCACAGTCGCTTTGAAAGTCACCAATCCTGACGCCAAGGTCGGCGAAGCAATAAAACTGATAGGTATGGACGGCCATTTCGGTGCCGACGTTGTCCTCGATATGAAAGGTGAGTACCATTTCAGGCTCGGCACCAAGCTAGCGGATGGTAAGAAACGTAAATACCATTTTCATCAAGTTATTGAGTAACTTTGGTTTAATCTGGTAGAGGGCCTTATTGCAAACGTCTTTCCGTACCACGGTAATTGCCACGACCCGAACTGCGTACCTGGTCTCGTCCAACAACCGCCCAGCCTGTGTTACGTTTAAAGCTGGTAACAGTTTGCTGGTCGAGGAGATTATCGAGCATCATCGGTTTGACCATGTCAAATCTACCATCGCTATACATAACTCTGATCATCATGTCACACCTCCACCTCCGTATTTTTGATTCAAGAAACATTTTACCACAATCTATCGATTCTTCTCGGGCTGTCATCCGTTTATCATTCGCCCGAAATTGTCTTTTGCGACGGTTCTCGTGATATTGTTAGAGTGTACGGTCAAGACGATTGCCATAAGGTATAGAACTGGGTTATGTTTCACTGATATGGAAAATTATATATAGACTAGAGCTAAATAAAACCAAAAAGGTGATTTTATAATGTTTGTAAATAAACGCTGGTTGCGCACCCTCTTTATATGCGTGACGTTGATGCTGGTCGGCCTCTTTGCTCTGCCAGAGCCGACACCTGCAACGACACCCGATGAACTGGACCAGAATCGTACCCGACTTCTCACTTATGTTTTGCGACGTCAGGTAGAAAATCATTTTAGTGGCAAGGCCATTGATGATGAACTTTCACGTGCCGCATTTAAACTATATATCAAGCAGTTGGATTATCAAAAACGTCTACTGCTAGCTGCCGAAGTTGACCAGCTCAGAGTTTTTGAAAATCGAATCGATGAGGAGATCAGCAGCGGTCGGGTCATCCTCGCACCAGTGGCTTTCCGATTGCTTGGCAACAGCATCACGCGTGCTGAAGCAATTGTGAAACAAGTGTTGGAGCATCCCTTCTCATTTAATATCCCTGGAGAATACGAAACAGATCCTAAAAAACTTGCATTCTGTGAAACGGAAGAAGAACTCTACGAACGTTGGCGGAGTGACCTCAAATATCGTACCTTAAGTCGCTATTTGAAACTGCTTGAGGATGCGGAGGTTGAGGACCCTCTCAAAGCCTCTGTTGAACAGCAGAAGGAAGCGGAGCTTGAAGCCCGGGAAAAAGTACGCAAACAATACCATGAGTATTTTGAACGACTGAAAAAAGAGACCAACAAGGATCACTACGATCGTTACCTGAACGCCTTTGCCCGCTCTTTTGACCCACACACGACTTACATGCCTCCCCAGTCCAAGGAGGACTTTGACATCAGTATGCGTGGTTCTCTGGAAGGTATTGGAGCTACTCTGCGTGAGGAGGACGGTTACATCAAGATTGTCAAAGTTATCCCTGGTAGCGCAGCTGACAGGCAAGGACAAGTGCACGCTGACGATGTCATTCTTGCTGTTGCCCAAGACAAGGAAGAGCCTGTCGATGTCACTGATATGCGCTTGCGTGACGCAGTCGCTCTGATCCGGGGTAAAAAGGGTACAGAAGTCCGTCTAACTCTTCGGCGTCTCGGCGTTACGCCTTTTGTTGTGCCGATCGTACGTGATGTTGTGGTTATCGAAGAATCTTTTGTCAAATCAGTGATGGTAACGGACCCACTGTCTGGCAACCATTACGGGTATGTCAAAATACCGAGTTTTTACCGTGATTTTGAAACCACACGTAATGGCGGAAAAGGTCGAAACTCGACGAACGATGTTAAGGCGGCGCTAAAGGCTTTTAACAAAAATGAGATGGCTGGATTGATACTGGACCTGCGCAACAATGGCGGTGGTGCTTTAACCGATGCTGTTGGTATTGCAGGGCTTTTCCTGGGCGCAGGCCCTGTTGTCCAGGTTCGTAATGGTGACGGTGACGCCAAGGTTCTGTACAGCTACAACAAGAAGGTCGCTTATCATGGACCAATGATTGTGCTTGTAAATCAGTTCAGCGCCTCTGCTTCTGAAATTGTTGCTGGCGCTTTGCAGGATTATGGTCGGGCTGTGATTGTCGGTAGTGAACACACTCATGGCAAGGGGACCGTGCAGGTCATTATGGACCTGGATAAGAGTTTGACTTTAAAGAACATGCGTGAATACATGCCGCTCGGTGCCCTTAAAATGACCACCCAGAAGTTCTACCGTGTCAGTGGCGACTCAACCCAGTATCGAGGAGTTATCCCGGATATTATTCTGCCGGATCGCAGCCGTTACAATGAATATGGAGAACAATATCTGGATTACAGCCTGCCCTGGGACCGCATAGAAGAAGTGGAACACAAGGAGTGGCCACCCGTTGATCGTGCGAATCTGAATAGTAAAAGCCAGGCGAGGGTTGCCAAGGATGAAGATTTGACTGAGATCCAGCGTGTGGCTGAAGCAATGGGTGAACGTATCAAAAACACCCGCCAATCGCTGTTAATTGACGATGTTGTGCGTGAAAGAAACGACTTGCAGGGGATGAGTAGTACAGGCCCGCACGGCTCACCTGACAGTGAAGATGAGGCCTCAGATGAGAAGTCGGAGGCAGATGATAAAAGAGATCCCATAGAGAAGTTGAAAGAGAAAGTACTGAAAGACACCTATGTTAAAGAATCGATGGCGATTCTTTTCGACCTGGCAGAACAGCAAACAGAGATTGCCGGTAAAAAACAGGAGTGATTTCAGAAATAGACTCTTGCCAGTTACGCTGAGGTTCTGAACCTCCCTCAATCCTTCTTTAAAAAGGGGATGCAGTACTGCAATAAATCAAAAAGCCGGGAATTGCTAATAAGCATCTCCTGGCTTTTTTTCTGTTTGGTGTACCAATAATTACTGTTGCAAGCCCAGGCCATTCAACAGCCATTGGTATGCTGGCAATTCATCTATCTTTTCGGACAGCAGCTTGACTTTCTCCTGATCTGAACCTGTGACCTCTGGTAGAACCCCCAGCAAGTCGGCTGATGCCAGCGAAGAGAGCAGGTGAGGCGCTTCTTTCTCTGCTTCATCCGGATTCTCGGGCATTTGGTTAATCATATAACCACAAAGCTCCAGCTCCATGGCGCGCGCTGCGAAGGTTGTCAGGAGGGTGTGGTTTAAAGTCCCGAGTCGTGGGTGTGTGATGACCAGGAGCGGCAATGACATCTGCCTGGCGAGATCAGCCATGATGTAACCGCCCCTGATAGGAACCATCAGACCTCCGGCACCTTCAACGAGTACAATGTCCTTGCCCTGTCGAAGTGTCTTAAATGCTTTACAAATCTTATCTGTATCAATCGGTTCTTTAGCTGAAGTTGCCGCCTGGCACGGAGCTACTGGCTGTGAAAAGCGATAAGGTGATATAAGCTCCGCATCATCTTTTGACCCGGCAGCCCACTTGAGCAATGTAGCGTCTGCTCCCAACTCCTCTCGGTTTACAACGCCTGTCTCAATCGGCTTCATAACCCCGACATTCAAGCCTTGTGAAGAGAAGTGCCGTGCCAGTGCAGCGGCGACGAGAGTCTTGCCAACGCCGGTACCTGTTCCGGTAATGAAAATAGCCGGACATGTATTTTTAACAGTTTTGAGCTTCTCAACAGCCATGGATTTTTACCTCCAGGTCGGTAAACATCTGCATATCGACTTCTTTGCTACGGCCTGATGTCGTCAGGTAGTTGCCAACCATGGTGCCGCTGGCGCCAGCCATAAAGATCCATGATTGTAGCTCGCGCAAGTTGGTTTCGCGTCCGCCGCAGACGCTGATCGGTTTGTTGGGAAGAAAGTAACGAAACATGGTGATGGCACGAACGCAATCCATGGGTGTGAGAGATTGATGATTTTCCAGCGGTGTTCCCTGGATCGGATTGAGAAAATTCAACGGTATGGAGTCAACATTCAGTTCACGTAATGTTTCCGCCAGCTCCACTCGTTGTTCTATGGATTCTCCAAGGCCAAAAATGCCACCACAGCAGACTTTCATTCCTGTCGCTTTGGCCAACTTCACCGTATTGACGTCTTCCTCATAGTCATGAGTGGTGCAGATCTGAGGGAAAAATGAGCGAGCAGTCTCCAGGTTGTGATGGTAGGTGACGCAGCCTGCATCAGCCAGGGCCAGCGCCAGATCTTCAGTCAACAGACCTAGTGAAGCAGAGGGTTCGACATCAAATCGATCACGGATCTCGCGAATGGCAGAGAGAATCGTGTCAAACTCCTCACCAGCTTCCGGTTGGGTGCCACTCGTCACTATTCCATAACAATGAGAGCCTTCTTCCTCGGCCTGTTGTGCGCCAGCAATGATTTCCTGTCGAGATTTCAGTGGGTATATCGGTGGTGATGATTGATGGTGAGACGACTGCGCACAGAATGCACAATTCTCCTGGCAACGTCCGGATTTGGCATTTATTATCGAACAGAGTTGAGCCCTGTCAGCAAAAGAGTGTTCTTTCAGGTGGTGGGCGCCTGCCATGTATGCTGAATATTCAGCCCCTGTAGCGCGAAGAATCTTTACGCCTTGATCGTGAGACAGTGATTGTCCCGCCATGGCTTTGTCGACAAGTTGCTGTATATTCTGCAAATAATTCATAGAAACTCCTGATGTTTGATTTTAAAGGCCGAATTATCAGCGATGGTGAGTTAATTGTCAACCTTGCTAAGCACATGGTTAACAAGTCGACTTGTACTACTTATGATAATTATGATACATATTTCGTTGACATGCTAACATCTGAATGCTAGAACAGTATTTCATTTTTGTATTTATTGGAGTTTTGTGAATATGGTTAAAAAACTTATCGGGAAAAAGCTCAAGGCGACAAGATTACGCAATGATATGACAATACAGGCGCTCGCTGCTAGCTCCACTGTCTCTTCAAATATGATTTCAAGAATAGAACGTGGTCTCACGACACCGTCAGTAGAAATCATAGTTAAACTTGCCAGCGCCTTTGGTATGAGTATTAACTACTTTGTCGAGGAAGCCGAGAAGGGCTCTACTGTTGTCCATACCAAAAAAGGACAAGGTGAGCCCATTTTTTTCTTTGAAGACAAGCATCAGATTATCAGCTTGACGCAAGGTCTGCGTGATCCTAACTTTACGGTCTTTTTCGACACCATTGAGCAGGGCTGCAGTAGTGGCGATGGCGGTATGGTGCATACCGGTGAGGAGTTCGCTCTTGTTCTTGAAGGGGCGCTTGAACTTGTGGTCGAGGGTGACCGTTATGAATTGGCAGAAGGCGATTCTATTGTTTTTAAAGCCTCGCTTCCGCACCGATGGCGTAACCTGCATCCAGGCAAGACTCATGTCCTCTGGGTTGTCTCTCCTGCTCCAAGCCTGAATTAAAACAATCAACGTAGTTTTTGAAGAGAATATATTATGAAGCTGAAGAAAATTGTCGGCAAAAAGCTTAAATCAATCCGCCTTAAAAATGACATGACAATTCAGTCACTTGCGTCAAAATCCAAGGTCTCTTCAAATATGATATCCAGGGTTGAACGTGGCTTGACCATCCCCTCGGTTGAGATCCTGATGAAGCTTGCAGCTGTCTTTGATAAGAGTATCAATTATTTTATTGAAGAGTTCTCTACGACAAACGAAATTGTCCACTCTTCGCCTGGGCTGCGTGACACGACTGTTTATGATGATGAAAGCAATATGCACACAGAGTCGTTCACCTCAGGACTGCGTGATCCACAGTTCATGTCGTTTCTTTGTACCGTTCCCAAAGGCGGAACCAGTGGTCAGAAAAATATGTATCATCCCGGTGATGAGCTGATTTTTTTAATCGAAGGGTTACTAAAAGTCACAATTGCAGACGAAGAATACTCACTTGTTGCTGGTGACAGCCTTTCTTTCAAATCACACCTGCCACACCGTTGGGACAATGTCGGAGAGTCCGATGCACGTGTCATCTGGACCTTGTCTCCATTCACAACGATCTGACCTGTCGTTGGCTAAATCTCCTCTAAACCCCACAACTCACTGAAAATACTGGTCGCTGGGCTTGACAGTTCACAATGACACAGTAATATGGATGTAGTCTTCGGGCCTACTTTATGTGGATTGCCATGAGCAACAGGCCTGACGTGGCGTAAAATGATCTGTCTGGAGGTATACATGAACAAGTCAGAACTAGTGGAAGCTTTGGCCGCTCGTAACGGCCTCACCTATAAAAAATCAGAGGAAATAGTAAATATTGTTTTTGACTCCATGTCAGAAACTCTAACTGCTGGCGGGCGCATTGAGATTCGAGGGTTCGGCAGTTTTGTTGTCAAGGATTACCAGGCTTACATGGGGCGTAATCCCAAAACTGGCGAGGTCATTCAGGTCCGTCCTAAAAAACTGCCATTCTTTAAAGTAGGTAAGGAGTTACGAAACAAGGTCAACAATAAGGGATAAATGAACCCAACTCTATAAATTCAGTGCTATAACTGCCTTTAGGCCGGGAAACAGCTAGTGTTTTCCCGGCCTTTTTGCGCTTACCTTCATTCAGTCTTTTACTATTTACAATTTCTCCCCACAACTGCTTGAAAACAGAAGACTTTTTGTTGATAAATGGATTATGTCAAAACATGTTATTAATGGCACGATAATTGATAGTTAAAGGTTTGATTTAACAGAATAAATCTAAAGGATCTTTCTGGATACATGATAATCGAACACAAAGGTGTTGTCCCACAGATCGACGCATCAGTTTTTCTTGCGCCCAGCGCTTGTGTTATTGGCGATGTCCAGATAGGCGAAAAGTCGAGCCTCTGGTTCAACGTCATTGTCCGTGGTGACGTTAACTTTATCCGCATCGGTCGCCGATCAAACATCCAGGACGGTTCGGTTATTCACGTAACTCGAGAGACTCATCCGACTGTTGTCGGTGATGATGTCACCGTAGGACACAGCGTAACTCTGCATGGTTGCACTGTTAACGACGGATGCCTCATCGGCATCGGGGCCATTGTTTTGGATGGTGCTGTGATTGGCGCTTCGTCATTGGTTGCAGCTGGTTCAGTTGTCGCGCCGGGGACGCAAATTCCGCCAAGGTCGTTGGTTATGGGTAGCCCCGGTCGTGTGAAGAGAGAGTTGACAGAGGATGAATGCACGCATATTCATTCTTTTGCTGAGCGCTATATTCGGTATCAGGAAGATTATCGTCCATAAGTGTAAAGGATTAGTTGATTTTGTCGTTTCTCAATGTTAAAAATAGCAGGTTTTTTAACTCCATTAAGGATTCTTCACGGTTTATGCTCCGTTTTGTTTTTTTTCTTTGCTTATCCTTGTCTTTCTCGTTGCTGAATAGCTCAGTAGCCCAGGCAACCTCCACCCAGTTTGGTGACACGGGACTACTTTCGCAACCGACAGCACAGACCCTTAACGAAGGGAATATCTGTGTCGGTCTCTGGGCGAACTGCTCCGACGGGGTCGACACTGACTCCAATCTTTCCAGCTCTTCAAGCACGATCATCCCGGCAACTATTACCATGGGCCTCGGTACCTTTATGGAAGTGTACGGCTCCTATCCAAATCTGCTCTTTAACGGCGATGAGGACAGCAGCGGACGTGGCTCTGCGAACGTCGGGTTTAAGTTTCGTGTTTACGGTAAACGGTCGGACAGTTTTCGTCTGGCTGTTGATCTGCAAGGTCGTCGTTCTATTTCTGATGATCCGGAGTTTGATGGGCTCACGGATTATGTCAGTCGTTTCATTGCTACGCTCAAGAGGGATACTTTTGCCATTCACGGCAATGTTGGATATGTCGTCAACGATTCCCCTGGATCCATTGATTATGATGACCAAGCACTGCTGGGCGGTGGGATAGAGTACTCTCTTTCCACCCGTTTGCGCCTGATTGCCGAGGCTTCTATCGAGACAGAAAAGATTTCCGGTCTTGGCGCACCCAGCGAAGTTACAGCGGGATTTCAGTACTTTATCACCCCTCATTTAACGATGAATCTTGGTGGCTCAGTAGGCCTCTCAGATGCCAGCCCGGACTGGCGTATTCTCCTGGGCATGACGACCTGTCAAGGCGTTGGTACCTACAACAGGCCCGTACCCAAGATGGTTGATCCCGGCGATGAGTTCGAGGAACAGCCTGAGCCGATTCGGGTGAGTAAGATCAGAATATTGACCTCTTTGATTGCAAGGGCGTCTGTTGCAGAGTCGCCAATCAGTCATCTGGAAGTCCCCATAAAAAACCCGAATGAGACCTTTACCATTGATCCCTCCGATCGCCTTGCGGGGCCGGGGCTGGGATCTCTTAATGTTTCGCCTGTCGGGCCAATGGGCTCCATGACTTCTACACAAAAAGCATCCCTTCCTGATCAACCTTTTCCTGCCAAGATCCTCCGCCGCTTTCGTTTCCCTGCGCTCACGTTTTCTTTTAACCAATGGGACCTCTCGGAAGAAGGGCGCAGATCTATATCACTGGTTGCAGAGGAACTTCGCAAGGAAAACAAATACTTCATTGTCAGTATCGAAGGTCACACTGACGATATTGGCTCTGATATATACAACCAGACCCTTTCATTTAAACGAGCTGTTACTGCAGCGACTCACTTAGTGCTGCGTGATGGATTTGACCCGACAAGAATTTTTGTTAAGGGTTATGGCGAGAGTCGCCCGATTGACGATAATTCTACTGATGATGGGCGTTCTCTGAATCGCCGTGTAGAACTTCTTATTCTGGTGCCTGAAGGATATGAAGAGTTTGAGCCTGAGCCTCCCGGCAATAAGGTGGACGGTGCTACTATCGGTGATGATAGTGTCTTTTTACAGAAGGACCCCGGTATTGACCAGCTTGCGATTGAGCAGGCCATTATGGAAAAAACCGGGGCTGAAACGGCTCAACCAACTGGCGCGTTCAGCCAGATTGATAAGGTAAAGTAAAGATTAATGGACTGCATAAGCAAAAGGGGCTAATCGTGCGATTCTTAGTCATTATTGTAACTCTGGTGTGCATCGGCTCTCCACTGGCCTTCGCTAGTAATGGGACAAGCTTCGATGAGTTTGTCAAAAGTCGAGAGATTGTTACGACTCTCTACTTCCAACCTAACAATGAGGACCTGAGCGGCAGTGAGCGCGAGCGTCTCTCCGGGACCATTGACAAGCTTCGAGAGCTACAGAAAAGTGGGCGCATGATTCGCGTTGAGGGCTTTTCAAGCTCTGAAGGTGATCAGGAGAATAACTTCCGACTCTCTTTCTTTCGAGCCCGCTCCGTTGCTGTCCTGATTGAAGCCAATGGCCTGCCATCTGAGGTGACCCTGACCGGATATGGTGATTTGCTTGCCAACTCTAACGACCCCAATAAGGAACGCCGTGTGGAGATCGCTTCATATCTCAAGCCGGTTGGTATGAAAAGAGTGAAGGTAGCCAAAAAGAAAATGACACAGGGCTCTGAGCTCAGCGCGATCCAAATCGCTCCAAAAGAGCAGATCATTGATTCATATACGGTAGAACAAGCAATTAGAAGGAAGATAGAAATCAAAAATAAGGCTCTTGCAGAACGAAATCAAACGATAGGTGGGGAGTTATTGCCAGGTCTGAGCCAGACAGAAAATGTGATTGATTTTTCAGATAGCCTGGATCGTGGTTATACGCAATGGCGCAAAAGTGTAGATCCTGATTATGCACCGAAGTTGAGCCAGTCAAGACAAGCTGCCAGCAGGGACTTGAACCGAGGTTACAGCCAGTCGAAGCAAGCGGTTGATAAGAACCTGAATCGTGGCTATAGTCAATCGCATCAAGCGATTGACAATGACCTCAAACGCGGCTACAGCCAGTCCAAGCAAGCGACGGACAGCGACCTCAAGCGTGGCTACAGTCAGTCCAAGCAAGCGACGGATAGCGATCTCAAGCGTGGTTACAGTCAGTCCAAGCAAGCAACTGATAGTGAACTGTAACGTGGCTACAGCCAGTGGCAAAAAAACACCGACCCGGAGATGGCTCCAGGCGTAACTCAGATCATGCCGTTTAAGGCTCCTTTCATCGATGCCCTCATGATTGAACAAGCCATTATGGAAAAGATCGGAGCTGCACCGTTGGCACCTTCAGGAACTGTCTCTCTGGCTGATGTTGGGTATTAGAGACAATATCTATCCCTGTTCAATTTATATGTTATGATTTCAGAATTCATTTGATTAAGTCGTTGCTGAATTAAGAGGGATTTGTCGTTATGGTGAAGCTAAAAGATTTTTCTACGATTAAAGACAGCATAATGCTTCAAGGCTTTTCCGATGAGGAGTTGAGTAAGCTTGCCGAGTTTTGCGAGATGCGTGAAATGGGTGAGGGCACGACAGTTTTTATCGAAAATATGCCGGGTGAATCGCTTTTTCTGGTCAAGAAGGGCACAATTCGTATTTCCAAGATGTTTGCTGAAGGGGATGAGAAAACCCTTGTTGTACTTGGCTCCGAAGATATTTTTGGCGAAATGGCTGTCATCGATGGTTTGCCTCGTTCTGCGACTGCCCGTGTCGCTGAAGACGCCGACCTGATTAGCCTCAAGAAGAATGATCTTGAGCGGCTTTGCCAGGATGACGCCGCTCTTGCACTAAAACTTGTTAGTAATATCGTTAAAGTGTTCAGCAAGCGTGTACGTGAAGCTAATGAAGAATACCGCGATATGTTGATCTGGTCGTTGCAAAAGCCCTAAGCAATCCGGAGTCTGACCATGCGGACGATCCACATTCTGACTGCTTTGCTTCTCCTTTTTTGCTCAGCCTGTACTGTTAGCGTTACCCCCATCGCCACTACCACTGGCATCATTAACTCTGAAGAAAAATCAATTACCGAAATACGTGATGGGGTGGCTTTTACTGTCAAGCTCGACGAATTGAGTATGGCGCCTTACCAGATGGTAGACAACATTACATCGTTTCATGTGTCTATAGACAACCGTACGGCAGAACAGATTTCATTCCCATCGCAAGCTTTTATTCTCAAAGATGGCAGCGCTCGCCAGTATCGTTCAATCACTCCGGAAAGAGTCCGTGAAATTGTCAGTAAAGACACCGTTTACCTGATCCCTTATCCTTATGTTGGTTATTACTATCTTAACGATCAGGCGAGAGTTTCGAACGCTGACACCTTCTCCAGCTCACTGCCATTCTACGCCGAATACCACCCACAGGACATTTTTACCCGTGCACTGACTGAAGAACCTATTCTGAAAGGTTCGAAGGTTGCCGGGCTTGTTTATTTTATTGTTGACCTGGAAAAAAGCGATTATGCAGAGATCCAGGTTTTCTCCGATACGAAAACCTCTGGTGAGCCTCTTGCAAAGTTCCAGTTCTCGATTAAAAAATAACTCTTCCCAGTGAATGTACCCTTAACTCCAGGCTTATCTTTATCGATATGTTGCATAACTTCGAAAAGGTCGGCGACCATACTTTTAGCTTCGCAAAAGCTGTTGTCGGTAAATAATAATGTTAGCTGCTATTGATGCGGGGAGTAACACTCTACGTTTACTGGTTGGCGAGATCATTGCGGGGAAGATTGTCCCACAGCTTTATCTGCGTCGTATTTGCCGACTGGCTGGTGGCTTTACAGAAGAGGCGGGGCTGTCTCTCGCGGCAAAGGAACGTACTCTTTTAGCCTTTCAGGAACTTGCCGAGACCTGTCGACAGTTTGATGTCCAACAGATATCAGCAGTTGGTACCGCCGCATTTCGCCAAGCCGTCAATGGTGAAGAGTTTGTCCGTGAAATCAGACAGGCAACACAACTACCTCTTGAAATTATCAGTGGAGACAGAGAGGCTGAAAACATGGCCAACGGCGTCCTGAGCGCAATTGAGCCAATACCAGCAGAAGCACTGATTATTGATATCGGTGGTGCCAGCACAGAGTTTGTCCTTTGCTTGCAGCAGAAGGCTGTCTGGTCACGCAGTATCCCCTTAGGTGTCGTGCGCCTCACAGAAGGCTTTCTATCAACAGAACAGCGCCGTCAGGCTATTGACGATTTCCTTACTGCGCTGATTATTGAATTAACCATAATCTGTCAATCTCTGGAAGTTGATTTGACTGCGCTTACTTTGGTTGGTACGGCTGGCACCGTAACGACTCTGGCAGCTCTTGATCTGCAAATGACGGAATATGACTGGCGACGCGTCAATAACTACTCTTTACCGCTGTCTCGTTTACAACAGTGGCAATCCAGGCTTGCCCCTTTGAGCCCCGTTGATCGTGAAGTATTACCCGGTATGGAAGCTGGACGTGGAGACCTCATCGTCTCCGGATTGGCAATTATACTTTGCCTGATGCAGAAAATGGGTTCTGATTCTTTAATTGCCAGTGATTTCGGAATTCTGGAGGGACTGCTGCTCTCCATGGATGAGAGTGCTCAGCCTTAGCTCTTTTCCGGTATTGTATGCCACATTTCCAAGCCATTTCGTTGACAATTCAGCTTTGTCTCCGTTATTATTCACGCCCACGGAAGACTGATTCACCTTCATCAATATTCGAGAGTAAGGATGCAGAAATGATCTGGGATGATGAGTTCGAAACAATGCCACGCGAAACACTTCAGTCACTTCAGGCGAAACGCTTGCAGCAAGTTGCAGAGCGTGTTTATGCCCTGGTTCCTTTCTACAAACAGCAGTTTGACAAAGCCGGTGTCAAGCCGGAGAAGATTAAGTCACTTGATGATCTTCAGCGTCTGCCGTTCACGCTCAAACAGGATATGCGTGACAACTATCCATATGGCCTGTTTGCCAGACCTCTCGATCAAATTGTTCGAATTCATGCTTCGTCAGGAACGACGGGTAAGCCGACTGTCGTCGGTTATACGCGCCGTGACATTGAGAACTGGACTGAGCTGATGGCTCGTTCGTTTGTTGCCGCTGGGGCCAATCGAGGCGACATTCTCCATAATGCCTACGGTTACGGTCTATTCACCGGCGGACTCGGAGCGCATTATGGTGCCGAAAGAATCGGTGCCTCGGTCATTCCCATGTCTGGCGGAAATACCAAGAAACAGCTGATGATTATGCGCGACTTCGGCTCTACTTTACTGACCTGCACACCGTCCTACAGTCTATATCTTGCCGAAGCTGCAGCGGAAGAGGGGTTTGATATCCGTAGCTTCAAGCTGCGTATAGGAATCCTCGGTGCTGAACCCTGGTCTGAGAAAATGCGTAACGAAATTGAGGCCAAGGTTGGTATCAAAGCAGTTGACATCTATGGCTTGTCAGAGATCCTCGGGCCTGGTGTCGGTATCGAATGTATTGAAGCTCAGAGCGGCCTGCATATCTGGGAGGATCACTTCATCCCGGAGATTATCGATCCAATCACAGGAGATTTACTGCCAGAAGGAGAGCAGGGAGAGCTGGTTATCACAACGATCACCAAAGAAGGTATCCCCTTAATCCGGTATCGAACCCGTGACATAACACGGATTATCGCTGAGCCGTGCATCTGTGGTCGTACTCATAGACGCCTGGAACGTATGTGTGGTCGTTCTGACGATATGTTGATCATTCGTGGCGTTAATGTCTATCCGTCGCAGATCGAAAGTGTTCTCATGAACATTGATGGGGTCGAACCGCATTACATGTTGATTGTTGACCGCGAGGGGACTCTTGATACCCTCGAAGTTCAGGTTGAAGTCAATGAACAGACTTTCTCTGATGAAATCAAAATTCTACAGGGGCTCTCTCGCCGCATAGAGAAAGAAATTAAAGACCTGCTCGGTATTAGCTGTCGTACTCGTCTTGTGGAGCCAAAGACCATTGCACGTAGTGAAGGGAAAGCTCAGCGGGTTATAGATAATCGACCGAAATAACTAGTTTTCGTCTGGAAACGGCCCTTTTCCGCAATCTCAGCGTCAATCTGCACATTTGATTGTGCGGCGTAAAGTACTACGACTCTGCTCAAATGCTTGATTTCCTCGACCTTGCGAAAAATTGCTCGTTTCCAAATCGAAAGCTATGCTCGTATTCATCCAGAGTTTCCAGATGAACACAACTAGAAGGGGTTGTTATGAAAGTTAAACAGATTTCCATTTTCATCGAAAACAAATCAGGTCGCCTTGCGGAAGTTACCCGTCTCCTGGGTGAGAAGGGCGTCAATATCCAGGCACTGTCCCTAGCTGACACATCTGATTTCGGTATTTTACGCCTTCTTGTCGACAACACGGATGTTGCTCTGGAAACCTTGAAAGAGGGTGGCTTCACCGTTAACAAGACAGAAGTTGTTGCCGTTGAAGTCCCTGACCAGCCAGGCGGGTTGTGTGAGATCCTGCAAGTTCTGGATAAAACAGAAGTCAATGTTGAGTACATGTATGCTTTCGTTGCACGCAATGTTGGTAACGCAGTGATTATCTTCCGCTTTGATGAAATTGACAGCGCCATAGAGACGTTGCAAAAGGAGGGTGTAAACCTCCTCACCAGGGAACAGCTTTACGGCCTTTAAACAGGATCTTGTAGCGATTCTTTAATGTCAACTATTAAACAACACGGTAATGATTGTGAATCATAATATCTGGGATCCTCTCCACGAATGCCTGGAACGAAGAGACCTTGAACGTCTGCAACTGGCGCGCTTACGCGCCACTCTTGCACGGGTCTCTCAGGTTCCGTGCTATCAGAACAAATTCAAACAAGCTGGTGTCGGTCCTGACGATATCCATACTCTTGAAGATCTGGCAAAGCTACCATTTACGGTCAAGGACGATTTACGCCAGAATTATCCATATGGCATGTTCACTGTGCCAATGCGTGATGTTGTCAGAATCCACTCATCTTCCGGTACAACCGGGAAACCTACTGTTGTTGGTTATTCCCGAAAAGACCTGAATGACTGGTCAAATCTAGTGGCTCGTTTTATGACTGCCGCTGGTGTCGTAGCAGACGATATTGTGCATATTGCGTTCGGCTACGGTCTTTTTACTGGCGCCTTTGGTTTGCACTATGGCGCGGAGATGATTGGCTCAGCCGTTATCCCCATGTCCGGTGGTAATACTGAGCGTCAGATTATGATTCTCAAGGATTATGAGGCAACAGCACTGGTTTGTACGCCGTCTTATGCACTCACTCTGGCTGATCGTATCGCAAAGATGGGCCACGATCCACGGACTTACTTAAGCCTGAAGGTCGGACTGTTTGGTGGCGAGCCCTGGAGTGAGGAGCTGCGGCGTGAGATTGAAAGCCGTTTGAATATCATTGCGACTGACAACTATGGGCTCTCAGAAATTATTGGTCCAGGCGTCGCTGGTGAGTGCCTCTGCAAAAAAGGAATGCATATATTTGAAGACCACTTCATTCCGGAGATTATCAACCCTGATACAGGTGAAGTTCTGCCGCCGGGAGAGAAGGGCGAGCTTGTTCTCACGAACATTGTCCAGGAAGCAATGCCCCTGATCCGCTACCGAACCCGCGATATCACCTGTCTTCACTATGATAAATGTGAATGTGGCCGTACTTTGGTACGCATGGAAAAAACCATGGGACGCACTGACGACATGCTGATTATCAAGGGTGTCAACGTCTTCCCGACCCAGATCGAAGAAGTTCTCTTCCAGGTTGAAGGTTGTGAGCCACACTATCAATTGATTATTGAAAGGAAAGGAACCCTTGATACTCTTGAGGTCCATATTGAGGTCAACGAGAACATCTTTTTTGATGAGATGAGGAAGCAGCGTGCCTTTGTCGAGATGCTGGAAAAACGCCTGGCAACCAACATTGGACTGCACGCCAAGATAAAGCTGGTAGAGCCTTCGCTTATACCTCGCCATGAAGGTAAAGCAAACCGTATTATTGACAAAAGAAACAAATAAATAGGCATCTATCTACTTGTTTTATATATGTATTTATTGTGTTTGCCCACCCATGAATAGTTCTTGACAAAAGGGTTGTTATAAACAATAATTCGATCCGTCGGGCTGTAGCGCAGTCTGGTAGCGCACTTGACTGGGGGTCAAGGTGTCGGAGGTTCAAATCCTCTCAGCCCGACCAAAAATATCAGCCACTTAGCTTAATTGCTAGGTGGCTTCTTTTTTGTTTGGGTGTACTTTACGATGTACTTTGTTTTTTCCTTGTCACTGTCGAACAACCCGTTCACTCTGCAAAAGCAGCTTCCATAAAACGGTAGATCCACTCCTTCATCTCGGGGGACAACTTACTGAACTGATTCTTGGCAATATCGTTAGTGCAGTACCTTCATTTTGCAACTATGTCGGTCTTCACCCCTCAAAGTGCTCTAAGTCCTTATAAGTCAAGATCAGTAGGAATTATGCATTTCTCTCAGTTTGACTGAATCAAAACAATGTGAGTGGATTTCTTAAGTGTGTCAGTGGCACGCTCCTGAAGTATTAACGAACGTGTGTCAGGATCGTGGTATTCAGGACAACTAAAGGCAGGTATGAATGTTTGTTCCAAATAAGCTTGAGAACCCATTTTCCAATCTAATGTATGGGCTATTCCTAGTTCTATTTGGCTTGTTTTCTCTATTGGTTGCATGGGCCATGTGGAAGTCAATTGATAACTGGCTCATTATGACATTCGCACTGATCTCATTTGCGGTTCCAGCTTTTGCAGCATTCTTTTTAGGGGTAGGGCGTCTAGTATTGTTCGTAAAGTTTTATTCGTCTTCTAAATAACAGAAAGTGTGTCAACAACACCACATCTGAGACGAAAACCGGCTTCTTATTGATAGAGACATTTAGGAAGCTAAAACTATGGCCACCAGGCGTTGATCCTTGGTGGCCTTTCTCATATGTCAGGGTTCTCAAAGACGAGACAATCCAACCGCCGAAGAGACAGCAAGGTTAACCGAATGAGGTTAGTCCTCGATATTATGTTCAGGTAGTTTCAATAATTATACCTTGTAGTCAGCGTCGGCGTCGTGGCGATCACTGGGAATAGGTTCGCGCCAAATCTAAAGATAAGATAAGCAGGCGCCTATGGATCACCCCTTTTCGACCTTGATGCGGTTCCAACCTTTGCCTTTCATACAGGCACGGGAAATATCCTCCTGGTATGCATAGGTATTATAGCTGCCATAACCTCCATAATAACCATGGCGATAGTAGGTGTGATGACCATAAAAGTGGCGGCGATAGTGATGACGATGCCCGCCATAGTAATGATGCCCACTGTATAAGTACGGATAACCACCATAATGCATTGGGGGTGATTGTTCTTCCGCATAAAGTAAACACATACCCTGATCCTCTTGCAACTCCTCGTCACCGAGACCTTTCTCATGTTCCCATGCGTAATGCGTCGAGGCACAAGCGGTGAGGAGAAAAAGAGAAAGAATAAGCAGAACCAGCCCTTTCATGACAAACCTCCCTTGCTTCGAGGGCTTTATTAAAATCTTCCTTTTAACTCATTATACTCTCGATTAACCTTCCCCACCTCTCTGCTTTCAAAACGCTTACGCAACAGGAAAAGGCCCTCGACAGAAAGTTTTGATGCATGTATAAACAGAGGGTACGCAAAGCAGAGTATTCCTATCCCCAAGGTCATCTTAACCTGCAAACAAAGCGACTATGCTGTCGCCGGAGGTCATCATAATGACAAGATTCATAACTGCCATATTAGTAGTTTTGCTGTTACTCCCTGGTTCTGTGCTGGGCTCAGGCAAGGGAGAAGATGGTCACGGTCACAGCCCGGAGCCAAATCAGGACAACCTGGTGCGTATTGTCGCCGAGGCCCTGGAAGGAGTACAAGCCTTCATTGAGGTCGAGGATGTGCGTAACAAAGTCAAAGGGACCGGTGACCCGACAACTCATTTGATCAGGGCTTCATTTGTCCGCAAGCAGGATGGTAGCGATGTTACCGGTGGCGGGGGTGCTCTCAGGTTTACTGAAGAACACGACAAGATCGGCTATTTTGAAGCCATGCAGTTGATTGACGGGAAGTTTCGTGCCAGTGTTAGGTTGAGCAAAACCGGGGAGCAGCACTTTTTGCTCGGAACTCTTTTAGAAGATGGTGTGAAAAGGAACTTCCACTTTCATTTTGTGATGAAATAACTATGGATTGACATTCTCGCCTGGTGTTCTAACGTTTCAGGACAAGCACCGAAATATTTGACTGTAACCTGAATTCACTGATTCAGGTGTAACCCATCGGCAACGGAAATTGCTGTGCCCCTTTCCCGAAAGCAGGTGAATGCACACTTGCTATCAGCCGAGCGCTAACCAGATCCCCACGCCGAACATCATGGTACCAGCAATACGGTTGAGGAGCCTGACATTGGCACTTTTCTGCAGCAGATGATTCAGGGTGCGGCCGCCTCCGGCATAGAGGATCAGGCAGAAAAATTCGATGCCGAGGATCATGCTCAGCAGTATGCCGAGTTGTGGTACAAGTGGTTGCTGAGCATCTATGAATGGAGGCAGCAGGGCAATAAAAAAGGCCCATCCCTTGGGGTTAGCAACAGCGGTGACAAAGCCTTGCAGAGCAAGGTTCACTGGTGAATAGCCGATGTCCAACTCAGACTCAAAATCAATAGCCATCTTGCCGCGAGAACGCCACATCTGCACCCCCAGATAGCCGAGGTAGAGCCCACCAAGATATTTGAGTAGCAGAAACAATGTCGGGTATTGCAGCATCACAGTCGCAACCCCTGCCACCGATGCCGCAGCCACCAAGCCAACCCCCAGCAACTCTCCATACATCATCCAGAAGGTTTGACGCACCCCGATTGTCATTCCCAGGGTCATCGACAGGGTCATGCACATCCCTGGCGTGAGGGAAACTACGAAAAAGGTTGGTATAAAAACGGCTAAAACGGGTGTATTCATAAGTTTCTCAAAGTGAAAGTTGGATCAGGAATTTTAACATCGGGGTCAGACCAGAGCAACCTCATGATATCACGAAGAATGTATCGAATGTTGAGCCTTATTTAAGTGGCTCACTCACCCTTGACTTTACTTATCATGGATGTCCCCCGATTACTGGGCATGTTTGTTTTGAGCAGCAGACCGCACGCTTTGCTTCTCTGTTAGAATAATACCTGAATCAGTGTTCAATTTTTAGCAACCTACAGGATCTCCCTTGAAATACCCACCTTTGGCTACCGATACCAATCCCCCGTCCAAGCGTTTTTTTGACGTATTCCGCTACAGTCGTCGCGCTCTGGAACTGGTCTGGTCGACCAGCCGTAACCTGGCACTGGTCTTTGCTGCTTTGACCCTGGTAGCCGGGGTGCTGCCCGCTGCCGTGGCCTGGATCGGCCAGTTGATTGTCGATGGCGTGGTCACTGCGATGGGCCAGTACCAGCAGACCAGTAGCGCTGATACCACCTTCGTGCTGATGTTCGTCGCTGCTGAGGCGGGGGTTGTGGCGTTGATTGCCGGCGCGCAGCGCGGCATCTCGACCTGCCAGGCGCTGCTTCGAGCGCTGATGGGGCAGCGCATCAATGTGATGATCCTGGAAAAAGCGCTGACCCTGAAACTGGCTCATTTCGAGGATTCGGAGTTTTACGACAAGCTGACCCGCGCTCGCCGCGAGGCTTCAACTCGACCTTTAAGCCTGGTTACGCGGACCTTCGGCTTGGTGCAGAATGGTATTTCGCTGATCAGTTACGGGGTGCTGCTGGTGCAATTTTCCCCGTGGGCGGTCTTGATTCTGATTGCCGGAGGTATTCCTGAGTTCCTCGCCGAAGCTAAATTTTCCGGTGACAAGTTCCGCCTGTTTCGCTGGCGATCACCGGAGACGCGGATGCAGATGTATCTGGAGACTGTGCTGGCCCGAGAGGACTACGTCAAAGAGGTCAAACTGTTCCGCCTGGGGCCGAAATTGCTGCAGCGCTACCGGGCGATCTTCATCAAACTGTTTGCCGAGGATCGCAAGCTGACCCTGCGCCGCGACAGCTGGGGCTTCGTGCTCGGCCTGCTTGGCACCGGCGCGTTTTATGGTGCCTACGCCTGGATCGCCCTGTCGGCCATTCGCGGCAGCATCAGCCTGGGTCAGATGACCATGTACCTGCTGCTGTTCAAACAGGGGCAGTCGGCGGTCTCGGCCAGCCTGTCGGCGATCAGCGGCATGTACGAAGACAACCTCTACCTGTCGAATCTCTACGAGTATCTGGAGCAGTCGGTGCCGGAGGTGCGGGGGGCATTGCAGAAGGGGCCGCAGCCGGGGGATGGGGTGCGCTTCGAACAAGTTTCTTTCCGTTATCCAGACAGCGAAGAACCGGCTTTGCAGCAGATTAACCTGCACCTCAAGCCGGGCGATAGCTTGGCGTTAGTTGGCGAGAACGGTTCAGGAAAAACGACCCTGATCAAGTTGCTGACCCGTCTCTACCGGCCTGACGCCGGCCGCATCCTGCTCGATGGCCTCGATCTGCGGCAGTGGCAGGCCGATGCCTTGCGCCAACGAATCGGCGTTATCTTCCAGGACTTCGGTCGTTACCAGTTCCTGGTCGGCGAGAATATCGGTGCCGGCGACATTGACCACTTTGAGGACCGGCAACGCTGGCAGCAAGCGGCTGAAATGGGGATGGCGAAAGACTTCATCGACAAGTTGCCGCAACAGTACGACACCCAGCTCGGTAAATGGTTCAAGGGCGGCCGCGAGCTCTCAGGCGGCCAGTGGCAAAAGATCGCGCTGGCCCGTGCCTTCATGCGTACCAAGGCCGACCTGTTGGTCCTCGACGAACCGACTGCCACCATGGACGCTGCCGCCGAGGCAAGCATCTTCGAGCACTTCCGCGACTTAAGCCGCGACAAAATGACGATCCTCATCTCACATCGTTTCTCCACCGTCCGCATGGCCGATCGGATCATTGTTATTGACAAGGGGCACATCGTCGAACAGGGCAGCCACGAACAGTTGATGGAACTTGGCGGCCAGTATGCCTATCTCTTTTCGTTGCAGGCGCAAGGGTATCGTTGAGAGCTTGCATAGCCGGGGCCTAAGTGAGAGCAGCGCAACTAATGCCGCGTGGAGAAGCGCAGGATCTTCGGTTTAACCAACCGGGCAAAGGTTCCAAAGGCCATCTTGATCAGGTCGGTATGCGTGCCGGCGTTGAAGGCAATCACCTCGTCTTCCGCCAGGCTCTCCGCCACATACACATCGAGGCCGTAAAGATTACCGAAAGGCGGCATGGCACCGACTTCAAAGTCGGGGAAGAGGTCCATGAATTCGTCCTCACGAGCGAGTTCTATTTTGGTCGCCCCGGTGACTTCCTTCAAAAGATGAAAGTTAACATTGTAAGCGGCAGGTACAACGGCCATGACCATCTTGCCATCAAGCTTGATCATGACGGTTTTGGCCAGATCCTTCCCCGAGATGTGGGTGTTTGCCGCGATCTCCTGAGCGGTGTAGGTCGGCTGGTGGCTGATCGTGGTGTAGGGGATATGCTGACCATCCAGGTAATTACTTAAGCTCTTGGCTAACATGACAATCTCCTTCCGGGTGCCAAAGAGTCTGAAGCAACAAAACTGACGCAACGGATGACTCTTTAGCTCCTCACTTCCGCAGCCCGCAAGCATGTCTTTGCGGCTGTCGGATAAAAGCTGGCTTTTGACACTATCAGTATACCTCAATTTTACTTTTCAATCGTGGAGTTCGACACTTCCCAATACTGGGTCTCAACATCATGACGCAAGATGTACCAGAGCCATCATGCCCTCAATCTCGAGATAGAGACGGTCAGGCAACAGCAACGATCTTGCACCGATTTGCAGACTTTCAGATCACGCCCATGACCTCAATTATTTAATGACGATGGAACCGACCATGCCAGCTTCGGTATGGCCCTTGATCGTACACTTAAGATCCTTCAGGTCCGCCGTCTGCAGCGGCACAAACCACCATTCTGCTGTACCGCCAGGATAAACTTCGATTTCCCGAATCGTCCCTTTGATTTCAGCAATGGTTTTGCCGTCGGCCCCGAGAACTTGTGTCTTGCGAGTGAAAACTGACCGTGCCAAACCTGCCGAACTGAAGTAATGCTTCATCGAACTGGCATTGTGCAGCACAAGTTTATATAGCTTGCCGGTTTCGAAAGAGAGTTGCTCCGGGGAAAAACGCAAGGCGTCTTTGGTGTCGCCAAGCATGACCTTCACTTCGATGGGAGTCTGTTTGGTCAGGTCCCCGGCTGCGATGGCCGAAGGGATAAAACCGAAGCAGAAGATCAATGCGAAAATCAAGGAAATTGATTTATTGTTCATCGGATTCTCCTTGTGCAGCTTTACCGCGACAGGTGGGTGTCCTGGCAGTGAGAGAGCCGTTTTCTCCAGTATAGTCTATTTGAAAAGTGGAGGGATTATGAGCAGATGAGACGGAACTTGGTGTTTACTCAGCGATCCCTGCGCCTCTGCGAGATGAGATCGTGATTTTTGGGTGGAGTGTGTAGACCTGGCCCATCTCCAAAAGAATAAAATGTTGTTCTATTATTCTTCTTGTGATATTTTCTGTTAGTATTATTAGTTACTTCTGCTCAAGAAATGTTCCCCATCGCCAGCTATAAGAATTCCTCCGCTGAGAAATGAGAGCTTCCTTCTTTGAACAGATAACGTACTGCTGGCCGATTCTGGTTCTTGCTTAACCTTTGCAAATGACGCAATTGTAAATTATTGGAGGTTCTTGTGTGTACTGAGCTGCGCCAAGCGACTGCCCCGCAAATTTGGGCGATCGCTAGCGGCAAGGGGGGTGTCGGAAAATCTGTAATTGCTACCAACCTGGCGATCAGTCTGGCGAAAGAGGGTCGACGTTGCACGCTTATCGATGCAGATCTCGGTGGCGCCAATTTGCATACGCTATTGGGGATGCAACGTCCCAAGCGTGATCTGACACATCTCTTTACTGACAATCAGGTCAATTTGCAGCAACTAGCAATACCGACAGGCATTGACGGCCTTGATCTGGTTTGCGGATCCATGGACATGCTGGATGTCGCCAATTTACACCTCGCCAAGAAACAGAAGCTGATTCGTCAGGTAGCATCCCTCGACAACGAACATGTTATCATCGACATCGGTGCAGGTTCCTCGTTCAACTCTCTTGATTTCTTCCTGTTGGGTCACCAGAGCATTTTAGTGGTGTTGCCAACCCCGTCCTCGCTGGAAAATGTCTACCACTTTTTAAAAGCGGCACTCTCCCGCAAATTTACTCAGGCCGCACGCAGATTGGGTCTGTCGCTAAGTATTGATTCGTCTGCCTTGTTGCCATGGCCGCAAATCGAAAAGCTGCGTGCTACACAACCACTGACGGCTGATGCCTTACAAGAGGAGGTTGGTCGACTGCAGCCACGCATCATCATCAATCAGGCTCGTACTGTCGAAGAACGGCAACTCGGAGGCCAGATCGCCTTGGCTTGCCGTCATTTTTTCAATATCAACGTTGAGGCTCTCGGTTCGATCGATTTCGACGAGCGCGTCTATACCTCGGTGCAAAAGATGAAACCGGCCTTGCAGGAAGAAGGGGAGTTCGGTTTTG
Source organism: Deltaproteobacteria bacterium (assembly GCA_024279915.1). Taxonomy (GTDB): domain Bacteria; phylum Desulfobacterota; class Desulfuromonadia; order Desulfuromonadales; family BM103; genus M0040. The sequence continues at coordinate 24,481 of JAJRRB010000092.1, forward strand.
ACCTGGCGATCCACGATATTACCAGGAACCTGTTGGATTCCGGGAGGAGCAAATGAGTGAAAGAGCCCTGCAAGATGCCTATGCTACCCTGAAGGTGGCAAGGGATGCCAACCTGGCAACAATTGAAACCGCCTATGCTCAACACAAAGAGTTGTTTAATAATAACTCAATGGCTTGTTATTCGCTCTGTAGCGAAGAAGAGCAGCAGGTCAGTTTCAAGGTGGTTGAGTCTGCCCATCAATTGATCATCAGTGAATGCTTTTCGCAACGAAATAAAGCTGAATCTGAACCTGCGAGCACCAGCGAATGCAGTATAGACGCCGCAACGCCAGATCAAGGAGTCTCTCCTGGAAGTTTCCTTAAACAGCAACGTCAGGCACTCGATATCTCGCTAGCCTCCATCGTTGAACAAACCAAGGTTAGACGGACCATCCTGGGGCATATCGAAGATGAAGTTTACGATCAGCTTCCTGCGCCTGTTTATCTGCGTGGCTTCATTGTTGAATTTGCCAAAATTGTATGTGCCGCAGACCCGCATCAGATTGCCAGTCAATATCTGGAACTGATGCGTCAGGATGCCTGCTAAAAGCCAACGGCATACTTGCCCACTTGTTGAAATCATAGGCCCGCCAGAGATGGCAGGGCCTTTTTGTTTTTACCCTAATTCCTGCTGCTGATAGCCTTTGGGCCGCATACCGTGTGTGTCGCCGTAATTCTCTACCTGAATAAAGCTTTGTTTGACATCCCTTGGACATGCGGTACAAGTGAAAGTAGTCATGTAAGCTTTATCCAGAGAACGATGGAGGGAAAATGGGAAAAAGAGGCATTAAACGGATTTTAACAGCAGTCGACGGGTCGTTTCGTTCCCAGCAGGTCGTGGAAAAGGCGGCAGAGATGGCTGAAACCTTTCAGGCAAAAATAATCCTCCTGCATGTCCGCCAGAAAGTACCTGACATCCTCGGAGAACCCTATTATCAAAATGTTCTCAACCAATATATGGAAAATGCCGAGTTGACAGTGGCTCCGCTGAAGCAACTGCTTGAAGCGGATAGCGTCGACCACGAAGTGCTGATCCTCGAAGGCGATCCGGCCCAAGCCATACTCGATGCGGCGGAAGGTGAGAAGTGCGATCTCATCGTCATGGGAACGCGGGGTCTCTCGGATTTTGTCGGCATGGCTCTCGGCAGTGTCAGTCACAAGGTGCTTCACACCACGAGCTGCATGGTCCTCCTGGTCCCTTAGCAGATGGGGATGTCTCAGGAGTATCTTCAATGAATCGTATCGTTATCCATTACAGTGAAATCACTAGTTTTTCTCTTTCTCATATGGCCCCAGAAAGGGTTTCAGCAAGTCAAGCGGTATCGGGAAGATGATCGTTGAATTCTTCTCGGTGGCAATCTCGGTCAGCGTCTGTAAAAAACGCAGTTGTAGAGCGCCACTCTCTTTCGAGATGATGCCTGCAGCATCAGCGAGTTTCTGCGAAGCCTGGAATTCCCCTTCAGCGTGAATAACTTTGGCACGGCGCTCGCGCTCGGCCTCGGCCTGACGAGCCATGGCGCGCTTCATCTCCTGGGGCAGGTCGACATGCTTGATCTCGACGTTGGAGATCTTGACCCCCCAGGGATCGGTCTGGCGGTCGAGAATCTCCTGCAATTGCTTGTTGATACGGTCGCGGTGCGAGAGCAGGTCGTCGAGTTCAGCCTGGCCGAGTACGCTACGCAGAGAGGTCTGGGCCAGCTGACTGGTGGCGTAGAGATAGTCTTCAACCTCTATCAAAGCCTTTTCCGGCTCCACGACACGGAAGTAGAGGACCGCGTTGACCTGGACGGAGACGTTGTCCTTGGTGATCACGTCTTGCGGCGGTACATCCATGGCCACGGTGCGCAGGCTGACCTTGATCAGCTTGTCGACTACGGGGATAACGAAACGTAAGCCCGGGCCTTTGACCATGGCGAAGCGGCCGAGGCGGAACACCACGCCGCGCTGGTATTCCATGAGGACACGGACTGCACTACTGATGATGCTGACGATCAGCAGCAGAATAACCGCCCAGCCAATCAGATCAATCGGAAACATAGTCTTTCTCCTTTGCCGTAGAGACTTCCGGTGCCGCTTTGACAGCACGGACCAGCAGTTTCAGGTTGGCTTCGCTGCGTACAATTTCGATCTCGCTGCCTGCTGCGATCGTTTCTTCGGCACGTGCATCCCAATATTCACCATGCACAGAGACCAGCCCGCGCGGATCAAGAGCCGTCACCGCCTCACCGTGCTCACCGATCATCCCTTCGAGCCCTGAGACGAAGCGGGTTTTCTGCACGCGAACCACGAAATAGAGCACCAGGCTGATGAAGCTGCCGCAGACCAGCACCGTCGCTGCAATAACTGTGCGGGAGATCTGCAGGTAAGGCTCGGGGCTGTCGACCAGGATCAGTGAGCCGAAGGTCATCGCGATCAGACCGCCGACCGTGAGCATGCCGTAGGAGACCACCTTGACTTCAAGGATAAAGAGGATGATGGCGAGCAGGATCAGCAGGAAACCAACATAGTTAACCGGCAGGGTCTGGAACCCTAAAAAGGCCAGCAGCAGGGCGAGGGCACCGATCGCACCGGGCAGAATCACGCCGGGTTGGGAAATCTCGAAGAAGATGCCGAGAATGCCGAGCATGAGGAGCATATAGGCGACATTCGGATCGCTTAAGGTGTTGAAAATCTCCTGGCGCCAGGTCATTTCAGAGTAGCTGAGTACTGCGCTCCGGGTGACTATCTTGTGGGCCACGCCGTTGCGCAAATAAATCCTGCCGTCGAGTTTTTCAAGCAACTCCGCCTCGTTGGCCGCGACCAGGTCGATACTTTGAGCTCAAGCGCTTGCTGAGCGGAGGTAGAGATAGAATCGCGCACGATCTGTTCGGCCCAATCCCGGTTGCGGCCGCGTTGCTCCGCGAGACTGCGTGCGTAGGCGACAGCATCGTTAACCACTTTTTCCATCATTGTCTTGCCCTGTTCGCTGTCGCCGGCTCCGCCAGGGCCTATCGATACCGGGTGGGCCGCACCGATATTGGTGCCGGGAGCCATAGCTGCGAAGTCGGCGGCGAGTGTGATCAGGGCACCGGCAGAGGCTGCACGGGCCCCAGGGGGGTAGACGTAAACGATGACCGGAATCTGCGAAGCGAGGATTTTCTGGATAATGGCGCGCATCGAATTGTCGAGTCCGCCTGGCGTATCAAGTTCAATCAAAAACGCTTGTGCTCTAGCATTGTTGGCGGCTTCAAGTTCTGCACTGATGAAATCAGCCTGGACCGGGTTGATGACCCCGGCGACACGCACTACTCTTATCTCCACAGAGGGAGTGCTTTCTTCGGCCTTGAGCAGTAATCCTGTGCTTAACAGCACCAGGATGACCAGGCTGCTGATGTAGGCACGTTTTGTCATACTTCAATCATATCAAGGGAGGGTGCGCTGTCAAAAAAAGCTTGCTGTGGCAGTGGGATAGGTTGTTTAGCAAGGGTTGAAAATGCGGTACAATATCAGGAGGCTGTCAGGCTATCCATGACCCGGCTGCAAGTCCGGCTATTTGGCCCATATAGTCCACAGCCTTCTGGAAAATAATGTCACTTGCTTTGGGAGCCGGAAGATGAATGCTGGAGAGGAGGCCTGGGTTGTCCAGGCGATGCGTGAGCCATTATTCTACGATCACCCCGTAACAGAGGTGGAGCTGATTGAAACTCATATCTCGTGGGGTTTTCTGGCTGGAGACTTTGCCTACAAAGTCAAAAAACCGCTTAACTTTGGGTTCCTCGATTTTTCTACCCTCGCCAAGCGTCACCACTATTGTCAGGAAGAGTTGCGCCTGAACCAGCGCTTTTCCGACAAGGTCTATCTTGCTCTGACAGAGATTGGCGGTCGCCTGGATGCACCCGTCATCAATAAGAAGCCCGCCCTGGAATATGCCGTCAAGATGCGCCGTTTCCCCCAGAACTGTCAACTCGACCGTATGTTGGCTGCTCATGAGTTGTATGACCGGCACATTATAACCTTTGCAACAAGGATCGCAGAGCTACATCAACTTGCTCCGCCGGCAGAAGCAGGAACATCCTACGGGAGCCCCGATGCAGTGCTTGCTCCGGCTTTGGAAAATTTCAAACAGATCCGTACGTTCGTAAATGACTCCGTCGCAGAAGAACAAATGGCAAAGTTGGAGCAGTGGACACGCAAATCTTTCGAGACTCTGATGCCCGTATTTCGACAGCGCAAGGCTAACGGGTTCATTCGCGAGTGCCACGGCGATGTTCACCTGGCCAACATGGCCTGGTTTGATGATCAGCCACTTCTGTTCGACTGCATCGAGTTCAATGAAAATCTGCGCTGGATCGATGTGGTCAATGATATTGCTTTTCTGGTGATGGACCTGGATGACAGGGCTCAGGCTGCCCTGGGATGGATTTTTCTCAATGGTTATTTACAGGAAACGGGGGATTATCAGGGTATAGCCCTGCTCAACTTCTACAAGACATACCGGGCGATGGTACGAGCCAAAGTCATCTGCCTGCGACTAGCCCAGGGCCATCTCAACAATGCGCAGCGAAGCCGGGCAGAGGCCCTGTTCACAAGTTATCTGGATCTCGCAGAACAATACACCTTGTCCCATGCCGTGCCCTTGATTATTACCCACGGCCTGTCCGGATCAGGGAAAACCACGTTCTCCTCTCAACTGGCCAGAATATATGGAGCGATCCACCTCCGTTCCGATGTCGAGCGTAAGCGGTTGCACGGGCTTGCGGCAACGGCCGAGAGCGGGTCGCCGATCAGTGGCGGCCTCTATAGCACTGAAGCCTTTGCTGGCACCTATTCCAGGCTGCTGGGACTTGCTGGCGTGATTCTGCGTGCTGGTTCACCAGTAATCATCGATGCCACATTCATCAGAAAACATCAGCGCGAACTTTTCAGCCGGCTTGCCGAAGAACTTCAGGTTCCGTTGGTCATCCTTGACTTCCAACTGGAGGAAGAGGAGTTGCGTCGGAGGATTGAACAACGTGCTCAAGGACCGAGGGCTGACGCTTCAGAAGCGACTATAGCGGTTCTCGAAAGCCAGTTGGATCATGAAGAGCCTTTGACCGCAATCGAACAACAGCACACCGTAAGAGTTTACCCCGACACAACCGCAGAAACAGTCACAGTTGCTTTGCGGAAGCGAATTTTATCTTGGAGGTTAATCGAGGGGCATAATGCCTAAGAATGATCGATATCCCGGCCAAGCTCGAACGGTTTATGCGGTGGGAAAGGCCTATCGAGTTGCGTCCCGTTCAGCCAACCCATCCGCTCCACCCTGAACCGACTCCACCGTTTCGGGATATCTGGATCATGGCCGTTGGTGCTTTGCCTGATGATCCGGCAATGCACAAGGTGGTTCTCGCTTATTAAACGGTGCCTGTCCCCTGTACCTCATGGTTTATTTAAAAAGCTCCTCGATATCATCATTGTCCCCGCCGCTATCAGCTTTTTGCAACTGTTCCACACTCAGAACCTTGCGGGCCTCCGTTATCGTCTGCAGGTGGCGCACCAACATGTCTCCTTCCAAGGTCTGGATCTTTCGAATGAGCGGTTCCACTTTCTCAAGGGTCCAGTCGGCTTCGTTCAGCAGGTCTTTAAGTTCGAGACGTACGATCTTGGCCTCGGCTGCATTGCGAATATTCTCTTTGCGACAGTCGGAGCGGATGGTTTTGAGCCTGGTCACCTGATCAGTGGTCAATCCCAGGCTTTCGACCCGATCCAGGAAGAGCTCATGATCCATCCGCTGATGCATCATACCCGGTTTCATACCCATCTTCATCCCCATCATGTCATGATCCATACCCATCATACCGGACATTCCTGCACCTTTTTTGTGATGTCTGCCGCGCGAAGTTGTTGCTGTATCCATGCACGGTTTTGAACAAGGGGATCCATCCGTCATGCAGGGCTTGTTATCCATCATATCCTTGCCTTGCATCATCTCCATTTTCTGCATCATCATGTCGTGCCTGGCATCGGAAGACATTGTGGCCTCATCCCCTGGATGGTGATGCTCAATATCTGTTGCCTGACTGGAAACGATCATGGTGCCGAGCAAGAGACTGGCTAAAACTGCTGTCTTGAGTGATGTTTTCATTGTGACCTCTCGAGGTTGTTGGTTGAAAGCGCAACGAGTGTTTCTGGATACGAAATCTTTTGTGTACTTATTATAGCTTACCCTGAGTTTTCTGTTGGAATTATGGGGCGAGGTACGATGACAGTCAGAATCTAAAAAAACAACCCCCACATCAATTCAATGTGGGGGTTGCCAACAACCTGAGCTAACGGCATTTCCGTCGGCTTTTATGATCTGATTGCTAGAATCCAGGGAGCACATGCTCGCTGGTCGGTACCGTCTCTACTTGCTGCCCCCAGCGATAAGTCGCCATCAGACCTAAGAATGCCTGCCCTTTATCCCCTTCGTCATCGACAATCGGGCTGTCTTTAGCGTCGCTTAAAAGTGTTTTGTAGGACATAACTCCCGCAATCCCCCATTTTTTCCATGGGGTATAGTGAACGACGACTGTTGCGCCGACATCTTTCAAGCCGGAGTCTGCCCTGTAGTTGGGAAGGCCGCTGGTTCCCATGTTCTTGTTGGTGACAGAAAAGTAGGTGGCCATGTAGTCAGTAGAGGCATAGGTCGCAAAAAATACCGGGACGACTGTCAACCTATCGCTGACTTTCCAGTTGTAACCGACAGTGGCCTGACCGACTGAGCCATCGTGCTCATCGGAGACATCAAATAGCCATTCCAGGCCGAAAGCCCAGTTGTTGACTTTGTAGATGCCAAAGAGGCCGGCTTCGACGGCATCGTCAATGTTCTTCATCCTGTCGACCCGATTATTCTCGACATCATCGCGTCCTGCACGATAATTCAGAACAGGCCCCAGGCTGAAGGTTTTGCTGGCCAGCAGGTTGACCTTCAGGTTCCTCCCTACCAGCGAAAAAGAGCGACCGCTGTCGTATTTGCCTTTCAGTATAAGTATCGGGACACCTTCGTATTCGTCCGAACCTTCGTAGTCAGGAGCAAAACCGACGCCTAACCCAACCACATGTTGTGCCGCGAGAACCGGACCAACGGCGAGACACAGCATGACCATTAAACAAAAGAAAATTTTCGTCAGTTTCATTGAATCCTCCCAGTGATGAATAAGGTTGACATTCCATACAGATTAAACGATTTTTTGAGAATTACAATTATTAATATTTTACAAGAGAGGAGCTGGGGACACTCATTTTTGGGTGTCCCGATAGGGGGCCCCGTCATCTACGAAATTCGATGGTAGACACCTCTATGACCCCTTTATATAGTAGTGACCCCTTTATACTTGCACCGATATGGAAATACCTATGAATGAAATTCTGATTGTTTATGCAACCACCGACGGCCACACCCGGAAAATTTGCGAGCGCCTGCAGCAGGTCATCGAAGGGCAGGGCAGCCAGGTGCAGTTGCTGAAGATCGATGAACCTCACCCCGATCTGACACAATTTGACAAGATTGTTGTCGGGGCTAGTGTCCGCTATGGCAAACACAGCAAGCTGATCTACAACTTTGTTAAAGAGCATCAGCAGCTTCTAGACAGCAAACCTAACGCCTTTTTTCGGTCAACGTTGTTGCCCGTAAACCTGAGAAAAGTCAGCCTGATACCAACCCATACTTAAAGAAGTTTCTGGGTAAGATTGCATGGCGGCCTAAGCAGTTGGCAGTCTTTGGCGGCAACCTTGATTATCCGGGGTGTCGCTATCTTGACCGTCAGATGATTCGCTTGATCATGTGGATGACCAAAGGTCCAACCGCACCCGATACGGTGGTGGATTATACCGATTGGGACCAGGTTGAGGCTTTCGGCCAACTTATCAATGCGATGCAGGATTGATAAGAAAAGGTTGAACTAAGGAATCCAGTGACACATACGGTATGTCCTACCGGTATGCTCTATCCAATTCTTAGAAGGGGAGAAGTAATGCCAAAGCAGGTTATGTTTATCATCTTCATCGTCGTCATTCTACTCGCGGGTTTTTTGGCCTATACACAGGTTCAGATGTTGCAATAGTTGCCCCACTGATTTTATGAATTGTTTGGTGTCGGGGACACTGCCTGTCGTGTCCCTCCACGATATATCGAAACCTTAAGGAGCCAACCCATGAATTTCATCGAAGTTAACCAGCAAACCTGCAACAAGGATGGCATCTGCAGCGCCATTTGCCCCGCAAAACTGATCAACTTCACCGAGGGCGAATACCCAACCCCGATTGCCGAGGCTGAAGAGCTTTGTATCCGCTGCGGACATTGCGTTGCGGTTTGTCCGACCAGTAGTTTGCTGCATGCCGAGATGCCATTGGATGACTGCCCGAAAGTTCAATCAGAGCTGTTTCTGTCTGCTGAACAGAGCGAGCAGTTCTTACGGAGCCGCCGCTCGATCCGAAACTACCGCGATAAAACTGTGTCTCAGGAAACCTTGCAAAAGCTGATTGAAGTGGCTCGCTATGCGCCGACCGGGCACAACAGCCAAAGTGTCGAATGGCTGGTACTGAGTGATCGTGACGAATTGAGCAACCTGGGCCTGATTGTCGGCCAGTGGATGCGTTGGATGTTGGCTAACATGAAAGAGTTTGCCTTGTCGTTTCATATTGATAAAGCACTTGAAAGGATGGAGGAGGGTGAGGACGTTGTTTTGCGTGGCGCCCCGGCTCTTGTCATTGCTCACGCACCCAAAGAGGACCATATGGCCCAAACCAGCTGCACGATCGCTTTGACGTACCTGGAGCTGGCTGCAACCGGCATGAAGCTTGGTGGCTGTTGGGCCGGCTATTTTAACGCCGCCGTGAGCACCTTCCCGCCGATGCAGAAGGCTCTGGGCTTACCTGAAGGGCATCAGTGTTGTGGTGCGATGATGATCGGCTACCCGAAGTTTCTTTATCATCGTATGCCTGAACGCAAAGCTCCGTCGATTATCTGGCGATAATGCCGTTGTTAAATTCCAGGGAATCGGGACATCCATACCTTCCCTTGTCTTCGCGAACTCTTTAAGGTACCTTAAAAGGACTGGAGGAAATTATGGACGCAAAAAAAGACATTCGCCCCGTTACCTACCTGAAGAGCAACACTGCCAGCTTACTTTCTCAGATCAATGAATCTCAACGCCCAGTCTACATACCTCAAAAGGGTAAAACTCGTGCAGTGTTGCAAGATCCAAAAAGTTATGAACAGATGCGTTCGACAATCGGTTTGTTGAAATTGATCGCTCTTGGCGAAGAGGATGTTCGTTCTGGGAAAACTAAAAGTCAGGACCATGTCTTTGCCGACCTTGAGAACCGTTTGTGCCAGAGGATGAAACCCTGTGAGTAAGGTGAAAAACTTTGCCGTTGACTGGGCGGAGTCAGCTGATCAAGATTTGGCGAGAATTGTTGAATACATCGCTAATGACAGTGTCATTGATGCATTGAACGTACTTGCGCGAATCAAAAAACAAGCGGAAGCACTGAAAGAATTTCCAAAGCGTGGGCGAGTTGTCCCTGAGCTGGCTTCGCAGGGGATATACGCTTACAGGGAGAAGGTTGTTGCGCCATGGCGTTTGATTTACCGAATTGAGGCTGAGCAAGTTTACGTTCTGACAGTAGTTGATAGTCGGCGGAATCTAGAAGATATTTTATTGGAGAGGCTGGTAGAGGTCATTTAAAGAGCCGGGGGCAGGCTTGCAATGTTGCAATTTGACCCACCTTTAGAAAAGACCGGACTCAGAAGAGGGGGGGGGGCATAATACTCATGCGGTCCCCAGGCTTTGGCCCCTAAACAGTGAAAAGCCCGCACTTGTTGCCGGGCCTTCTCAATACATTTTCCTTGCGCCCTTATCACGGGCTTGGCAGGCAACCTCGCGTTGCCCACGTCTGTCGCAAACTGTCCAATAATCAGAGTCTGTTTCGATAGGCAACCCCCTTTGTGCTGCCAGCAATCCAGCCGCTGACTCCACACTTACATTATACAACATCTCTAAATTGCAAACATAGACATCTAGGACCCAAATGACAATTATTTAAAACCACTGGAATCCGGTGACACATACCATGTGTGTCACCGTTTACATGTGTGTCACCGTTTACATGAAAAACATTATTGTGTAACCGATAAATGTAGCACTCATTTCTTTGCTCTGTTACTTTATGGTAACTATTGACTCAGGTATGCCCTGGAACGAAAGCTGTCGGTTAATCTGACTGTGAGAAACGGTCTTGATCAATACCAGGGCAATCTTTGTTGAGAAAAGGAAACTTATTGATGGTTGCAAGTATCGGTGAGAGCGGTGAATTTGAACAGCTTGGTATCCCGTTATTTTCTGACGCCGTTTCAGCAGGCTTTCCCAGCCCGGCAACAGATTATTGTGAACGCAAACTGGATCTGAATGAACTTTGTATTCAGAAGCCTGCCGCCACCTATTTTGTGCGAGCACAGGGTGATTCTATGATTGATGCAGGCATCTTTCCCGGCGATGTTCTGGTTATAGATCGGTCGATTGACGCGTCTCACGGCGACATAGTGATTGCTGCTGTGAACGGTGAGTTAACCGTCAAACGGTTGGAGACGAAGCCGCAAACAAGACTGGTCCCCATGAACAGTCAGCATGCTCCGATCGTTATCCCTGAGGAAGCAGATCTGGAAATTTTCGGCGTCGCAACCAATGTGATACATAGCCTCCGTAAATCATGAGCACTACGTTTGCCCTGGTTGATTGCAATAATTTCTATGCAAGCTGCGAACGGTTGTTTCGTCCAGACTTAAAAAACACCCCGCTTGTGGTTCTCTCAAACAACGATGGCTGCATCGTTGCGCGCAGCCAGGAGGTCAAGGACCTGGGGATCAAGATGGGTACACCTCTCTTTAAAGCAAAAGAAGAGATAGACAGGTACGGCATTCAGGTTTTTTCCTCCAACTACACTCTCTACGGCGACATCTCTGCCCGGGTCATGCAAACGCTTGAGCAATTCAGCCCCAATGTCGAAGTGTATTCAATCGATGAAGCCTTTTTGGATGTGTCCGGTATCCGTGCCTTGAGCGATCATGGCCAATTGATCCGGTCCATCGTCATGCAACATGTTGGCGTCCCTGTTTGTGTCGGTATCGCACCAACCAAGACCCTCTCCAAACTGGCTAATAATGCGGCCAAAAAGTTCAAGGCAACCCAAGGCGTTGTTGATCTCACCGCTCCGGAACGTCAAAAGCGTCTGCTGGAGATCACACCCGTCTCCGAGGTCTGGGGCGTTGGGCGTAAATTGACCGAAAGTCTGCACAGTAGCGGTGTTGACACGGCCTTGCGTTTGGCCCAGATGGAGCCTTGTCGAGCCCGTCAACGCTACTCTGTGGTCTTGGAGAGGACCATTAGCGAATTGAACGGAGAAAGCTGTCTTGAGCTCGACGAGACATGGCAGCCCAGACAACAAATCATGTGTTCTCGATCGTTCGGTGAGAAGCTGACGCAATACACCGACCTTAAGGAGACCGTGTGTGAGTTTGTAGCAAGGGCAACCGAAAAGCTGCGTCGAGATAAGCAACTGGCCATGATGGTGAACGTTTTTATCCGCACCAGCCCCTTCGATAAGACGGGACCTAACTACTCCAATACGGCGACAGGCACGCTTACCCAGCCAAGCTCTGATACGCGCAAGATCCTGGATCTGGCAATCAGGCTGTTCGACATGGTTTGGCGAGACGGCTATCGCTATGCCAAAGCAGGGGTCATGTTGGGGGACTTCTGCTCTCCTGATGATGTTCAGCTCAGCCTCTTCGACAGTCAAAAAGGCCGTTCAGAGAATGAAGCTTTAATGAAGGTGATCGACACCATTAACCACGGTGGTCAGGGCAATATATGGTTTGGTGGCCAACGGCCGCAAAAGGATTGGTTTATGAGGCAGGCTAATGTTTCTCCTGCATATACAACACGTTGGAGTAGCATTCCTGAAGTGAAATAAAAGGTTCCCGTGGTAGTTTGGAGTTCTGGAGTCGACCTACATCATTGAACGTTGTGTAATTAAGTGGGATGTCCCCCGAACCTGAGGAGAAGCTGAGACAAAACCTTTTTTGCCGCGGATAACATCTGTTAACGTCTGATAAAATACAGAAGCTATACCTTTTTTGGGTTCAAGCCGTTACCATAAAGATTAAGCTTTGGACCTATCAGATTTGATCAGATTCTATCCGCGGCCAATTTGTTTTTCGATTTTATCTTTATGCCTTGTTCTTTGACACATCCCCTTAATCCCCTTCATCCCTGTAAATAGCCTTGGAGTTGCACTGGCAAAGCCCGTCAGCGCCTTAAAGCAATCAGGTTGAACGTACGTCGCCATAAGTATGAACGCAGGATTGAGATCACTGTGAAAATGCATGTGATCTGAAAACCTTGGCTGGCTGTCACGCCAAAACCATAAAGGGGGAGGACCCAGATTGTTAACAGCCAGGAGATGGCAAACCCGGAGGCCGTGTTCAAAAACGTTTCTATGAATGATTCCCATTGTGATTGCATAAGCACCTTCCTTTTCTATCCTTTCGCGTTAACACATATTTGATGCTGCCATTTATTTATGTAATGGGTACGTGACAAAATATGTCGCATGGCCGTTTGATTGTTTTGCTAATGGAGAGAATCCGCTGAAGCTCTCCACGTCCCAGATTCACCTTGACGAATCTGATATGGGGTATTATTTTCAAATAGTTATATTGATTTGGCAGACGCGTTTCTGCCATTTACTATGAGTCGAATGGAGGGTGCTGTGCTTTTTAAGTGTGGACTCTTTGTATCTGTCCCGCGTCCCTCGATTCAAGGAGGTCCAAATGAGTCAGCTCTTCACTTCTTTGCAAATGCGCTCATTGACGCTGCGCAACCGTATCTTCGTCGCGCCGATGTGCCAGTATTCCTGCCACGACGGCCTGCCCAACAATTGGCACATGGTCCACCTCGGCAGCCGAGCCGTTGGCGGCGCCGCCATGGTGATCGTCGAAGCGACCGCGGTGGAACCGGAAGGGCGCATCAGCCTGAGTGACTGCGGGCTCTGGAACGATGCCCAGGCCGAGGCGTTTGCGCCGATCGTTGCTTTTATCGCCGAGCAGGGCGCTGTGCCTGCTGTCCAGTTGGCGCACGCCGGCCGCAAAGCTTCAGTGCTACCGCCCTGGCAGGGTGGCGCCGCTGCGAAGGAAGAAGCTGGCGGTTGGCAGCCGACCGCGCCTAGCCCGTTAGCCTTTGGACCGGGTTCGCCTCAGCCGCGCGAGATGGGCTCCACCGACCTGGAACTCATCGTTGTACAATTTGAGGCCGCGGCACGTCGTGCCTTGCAGGCTGGTTTTAAGGTAGTTGAGGTGCACATGGCGCACGGCTACCTGCTGCACCAGTTCCTGTCGCCGCTCAGCAACCGGCGCAGCGATCGTTACGGTGGCAGCCTGGGAAACCGTATGCGCCTGCCCCTCGAGGTTGTGCGCCGGGTACGAGCGGTCTGGCCTGAGGATCTTCCGGTCATGGTGCGTCTTTCAGCGACCGACTGGGTCGACGGCGGCTGGGATCTCACCCAGTCTCTGGAGTTGTGCCGACATTTCAAAGCGCTTGGTGTAGATCTGGTTGATTGCTCCACGGGCGGTCTGGTTCCTGATGCCGTTATTCCCGCCGCACCGGGCTTCCAGACACCGTTTGCGGCTGCGATCCGCAATGATGTTGGCATCGCCACCGGAGCTGTCGGTCTGATCACTGCCGCGGTCCAGGCCGAGCAGATCATTGCCACCGGTTGTGCCGACGTGGTGCTGCTGGCCCGCGAGCTGCTGCGCGATCCTTACTGGCCGATTCATGCTGCCGGTGAACTCAAGGTTGATTACCCCTGGCCGGTGCAGTATGAGCGTGCCAAGCCCTGAGGCTGTGTGGTTGCGGTGCTTCTTGCCGGTTTCCTGGCATATATACAGAAAAAGGGAAATTTTATGTCTGAGTTAGACGAGTTAAAACTGAAAATACGTAAGTTTGTCGATGACCGGGATTGGGACCAGTATAATACGCCCAAGAACCTTTCCATGGCATTGATTGCTGAGTGTGGTGAGGTGGTCGAGCATTTCCAGTGGCTGACCGAGGAACAAAGCTCTCAGATTCCAGCAGAAAATCTTGAGGAAATCGGCCACGAACTCGCAGATGTTTTTGTCTATCTTTTGCGTTTGTCCGATAAACTTGGGATTGACTTAGTAGAGGCTGTAAACCGTAAAATGATATTGAACGAAGAGAAATACCCTGCCGATGAAGTTCGTGGCTCTGCAAAGAAATATACCGAATATAAAAACCGTTCTTAACTTAGCGATTCGAGGCTCTGCTTGAAAACCTATCTGAAATTTCTTGCCGTCTGGATGAGCGAGGGCAGGCTGCCGAAGCTCAATGTCCGTCAGAGCCTGGCTGTTGCAGCGTTAGGCCTGACCGGAGTGTTCGCCTACAATCTCTATTTCTCTGCTTGGCGGCGGTCTTCTGGTGGTACTCGGTGCCTCTCTGGCAAATGCACCGAAGCCGTTGTTCTGGCGTAGCCAGTGATTGTCGAGGACACTCAAAGTAGAGTCTCCTGAGCTCGGAATTCAGATAAAAGAGTCAAAAGGAGACTTGTCCCCTTTACGCGTGGAGAAGCTGAGACAAAACCTTTTTTGCCGCGGATAACATCTGATAACGTCTGATAAAATAAAGAAGCTATACCTTTTTTGGGTTGAAGCCGTTACCATAAGATTAAGCTTTGGACCTATCAGATTTGATCAGATTTGATCAGATTCTATCCGCGGCCAATTTGTGTTTCGATTTTAGATTTGGTCCCGATCTGCGTCCATCAGCCTTTACCTGCGTTCGACAATGATTTTATCTTTATGCCTTGTTCTTTGACACACCCCCTTAACCCTCTTCATCCCTGTAAATTCAGCCATCAATATTTTGCCTTGAGTCTCTTCTTCCATGCATTCAATTCAAAATTCAAAATTGAGAATTCAAAATTCGTTCATCCCCCATCCACCACTATTGATTGTTTTGCTTGAAAAGAGTAATCTCGCTAGGTTAGCTTTTATTTGATTGGCCATACTGGCTTTAGGATGAGTGTCAATGGAGGGTGTTGCGCAAGGTTGCGTGGTGCTCTTTTTTGTTTAGGGGGATATTGTGGGGAGAGCAGGGGAGAATAGTTTTAAGATCTGAAGCTGTCTGTGCTGCGTTATGCGGTCGGGCGGCTTTTTTTATAGGGACTGTCCCCGCAGTTAAGGGAACTGTCCCAGACCTTTTGTTTTAGATCTGAACAGGGCCTGTCACTTGATGAAGTGAGTTGCATATCGTTCTCTTAAATGCTACGTTCGTAGCAATATTGAGAACAGACATAGGGGAATTATGATGACCTGCACCCGCCTTGTCGAACATTTGTTTAGTAGTTACCGTCGCCAGATCCTTGCATTGCTGTTGTTGCGCCCACATGAGCGTTATTACGTCCGTGAGATCGCCCGTTTGACCGGAATCAGCCCAGGCTCGCTGCACCGCGAACTGAAGCAGCTGGCAAAAACCGGTTTGTTATTGCGCGAGGAGGCTGGTAATCAGGTGCGTTATTATGCCGACCAGACCTGCCCGATATTCGAGGAACTGGCCGGCATTTTCCGCAAGACCATTGGCTTGGCCGATGTTTTGAGTGAGGCGTTGTTGCCCTTAGGCAATGAGGTAAAGCTTGCCTTTGTCTTCGGTTCAGTGGCACAGGGCCAGGAGCATGCCGACAGTGACATCGATTTGTTCGTGTTGGGATCGGTGGATTTTGTTGCAGTGGTAAGAACCTTGGCCGATACCCATGCTCGACTGGGTCGCGAGGTGAACCCGGTAGTGATGGAGCAGAATGAATTTTTGCAGAAATACCATGAGGGAGATCGCTTTATCCGTCGGATTGCTGGCGAAGCGAGAATCTTTGTAACAGGAGGGGAAAATGACTTTGCAAAACTTGTTGAAGATCGGGCAGCTCAAGGTTCACAGCACGGACTCTGCTGTTGATTCTGATACAGCTAATTGGGTATTTATGAAGTATTTGTGTTGGCTTTTGGATAGTGCCAGGATTGGGGGCTGATTGAATGAGCAAACCCAAAAGACAGGAAAAAGACAAAGGAAGGCAGTTGATCCGCAATAGTACGGCTGAGTTTCTGATCTTCACCAGGCAAAACGGCGAACAAAGCATCGAGGCCCGGTACGAGGATGAAACAATCTGGTTGTCTCAAAAGTTGATGGCTCAGCTTTTTGATGTAGATGTGCGAACCGTTAATGAGCATCTAAAAAACATTTACGAACAGGATGAGTTAGCTCGTAAGGCAACTCTCCGGAATTTCCGGATAGTTCAAATCGAGGGCAAGCGAGAAGTCTCCAGAAACGTTGATTTCTACAATCTCGATGCCATCATCTCAGTGGGATACCGGGTCAATTCGATACGAGCTACCCAGTTTCGTCAGTGGGCGACTCAAGTCCTGAGGGAGTTTGCTGTCAAGGGTTATGTGCTTGACAAAAAGCGCATGGAAAACGGCACTTTCCTTGGTGAGGATTATTTTGAACGCCTGTTGGAAGAGATCCGGGAGATCCGGCTCAGTGAGCGTCGTTTTTACCAGAAAATCACCGATATTTATTCCACCAGCGTTGATTACAATAAAGATGCCCCGACCACCAAGACTTTCTTTGCCAAAGTGCAAAACAAGCTGCATTTCGCCATCCATGGTAATACGGCGGCCGAGTTGGTCATACAGCGGGCGGACAGCACTAAAACCAGTATGGGACTCACCTCGTGGGAAAAGGCCCCTGATGGCAAGATTGTGAGAACCGATGTATTCATTGCCAAAAACTATCTGGACAAAGATGAGCTGGCGTCACTAGGACGCATCGTCAACGCTTACTTGGATCTGGCAGAAGAACGAGCGAAGCGGAAAATCCCCATGACTATGGAAGACTGGGCCAAGAGGGTAGATATGTTTCTGGAATTTGACGACCGTGAAATTCTGCTGGGCAGCGGGAAAGTTACCGCTAAGCTAGCCAAGACCCACGCCGAGGATGAATTTGAAAAATACCGTATTGTGCAGGACCGCCTATTCGAGAGCGATTTTGACCGGGTTATCAAACAGTTGGAAGGGAAAGATGGAGAGATATAACAGAGAGGAATGCCGCGGATTATCTGGGCAGTTACGTCGACCGAGTTTCTCTTGAGGCGTGTATTGCGCAAGCTCAATTGTTGCTGAGTGATGTCGAAAGGTGGTTGGGGGAGAATCGGCCGGAGCTTGTTTGAGAGGTCTGGTTGATTGATTTAGTACCTACGCATGCAATAGTCAAATAGTCAGGTCCCTTTAAATTTTAAATCAGGAGTCAATAATGCGCTGTCACGAAGTAGATTACACCATCATCGGCGACGATATGCAGATGGTCCAGGTTGAGCTCGATCACGGTGAGACGGTGATTGCCGAGGCCGGGGCGATGACTTACATGGAGCAGGACATCCAGTTTGAAGTGCGTATGGGCGATGGTGCCGAGGCTGATCAGGGCGTGATGAGCAAGCTTTTCAGTGCTGGCAAGCGGGCCATGACCGGAGAGTCGCTCTTCATCACTCATTTCACCAATCAGGGGCGGGCCAAGCGACATGTCGCGTTCGCAGCGCCTTTTCCGGGTAAGATTATTGCGATGGATTTAGCCAAGCTTGGCGGTGAGATCCTGTGCCAGAAAGATTCTTTCCTCTGTGCGGCTCTCGGCACCAAACTCGACATCGCTTTCCAGCGTCGCTTCGGCGTTGGTTTTTTCGGCGGCGAGGGCTTTATCCTGCAGCGCTTGCAAGGTGATGGCATGGCCTTCGTGCATGCCAGTGGCACAATTATCGAGCGGCAATTGCAGGGCGAGACCTTGCGGGTTGATACCGGTTGCCTGGTGGCTTTTGAGCCTGGGGTGAATTACAACATTGAGCAAGCAGGTGGTTTGAAGAGCATGATGTTTGGTGGCGAGGGGATGTTCCTGGCGACCTTAAGCGGGTATGGCAAGGTTTGGCTGCAGAGTTTGCCTTTCAGCCGCTTGGCCGATCGGATTATTGCTCATGCGCCGAAGGCGGGTGGGTCGAGTAAGGGTGAGGGGTCGGTGCTTGGTGGGTTAGGGCGGATGTTGGATGGGAATTGATGCCGGGTTTTTGGGTGAGAATACGGGGTATTGATGGTTTGAGCAACATGAACACATCGATAAACGAACAGCTCCTGGAACGGATCAGGTCGATCAATGTCAACAGGAGTGGTGATCGCAGGGCTCCCCATAAGCCGCTTCTGCTTCTCGTTGCGATTGCTAACCTGTTGCAAGGCAAGCATGAACTGAGCTTTACAGAGGTCGAGAGCCTTCTTCGTCCTCTTCTGAACGCATATGCTCCACCGGTAAGTGGTCAGCATGAACCAAAGTTGCCCTATTGGCATCTTCGTTCTGATCAATTGTGGGAGATCTCAGGTGACAGCGAACTTCCTCGTCAGCAGGGGGGCTTTACGCAGATGGAGGGACTTCGAACCAGTTCTGGCCACCTCCCCGAGAGGTTTGCGAAGGCTTTGCAGCGGAGTGAAACTCTGGTCGATACTGTCGTTAAAATGGTTCTGGATGCGCACTTCCCGGAATCGCTTCATGATGACATCCTTGCAGCTGTCGGACTGACGTCTTTTGCTGAGAACATGGTTGCTGAAGAGCAAGCACCTTATGGACTTGCCAGGAAACGTGATCCGAAATTCAGGGAGAAGGTTTTACGAGCTTACGAGCATCGATGTGCTGTTACCGGATTTCGCGCTGCTCTTGGAGGTTCGTATTTCGGCTGTGAGGCAGCGCACGTTAAATGGCATGCTTATGAAGGGCCGGATACAGTCGAAAATGGTCTGGCTATGGAGCCTACTCTTCACAAGCTTTTCGATGCCGGTGCCTGGAGCCTCACTGATGACAGAAGGATTCTGGTCTCGGCGGATTTTACCGGGAGTGATGAAGCTGTAGAGAAGATTCGCAGTCTTCATGGACGTCCTCTTAGGCCGCCGCAACAGGGGATGCCGTTGGTGTCGATGGAGTATATTAGGTGGCATCGGGAGAAGGAGCTCGGCGGTGTTTTCCGCTATCCGGCGCTGTCTCTTTAGGAGTAGGGGGGATATCTTTAATGCTTAGAGTTGGATGGACGCGACAGCAGTTATTGGTGGCTTTCAAACTCTATTGTCAACTGCCTTTTGGGAAGTTGCATTCCCGCAACCCTGTGATCATCAAATATGCCGAATTGATAGGGCGGACACCATCCGCTCTGGCGATGAAGCTGACCAATATCGCCAGTCTCGATCCGGTCATTACTGCAACGGGTCGCAAGGGGCTGAAGGGTGCATCGGCTGCCGACAGGTCTATGTGGAACGAGATGGAATCTGACTGGGAGCAATTTGCCCTTGAATTGCAGAATGCTACATCCGATTTAGATACTCCAGTTGAGGATCCTCAAGAGGCCGAACTGGATTACACCGGTGTTGATAAGATTGCTCAGGTCAAAACCCGAGTAGGTCAGGATTTTTTCCGCAAGTCGGTTTTAAGTGCTTACCATGACCAGTGCTGTATTACCGGACTAGCCGTACCTAAATTGTTGGTTGCCAGTCACATTGTCCCGTGGCGTGTTGATGTAGCTAACCGGCTCAACCCGAGAAATGGGCTCTGTCTATCGATGCTTCACGACAAGGCTTTTGATGCCGGGATGCTTACTATTGCAGAAGATATGACGGTTTGTGTTTCGAGGAAATATGCGAAAAAAAGTGATGCTTTTTATGATTCTGCATTGCTGGCTTATGATGGCCAACCCATGAAAATGCCAGAGAAATTTGTTCCTGACTCTGAGTTCCTGGCATATCATCGAGAATCTGTTTTTGAGAACGAGTGTAAATGAGTTGATTGTGGAAAATGGGCTTTGTTGCTGAATGAAATTACAAGAGCTTCTCTCAAAATCTCTGTTTCTTGATCTCGAAACCACCCTTGAAGGTAAAATCTTCAAAATCGGTGCTGTTTTTCAGAGTCATACTTTTCAAAAACAAGGACGATTCAAGCTTGCAGAAGCTCTGTCTGAGCTTGACCAGTTTGGTGCTGATGCCACCTATGTGCTTGGGCACAATATCTTAGGCCACGACTTACCACTACTGGAGAGTGTTTCCCCTCAACTTGAATTGCTGAAAAAACCGGTCATCGACACACTTTATCTTTCCCCCTTAGCTTTTCCGGAAAACCCCTATCACCGCCTGGTCAAAGACTACAAGCTGGTTCGTCAATCAATAAATGATCCGGTAGCCGATGCTCAGCTCTCCGCCTCTATTTTTGCGGATCAATGGGAGGCGTTTGAGCAGCTTCAACAACAAAGCCCCCAAGTCCTCGATTTCTACCGGTTCTGTTTTGCAAATGCTGATGAAGCTTCATTGAAATGGGAAGGTTTATCCGAGGTGTTTAAGAGCCTTGGCGCTCAGAAGGTAGAGCTTGAAAATTCACAAAGGGTGCTCATTGAAGTTACAGATGGAAAAGTCTGTAAGTCTGCGCTGAGGACCGTCGCTAAACAATATGTCTGGGACCCTGAAGAATGCGCAGCCCTTGCTTACTGCGTCGCCTGGCTAAGAGTCTCAGGCCACAATTCTGTATTGCCACCCTGGGTCAGAAAGGAATTCCAGAAGACCGTTCCAATCTTGAGGCAATTGCGAGACGTCTCCTGTGAAGATCCGAGTTGTGAATACTGCAAGTTGAATCACGACCCGGTCGGGCAATTGGAACGCTATTTCGGATTCTCTGCCTTTCGTCCCTCTCCATCAGCCTCCGATGGCTCAAGTTTGCAGGAAGGCATTGTGCGTCACGGCATGAACGACCAGTCACAGTTGGCGATTCTTCCCACAGGAGGGGGAAAGTCCCTCTGCTTCCAATTGCCTGCTTTGGTACGTAACTACCGTCGTGGCACCTTGACGATTGTCATCTCACCGTTGCAAGCCTTGATGAAAGATCAGGTTGATAATCTGGTCGCGAATACCGGAACACCCTTTGCTGCGGCACTCTATGGGATGTTGACCCCGCCGGAACGTGGGCAAGTTCTCGAATCGGTTCGCCTCGGCGATGTCGCCATTCTTTATGTTTCCCCTGAGCAGTTGCGTAACCGCACCTTCAAGGAAGTCATCAGTCAACGAGAGATCGGTTGCTGGGTCTTTGACGAGGCGCATTGTCTTTCAAAATGGGGACACGACTTCAGAACTGACTATCTCTACGCGGCTCGTTTTATCCGTGAATTTGCCAAAGAGCAGAAAGTCCCAATCCCTGCGATTACCTGCTTTACAGCAACGGCTAAAAAGGATGTATCAGAAGAGATTGTAGACCACTTCCAGAGTAACCTTGGCCGGGAACTACGTCTGTTCGAAGGTGGGGTAGACCGCAATAATCTGCAATTCGAAGTCCAGACAGTCAGCCGCGCGGAGAAAATGGAGCGTGTTTACAATCTTCTTGACGAGCGGTTGGAATCTGATGGCGCGGCAGTGGTGTATGCCGCGACGCGTAAACAGACTGAAGATATCAACGAATATCTGGTACGCAAAGGCATCTCCTCTGCGGCATTTCATGCCGGATTGAAAACACCGATCAAAAAGAAGATCCAGGAAGATTTCATCGCTGGTGAGATTCAGGTGATTTGTGCAACAAACGCCTTCGGTATGGGGATTGACAAGGAAAACGTGCGACTAGTTATCCACGCCGAAATCCCGGGATCATTGGAGAATTACCTTCAGGAGGCAGGCCGGGCAGGGCGGGATCAAAAAGTTGCCGAGTGCGTGTTGCTCTATGACGAAAAGGACATTGAAACTCAGTTCAAGATGGGGGCTTATTCCGAGCTAAGCCGACGCGACATCGCGCAGATCCTGCGGGGCCTGCGGATGGCTAAAAAGAACAAGGATGGTGAAATTGTCATTACTACCGGAGAGATCCTTCGCAACGATAAAGTAGAAACCGGTTTTGATCAGTCGGACAATCAGTCTGATACCAAGGTCAAGACAGCCGTTTCTTGGTTAGAACGCGCTGGTTTCGTTGAACGTAACCATAACAACACTGGAGTCTTCCAAGGTCGCCCGGCCGTACGTAATCTGGATGAGGGCCAAGAAAAAATATCCAAACTGGATTTACCGATAGTGACAAAGCGGCGCTGGATGGCGGTGCTTTCCGCGTTGATGAATGCCGATCCTGATGAGGGCTTAAGCGCGGATGAGTTAGCTGAATTGCCCGAATTCATAGATCCTCCTGAGCAAGCTGATGAGGGAAATTCTAGACATCAAATTTCGGACTCTCAACGTATTCTGAAAACTCTGAACGACATGGCAGAAGCAGGGTTGATTAAACGTGATCTACTGCTTACTGCTATTGTTCGTTACAAGGTTGGCAATCACTCTGTGCTGGCTTTGGAGAAGGTCTGTGAGCTGGAGACGGCTCTACTGAAACTTCTTCAGGAAGAGGACCCTGACGCCGAGGGTTGGCTCCATTTTTCACCCCGACGTTTAAATCAGCGATTATTAGACCAAGGGTTTGTCTGCGTCCCAGAATTCCTGGTGTCCATATTGAAAAGTCTGGCAGGAGATGGCAGAGGGTTAGCTGGGCAGCGAGGTAGTTTGGAACTGGGTTATCAAAGTGCCGATCATCACCGAGTCAAATTACATCGCGACTGGGAAGCATTAATCAAAACTTCTCAGATACGTTCATCTCTAGCTGGAACCCTTCTTAAGGCAATCATCGACAAGGTCCCGGAGTCAACGACACCTAGCGCAGAGATCCTTGTCGAGTTTTCTCTTGATGATCTTGTTGCGGCTCTGAAACAAGACCTCTTCCTCTCCGGCCAGGTAAAAAATGAACTGGCAGCTATTGAGCGTGCTTTGATGTTCATGCATGAGCAAAAAGTCATTACCCTTCAGCAGGGGCTGGCTGTCTTTCGCCAGGCGATGACAATCCGGTTGCTTGAGCAGAAACGGCGCTACACTAAGGGGGATTACAGCCCCCTGGAGCATCATTACAAAGAGCGGATATTTCAGGTTCATGTAATGAATGAATACGCCCGGCTTGGTGTTGAGAAAATCAAGCAGGCTATTGGCTTGGTGACAAGTTACTTTGCGATGGATAAACGAGATTTTGTTCAACGCTTTTTCGCCGGACGCAAAGAGGTGCTCGATCGAGCGACCAGCCAGGATTCATTCCGGAGAATTGTCGATAACCTGGAAAATCCTGTTCAGATGGCCATTGTCTCTGCGCCGATCAATGAAAACATGTTGATTCTGGCAGGCCCGGGATCGGGGAAAACCCGCGTGGTTGTGCATCGATGCGCCTATCTGTTGAGAGTCGAGCGAGTGCCTTCCCGGGGCATTCTCATTCTTTGTTTCAATCGACAGGCAGCAAGTTCACTGCGGCACCGACTTTGGGAACTGGTGGGTACCGATGCGATTGGCGTTACTGTGTTGACCTACCATGGCCTTGCTATGCGTTTGACCGGGACATCCTTTGCCGACAGGTTAACTTCAGATGGGGATGAGGGCATCGATTTTAACGAACTCATTGATCAGGCCGTTCGCTTACTGAAGGGCGAAGAAGACCTTCCAGGCATGATACAGGATGAGTTACGTGATCGGCTGTTGTCTGGGTACCAGCATATCCTGGTTGATGAATATCAGGACATCGATGAGCGGCAGTACGAACTCGTCTCAGCGATCGCAGGGCGAACGCTGGAGGATGAAGATGCCAAGCTGACCATAATGGCTGTTGGGGATGATGATCAGAACATCTATACCTTTCGCGGCACTAATGTCGCTTTCATCCGTCAATTTGAAAAGGACTATCAAGCAAAGTTCCATCACCTCGTGGAAAACTTTCGTTCTTCCGCCAATATCATTGCGGCCGGTAATGTTCATATTGCTCAAAACCGTGATCGGATGAAGATCGAGTATCCTATCCGAATCAATAAAGGGCGTGAACGTCTGGAACCTGGGGGGGATTGGACGCACCTTGACCCTTTCACCAAGGGGCGAGCCCAGATTCTTAAGGTTGCTGACTACAATTCCCAGGCGAATGTTCTGCTAGCTCAACTCGAAAAGTTGAAAAAGTGTGACCCGTCACTGAATTGGTCCGACTGTGCGGTTTTAGCCCGCAGACACGAAGAACTAGCAACGATTCGTGCCGCTCTTGAATACGCCGAGATACCTGTTGCTTATGTGCGTCAAGACTTGAGCTTACCGATCGGCAGGGTGCGTGAAATCCGGCAGTTCTTTGCTGCTCTGGAGCCATTACGAAATGAGCTGAGGCGTGCCAGTGATCTTGAAACCTTGCTCTCCGAGGTGGCTGGAACAAAAACCCTATCGCAAAACACCTGGTGGAGCTTGCTGTCTGCTTGCCTGCAATCATGGCATGTCGAAACCGGGAATTCTGAGCTTCCGGTAAAACAGGCCATTGATTCACTGTGGGAAGATTTGGTTGAGCAAAAGCGTGACCGGTTTATTGGTCGAGGTGTTTTCCTGAGTACCGTTCATGCCGCCAAGGGGACTGAGTTTGATCATGTCTTTGTTGCCGGTGGTAATTGGACTGCGAAAAAAGGGGAGGAAGAGGAAGAACGTCGGGCTTATTACGTTGCCATGACCAGGGCCAAGCTGACTCTGACTCTGTTTCAACGTGATGATGAACCTAACCCGTATTCTGATGTATTAGAAAACAAACTTTCCGGTGATCAGTTAGTGACCCTGACTCCACAAATTCAGAAGCCGATACCAGCCTCTGTGTTACAGCGACGCTACGACACCATTGGACTGAGAGATGTTTATCTTGATTACGCCGGTCGTATGCCCTCGTCCATGACGGTTCATCATCATCTTGGCAAAATAGGGGTCGGTGACCTTGTGCAACTCAAGAGTTCTGACTCTAAATTGGAAGTCTGCAACTCGGCCGGGCATCCTGTTGCTGTGTTGTCAAAGGAAGCCAAGGACCGATGGTCGTCCTCTCTTCAAAACATTGAGAGCATCAGGGTCATTGCAATGATTGAACGCCGGTCAGATGATTCGAAAGATTCTGATTACAGTAAACTACTCAAGGTTGATAGCTGGGAAGTGCCTGTGTTGGAGGTTGTTTGGTCTGGATTGCATCCTAATGCAGAGATGTAGTGGAGAGGCCTATGGAAGAAAATCGGGAACGTCGAGCTATTATCAATAAGCCTATGGTCGATTTTTACCAAACAAATGCCAAAGAGTATTTCGATTCCACAGCGCGAATTGATGCGACACCTTTTCTTCTGCCATTATCAAAAGAACTGCAACCCGGCGCATCCATCATGGATATTGGTTGTGGTTCCGGGCGTGACTTGAGGTGGCTTGCAACCCGAGGGTTCAACCCTACCGGGTTAGAACGCTCCCCAAGTCTGGCTGCCATGGCACAAGAATTCTCTGGTTGCCCGGTGATCGAAGGTGATTTCCTCATCTTCAATTTTGCCAATCTTTCCTTTGACGCTCTTCTCCTAGTTGGCGCTCTGGTTCATGTTGAGAGATCCCTTTTGCCAGAAGTCCTGCAACGGATCAGTGGAGCTTTAGCTGCGGATGGTTTGATCTATCTCACCCTTAAAGAGGGCACGGGGGAACGTGTCGCTGATGATGGCCGGGTGTTTACCCTTTGGTCTCAAGAGCAGCTGGAAGCAATATTTCGCAAGCTTCAATTCAAGGTGAAAGATTTTTCCCGTCAAGTATCAAAGCTGAGATCATCGGATGTCTGGCTCGGTTATCAGCTCAGCTCTGGAGAAAGCAATGACAGTCGTTGATCACGACTTACGCAATCTCCTGGCCCCGCAAGGGTTTTCCCATGTCAGAACCGTTGACTCCGGCTATATCTATGCGGATGGCAAAGGAACCTGCATCATCATTGATGTGGGAATATGCAGTCTTGCCGAATACCAATATGTCGACTACACCAGCACCCAGAATTATCTGGTTCATCACTATGATCGACTCTTCCGCTTCCTTTATGATCCTGATGAACCGCTGGATAAACTCCTGAAAGAGATACAGTTCTTTCTTGATGGTGGTGAAGAAGTTGAGGCGATAAAACACTTTGGTCGCAATCGGACAGAACAGGATATTGATCCTACACGCCCGGAATCAACCTTTGAAGACGGTTTCATAGCAGCCTTCGGAGACTCTTTTCGTGGTTCTCTTGCCCGCGAGTTCCCCTATTATGATTGTGAGGGTAAACGTCGATTTGTCGATTATGTCTTGTTTGCAAAAGATGGCAAAATTGCCATCGAACTGAATGGTGAATCCTTTCATCATCCAGCGGCGATTGGTCCGAAGAGATATAGATCCCAGTTGTTCAAACAAAATTCACTTGCAGCAGACGGTTTCAAAACTTTTCGCTGGTCGCTGCGTGGCATGGCTGATCGAGAGAAGTTTGTACAGGAACTGCAGGTCTTCTTTGGTAATCCGTCAGCTTTCCTGTCACGGCCGCAATTCAGGCTGGATCGACAGCTTGCGACGATTGATCTTCATGAACACCAGATAGATGCCCTGGGACAGCTCGCCGAGGAACGAAAAAACGGTCGTCGTAATTTTCTTGTCGTCTTGCCTACGGGGACTGGCAAGACGGAAATTTTCATCAAGGACATTGAATCCTTTCTTTTGGCTGATTTGTCGTTCAAGGCCCTGATTCTGGTTCCCAGTCGTAAATTGCGTACCCAGATCATCGCCCGTCTCAAATTGCGGCTTCCCGGGCATCGTAGTCATATTGGCGATGATTTATTCACTGCTGTCAGCTCTTTTGTCGTTGTGCAGACCTATACTTTTATGCACAGACACTATTACCAGGTTGAAGGTGGTCGATTCGATTATATTGTCGTTGATGAGGCCCACCATGCTGCGGCCGTTGGTCTGCGTCGGGTTCTGGAACATTTCAACCCTGAACATCTCATCGGTATGACCGCCACTCCAGTGCGTTTAGATAATCAAAAACTGGAAGAAATTTTTGGCGAATACGAGTCCTCTCTAAGCCTGGCAGATGCGGTTACCAAGGGTCTGGTGGCACCGATTCGATGTTTCAGGATCAAGTCCAATCTTGATCTTTCTGAGGTACGCTTTAATGGTCGTGAATATGTTAAAAGCGATCTTCAGAGAAGTCTGAATATCCCTTCTCGTGATCAACTCATAGTTACAATGCTCAACAAGTATTTCAGCGGTTCTTTCAGTGATAAGCAAGGGGTGGTGTTCTGCGTCGATATTGCTCATGCTCGCAGGATGGCTGAGGCACTTAACAACGCTGGCATAACCGCTTTGGCAGGGGACGGTAAGGATCGACGACATGCTGATGCTGCTCAGCAAAAATATACGACAGGTGAAGTCCGTTTCCTGTGTGCCTGTGATCTGCTGACTGAAGGCTGGGATGCGCCTCAGACGCAGATTCTGGTAATGGCCAGGCCGACCTTTTCCAAGGTTCTGTACACTCAGCAATTGGGACGCGGGCTGCGTCATTATTCTGGTAAAGAAGCTCTCTATGTGCTCGATGTTGTGGATAATTATGGAGCCAAACTTGTCCCTATGTCTCTGCATGCACTGCTTGGCGTTCGAACCTATTGTCCATTTGCCGACCTCATCATGACGGAGGCCACTTCCCCTCAGGACGAGATTATTACACTGGACGGTCTATACGAAGATATTCGCCGTATTGAACCGATAGATATCCTGACCTTTGATAGCTTGTATGGTGATTTCCTCAACGAGGAACAGTTGGCCCGGGAGCTTTTTGTCTCCACCGGGAGTGTTAAGGCGTGGCTGAAAAACAAATCTATTGCCCCTGATTACTCCCATCCATTCGGTCGGTCTACCTTGCATTTTTTCGATCCCGAAAAGGTTGAAGCTATACGCGCCGCGAAGGGTTTGTCAGCTCATACCGCAGAGACACGCCGCCATGACTTTATGGAATTTCTTGAGAAGCGGGACTACACTTTCTCCTATAAGATTATTTTTCTGCTGGCTTTTTTCAAAAACAGAAACCGCCGAGGCGAGGCAAGTTTACCAGAGGTGCTGGATCTTTATCAGCGGTTTTATCTTAAGATTTACCAGAGAGTCGGTCGCTGTGAAAAAAAGAAAAGCCCTTACAGTCGCGATGATTTTCTGGCTGATAGCGCTGAACTTCAAGCCAATTTACTCCGGAATCCTTTTGAGAAATTCGAGCGAAAAAGATTTTTCCACCATTGTCGGGATCTGAATTATATTGCCATTGATTCTGTGTTGCAGGAACAGCTGACTAAAGAGGATTATCAATCCATCAGAACGCAGATGGTCGAAGATCTTCAGAAATATTTCAGCCAAATTGATATATCGCTCGAAGAGCAGGATTATAGTTTCCTCTTGCCATCGAAAAATGATGAACAGCCGAAAAAGAGTGAGGCAACAAAGTTCAAATTTAACTTTATTGACAACCCAGCGGAAGCAGATCGTTTCTCCGATGTGATTCCGTTTTATTCGCTGGCGATAGCCGCTGGTTCTTTCCTTGAATCTTCATTGCCCCTGGAACCAGAAAGTTGGCTGGGAATGGCAGGTTTGACCGGACGTGCATCGTTTGATGTCTCCATGTTTGTAGCCCAGGTTCAGGGTAAATCTATGGAACCCATAATCCCGGCTGGTAGTTATTGTCTGTTCACCCGGAATGTTGCTGGTACGCGCCAGGGAAGGGTGGTTTTAGCTCGGCATGGTGGCCGGATAGATGAAGAATCAGGCGCGTCTTTCACCGTGAAGCGCTACCATAGCAAGAAACGAATTGATCCTGACTCGGAATGGGTTCACGAGAGTATTGTTTTAAGACCGGAAAATCCTGATT
Source organism: Deltaproteobacteria bacterium (assembly GCA_024279915.1). GTDB lineage: Bacteria > Desulfobacterota > Desulfuromonadia > Desulfuromonadales > BM103 > M0040. The sequence continues at coordinate 53,394 of JAJRRB010000092.1, forward strand.
ACGATGAAATTGTAATTCCGGAGGAAGAGGCTGCCGCTGGTGATTTCGCAATTGTTGCTTTTCTTGTTGAGGTGTTATCCTAAATTTCGGTGACACACACGGTGTGTGTCACCAGTTACAATGCTTCCGGCAGTCGTAACTGGGGTCGGACCCGACTAACTGTATGATATTGTTCGATAAACCATGAAAATATGGCCATTAAAAGGCCTTAGAGGTATGTTTTTAGGGGTAAAATGGATTTTAAGGCAATTCCAGAAGATCGGGGATACGTCAGGTTAAGATGTGATGTGTGATTCTGATCCCGCTGGAAAATTATGGAAAGGTGAACCGATTTCTACTATGATGCCATAGTGTGATGTCTGGATATTGAATAAGTGAGGGTGGGTTAACTAATGTCTGTGCCTGCTAATCCAAAGATTTACCACATCGTTCATGTTGACCGCTTGTCCTCAATCCTTGCAGATGGTGCCATATGGTCCGATGCGGAGGTTATTCGTCGTAATCCGCTTGGAACAACGATTGGCATGAATGGCATTAAGCAGCGACGGCTTAATGAATTGACTTTGACCAGCCATCCACAATTGTATGTTGGCGGTTGTACTCCTTTCTATCTCTGTCCACGTTCTATCATGCTTTACCTCCTCCACCAAGCGAACCACCCTGATTTAACTTATCGTGGCGGTCAAGGGCCGATCATCCATCTTGAGGCAGATCTACTGCAAACCGTTGCCTGGGCTAATCAGAATCAAAAGCGTTGGGCATTTACCCTTTCAAATGCAGGTGCCCGCTATTTTGAAGACCGATGTGACCTGACACAATTGGATGAGATTAACTGGAATGCGGTTCAGGCAAACAAATGGAGTGGGAATGGCGTTTCACCAGCAGTAAAGGAAGGTAAACAGGCTGAATTTCTTATAGAACATTCTTTCCCGTGGGAACTAGTGTCACGTATTGGCGTGAATTCGGCAGAGATCCACCAGCAAGTCAGTGTGGCATTACAAACGGCAACGCATATTCCACCTGTTGAAATCAAAACTAACTGGTATTATTGATATGAGAGAGGCTGGTATGATTAACTACAAAACAGGCGATATTCTAGCTGAAGACGCCGAAGCCATCATTAATACAGTGAATTGTGTTGGGGTTATGGGGCGCGGTATTGCTCTTCAGTTTAAGAAAGCTTTCCCCGAGAACTATAAGGCTTATACGATTGCTTGCAAGGGTGATGAGGTTCAGCCTGGAAGGATGTTCGTTTTTGAAACCGGACAACTTACCAATCCGCGTTATATTATCAATTTTCCGACTAAACGACACTGGCGTGGTAAGAGCCGTATTGAAGATATCGAGTCAGGTCTCACAGCTCTTAAAGAAGTCATTGCTAAAAAGAATATCCGTTCGATCGCCATCCCACCACTTGGTAGCGGCCTAGGTGGGTTGGACTGGCCTTCGGTTAAGACTAAAATTGAGTCACAACTTTCTGGCCTGGACGATGTACAGATCATTATATATGAGCCTATGGGTGCGCCTGAAGCCAACGAGATGGTTCACAACCGAGATGTTCCCAAAATGACACCAGGTAGGGCAGCTCTCGTTGAATTGATGCATCGCTATCTCGGTGGTCTGCTTGATCCTTTTGTGACGTTGTTAGAAGTACACAAACTCATGTATTTCATGCAAGATGCTGGTGAACCTCTAAGACTCAAATTTCAGAAAGCACCTTACGGTCCTTATGCGGAAAACCTCCGCCATGTTCTAAACGCAGTTGAAGGTCACCTAGTCTCAGGTTATGCCGATGGTGGTGACGCGCCCGATAAACAATTGAAACTGGTTCCCGGTGCCATAGAAGATGCGAATGCCTTCCTAGAAAGCCACGCGGAAACCCGTAATCGTTTCAACAAAGTCGCAGAACTTGTTGGTGGTTTTGAGTCACCGTTCGGTCTTGAACTTTTGGCCACAGTACACTGGATTGCCAAGCAAGAATCTGTTTGTTCGATGAATGATGTAGTGACAAAATTCCATGATTGGAATGATCGAAAGAGGCAGTTCTCTCCTCGTCAGATTGCCCTCGCCGTTGATGTTTTGTCTCATAAGGGTTGGATTGATGAGTTTAAATCCTGACCTTAGTTCCATCCAGGGATTCCAAGAGTTTGGGACACTCAATAGACTGCCGTGTCGGACCAGACTAACTGATTGATATTGTTATTTAAGGCATGAGGGACACTTCCGGAAGTGTCCCTTTTTATTTGTGCGCCAGGCATGGCGCGGCGATGGGGGTCGGACCAAGCTAACCACCCGTAATTTAAAGAAATAACCATCAAAAACCAACTCTTTTAGACCTTAAACCCCATTTTTGATGCCAAAACCAGCCCCTTAACCATTTAATCCTTAGCGGAACATTGAGTCGGAATTCGGTGACACACACCGTATGTGTCACCAGTTTCCCCGAACACGGTAGAGCAGGAACACCCAAAATAGAGTGCCCCCATTTTAAAAGGCGACCATTCGGTCGCCTCTCTCAAGTTCTGTTACGCTAAAAACAACAGTGACGAAAAATTACCGCTGGGCTTCCCTGAACCGACTGCATTGCTCAACAGTTGCCGCATCTGCTACCAATTAAAGTAGTTCTGCTTGATTCAGGTCCTGTCTGGGCTGTCTGGCGGTTCCGTTAGGTGCTGCCATGGGTCGCCCTCAGGTTTTTACGTGCTCCATGCTGGCTTATTTCGTCACTGTCTAATAACAATTTATCGCCTCTTTGGCGACTGTCAATACCACTTAGAACATAACATATCGGTTAATCGGTTAATGGTCCGGGGACACTTAAAAATAAGTGTCCCTTTTAAGTGTCCCGCATAATGTAAACTCCTTTTAAGTGTCCGCATAATGTAAACTCTTTGAACAAATACAAATGATGGCGACGTCAGCCGCCCCAGCTAAACCACTTCTGCCAATGCGCCTTTTTGATCGCGCGTTGCACAGCAACAATCTGCCGATCTACTTCTTCTTCACCGCGTTCAATTGCCTGTTCAAAGGTAGAGAAGTCGGCCCAGTGAGTTACCGCATTTTGTGGGGAGAGGATGGCATCGGCGGCCTTGAGCTGTTCTTTGTTAAGGGCGATTCGCGCCAGGGCATCTGCACGGGCGATAACATCGAGAGCGTTGCGCGGTTCGTCGAAGGACCTGAGAGAATCACCCACGTCGACGGCGATAACAAAATCGGCGCCGAGCTCATGGGCAGCTCTGACCGGAACAGTTTCGGCCCAGCCGCCATCGACCAACAACCGGTCTGCGAGCTTGACCGGATTGAGGATCCCCGGCATGGCGCAGGAGGCGGCGATGGAATCGCGCAGCCGCCCCTGTTTGAGAACGACCGGTCCGCCGCTCTTCAGGTCAAGGGCGACTGCAGCGAAGGGGACGCGGGTTTGTTCGAAGCTTAAATCGTCAATCAGGTAAGCATAACTGCTCGCTGCGGTTTTCTCGTTGACTAGGGCGGTCTTGGTGACCATCAGGGCATTAAACACGCCACGCCGCGCCAAACGACCCATCTCTGCCAGAAACCCATCGTCATGTGAATCAAGCTCCTTGAAGAAATTGAACCCTGATTCGTCGAATTCATCACTGTCGATATAGGCTTTAAAGCGTGCCTTGATCGCAGCCACGTCGGGTTGCGTAACATACATGGCGCCGATAATCGCACCCATGCTGGTGCCGGTGACAATATCGATGGGGATGCCGTGCTTCTTGAGCCCGTCAAGAACACCGATGTGGGAGAAAGCCCGTGCCGCACCGCCGCCAAGAGCCAATCCAACTTTAAATTGTTTCAAAATAATGACACCTTTGGTCGTGGGCTTGTCAAAACGCAAACAAAGCATGAGACGGACAGGGGGACACTACCTAGAAGTGTCCCTTTTTATGTAAATCTTGAGTCTGGGAGATTAAGGTCATTATACCGAATCGGGGGACATAATACCTATTCTAATGCTGGAACACGGGTTCGATCCCATTGGGGTCGGACCAAGCTAACCACTCGTAATCAAAAGGAATAACCATCATAAATCAGCTTTTGAAGCCTTAAAGCCTCATTTTTGATACCAAAAACAGCCCCTTAACCATTTAATCCTTAGCGATATCTCGGGGTCTCTCGCACGAGGGGTGCATGGGGGGGCGGACCAAGCCAAACATCTGTAATCAAAAGAAATAATCACTAAAAAGTTACCTTTTCAGGGCTTAAGAGCTCACTTTTGATGCTAAAATCAAGCCCTTAACTGTTAATCTCTGATTGTGTTTATCGCAACCCGACAAAGAAAAGGTCCAAAGTAATGGCACAGACAGGTCGTAACGAACCATGCCCTTGTGGTAGCGGCAAGAAATACAAAAAGTGTTGTTTAGAGCAAGAACAAGCCACTCCTCGGAATACCGCTGCGGGTGTGTCTGCTGAATTACAGCAAGCGATGGGCGGGCATGAATTTAACTCTTTGGAAGAGGCTCAAGCCTTTGCTGATAATTTCATGGGGCAGCGCAATCAGAAGCCTTCTGATGATTTTCATGGCTTGTCGCCTGAACAGATGCACCACGTCCTTAATTTCCCCTTAACGTCACCGCATTTGGTTAACTTCCAGGAAAAGCTTGAAAGCTTGCCAAACGCGCCTATCCTGTCTCTATTAACTTTGCTGGTAGAAGCAATTGGTGAAAAGGCTTGAAGCCGACCGCCAAGGGGAATTTGCCGCGAAACTTCTGCCGGGAGGCTGCTCTTGCTTACTGGGATGAGGAAACCTATCAACGGTACACAAGATTTGGCAACGTCAACAAAGAAGAGGATTTTCTTGAACTGCATGTTACTCGTGTAGTGGCTGAACTGGCCGGTTTGATCCGCAAGTATAAGGGCCGTTTTATCCTCAGCCGCGAATGTCGTCGCCTTCTCTCTGCTGACGGTTTGCAGTCGATCTATCCCCGGTTATTAAAGGTTTATGCTGAACAGTTTAACTGGGGATACCGTGATGGATACGCCGAGGCCCCTTTTATCCAGCATGCCTTCCTCTTTTCTTTATTTCTGATAAATCGCTATGGTGACGATTGGCACCCTGCAGCTTTTTATGAAGACAATTTCCTGCAAGCGTTTCCTGCCGTCCTTGACGAGGTAGAGCACTATCCTGATTCTCCTCCTGATTGGGCATTCCGCTCATGTTATACCCTGCGTACCCTGGTAAACTTCGCTGATTTTATGGGCCTGGCCAAGGTGGAACGGATGGATGGCAAGAAGCTGTATGAATATAACTACAGGGTCAAGAAGTTGCCATTGCTGAATCTGGCATTACGCTGGAACATCAACATGTGACCAGCGACAACTATAATTCCCCCAACCACTGCTCATCCACGAAGGTCGAACCTTCACATGTTCTTAAAGCAATCGAAACCAGCCCTATACGCTTTTAATGCAATTATTTCTCCAGTGATTAACTGCTTAAAAAAGCTTACGGGACGCTCCTGCTTTATTGCTTTAGCAAGTCAGTGAAATCAATGGTTAAGAAGGTAAGGAAGAAAAAGGTTGGATTTAATGTGAGGGAAGAAACTGTTTTTGACGTATAACACTATGTGTGATATTGTTGTTGTGCTTGGAGGGGGAAATTTGAAAGTTTACAAAAACTCGTGGTTTGGACGTTTTGCCAGCAAAGAGAAAATTTTGGATGACGCACTCTGGGCCGCTGTGGAACGCGCTGAAAAAGGGCAGATAGACGCTGATCTTGGTGGCGGAGTTATCAAGCAACGGATTGCCCGTCCAGGGAGCGGCAAGTCAAAAGGTTATAGAAGTATCGTTTTGTTCCGTAAGGGAGAAAAAGCCTTCTTTGTTTATGGGTTCCCAAAGAACAAACTCGACAATATCCGTGAAGGCGAAAAGGAGCAGTTCAAGAAAATGGCCCGACATGTCTTATCTTTGTCGGACGAGCAACTGAGCCAGTTGATAGCGAATGGACAGTTTGAGGAGATTTTCAAAGATGCCTAAAAAATATAGTAGCGACGCTTTTGCCTCCATTCACGAAACAATGGAAGCGTTACATGAGGTAGGTGCCATTGATAAACAGACAATGCGCGAATTTGATAGTACTTGCCTGACTTCCGTACAAGCATTAACGCCCGAGGAAATAAAAGCGCTGAGGTTACGCGAGCACATTTCACAGCCTGTTTTTGCCCGCTATCTGAATGTCTCTAAAAATCTGGTCTCCGACTGGGAACGTGGTGTCAAGAAACCGGGAGGCCCTGCTTTGCGTTTGCTGACAGTGATTCGGGATAAGGGTCTGATGGCTATTGCCTGATACCCGCCTATGCTTTTGTCTGCCGGGTCGGACCCGACTAACTGACTGCAAACTGTTGCCTGGGCTAATCAGATCCCATTGGGGTCGGACCAAGCTAACCACTCGTAATCAAAAGAAATAACCATCAAAGATCAGCTTTTTTAAGCCTTAAAGCCTTACTTTTGACACCAAAAACAGCCCCTTAACCATTTAATCCTTAGCGGTATCTCGGGGTCTCTCACAATAAAGGGGTCAAATCTCCGTTTGACTCATGTTGCAATCATCGAATAGGTAACTGTGATATTTACCTGTCCCTGTCACTATTCCATGTCCCCAGTAAGTGCCACCGCGTTATCATCATGATTCAAAAAACCCACTTTAGCTATTACTCTCAAATGAGCCAAAATCTGGCCTCAAGCGATCAATTTTTCGCTTCAGCCCTGATTGGCCGATAGGCTGCTAGTGTATTGTCAAGTACAGAAATAAGTGCTATATAAGGTACTCGATCTAATCCGTTGAGGTGATTTTATGAATACCATACCTGCACAAGAAATCAAAAGACGTGGCCTGAAGGCGGTGGATGATCTCCTTGATAAGGGGGACGTTCATGTGATTTGTAACAACAAACCGGAGTACGTGGTGCTTACGGAAGAGCGCTACCAGGCTCTGGTGGCAGAGGCGCAAGAAGCCTATCTATCACGTGTACGTGATTCGCTGGAAGACGTAAAAGCCGGTCGGGTGAAAACCTTTGCCACGGCTGACGATCTGCTGCATGCTTTGGCTTCGGAGGATTAGCGTGTACGCGATTGTGACACCAGATCAATTTCTCCGACAAGCCCGTAAGTTTTTCCGTAAGCATCCAGACCTTAAGGCACGGTTCGCTAAAGTCGTCCAAGACTTGCAGAATGACCCCTTCAACCCGCAGCTCACGCTCCATCCTCTCTCCGGCAAACTTGCAGGGCTATACGCAATTCGTCTTACCTATAGCTACAGGATAACTCTGACTCTTATGGTGTCTGAAAAGGAGATTATCCTTCTTGATATCGGTAGCCATGACGAAGTCTATCAATAAGAGGTGGCTTACTTCACTTCCGGAAGTGACCCTGTAATCATTGTGGTGGTTGTGTCACTTGATCTGGTTCTACCCGTTTTCACGTTTTCAACATCAGTGTGTAAGAACCGAGGTATTTAGGATGGCTATAACATGACGAAAACTATTTGCTACTGCTACAATTATAGCGATGAAGATATAAGAGTAGATGTACTTCAAAACAACGGACGTTCAACTATCCTTGAGTACATTACTGAAGAGAAGAAAAAAGGTGCCAGCCAGTGCAAAACGAAACATCCAGAAGCAAGGTGATGCCTTTCAGATGTCCACCGTGAAGTGGACAAGGTAAATAACGGGGTCAGCCCCGACATCGAACCGTTAATGAGGAATCCTTCGTGACCAGACTCATCCCCATCTTCATCGTATTAATCATAAGTTCAACGGCTTATAGTGAGGACTTTCGCCACTACAATGACGTCACCAGTTATGATCATTACTTCTCAAAATACACCAAACGTAATTTTGGCCCGGCTTTCAACTGGCATCATTTTAAGGCGCAGGCAATAGCTGAATCGGGTCTTAAAAAAGATGCAAAATCATACGTCGGTGCAGTCGGTCTTATGCAGATCATGCCTGCTACATATAAAGAGATCATCAAACGCAACAGGTACATTAAGGGCGGCGGTAACAGCCCCAAGTGGAATATTGCTGCGGGGATATCCTATAACCGTTCGATCTGGAATTTATTCAAAGCAGAGCGGCCTTTTCAAGATCGCCTCGATTTCACCTTTGGTGCCTATAATGCGGGCAAGGGGAATATCATCAGGGCACAAAAGCGGGCGAAACGTTCCGGGTTAAATCCTGATTTATGGAGTTCGATAGAGCAGACGTTGCCGACCGTGACCGGTAAACACAGCAAAGAGACACTGGGCTATGTAACAAAAATCAAATCGATCAAACGGATATTGAAATAGGAGTGAAGAATGGAATTAGTTATCGTTGCAGCAAATTTTATTTACGCGATTTTAGGCGCTCTACTGACCATTTTGTTTATGGTGCTGGGGTACAAAATACTCGATTGGATTACACCGTTTGATACATCCAAGCAGTTAGGCGAGGGGAATGTCGCCGTTGGTATTGTTGTCGGAGCGATGTTTGTCGGTTTGGGGATTGCTGTCGGACTAGTAGTTGGCCTGGGGTTGAATTAAACTTAATTATTGATGACTGCTGCTATTACTTGAGAAGCCCGGCTGAAAATCAGCCGGGCTTCTGTTGGTCACGGGCTTATTAATTATTACGCTTGTTCTCCTTTGTACAGAACCGTGATCGCGGCAAAAAGAAGCATCGCCCCGATGAGTGCAACATGGCTGAGTCTTTCAGAAAAGAACAGCCAAGCCAATAAAACAGCAACCAAAGGTTCAAGCATTGTGATGATTGAGGCTGTCGGTGCACTGATAAAGTTCACACCGAAAAAAAACAGTAGATAGCCGACGGCGGTCGGAATCAAACCCAGGTACAAAAGCAGCCCAAAGACTTCCCCCGAATAATTGATGACCTCTCCGCTAAAAGTAACAAAAGGCAGCAAAATAAAAGCCCCTGTCATAAACGATACCGCCGTGGAATGAACCGGATGACAGACGCCCGATAGAGCCCTGCCCATCAAAGCGACAGCAGCATAACCTGTCGCGGACACAATCGATAAACCGACTCCCCAAAGTAACTGATTGCTATCAAGTATTGCTCCCGGTGCCCCCACCAGAAGTCCGGTGCCGATAACGGCCAAGATCAGAGCGGCCAGAGTGTAGCGAGTTATTGGTTCCTTGAGAAACAGCGCAGAGGCCATAGAGACGATAACGGGGGCAGAGCAAAGCGTAATGAGTGTTGCCGTGCTGACGCCTACATAGTTGATTGCTGAAAAATAAGCAGCCTGGTAGAGGGCAAGCATCGCACCGATGAGTGCCATCTGCACATAGTGCCGAAACTTGACCTGAAAAACCTCTCGACCGACGAGAAAAAAACAGGCCATGGCCACAATTGGAAAACCAATTGCCAGCCTGTAAAAACCGATAGCGAGAGAGGTTACTTCTGATTGTAGATATATCGCTTGGGCTGAAATGCCGATTGTACCCCAGAGGATACCGGAGATTGAAACGTATATGATGCCACGCCGAGGTTCGGCTTTAATCGCAGTTGTTTGCATAATAATCCCTTCTGTTTGAATGATTGGTAATTATTCCAAACGAGGAAGAGAGACTGGACGCACCGATATATTGTTCTTTTTAACTGTTGTTCAGGTGTCTGACTGGGAAGCCTTCCTCGTATTAACGACAGGAAGGAGGGGGAGGTGTCATCTGGTAGAACATTGAATGATCCTTTTGTATGGTTAACTATAAGAACTACTTAATTCAATTACCATGATCTGGTTCTTGCCACAATTGAAATCTTTTGAGGGACACACAAATTTGTCCCCAATTGTTTGTGAAATCTGTGGATGTTGTGCGTGTCCTGACACGCTTGACTAAGAACTGCAGGAAAGCATCGAACAGCCCGCCCGGTTGCGCGCCCATTCCGGCCGCTTGTCGGCAAACTCCTCGTATTCCGGTTGCTCCGCATAGGGCTGCCGCATCACCTGAAGCAGCTCATTGACCAAGCTGTGATCTCCCGCCTCGGCCTTGTCGATCGCCATTTGCGCCATGTAGTTGCGCAACACGTACTTGGGGTTAACCGCATGCATGCGCTGCCGGCGTTCATTGCTGTCGAAACCGTCTTTTTCGACCCGCTGCAGGTAGCTGCGCAGCCAGGCAGAGATTGGCCCCTGGTTGTGCCCGGTCAAGGCCTCAGGCTGGTAGTAAGCCTCGCGCAGCGGGGCGAGTAAACTGGCATCATCCTGGTCTTTTTTCGGGGCCAGATCAGCCAACTTGCGGTAGAAAATCGTCATGTCGGTTTCCACCAGCTGCAGCACTTTTTCCAGTTCAGAGATCAAAGGCAGATCGGTATCCGCCTCGAAGCTCTTCAGGCCAAGCTTTTGCGCCATCATCGCCTGCCAGCCCTGTTTGTAACTGTCCCCATACATCTGCAGTGCTGCTTCCAGCGGTTCTGCCTGCTCGATCAGCGGATAGATGGCGTTGGCCAGCTGGGCGAGGTTCCAGAGGGCAATATGGGGCTGGTTGCCGAAACGGTAGCGCCCACCGGCGGCGTCTGTGGTGTTGGGCGTCCAGTCAGGATTGTAATCATCGATCCAGCCATAGGGGCCATAATCAATGGTCAGGCCGAGGATCGACATGTTGTCGGTGTTCATCACGCCGTGGACAAAGCCGACGCGCATCCAGTGCACGATCATCGCCGCGGTGCTGCGGCAGAGCTCTTCGAACCACTGCAGGTAAACGGCCACCGAGGGCTCGCCCAAATGAGGAAAATCAATCCTGATGGTATAGTCGAGTAGCTGGCGCAGCGGCTCGATTTCGTTGCGTGAGCTGAAAATCTGAAAGCTGCCGAAACGGGTGAAGGAGGGCGCGACCCGACAGACCACGGCGCCCGGTTCCTGTTTGGGATGACCGTCGTAGAACATGTCGCGGGTGACCTGCTCGCCGGTGAGCAGTAGGCTCAAGGCGCGGGTGGTTGGCACACCGAGGTGGTACATCGCTTCGCTGCAAAGGAACTCGCGCACCGAGGAGCGCAGCACCGCCAGGCCGTCACCACTGCGTGAGTAGGGCGTGAGCCCCACACCTTTGAGCTGCAGCGCCCAGCGTTGACCACGCTGGTTGATGATCTCCCCCAGGTTGATCACCCGCCCATCACCCAACTGACCGGCCCAGTTGCCGAACTGGTGACCGCCGTAGCAGCAGGCGTAGGGATCCATTCCGGGTAGCAGGTGATTGCCGACAAAGGCCTGGGCGAATTCCTCTCCTGTGCAGCTCGCTGGTTGCAAATCGAGCAGCTCGGCAACCTCTGCGGCGTAGGCGACCAGTTGCGGTGCAGCCACCGGCGTCGGTTGAACGCGCGAGTAACAGGCACCGTGGACCTGGCGCACGCGATTGCTGCGGTCCGGGTCGGCAGGCAGTTCACGGACAAAAGCGTTGTCGAAATTCAGCGCGGCCAGGGAAGGGTTGGTCTGTTGTTTGGGAGCATCTGCTTTCATCTGTCGATTGTCGCACGGCTCTTACGCCCGGGGCAAGATGTGCTCTAGGGAAAGGAAACTGGTGACAGTTACCTCAATGTCAGCCAAATTGCTATCAAGCGCCGGTGGCCTCCAACAAACAGGTGTCTTTATGGTAGAGTGAGGTTTCATTTGAACATGCCCGTGAGGCTACCTGTTATGCCACAGCGGGCCACATCATCAACCACATCACAGGGAGCGCAGTTATGAACGTTCTGGTCGATTTGTGCATAGTGCCGATCGGTGTCGGGGTCTCACTCTCCCTGTACATCGCCGCATGTGAAAAAGTGCTGGCGGACGCCAGCCTGAAGACCTCTTTGCACTCCTACGGGACAAACATCGAAGGGGAATGGGATGACGTGTTTGCGGCGGTGAAGCGTTGTCACGAGGTGGTGCACGAGATGGGTGCCCCGCGAATCACGACCACTATCAAGTTGGGAACCCGGACTGATCGCGTGCAGACCATGGAAGACAAGGTAAGGAGCGTTCAGGAGAAGCTCTGAAGTCTGACACAACCCGACCAGCTAAAATCAATGGCGTTCATTCGGGGTAGGTACCATTGGGGTTACCATTGTTACCACTGTACCCTTGGGACCCTTGGGGTCGGACCAAGCTAACCACTCGCAATTAAAATAAATACCCATCAAAAAACCACTCCTTTAGGTCTTATAGACTCATTTTTGATGCCTAAATTAGCCTTTTAACAGCAACTGATTTGGGGACACGTAACAAATACATGTCCCCAAATTCAACTAAAACCTGAAATAAAGGATTTATCCAATGAAAAGACTCACCATCCTCTGCCTCATCGCCTCTTTAAGCCTTCTCACCACCAACGCCATCGCCGACGAAACTTACACCTGCACCGATGGTCCACAAGAGCGCATCATCAGCGTTGTCTATCAGGACCAGGAAGCGAAAGTCCCTTGCGAAGTCCAATATCAGAAAGAGGGCGTTACACAAACACTCTGGAGCGCACAGGGAGAAGTCGGCTACTGCGAAGAAAAAGCCAAGGCTTTTGTCGAAAAACAGAGCAGGTGGGGTTGGAACTGTGTAGATTCTGAGGCGGGATCTTAATGCATCAGTGACACGCACGGTGTGTGCAACAGACACCCCACGTCGTTTCCGTTAATACGATTGCAGGTTGCTGATCGCTTCGGCCAGTGTTGCGTTGTCGGGCATCCCCTTGTGGATCAACCTGATAATGCCGACATGGTCGATGAATTATTTGGGGTCGGACCAGCGCAATTTGTTGAGATCAAAAGAAATACGTCTTAAAAAACGTCATTTCTTACCTTAGCCCCTCATTTTTATCACCGAAAATAAGCCTGTAACGGTTTATGCCAATATAAAACTTGCCATTCGTTCTCAATTAAGACACAAGAGAAGCAACTCTGAGAATGGAAGCTTTCCCATGAACATAAACTTCATCCAACTACTCAGTCTTCTCCTGTTCCTGACAGTGGTCGGCGTTATCCTCAATAGACGTCGCCAGCGTCGCCGCGCACTTACCAGGCAATTGCCACAAGCATGGATTGCGATCATCCGGCGGAATCTTCCTCCCTATGCCAAACTCTCACCGGAGATGCAGCAACAGCTACAGCAATACACACAGGAATTTCTCTATGATAAATCCTTTGAGGGTTGCGGCGGTCTGGAGCTCGACGATGAGATTAAGGTGACGATCGCCGCTCAGGCCTCTTTGCTGCTGCTTAATCGCAAAGTGCGTAATTACCCGAAGCTCTGTTCGGTGCTGGTCTATCCGAGTACCTATGTAGCTAAAAACGATCAGGGGCAAGGATCTGTCCGACTCGGTGAATCCTGGAGTACCGGCGCAGTGGTGCTGGCCTGGGACAGTGTTAAACACGGTGCGGAGAATTTTGCTGACGGACACAACCTTGTGATTCACGAGTTTGCTCACCAACTGGATCAGGAGGACGGGGCAGGAGACGGTGCGCCGGTTTTATCGAAGGCTTCATGTTATGCAACCTGGGCTCAGGTCTTGTCTCGGGAATACGAGCGTTTATGCATAAGGGTAGATAAAGGCAAAAAAACGGTGATGGACAGTTACGGTGCGACCAACCCAGCTGAGTTTTTTGCTGTTGCTTCGGAGACTTTTTTTGAAAAACCGCTGCAGTTGCGCCGAAAACATCCCGAGCTGTTCGATGAGTTACACCAATTTTATCAAGTTGATCCGACCGAGTGGAAGTGACCCTGCAAATGTTAAGTAGTCGCCAGAGAGAGTGCCGAGATGGGTAAAGAGAAAGATCCCAGCGCCGATGAGATACAACGTGAAATGCTTGCGCAGCAAAAATTCAGCATAGCGGGGGCCATCGGCCGTGCAGGTAGTGGTCTGATGAAGGGGGAATCACCCTTTTCCCGGCAAGAGCAAGCCATCAGTTTGTTGACGCAATGGATCGACCAACATACCTCGGACCCTTCAGGGGCATTGAAGTCGATATTGCGCCGCCGGGTACGAAACAGTGAACTGTTACTGGCGAGCCATTTACAACAACCCCTCAATGCGTTGCGGGAGATGTTCGTAGCCATATTGGCCAGCGATTATGCGATACAGGAGTTCGTGCGTCAGGTCGATGTGCGATGGGGAGAACTGAATCAGGAACGCCCACTGTTTCAGAGAACAGGTCAGGCGGCAGACCCCGCAGACGAGTACACCTATGAATCCGTGCGTGAGGATCTGACTTTGCTGCTTGAAAAGCTCCTGTGATCTTAAGCCACAGAATGCCCAATATCAAAGATGGCATGACAGGATGGACATATTAAAAGCCACTTGGTGGTTTCCTGCTCTTTTTTAAAGGCAGAGTGAAAACCATCTTTGTAGCCACACAAAGGGCAAATCTTAAACTCATCAGTCAGCGTTACCTCGTGAATTTTCCCATCCATAGTGAATCCTCTCATTGTGTGTTTGGGGGGAGATCTCTCTTCATCCTTGCGTAATTATACACATTGAATCGAAGGCATAATATCTATTCTAATAAATAGAGCAGTTGCCTGTGGATGGCAGTTTTTATAAACTGGCCTCTGTTTTATTTTATAGGCGTTCCACTTTAGCCCATTTTCTGTTCTCATGTTTTTGCTCTAAAGCAGGGGACAGCCCCGTATGATGTCGGGAAAGTGTCGGCGAAACGGAAATCCTGGCCTGCCTGCGTTGGCTAGCCAACTTTCACGCCACGTTTATTGGCTGTGATCCGGAAGGATTGTGGGAGCAGGGGACTTATTGGCATTTGGATACGCGTCCCGATGAACTTGAGGCTCTTGCCGATCTTCCATTGAAACATGCCGCAGCAGAGATTGACCGACCCTTGCGGGAAAGCCGCTATCAGACCCTGGTGCACGGCGACGCAAAGCTGGCAAATTTCTGTTTTTCTACCAATGGAGAGCAGGTAGCAGCGGTCGATTTTCAGTATGTTGGTGGCGGTTGCGGGATGAAGGATGTCGCCTATTTTATCGGTAGTTGTCTGGCGGAAGAAGATTGCGAACGGTTTGAATCGCGATTACTTGATTATTACTTCACAGCCTTCAAAGAAGCGGCGGCGCGTCTCCGGCCATCTGTTGATGTTGTCGTGGTGGAAGAGGAGTGGCGAAATCTTTTCCCACTGGCCTGGACCGATTTTCACCGGTTCCTGAAAGGGTGGAGCCCAGGCCATTGGAAGTTGAATGCCTACAGTGAACGGATGGCACGAACGGTTGTTGACGCATTGCAGCTTTAGACGATTAACCCCCGCCCTTCATAAACCGCAGATTGAAATGCTTGATAAAACCGCTAATCTCCTCTTCTGAAAAACTAAAGAAACGCAAGATCACAAAGGTTACAGGTAACCTTATTGATAGACCGAGCTTACGAACACCCTCTGGGCCAAGAGTGATTTCAACGTTTTTGTGGTTAAGCTGAAACTTGATGGTGTCTTCGCTCTGATGATATGGAATGCCATTAAGTAAATCAGGGAGCTCGGCATAGAAATCTTTGTGAGTTATCCCCATCTCTTTTTTTACAGTTTTGATTTGTTCTTTCACTGTACCCATTGAATTTCACCTGGAGTTCTGGGGCACTCAATATTGAGTGTCCCCGAGCTCCAACATTCCCCTGTTTTTTACTCTTCACTCTCTTCGACCTGAGCTGCAGAATCTTCCCCGTTGGTTCGTTGCTCTTCCCTGGGCCTCTTGCTTCGAATGCCAGGTTTGACCAAAATTTCCAGATAAAATGATTCAAGCTGTTCTGCTTCGGCCTGAGAAATAGACTTGTTAATGGCAGACAGATGAATAACCTCACTGCTTGCTTCATCAGCTCCGTAGCGGCAGTCAAAATCCCAATAATCTACGGTGTCCGGAAGCGGCTTCCTGCGTTCTCTCTTTATATACTTTTTAACTTCATATTTGATGGCTTCGACAAGCCTTGGAACTTTGATCTTTGGGTGGGTCATTTTAAAAGTTTTTTTCATAGTGATTCCAGTAGGTGAGGTTAGGGTTGTAAATACCGAGCTTCAATTAATCCCATGATATCATCAAAGGGCGGAAGCCGTGTGGGCTTAAAAGGGGTTGGAAGGAACCGGCTCTTTCAGGCGCCTGGCTAATTCATGGATATGCGCGGGGCCGACTTCACAACAACCGCCGACTATAGCCACACCCTGGCGGACCCAGCCCTCCACAAAATCCGCATATGCTGTCGGACCGAGGTTCGAACGCTTTTCCAGAACATCAACCGTCGCGCCGTCGGCCAGGAAATCCTCGTTGATTTTGATAAAACCATTCGCATAAGCGCCAATCAACCACGATTGATCAACCAGCAGCGGGATCGCCTGATCGATCGCTTCAGGCACCGAGCAATTGACCAGAAGCGCCTCGAGCGTGAATTCATCCAGCAGCGGCAGCACATCAACCACTGGCTCCCCCGAGCGGAGCCTGGTGCCATCCCCATCATCAACTGTAACCGCTAGCCACACGGGTTTGTTGCCGGCACGTGCGCCCATAACGGCACCGCGCGCCTGCTCAACCGAGGCCATGGCTTCTAACAAAATGACATCGACGTAGGGTTCTTGCAGCAGGGCAATCTCAGCATAAAGTTCGGCGGCTTGTTCAACCGAAGGGGCACAGTCTGGGCGGTAGGACCCCCCAATGGGCCCTAACGAACCAGCCACCAGACCATGGCCGTGTTCATCACGGGCCGAGACGGCAAGCTGGCATGCCTGGCGATGAAGATCAGCGAACTGCTCCTCTAGCCCATAACGCTTTAATCGGTCGCGGTGTATGGCATAGCTGTTGGTGGTGGCCACATCTGCACCGGCCAGGAAATAATCACGATGTACCTTTTGCACGAGATCGGGGGAATCGATCTGGATCTGGACGGACCAGAGCCCGGTTGGCCGGCCTGTTGAACGGGCCATAAGTTCCTGGCCGAGGCCACCATCGAGAAGTGTTAGAGTCATGCTATCAACCTTAGCAAATTTTGAGCACTCTGCGGCCTCCAGAGTTGGGACAAGTTGGGGCATCAAAATAGAGTGGTCTTTTTAAATACGCTACACTGTCCGAGATGTGAAAACCAACTATAATGTATTTATGGACGTTCACAAAACAGCTAACAAGCTAATTTCAATCTGGTGATATCTATATGACTGTTACACAACTGAAAACCAGCGTCTCTCATCCATTACGCATCGACAGTGTTGGTGTGCCGAACGCCGAGGGACTGGTCGGCATGACTTTTTGCCCAGGAAAGCGCGGTGAAAGTGTTTTTGGCGGCACGTGGGCGCGTGATCTCAACGCCGACTTGTCAGTCATCAAAGAGTGGGGCGCGCAAGCAGTCGTTACTCTGATCGAGGACCACGAGTTCGAACTTCTGAATGTGACCGGGTTGGGTGAGGCGGTCAATATGCATGGTATGGAATGGCTGTACGGGCCGATCCCTGACTTCAATGCTCCCTGCGAAGTGTTTGAGTATAACTGGATGCATGGTGAGATCGGCGAGCGGGTCAGAACGCTGTTGAGCCTCGGTGAAAAGGTCGTGTTGCATTGCCGTGGTGGCTTGGGGCGTACCGGAACCCTGGCTGCCATGCTGTTGGTTGAGTTCGGGGTTGCCCCTGATGAAGCCATTCAACAAGTACGGAAGGCCAGGGAACATACCATTGAAACCAGGGTGCAGGAAGATTACGTGATGAATTACAGACCGCGTCAATGGCGCCGGACGCCAGGCCATTATGCTGCCTGCATGCTCGGAGGCGCAATCGGTGATGCTCTTGGGGCGGGGGTTGAATTTGACAACCTTGGGAGTATTCGCAGTCGATTCGGCAGTGACGGCATTCAGAATTATGCGGAATGTTACGGTCGGGTTGGCGCCATTACCGATGACACGCAGATGACACTGTTCACCGCAGAAGGATTGCTGCGTGGGCATGCGTGCTTTTTGAAAGACGGACGCAATTCTCTCATTCTGGAGGAAGTTCTCAAAGCATACTGGCGCTGGCTTCTGACGCAGGGTGAGCAGCCAGCCGGCAGTCATAAAGCCGGTTCCAACGGATTACTGGATATCCCTGACCTTCATTCGTTGCGGACTCCGGGCAATACCTGCCTGGTGGCTCTGCGCTCCGGCCAGGTCGGCACAACCTCCACGCCGTTGAACGACAGCAAGGGGTGCGGTGCTGTCATGCGGGCAGCCCCGGTTGGACTGTTCATGCAGTCTCCGGAATCGCTTGGCATAATCCCTGGTGACGAAATCGACGATGCCGCCTTTCGTATAGGATGTGATATCGGAGCATTGACTCACGGTCATCCTTCTGGATACCTATCTGCCGGTTGTCTGGCCCTGTTGATTGCCCGTATTGTCGATGGCGACAATCTGCAAGAGGGGTTGGAGTCTGTACGCACCATGCTCACGAAATATCCCAACCATGAAGAAACCCTCAACGCGATTGATCAGGCCATTACATTTGCTGATGATCGTACTTTAACACCATCTCCTGAAATCATCGCTCAACTCGGGGAAGGGTGGGTTGGTGAAGAATCACTGGCGATTGGCCTCTACTGCGCTCTGGTTGCTGACGGTAACTTTGATTACGGCATCAGGTTGGCGGTTAATCATTCCGGAGACAGTGACAGTACCGGGGCGATTGTCGGCAACATACTCGGCGTACTTTTGGGAATGCCGGGAATATCGGAGCGATGGCTTATCGACCTGGAGTTGAAAGAAGAGATAGAAAAGATCGGGCTTGACCTGTATCTTGCCCAGTTATGAATCGGAAACGTTCCCTCAAACTTGCTCTGTAAGCCACTTTCTTTTTTAAAAACTATCAAAAGCATCGACTGAAACATCTATACGTATGTCTCTCGTCATATACCTATCAATAGAATATCAATTGGTTTATGATAGTTAACGATATAGGATATACTCTATTGATAGGGAGATGTGTAATGCCAAGTATTATTGGTTACTTAAGGCCAGACATTGACGGCAACAACGTTCAGTCACAGCTCGATCTGCTCAAAGCATCCGGAGCGAGCAAAATCGTCCAGGAAAAGCCTGCCGGTACGAAACGCAACAGGTCACAGTTGGACAACCTGATAGCGGATGTCCGGGTTGGTGATATTGTAGTGGTTACCAGTCTGTACCGTATAGCGGACAATACCAAACACCTGCTGGAGATCGTTGAGTCGCTTAATGCTGCTGGGGCGTCATTAAAGATCATCGATAAAGGTATCGACACTTCGACACCTCACGGGAAGGTCATTCGTGTGCTACTCGGTGCAATTGCAGACTTCGAGCGGCAGGTCGTGCAGGAACGTCAAGCCGTGGGGATCGCCAAGGCAAAACAGGCAGGGCGCTATAAGGGCCGAAAGCCGACTGCAATGGCGAAGACTGATGAGGTGCTAGTACTGAATACCCTCGGCCTGACCCGGCAAAAGATCGCCGACCAACTGGGGATCGGCATTGCGAGTGTTTACCGAATCCTCAAAAACCATACGACACCGAAGAAAACGCGTAAAAAGGCACAGAAAAATCCCATCGATAAGCCGAAGCGGATAGAACGCAAGCCGACACGCGAGTCTGAGACAGAGCAGTTGTCATTATTCTAGTCGGATGCACAAATCTTAAGATACAACCTGGTGTCTTTAACAATTTAACATCAAGCCCAACTTCTTCGGGAGGTTGGGCTTTTGTCTACGTTCATGTCTTTCTTGGACTTCTTCAGCAATACGTTGGCCGGGGGATAGTTTGGGTTGCTTTTGTTCCTCATTATACATAACGTCGCATAATATATAAATTGCAAGCTTTAATTTACTCAGGTAAAGACAAATGAAAGAGGAGGGCGGGGCTAAGAATGTGTTTCTTTACACTGACCACAGATACCATGGCTTGTCGTTCCGTAGGGACCTTTGCGCATCCCCAAACCTTTCCCACACCAAGCACAAGTCATATTCATCTTTTTAAGTTCATCATACGAATCTATGAACTCTGAAAGAAGAGAGGAATCTTGACTTGAAAGGGATAAAAATTCCAACCCTGCACCTGGAGGGTAATCCCACTTCAGTCTCTCACACTTATAGTTTGTCCAGGCAACTCTTGCGTTACATGTGATAGCAATTTTGCGATCTTTAAATGGAAGATAAAATGATAGGGACATGTTCTTATCGATAGCAAGAACATTCTTAGTCTTAAGATACATTCCCCCAACACTTAAATCACTACTAAGCCCAGAAAGCTGTTCGCCACAGAGGAAGTCACAATGAACGGCCGTTTCAATCAAAATCCTTTCAAGTGTGCTTTTTGTAGACTTATAAGTTTTCATCATATTCCATACATGAAATTGTTATTCTTTAAAAACAAACAGTAGGAACCTGCTTATGGCCCAAATCAGAAGGCTACAAACAATCCAAATCAATATGATTTCAAATTCGTGTGTCAGCACAATCATTCCCCTATTAGCATAGACTGCCAATGCGACAGGGAAGTGACAGAGCAAGGCCTGTGCCAATAGCTTTACCTAAATCAGTACGTTTGATTGGTTCTTTAGACAAGTAGGATGACAATTATTGAGAAGAGGCAGTTAAATGGCGGGGTTTTCATTAAGTACAATACTAAGCATGAAAGCCTATCCCATGTAACGACGCATAAAATATATAATGCAAGCAAAATTTACCTGAGTAAAGAGGGTGAAGGGATAGGTTTCAGCCCGTAAACTAGTCTAATAACAATAATTTGTTTTTAATGTTCCCCAAAATCAACTTATTATGTGAATACTATAAATCTGTTTGGTGCTCTCTTTCAGATGATCGGAGGGGGATCCATATCACGCCCGAGGTATTCTAAAATTCAACTGTTTTGATTTTTTTAATCGTAGCAACTAACCGTAACTTTCGTGACCTCCCATGCACCTCTTTTGTTCCTACTCCCACGGACTAATACTTTCTCGAAAAGTATTGTTGACCCATGAGATGTAGAGAGGTGTGTTCTTGTTTTTGCTCTTGCTGATAATCCGTTTTCGCTCTGGGCAAATGCAGTGATTAGCATGTCTTTGCATACCGGACCTTTTCCAACCCTGGCCGATACATACATATAATCATCTGATGCCTTACTAACGCTTGTAGATATTTTGTAATCGTTAGCTTTTCTTCCCACAAAAAAACAAGCCCCGCAATCAACCTGACGGTTCAAAGCGGGGCTCTCCTCAGATGATTGGAGGGGGATTGATATCACACCCGAGGTACTCTTATAACTTGCGATTTTCTTGATATTGGTTGGTTCCCCACCAATTGGCCGATACGGAAACAAACTACTTCTTTACTGTGTCGCAACGGACAGGGACAACCTTGCCGTGTTTCTCCTCATACAATTGTATGTTGGATACTGCCGCACCAGACCCGTCACCGTAACCAAAAGCGACGGTCTGAAACACTTTCAAACCGTCAACACAGAGTATTTTGTCGGCCATTCTCCTCATCGGTTCGTCGTCTGATCCTACCTCCCATTTCGTAGTGAGATGGACAACCTCAGACGCTAAAACAGATGCTGCTGAGCACAACAGAAACATTACGATAATTCCTTGTAATAATCTTTTCATCTCTTTCCTCCCTGATCGTTGGCTATATACAACCACCTGATTATTTAATTCGTTCCCTCAACCTGCTCTATAGTTCGAGTCCACCATGGCTCCCCAGTACGGACGAAAATGGGCACTGGGAAGAATCTCTTTTTCTTAGCGCTTAAGAAAGTAGCAAAGTAGTCCTTTCTAAAAGGGGGGAATATTGCATTGCTTTTGATGCAACGAAATCAAACAGCTTGAGGTGTTTTAATGCATTTCCCCAAGCGTCACTGTCTTTTATGTCTGATACATCTTCATCGTTTTGCATGTAAATTTCAGCAACCTCAGCAAGCATACTTTTAAAGGCTTTCTTTAAACCCTTTGCTCCATAGATATTAAATCTGTTTATTGAATCTTCACTAAGTCTAATAAGTTCAAGTAAAACATTTCTTAAAATAGACTCTGGTGGTAATTCACTAATCGATTTTTTTAACGTCTGTATGCTTTCTTGCACCTTTACCAGATCTTCATCATCAATGACTTTCTCTTTGGGAAGACGGGTTGCACAAACTTCAAGAAGAGCTTTTTCCGCTTCAGTAACGCCACGCATACCTTCGCCTACACTACTTGGATACATCATGCTTTCAAGCGAGGACAGGCCTTTTACAAGAACATTCTTTTCTGTATTGGGGATGTCTGCATCATCCAAATCTGGGATGAATTCAGCATATAATATATGTAGTTCTAAAAGTGATTTAAGGCCTATTGATTTTGGTTCATTTGTTTTGGCACTACCAAACATAAGAGGAATCAATTGACCTCCTGCAGCTTGATTTGGCTTGAGCTGGTTTAGTATTATCAAGAGCCTACCAGCTGAATTGGGGTATTGCAGTTTGGATGTTTTCATTGTAGTCCCTTGAGTGCAAGAATTTAAGTTTGTCCCCGTCGCAGTAACACGGGGGTCTCAAAATACACTTCTTTATTAAGGTAGCTCAAATTTCATTCTACATTGAGGGCAGGGCACTAGATCACGACTCCTCGATGTAGGATAAGTGAATTCTTTTTTGCAACTGCCGCACCTTGCTTTTGATATCTCTGGCCGTTTTGGGTCTGAGTAAATTGGAATAATTACTGGTTTTTCTGGTCTTATGAATTCGTCTATTTCTTCACCCTTCATAAACTTCCAGTCATGGGGGCTTTTAGGGAGATTTGGAATTTTCGATTTTTTCTTTTTTGTAGGCTGAGAGTCCTGGATCATCCAGGTACCTCCAAAGCAAAGACTTATACCTACAACCACCTGAATAGCACATTGAATCTTTAATTGACGTATGGCTTGGTGGTACTCACTGCCTAAGAATTTTGCTGTTTTAGGACCGAAAATAAAGTCTTGAGTTATTTGGTCTGCTTGAGCAATATCGATAAGGTCTTTTAGTCCACTCAATGCGGCCAATAGCCCTAACAATATCAATACAACCCCCCATACGGATTTAGCAGACATTCCAATTCTTCTCCTTGTTAATTGTTGGTTCTTAATTTACACGTAGAATTGTTGTTTATCAACGTTTTTGCTTTTTCGTTGACTTATGACATTAATGTCTTTATTTTTTACTCACCAACATGTCGAAGAAAAAAGGACGGCCCGTGATTGAAATTCCTGAAAAAATGATTTCTCAGCTTTTGAAAGACCGTGATCTTTATGGATTGAGGTTTTCTCAGATGGCAGAAGGGTTGCGTAATCAAGGAATCAATATATCTGATAATGGGTTGAAAGAACGCCTGCGTAGAGAAGGGCTAGTTAACTGAGATGAATTATCGCTTTTTATTTCTTCAAAATCAATTACGTCGCATAATATATATTATGTAAACTTTGAGGGACCTAAAATTACCTTTGATTGGAAGGGTAAACAAATTGAAGCAATAAGGAGTAATTAGAGGACAAAAAGTCCATGCTTGAGCCATCTTCTGAAAAAGAAAACGTCTTACAGGGCAAATATGGGATTCGTCCTCTCGGATGCCTAGATCGCACCGTTAGATTCGAAAGTCAATGCCCACCCGTCACAATGAGCAAGCACCTTTCACCTTTTGCTCACTTACTTAGTGTCCAGATCTTTAAAGACGACATCGCTCAATGATCGATGCGCTGCAGAGGTAAAATGTCCGAACCACTGTTGGATCGTCCAAGATCATCGACAACATTCCATTCTGCTCGCAAAAGAGCTGACTCCTGGTAGCGTTCCGGTTTTTTTGGATGGACCACTACGGCCATTTGAAAGAGCGATGTAAAATAATCGCCATCAACGACATGATCCTCCTTGTCATACAGCTTGAAACTATTAACCTTGATCGGCCGATCAAACTCAACCAGGATCTCACTGAGAGCATCAGCCCCATCCTCCCACATCCCTGACATCATGACTAACTTGGGTGGTTCAACCTTTACCAACGACTGCGGTTCATGCAGAAAACCCTCTACGGGTATTTGCGTGAGGGGCTCACCGTTAAGCAGAATCAGAACCTTGTCTATCTCAGCAAATTGAAGAGTCGTCTCTGCCAGTGCGCGGCCCCCTATGGCTTGGTCGTTAGATGACCAACTTTGTTGCGTAACCAATGACAGCGTCGAAGTGCGGCCTTGAGGAGGCATTACTGTAATTTTGAGATCGTCCGGGAAAGGATTATAGAAATCATTTGCTCGTTGCTGTAGAAGCTCGCCACTGATTAATCGTTCTAGAATCTGGCGCATCTGCTCCTTCTCGGAAAAACCAAAGAGAGGCAAAGCACTGAATTTATCAGGTGTATTTTGTAGAGGAAGATAACCGACGAAGGCAAACGCCTGGCCAGCCTTGCCTTGTGGAGGGGTTCCGAAGTTGTCCTGATAGGCCTGGCTAGCCTTAACAACGCCGGTATTTGGCGCTGGGGATGCCTTTTCTTCCTGCTGACAAGCCGAAAGGAAAAGGACGACGACAAGTATCGCCAGCGGAACAACATTTAGTAAGATTCGCATCATGCAGCCTCCCTGTGATGAGATAACTGCTTTGATTTTATCACAACCTGCCAAGCTTGGTTGACACCAGGAAGAACGCCACCGCAAAAGACAATGGACCCAAACGCATAAAAGCGATTCTATGGTAGGATTTGGAGTAACTCCTGCGGCAGAGACCCTCCCCCTGCTCTTGCATCTGGACAATCATCAAACATTAAAGAGGAAATGACAGATATCACCGTCCTCGATGACATAATCCTTACCGTGTAATTGCATTTTCCCTGCCTGCTTGACTCCTTGTTCAGATCCGGCGTCCATGAGGTCGCTATATTTCATGACCTCTACCCGGATAAAGCCACGTTCGATGTCACTGTGAATTTTGCCACCGGCCACCGGTGCGCTGGAGTTTTTGCGGATGGTCCACGCCCGACATTCGTCCTCGCCGGACGTGTAAAAGCTCATAAGGCCTAATGCGTCATAAAGAGCGGCATTAATCCTATCGAGACTGGGCTCGGTTATACCTATGTCCTCCATGAATTCCAGGCGTTCCGCTTCTTCTTCGATAGCAGCGATATCACTCTCAATCTCACAGGAAATGGTGAATACACCAGGGCCGAAATTCTTGCCAATATCATCTTCTGAGACATTGTAGGCGTAGAGCAAGGGCGTACGGGTTACAAAGTCGAGGCTTTTTATCGCTTGCTCCTCATCAGAATCAAGCTCTACGGTGCTAAGGAACTTTTCCTCCTCGAGAGCAGTGTTGAAACGTTGCAGGATGCCCTCCTCTAGAATTTGTTCAGAAGTGGGATTGTTTTTCATTTCCTTGGCGAGACGTTTCAGGCGTGTTTCTACCAACTGCATATCTGCAAGAAGCAGCTCGGTTTCGATCATCGTTCGATCACGCTCTGCGTCTACTGAGCCGGACGGATGAAATACATCAGGAGAATCGAAAGACCTGATCAGCAGGCAAAGGAGGTCGCAGCGTCGGGCCGGGTCCATCCAGTGACGTGAGGTGCTGCTATCGGTGATGTCTGGACAAAGAACGAACTGGTGTTCGGCGAAGGTGGTTTTTTTCGGTTGATAAAGCTCGCTCAGGGCGCCCACTCGGGCGTCGTTGATCGGCGCGACTCCCTCGATAGCTTCACCAGGTTTGCGACTATCAGGGACTGGACGACCGGTAAGTAAGGTGAAGAGAGTTTTTTTGCCCGTCTGGGCGAGCCCCAATATGGCGATTTTCATAAGAGAATCCTTCCGACGTTGCGTAGCTCTTGAGTATCAATCTTACATAAAAACGGGAAGCCATTTTACCGCATAGGCGCGTTGACACAACTACCTTTTTAAAAATACGCCCTGCCCCTCTTTACTAAATCTTTAAGGAGCGTTTATTATGGTTATATACAAATAAACTAAACTACAGCCATCAATAATCTAAATCCGACTCTCTTCGGGTTTTAAAAGGATGGAGGACAGTATGAAAACTCTGGTGCTGACAATTTTAACGCTGACAATGGGCATGCTCGGCTTGAGCATGAGTATGGATAAAAACATGGACAAATCAATGCATAAAGAAGATGGCATGGAAATGACAACCGCTACGCAGATGAAATCGGACAACAAGGGTGCAAAGCCCAACGAAATGGGAGTGGAGCAGACCATGATGAAGTATACTATTCCTGATGATGCGGAACTGCGTAAACAGTTGACTCCGTTGCAGTATAAGGTGACACGCGAGGATGGTACTGAGCGGCCCTTTACAAACAGCTATTGGGACAACAAAGATGCTGGTATTTACGTCGATGTTATTTCCGGAGAGCCGCTCTTCAGCTCTAACGATAAATATAAATCCGGGACCGGTTGGCCGAGTTTCACCCAGCCGCTGGAATCGAGTAACATCATTGAGAAAGAAGACCGGAGCTTTTTTGGAGTCCGCATAGAAATTCGCAGTAAACATGCGGACGCCCACCTGGGCCACGTGTTCAACGATGGGCCTGCACCGACCGGGCTACGTTACTGTATGAATTCTGCCGCTCTACGCTTTGTCCCGCAGGATGAGCTGGAAAAAGAAGGATATAGTGAGTACATGGCGTCGTGCAAATAACGAAGAAAGTCTTGCCGAACAGGTGGTCACAACGCATCGGGGATACACAACTTGTGTATCCCCGATGTATATTCGAATATTAATTACGCACACTTACCGCGTTCTAAATTGAAAGCTATCGTTTTCTTCCTGGGCAATATCCGCTCTGACTTGCTCAACAGAGCGCTCATAGATGATTTCACGTCCGAGTACACTGCCGGCATAGGCAAGACCATTGCGTGTAGGGACCAATTTACACTTGGCGTTATGGATTCCTTCCCCAAGGATAATCCAGATTGCGTCTGACTTTTTACTGGAGACGCCAACTTCCAGGACCTGTTCGCTTTCTACCTGCACTTGGATCCTATCATTGCTCATTCTGGACATGCCTCCTATAACGTTTAAATACAATAGCTTGGCAGTCATTCCTTAAATAATAATTCAAGAACAGCCCCCCTCCCCGCAGGAAGACTTTTTACCGCAACAGCCACTGCCAGATTGTCCATGAATCATCTCTTCAATGCTCTCCTCCATTGATTGCTCCAGCTCAGAGATGACGGTGGCGAACTGGCTGTCTGCCAGACCCTGGTCACAGTTCGGACAAGTGGAATAAGCTTTCTTAAACCAAGACAGTGTCTCGTAGATTGTTTCGCTACAATATGGGCAATCCAGGGCAATATTTGTCTCTGTAAACAAGTAGTTGTACTCCTTCAAAGAATTGAGTTTTGATTCTGTTTTGATTTAGGTAATATTTTTACCACAAGATCGTAGGAATTCAGCTCAGTCGTGATCCCCACCCTGGTCGTTTCCCTGAACCAGTCCAGGAAAGCGCGCAGCGGCAAACTTGCTATGGCAGGAGACGCAGGCGGTATTCATTTTGTAAAAATAGAAATTAACCACATCCGCATTCTTCATCTCTGCTGCATGCGCCAGCATTCCTGCAGATTTGTGGAAATCCTGATCCATCTCGATAAAAAGTTCAGGCAGCACCCGCTGCAACTCTTCTTTTTGCGACGCCGTCAATTTCTGCTTTAAAATGAAACTCGCCTTGATCTGCTTGCCGATCGCCGCCACATCTCCCCATTCTCCGCCCGCTACCGCCGGGATCAGAGCCATCATCCCCTTCTGAATCAACGTCATCTCCTGATTGAGAAGTGCAGTCAGATCCGGAGAAAGCTCGACACCGTGGGCAGCTGCCGATTTTGCTTGATGACCACGATCAGTCTCTGGCTTGGCATGGTGTTCATGGCTGTCAGCCAGAGAGAACTGTGGGAGACAGAACAGGATAGTTGTAAAGAGAATCAGTACGAATTTAATTATGGTCATGACTTGTCTCCTGAAACGGCAATAGTAGGTTTAAAGGATAAAATACACCTGAAATTCAGAGAGTTTCAAAAATTTCAGAGAAACGCTTCATAGAAGCGCCAAATAAGGGAAAAAGGTCTATAACCTGAAGGATTATACCGGTTTCCTTCAGCCATTACAAATGTGAAGGCCAAACCTTACCAAGCGGTGGATGTAATACCTCTTTTAATCTTTGTTGTCGTTCCGATTGTTTCACCCGCATTGCCCTCTATGACTCAGGTTAAGATAATAGTTGACAAATACGGTCAGCTTTACTATGGATACAAATCAAACAATATAATGAGGAATAAATATATGGCTAAATTTACAGGTCCCAAAGGTAAACTTGTACGGCGTTTTGGTGTCAACATTTTCGGAAACCCCAAGTATGACCGTCTACTTGAGAGACGAAGTCATGGTCCTGGTCAACACGGTCCCAATAACACCAGGCGCAAAGTCTCTGATTACGCGAAGCAATTGATAGAAAAACAAAAATTGCGCTACAGCTATGGCTTGCTTGAAAAGCAGTGCCGGCAGCTGTTCCACAAGGCCCGACGAATGCGCGGTGTCACCGGCGACAATCTGCTTGTTCTGCTCGAAACCAGACTCGACAGCCTGGTTTTTCGTGCTGGCTTCGGTTGTTCTCCGATGCAGGCTCGTCAACTGGTTAACCATGGACATCTCAATGTCAACGGGCGTCGGGTCGACATAGCTTCTTACCGCGTCAAAACCGGCGACGTGATAAGCGTCCGCGACACGGCCGCATCCAAGACTCTGGCGACACGCTATCTAATGGAAAATCCCCGCTTCTCGGGTGCAAACTGGATCACAGTCGACAAACAAGCGTTGACAATCACAGCCGATCGCATGCCACAGCGTGATGAAATCCAGCAAGTCGCGAATGAACAGCTGATCGTCGAGCTCTATTCAAGATAGTTTTATTTTCGGCAACCGGTTCAGGAAGAGGTTTGAGGGGGCTTTGCTGGAAGGAATAAATCCATTTGTAAAGCCTGTAGCCAATCGGGGCGCTGAAACAAATAATAATTTCATGAGAGGTTTACATGTTTGAAGCGATTTTTTACCTGGGGTCAATTGTCATCGCCAACCTGCTGGTGATGCAGTTCGGGATCGTTCATGCGGCGGGGCTTTCCTTCCCTGCGGGTGCCGTGGCGATCGGCTTCACATTCACGGCGAGGGATCTCGTCCAGAGACGCTTTGGCAAATGGGGTTGCTGGCTGTGGATGTTTGTCGCAGCGGCGATCTCGGCACTTTTTTCCCCAACGTTAGCACTGGCAAGCCTGGCGGCCTTTGTTGTTGCAGAAGGCCTGGACTGGGCCGTCTTTACGACAACTCCCCTATCCTTTCGGGGCCGCGCCATCGTCAGCAATATCGTCGGCACGCCACTGGATTCGATAATCTTCGTCTACCTGGTGTTCGGACCGGTCTGGGATGCGATGTGGGGACAGACCATCATCAAACTGGCCAGCAGCCTGCTGATCATCTTCTTTGTCAAGAACACAATGCGTTCTACTTTTGCGCCAACCTCGCTGAAAAGCACTGCCTGAGAGGCTGTCGACCATCTACGATCCGGCCGCTGCCTAACGAATTCTAACCTGCGATCTATAGTCCTCCGAGGTCTGCTGAACAGCTGCCCCTTGTTGCTGAAAATTATCAAGGGGAACCTGCATCGCCAGCATGCCGAAAGATGTCACCGCCAGCAGAGCCAGAAAAGCCAGCCCCATGCCGATTCGTTTCCCCGGAGTCACCGCATAATAACGAGCCTTCTCAACTGCCGAACGTTTGGAAGATCTATAAATTTGCAGACTGCCCATAATGATAATCAGGGCGATAATCGGTGACCAGGTCAGATAGAAGAGCCCAACCGCTCCAAGCAGACCGATGATCCATAATTTGGGGCTGATAACCCCGATAATCCGCCCACCGTCAAGAGGCGAGATCGGCAGCAGATTGAAGAGATTAAGCAAAAAGCCAGTTGTTGCCAGGGCATACCAGAAGGGGTTGTCGGTCACCATGCCAACTCCGGCACAACCGATTGCACCCAGAGTGCCGAGCAAAGGGCCACCATAGGCCATCAGCGCTTAGTCAAAAGCATTTTTTGGCATCTGCTTCATGCCGATAAAGGCCCCCATAAAGGGGATAAACATCGGCGCCGTCGCCTTGATGCCCATCATCCGCAGGGCCACCACATGCCCCATTTCATGAATAAACAGCAATGCGACAAAACCGACCGCGAAAGACCACCCCCAGAACATGGCGTAGGCCCAAATACTGATCAGCATGGTGATAAAGGTTTTGAACTTGCCGAACTGCAGGATCACCACGAGGTATTTAAGTTTACCAAAAAGAAAAAAGAGCAGCAGGCCGATTGGCCCAAATTTACTCAGTAAACCCTTTTTCGCCGGTGGTGGCGGTGGCGAAATCGGCTCAAAGGTAAAGTGAGCATCATCTTTAGCATCTGACTGTAGATCACTAGAATCTAACTGTGGGTCACTCATTTATATATCCATATTCAGGGGAAAACTGTCCAGTAATGTGGTGACTTTCCGGTGCGAATCCCGGGGTTGATCAGGCTCTGAAAACGATCGACGATCGTCCCCTCGTGCAACAGCACCGCACCGATCTCGATCGCCCGGTCGCCCTGGGTTGGCGAGATCCCGCTGGTTTCAAAGTCGAGCACGACGATGGTTTCATTGCCGGAAGAAGTCATGGAAAACAGTTATACGGGGTTGCGTACGTATAGGCAATAAAAACAGCGCTATGTAACTGAAGACACAACGCAGTTGGTGTGCCAAATAACAAGCAAAATGCGTTGGCTGCTAGTTCAGCGTTGTCGCCAAAAATGCCACGAAACGTTGCCACGATTTAGAGTCAGCGTCTGCACGATAACGCGATGAGCCGAACACGGTGAAGGCATGAGGAGCGCCGCTGTAGGTGATCATCTCGTGTTCCACGCTTTGCTGTTCGAGCTCACTCGCAAGGTCCGCGAAGTCCTGCAGGGTGATGTTGCTGTCTGCGCTGCCGTGCATAATCAGCATGTTGCCCTGCGTCTTGTTGTAATCCTGCCCTTCCGGTGTGCTCAAACCACCATGGAAAGTTACAAAGCCTTTCAGATCTGCACCGGATCGTGCCTGTTCGAGGACTGCGGCCCCGCCAAAGCAGTAGCCCATCGACACGGCGTTGGTAACATCCCCCCCCTGTTCTTTGGCTGCATCGAGAGCGCCCTGCATCAACGCCCGCAACTTTGCTCGATCCTTGAACAATGCACCCGTATGCTGACGCTTGTCGACCATTTCGGTCGGGCGAACTCCCTGGCCAAACAGGTCGGCGGCAAAGACCGTGTAGCCAAGTTTGGCGAGCATCTCTGCACGTTTGACTTCATAATCAGTCAGCCCGTCCCAGTCGTGGACCAGCAGGACCAGAGGAGCGTCTTTATTGTCGCTTATGTAATATCCTTCGTATGTCTGGTTGTTGACCTGATAATCGACTTTAATACCGGCAGCGGAAGCACTGCTTGCAAAAACAACGGCAAACAGGAATGTCATTATGGTTTTCATTGTTAACTCCATAAATAGTGTTTGAGCTCTTGTCCAGATTGAATTTTATCAAGTTTTTGGTGAGCTGCTTGGATTGTGGTGGAAAGAGGAATCTGTCAACTCCAATGGTTTACGGTGTTGGAATCATCACCAGGTCAAACAGGCCTTCGCCAGTGTCTGCTCCTGGATAGTGCTGGGTAACGAGAGGTGCAAAGCCTTTTGCTGTAACCCTGATGTGGATATGCGGTCGACGACTGCCGAATTCGGTCGCAGCATGACTCACGAAATAATAAGTACCATTCACGGCGCTCAAGAGAGTTGCCCTCCAGGCATCGCCATAACGGCCATCCGGACCGGTCATCCATAGTTCAATTCTGGCAGCGGGAACCGGGCTGCAATCGTGTGCGGATTTGACCGTGCCTACGAGCAGATAACCGGTGCCAACACTGGTACGATAAGGAGCATCAGGGTGATAGAAAGGCCCCATTTCATCTTCCACGGTTGGTTCACATTGGTATGGTTCTTCTGCAGCATTCACAGAGGCTGACCATGCAGTAAGGATTGCTAGCACGAGCAGGACAGGCATTAAGAACCGCAAGGTGATTTGTGTTTTCATACTTGGAGTATATCAGTAAATCGAGATTATACTGATTGACAGGCTGGCGGACCATCGGGGCTGAAGCGAAAGGCTGCTAGCAGCCTGTCGGACAATCAGGGCCGAAGCGAAAATTTGGGTGTTTGAGACCAGATTTTGGCTCATTTGAGAGTAATAGCCGTAGCTATTGGTCGAAAAGGAGCTGAGATATGGGCCAAACAAGCGAATTTGCAGCCAGCTCATTGATAGTCCGAAAGGCTGCTAGTGGCAAGGCATTGTTGTTTACCAGGGCTCCTGGGTAAAACGGGTAAGGTCGTTCATATTCACATCTTCTGACAGATTCAGGACATACTTTATCCGATCATTCAGGTGAACTGACATCTTCCTAATGTTCCCAGCGATCATTTTGTTTGTTTCTCCGGAAATGTGGTGACAAGTGCAGTGACAATAGAATTGGCATTATGTCCTCTGGTTCAATCAAAAGATTGAAGCCTTTTGCTTTTAAATATATAAACAAGGGAGATAATAACGTACCTCTTTTCAGGAATCTGGGATGAAAGACCTCTTTTTTGCTACAGACCTTTTGACAGTGTTTCGACATGACAAGTATTACGGCGTTCAGAAGAACATGTCAGTCGCATTACGCAAACTTGATTTACCATCCTTCAAACGAATCGACAACATCGGGCAAATGTTTCACGCCTTGGTTGTTCATATAATGGACCAACGCGGCGAATCAGAGCCGTTCCTGGCAGGAATGTTCATTTATCCCGAGGCTGTTATTGCTCTGCTGAAAGAACATGGTTTGCCAGTACCTGCCGCACTACAGCCTGCGAGCCCAACGGCAAATAACAGCAAAAAATCGATCGATCATGCCCAGTTCGAACAATATTTCGACATTGTCTGCCGCAACTGCGGGACGGTCACTGACCCTCTCGCCGCATCCTATCGCACCCCGATAGGGCGATTAATCTTTCGCACCTTCCTGGAAACGCGGTTAAATCTGGGCATCAACGCCACGGCAAGGTATGTACTCGAACATCTCACGGGTTTTGATACCGATAAGGTCGTCACTTCTATCAACGAAGACTCGGTTACCTGGTTAACCGATGACAAAAAAGAGAAATTAACATCAATTCAGACTATTGAGAGGTTCGTTCTGAATTTTAATCGCGAGCTTGACACCCTCTTGTGATTGCTGAGAGCGGAATCAAGGAAAACGAATAGAGGGACACAGTACCTATCATATTTTTTATCGCCGCCCCGGTTGTCTCTGCAAATACCAGCATAACCTCTATTATCAGAGCCTTAATGCTTTTTTCACCCGGCCGAAGACATCAATCGCAAAAGCCAGGTCGTCAGGCGTCAAGGCTGCTGACATCTGGGTGCGAATACGCGCCTGCCCTTTCGGTACCACCGGGTAGGAAAAAGCCACCACATAGATGCCCTGTGCCAACATGGCGTCTGCAAATTTCCCCGCCACGACAGCATCATGCAGCATGACTGGCACGATAGGGTGCTCACCAGGCAAAAGTTCAAAACCATGCGACTCCAAACCCTCCCGAAAGATCGCCGTATTCTCTTGCAGTTGCTCGCGTAGCAAACTGGATGAGCTCACCAGTTCAATGGCCTTTATCGCGCCGTTAACCGCTGGCGGAGCAACCGTATTGGAAAAGAGATAAGGGCGTGAGCGCTGCCGCAATATTTCAACAACTTCTTTACGTGCGCTGGTAAAGCCACCACTGGCACCGCCCAGAGCTTTCCCCAAAGTGCCGGTGATAATGTTCACTCGATCCATGCAACCACGATACTCATGCGTGCCGCGACCGCCCTCACCGACAAAGCCTGTGGCATGCGAATCGTCCACATGCACCAGAGCATTGTATCTATCCGCCAGAGCACAGATTTCGTCAACCCGGGCAATGGTCCCGTCCATGGAGAAAACCCCATCAGTTGTAATCAGCTTAAAGCGTGCACCGTTCTTATCAGCGGCTTTCAACTGTTCTTCAAGGTCAGCCATATTGTTGTTACGGTAACGATAACGACTGGCCTTACATAAACGCACGCCGTCAATAATGCTGGCATGGTTCAGTTCATCTGAAATGACCGCATCGGCTTCGCCCAGCAAGGTTTCAAACAGGCCACCGTTCGCGTCAAAGCAGGAAGGATAAAGAATCGTGTCTTCTGTGCCCAGGAATGTGCTGAGTTTCTGCTCCAGTTGTTTATGTAAAGTCTGTGTGCCGCAGATAAAGCGAACCGACGCCATGCCGAAGCCCCATTCTTCCAAGCCGGCTTTGGCTGCGGCTTTCACTTCGGGATGCTGTGCCAGACCGAGGTAGTTATTGGCACAAAGGTTGAGTGCCTCGCCACTGTTAACCCCCACATGGGCACCTTGCGGGGTCGTGATTAAACGCTCGCTTTTATACAAACCGGAAGACTTGATCTCGTCCAGTTCGGCAGATAAATAATTTCGAAAGTCATCAAACACAGCTTTTCTCCTTCAGCTCTTGGGGCCGAGGCTCGCTCAACAGTCCCAGTTCAATATCACTTTACAGGCGTCGCCAGCATTCATTGCCGCAAAGCCAGTTTCAAAGTCGGTGTAATCGAGACGATGGGTAATAATTGCGGAAATATCCATACCCGATTCGACCATCACCGACATCTTGTACCAGGTTTCATACATTTCACGTCCGTAAATGCCTTTCAGGGTGAGCATATTGAAAATCACTGTATTCCAGTCAATAGCCACATCATTCCCCGGAATTCCCAGCAGAGAGATTTTGCCGCCGTGACACATATTCGCCAACATGTCTTTAAACGCTGCCGGGCTGCCAGACATCTCCAGGCCAACATCAAAGCCTTCCGACATGCCCAGTCTCTTCTGTACATCAGCGATGCTTTCCCGACTTACATCAACCGTACAGCTTGCCCCCAGAGCTTTGGCTAAATCCAGACGTTTGGGGTTGATATCAGTGATCACGATATGTCTGGCACCGGCGTGTCGACAAACAGCAGCAGCCATAATACCAATGGGACCCGCTCCGGTAATCAGGATGTCCTCACCGAGAAGATCGTATTGCAGTGCGGTATGTACAGCGTTGCCCAAAGGGTCAAACAAGGCCGCCACATCGAGGTCAATATCCGGTCTATGTTCCCAGACGTTAGACATGGGCAGAGACAGGTATTCGGCAAAAGCCCCAGAACGATTCACGCCAACGCCACTGGTATAGGCACATAAGTGACGCCGGCCGGCCATACAGTTGCGGCAGCGTCCGCAAACTACGTGCCCTTCCCCGGAGACAATCTGGCCAGCCCTGAAATCGATGACATTGGAACCAACCTCGACAATCTCCCCGAC
The DNA here is from genome assembly GCA_024279915.1 of Deltaproteobacteria bacterium. Classification (GTDB taxonomy): domain Bacteria; phylum Desulfobacterota; class Desulfuromonadia; order Desulfuromonadales; family BM103; genus M0040. The sequence continues at coordinate 88,826 of JAJRRB010000092.1, forward strand.
AAATTCGTGGCCGACAACCATGGGCACTGGAATGGTTTTTTGTGCCCATGCATCCCAGTTATAGATGTGCATATCTGTGCCGCAGATTGCAGTACGTTTGATCTTGATCAGAACATCATTGATACCGAATTCCGGTTCGGGTTGATCTCCAGCCAAAGGCCGGGTGAAGATTCTTTTTTAACCAGTGCTTTCATAATGTAATCCTCCAGAAGGAAGTTTAATGCATGGGAGAATTTTTGCCATCATCGCGGAGCCTGTTCAAGCAGACGGCGACACTTACCTGTCCCCGTCACAGCTGAATCTCATCGATAGTTCGGAATAAACGTCCACCAGTAGAATTGATGAAATGGAGAACCTGTAGGTTAAGTGGAACTCCCGGAAAATCACCAGCATCGCGGAGGTCTGTTCGTAAGCCATATACGGTTTTTCCCAAGGCAGAAGCAAAACCGAGTTCCGCAACAGTGCCACTGTCGGGCTCCATTCCGTCCAACACCGCAAGCAGCAGGTCTGCCTCACGAATCATTTTCTCGTTAGCAGCTCCAATGACAGACACAGTGCGCTTGAAGGCGTCACTAATCCCTTGTGATGGTATTGCCTTGAAAGACGCAGCAATGGAATCACTCCAGTCCTGACTCCAGGGATCCAGAATTTCAAGGCCCTGCTTGCTCAAGTGGTCTTTAAGGTTATGTAAATATCCTTCCGTTCCCGTCATGAAGCCGAGCGGAGAAGCGAGATAAATTTTTTGAGACATGAATCCTCCTGATATCAAGCTGTCCTCTATTAACTCGGGACACTCAATATTGAGTGTCCCGAGTTCCCACTACAATTAAAGTGACATTGTTCATCGATCAGTTGAACTTTGCAAGTTTGCATAACCGGAGTTCTGTCCCCCGACCCGATTTTCTTTAGATTCATCGATAAACCTCATCATGGCTGCCGATATCAAGGAGGACTATCTCCTTTTCAGACACCATAAGAGTCAGAGTGATCCTGTAGCTATAGGTAAGACTTATTGCGTAGAGTCCTGCAAGTTTGCCGGAGAGAGGATGAAGTGCTAGCTGCGGATTAAAAGGGTCAATCTGCAGATCTTTAATGATTTTGGCGAACCGTGCCTTAAGATCTGAATGCTTACGGAGAAATTTACGGGCCTGGCGGAGGAATTGCTCTGGTGTCACAATTGCGTACACGCTAATCCTCCGCATCCAAAGTATGTAGCAGGTCATCAGCCGTGGCAAATTTTTCCACCCGCCCTGCTTTTACGTCTTCCAGCGAATCATGTATACGTGACAAATAGGCTTCTTGTGCCTCTGCCACCAGAGCCTGATAGCGTTCTTCCGTAAGAACCACGTACTCTGGTTTGTTGTTGCGAATCACATGGACATCTCCCTTATCAAGGAGATCATCCACCGCCTTCATGCCACGTCTTTTGATTTCTTGAGCAGGTATGGTATTCATTAGACTACCTCGTTGACTAGATCGAGTACTTTAGAAAGAGTATTTCATGTACTTAATGATGTACCATAGTTGCTTTGTAAATGACAACAATACAATGACTACACACTTTTTTGGTCTTGCCCCATTGGGGCCAAGCATTCCCATAATACCCATAAGTCAAGTCTGACACTGCTCTTTTTCTCTTTAAGCCTTTTAAAGTCCACTTCCAAGTCTTTGCTGATAATCATCGAAGGCCAGCAGCGTTCTAAACGAGGAGCAATTGCAGAAGGTTGCAACCGGTGGAGAAAGAGAGGATCTCGAAGATCTTTTCAGATAACTACCACAACGGATAAAAGAAGCTCAGAGTCAGCGACCCGAAGTTATGGGAATCATCCTGGCCGACAAATTCCTTTGTCCTGGTAACGTTGGTGTAGGTCAACATCAGGTTGCGATAACCGAACGTGATACCTGCAGCGAAATCAGCCACCAGATCCTCTTTGTCAATGCTGTGGCTATCGGTAAAAGTGTTGCCATCCAGGAAGATATCGCGTAGCACATACTTACCGTTTACTGCACCGAACAGGTATAATACTGGCTTCTTGCTCGGTGTAAAAAGCGTACTACCAGCAGGTCGTATCAACGAAACCCCGAAGCTACGCGGAAGATTCAACCCGTACCTGACCTCCAGTCCGGTATTGAGGTATGTGGCAACATTGCCGAGTGCCCCGCCTGCATGCCCGATTGCATCCATCGACAGCAGGCTCGTGGAGGTCGGATAAAACAACCACTTGCGCTCGAAGGCCACCACCAGGCCCGGCTCATTTTTTAACTGGTGATCCCAGCCCTTTGCAGTGTCGATGCTGCGCAATTCATGGACCAGAGTCTGAGCCTCTTCCGCATATGACTGGGGCCCGACAATGCCCATTTGAATTTCCACGCTGTCGAGGAAATCGAGATGCTCGATAAATTCCGACTTGCGGTGATAAGCAAAACCAGCGTAACTCCACCCAGCATACGGTCGATCATCAGTGATGAGATCTGAGCGACTAATGTCTTTCGGAGTGTACATGTTCTGACCAAAAGAGAACTCTGCTTTGTGGCTGTATTCTGGGCCTGAATCGCGAATGAACGGAATCTTGTGGATCCACTCAAGAACTTTACGAGGAAAGCGTCCCTGTTTGGCATGCGGCGACAGATCGGGGGAAATCAGCGAGTATTTGACGCCGTTGGTGTAGTTGCTGTCGGTGCCATTAAAGAGATCATTTTCGAAGAAATGGATTGTGCCCAGGGGTTTCTCTGGTCTTGGTCTGCCAGAAGAGCGTCAGGATTTAAAAGGCTGACCAGTAGGACGAAGATCAGAAGAAGGGGTTGTCGGCAGATTTTTGTGAGACAGTTTTTCATAGGATACTGACATTTGATAAAGAAACATTTTTTCACGCAAAGGTGTTAACACTA
>JAJRRB010000093.1 GCA_024279915.1 Deltaproteobacteria bacterium
AAGGACCTCAGTGGAGAAGTGGGACGAGTTTGCCGACAGAAATGGTGTCCCCAGGAGAATTGCAGGCCAGCTTGGCTTTGTTCATTTATCTTGAAAAAATAAGAAAAGCTCACTACCTCGACAAGGACTTCTAGCATTTACACACGTTATTGGTGAACGGTTTGCTACATTGGCGGTGCTTTTTTTATGCAGTCAGTGCTACGCTCTTCGCAGCATAAGTTTCTCCAGCAACAGACCCATGGGAATAGCAAGGAGCAATGTGAGCACGCCACGGACCAGAGAAAACTTCCAGCCGAGAAAGAGGATTTCCAGAGGAATCATGGGGATTTTTACGGTGTAGGCGGCAAGCACGGTAGCAACCACAGCCCAACGTGCTCCCTGTTGATGCAGGCTCATCAATAGAGGGAAAATGATGTAGGCCGGGCCGATCAGGATTGTACCGCACAGTGCCGCCAGAAGCAGGCCTCTCCAGCCGCTTTCCTGGCCAACCATTTGTGAAACACGATCTCGGCTGATCCAGGCCTGAGTCAGTCCGACCAGGCCAAAGACAGCGATGATGATCGGTAGGGCAGAAACAAGAATGTCCAAGCCTCTTGCCAGGGCCTGTCCAGCTTTTCCCGGATCAATAGTAAAGGCCCAGAGGTAAAGACCAATGATGACCAAGGTGAGCCAGTAACCCTTAAGTATTTGGAGCAGTAAACGCATTAAATAAACATCCCTATGCAGAGTCCGATCAGCAGTGCTGAGACAAACGCCAGTCCGTTGCGCAACAGGGCAAAGCGAAGACCAAAGACTTCGGCCTCAAACGGCAGCGTGATAATCCCCACAGAGATCCAGGCGACAATGAATGTTGCCACAGCCGAAGGCCAGGCGCCATTGTCGATCAGGGCTCCTGCCAGGGGGAAGGCGGCAAAGGGTGGTCCAATGGCTATAGAACCCAGTCCAGCGCCCGTTAGCAGTGCCATCAGTCCGGCATCCGCACCAAAACGGCTTTCAATCCATGCCGGAGGAACAAACTGCTCGAACAGGCCGATTAATGCAAAGATTGCCAGTAACAGCGGGATCATTTTGACGAAAGACTCAACAGAGATTTTCAGGCTTCTTCTGGTCTTTTCTGCTGAAGAACGGCCCAGTAACAGGTAGGCAATGATGATTATTGTTAAATAGATGAGACCAATGGTAGTCATGATTTTCTTTTTATGGTTCGAGAACAGGTGGACTTAACAAAACCGTTACAGTGAAATGGTCTTGCTCATCCATATCTACGGCAATCTTCGACAAATAGCACGGATATTTGTCGGAAATTGGAGAGAATCTGGAACAATCATATTTTGTGGTTGAAAAACGCGGACGACAGCATTACACTGTGCCTCCGCAAAAAAGGTAAATAGTGGAGAGGTGACCGAGCGGCCGAAGGTGGCACCCTGCTAAGGTGTTGTACGGGCAACTGTACCGAGGGTTCGAATCCCTCCCTCTCCGCCAGTTTTTCTGTTAAGCTTAAAAGGCTTGACTTTGAACTGGATGTAAGCGATAAACCGTGTTCGTTTGCGCCGCTAGCTCAGCTGGATAGAGCATCTGACTACGGATCAGAAGGTCGGGCGTTCGAATCGTCCGCGGCGCGCCATATAAATTAAGGGATTACAGCCAGTTAGGCTGTAATCCCTTTTTTAATTTTGTCCCTCTGTTGTCTTTCGGATGTCTCTATGCGATCCCGTTGGAGTGCCTATTATACGGCGCTTGCCCGATCGAAGTCTGAGAACCACCCGATATCCTTGAGTTTTAGCGGCGAGTTGTATATTGTCTTAAACAGCCCAATACCGGGGGTAGGTTAAGGGGTCCCGCCTCTGTCACACCCCCCTCCGTGGCAGAGGCATTTTTATGCCCCCTGTCAAAAGAAAGTGAGATGTGAATGTTATCTTATCTTCAGCGGCAGGTGAAAAGGGGTATGCCAGTAGCGGGGTAATCAGGGAAGTGGCCATTTTGGCTGTTTTTGACCCGCTAAACTTACTGGCACAACTTCCGAATTGAGGCAAGGAGAAACACCATACTGCCATACAATGCAGGGGCATAAATATGACGTCCCTTCTTTGACCTTGTCCTTCGATTGCTGTAAGTTGAAATGACTTATTTGTGTTGGTATCTGTGATACTTAGGGGGTACGACGAAAGATAACTACAAGCCATCCGTAAAGAAGCGGAGTGGCTTGTCTTGTTTTGGATTGTCTGTTTTGGGGAAAGTTTACTGCAAGAGGGGGGTTGGTCAACTTGCAATATTACAGGCCTGAACACACCGGTTCCTATAAGACTAATTCAAAACGCCCAAAAGGAGACTAAATGAGAGTTCTCTTACTGAACCCACCAAACCTTGAAGAAGCGCAGCTAGATGCACATACCATCCCGTTAGGGCTAGTTTGTATAAGAGAATTTCTTGTAGAGGAGGGCTATGATGTTGCTACGATTAACCTCTACTTTAGTGATAGCTGGTCTAGCGTTGAATCGATTCTTAAAATACAAGAGTTCGATGTTGTTGGGATTCCTTGTTATACCATGCAAAGACATAGTGTTTTTAAGCTTTTAGAGCTCTGCAAAAGTATAAACAGGGAAGCCGTTACAGTACTAGGTGGGCCACATGCAACCTTTCTTGACAAGATAATACTCAGCAATGAAGAATTTATCGATTATATTATTAGGGAAGAGGGTGAGTACACATTTCTTGAGCTACTGCAGGCACTCGAAAACAATGATTTAAAAAAAATATGTAGTATTGAAGGGCTTACTCATAGGAGCGAGGGGCGAATTTTCAGAAATCCATCAAGGAGCGGAATAAAGGATTTATCAAATCTACCTGCGCCCCGTTACTCTAAAGAAGAGTTAGAGAGTGTTATTAAGTGTGACGCTCTAACTTTTCATTTTTTGAATGTGGCAAAAGAAGCTAAAACACAATCAATTGGAACCATTCTAGCTTCAAGAGGTTGTAGCAATAGCTGTGTATTTTGCTGCAATGGCGCATACTGGAATGGTCAAGTATATTATCCCGTTCAATATGCTTATGAGCAGATCAAGGATGTATACGATAACTTTGGGACTAATTTATTTGATTTCTATGACGATGATTTCACTCATTCTCAAACATATGTATCTGAGCTGTGTGACCTCATAATAAAAAATAATCTTGCAATATTTTGGTGGTGCTCTAGCAGGGCCCAGAACCTGTCAAAAGAACTGCTATCTCAAATGAAATCAGCTGGCTGCTTTATGATATCGTACGGTATGGAGTCAGGATCACAACGTATTCTCGATGAGATCAATAAGGATCTAACAGTTAGAGAAGCAATAGAAGTCTTTAAGTCAACTAAAGAATCTGGGATTGATATTCGATTAACAATTTCTATAGGCCACGGAAGTGAAGATATTGAGTCTATAAATGAAACCATCCAACTCATTAAGAACGTTAAGCCCCGTCAAGTTGCAATTTATCTGGTCAAGCTCTACCCAGGAACGCCCCTTTACGATAAAGCAAAGCAGCTTAATTTTGCCAACGACGGCTATTGGTTTGACCGAAGCAAGACTGACGCACTCTTCTACACAGCAGAAAGCTCGCTTGATCAATTGGTTAAATATCGGGATCTAATAAAGGAGCAACTGGAACCGTATGCCTCTGAAACATATGAAAACAAAAGCTTAACTATTGAGATGAACTTAGATTGGGGGTGAGCATCAAGATGCTATTTACTTCATCCAGTGGAAAAGGTCCCAGGCGACTCTTGCGAATCAATTCCTGTATTGACTTTCTGAATTACGATTCTGAAACCTAAATCCCAATAAGCGTTGCATGGTGGATCGTCAAGACGGAAACTTGAATGTGAAGCATATTTCTCTCGGCTATACCATGAACTTCCACGGACAATACGTTTTTCCAGGCCTTCCAAATTTGTGATTTTGGGGTAGTCAGTCCATGGACAAGAGACACTGTCAATCCACTCCCAGACATTCCCTGCCATGTCCTCTGCGCTATTTTGTTTAGCCTTAGAACTGTTATTCAAACCATAGAATCCAACTGGAATGCTCCCAAAACGTACGATTTCAGGTGCACCACTATCATTAAATGTTCGAATATGGCAGAACGTGTCATTGCATTCTACTTCTATGGGATTGTTATTATCGCCAGCGTCCCAACCACGGCTGGCCGTCCACTCCCATTCAATTTCAGATGGTAGTCTGACCACATCTTCTGAATCAATAAGTCCATCTTGAACCATCTTATGATGCAACCATCGACAGAATGCCTGAGCTTCCCACAGATTCACTCCTACAACGGGGGCAGTCAGTAAATTGAATCTCTGATCGTCCCAATACAGAGGACGTCTCCGCTCCATAATCCGTCTGGCAATTCTTGCCGCATGGTCTTCTGCGTATCGAGCAAACTCTGGCTCCCCAAATTCTTTTACAAAATTATCCTCTTTTTGATTGTCCCACAATGCTACGAGCGTTTTAAGAAAGTTTGGATCTTGTTGTTGCCAAAGGGTGGCCTCATTGCCTATCCACCATTTTGACTCTTCGTACCCACCGGCGTTGATGAACTCAAGATATTCACAGTTCATTACAGGAAAGCGACTTATTTGGAAAGGGGCAACGCTGACATCCAAAGAAGGATTAGACGGTACCTGCTTTTGCTCCTGCATCGGTAGCGGCTCATCAGTGCCAACCCGGCCGTCACCCCCGGGTACTTCCACCATATGAACCTGAGCGACTATGCGTTTACCATCCGGGGCAAAGAAACGTGGATCTCGTATGCGACTTACCGCGCATAAGGCTCTCATTCTCAACGCGAGTGGCAAGTCAATCAATCTAGATATTTCAAAAACTATCTTTGTTGCAGCGGGCCAAAGCCCTGCAAAACCCTTCGAATTATCGCGATATTCACCACTCAACGCCGAAGTCAGCCCATAGTGCTTTGCTCCGTCGATACCGAACTCCGATAACATTTCACACGCCAAACATGCTCCCACCGCAGCCTCTTCCGAAACTTTTGGCTCACCTTGACTACCAGACTCGGGTTTTGCTTGGTTGAGTAGATAGTCGCACATGACAAGCATTTCTGTTTTTCCCTTTCCTGTCATTTGTGCGATACCTGCAATACACATATACACTTCAGCCCAACTTGATCTAAGGGCCAGCACTTCTCTCTTTGGATATTCGTAAGTAGCAAGCCAACGTGCCGCAAGATAGCTCTGGAGACTTCTGTGCGCAAATTGGTAGCATTCAGTCCTACTTTGCTGAAGCAAACCTGCAGACGATGTCCCAACCAAACGATCAATGTAAAGAAGTGTTAGCTCCGTGACATGTCGATCGTCCATATCAAGAATGCGCCTATGTTCAACTTCCTTCTTGAAGTATTTCCGCGTGTATTCTTCTAGATCTGACATTGACCATCCGCGGTTGCCTTCTTCTGTAGAATTATCGGCGGCAACATGCATGTCAAAAGCGATGTGGCTTGCAAGATCCTTTAATGTTCTATTGTCAATTTGGTCAAAATGCTCATCCTCGGACTTGTCCCGCTTCTCGCGTTCGATCAGTATGCAGTCGATCGCATCTCGCAGAAGCGCTGTTCTCCCAAGAGACCCCTTCAATCGTGCCTGCACGACGATTGCTGCTAGGAGCGGGATTTCAACCAAGGTCTTGAGCTCCTTATGTGAATCTATGAGGGCTCTAGTTTTTGCTATATTCTGCCGAACTTTATATTGTTTATTTTCGGCAGCGGCTTCGTGCCATTGCTCAATATATGCATCAAAGTCGTCTTCAGAGAATCCTGACAGCTCCAGAACGGGCACACCCCTTAATTGACGACGTGGCTCTTCATTGGTGTAGTCGCCGACCCTACATGTTACGGTGACTCGATTAGGGCTTGCGGTTATAAAAGCCTCAAGCCACCTTTTCAATTCTGGCAAAATGTTCTGATTGACTTCATCGAGGCCATCAAAGAAAAACCAAAGATGGCCACGGGTGCTTGCGTCGCAAAGAAAATCAGTCACCTGAGGCCGCTCAGATACTAATGGTGATAAATTTAGTAGATCTCTGATCCCGGTTAAGTTTTTATAGGGATTCACTTCTTTTAGCGATATGTGCACTGGTATCCAACCAATGTTGTCATTGCTAGCCTGCACGGCTTTCAATCCAACCAATCGGCGGCATAGCGTTGTCTTGCCATACCCGGGTCCAGCCACAACTACGCATTTCTTGAACATTTCCATATTTAGAGCATAGTCAACCTGAAGTGACGATTTCTTCTTTAGTATCTCTTGCTCTTCGGGCGGAGCAGTCATGGAAGTTTGCCCATGGGATAATACACAAACCCTCGGTGGGATCCATACATCCTCAAGACGCAAACGCTCTGCATTAAAGCCGCGTGGATTTCCGAAAGCTAAGTATTGACTATCTGCAATGACAGCGGATAAATAATCGAATATATCCCCTGTTATGTTGAGCTTTGGGAGGGAACCTCGCTCAAAGGAGATTGAGTCCATATCTAGACACCTCCCTGGAGAAAATCGGGTGGGTTAGCTTGGCCATCAATGGCAAGCACTTGTCCGTCTTTAACTATTTGGGGAATACTTATCAAGTTGCCTAAAGATGATCTTTTCCAGCACGACCCTGCTCTGTCGAGAAAATTTAAGTCACAAAAATACTTAACTGCGGGCCCTGACCTTAATGTTAGTTTTTTGCGAAAATAGCCCACAGGTATCGGCCCAAAAAAAGGTATATCCCCTCCTTCCGAATCCGCACCAATGAGTTTTGCTGTCCAGACCTGTATTGGGAGAGGAGTTGTATTATTGAAGTGTAGATACCAACCTTTTTCCATTTTCACACCCTCAAAAGAGAGTGTCCCATCCTCATATGTAATCCAGCAATAGACCTGAGTGCGATGCTCGCGATCTTGGCGTTCAATATCGGCCTTATGTGCTTGTGAACTTTTGACAAACGTATTTATTGCGACGAAGACCGCAGCGACAGTACCTACACCTTGAGCCCAAGTCCCAATGTCACCAAACCGCTGATAGTCAACAGTTCCACCGCCAAAGAGACCAAGCCCCCAAAGGTCGAGCATTAAGAGAAAGCCGACCACACATAACAGGAGAGTAGAGCAAGCTGCAGACCGCCAAAATTGGACGCACCAAGCTCCCGTTTTTTGTAAACGAGCAGGCACATGTGGATCTTTTTTTTATCCATCGTATAGACGACCGGTACGCCCCCCCCTCCCTTTATGCTAGATATCGTTGGTGTCGAGCGTGATGGCATTTGGGGGTACTTGCCCGGCTAAAACGGAGAGTAGATTTTCCGCTGCCATCTCGGCCATCCGATGCAACGCCTGCTCACTCAGATACGCGCAATGTGGTGTTACTAGTAACTTAGGAGCGAGCTTGAGTAGTCCATAGGGATCTTGATCTGGCGATGGGGTTGGCTCTTCATAGTAGCCATCTATCGCCGCAGCCCGAAGCTCATTGTTTTCGAGTGATGTGCGCAAGGCATTGGGATCAACTAGTTCAGCTCGAGCCGTGTTGACTAGCATCCCATTAGAACCAAGAGCGGCTAACTCACTCGCGCCTACGATGTGATCAGTTACACCGGACTGATGGTCCAAGTGTAAAGACAAGATATCCACCTGTTCGCAGAGTTCAAGTATTGATTTCGCTTGTGTAAATCCCAGATCATCGAGTGCTGGACGTGCAGTTCGGTTCCAGTAAAACACTTGTGCGCCGAATCCAGTCGACAAGATTCGAGCAACTTCCTGACCAATGTGCCCCATTCCTACAATACCGACTTTCGCCCCGATCAGAGACGGGGTAGCGATTTCGCTCCAGCCACCTGCGGTAACTTGGTTGGCCCGATTAGTAATATCCCTTGTAATATCTAACATGAGAGCGACCGCAAATTCTGCCACTGCTGCGAAGTTTGCATGCGGAGTATATGTAAAGGCTGTTTGCGTCGATTCCTTGGGTAATTGCATGAATGTGCTATAGCCAGTCCCAAGAAAACAGGCTACTTGCAATTCTTCAAGTTGGTTCCCAACGTCCTCTGTCATTCGCTCATAGCCACCTAGTACGTATCCCCATGCACCTTGTAGCGCAGCAACGACCTCTTCTTTCTTAAGATCTCCAGGTACTGATTCAAGCTCTAACCCAGACGCAATCAGCTTTTCGGCGACGTCCGCAGGAAATGTTGCGCCTGTGATCAAAACACGTTTCTTAGTTTCATTTGCCATGTGAGTTATCCTTTCAATTCTGTTCATCTACGATAAAATTAGCTACGGACGAGGGGAAATGTCATGCAACGGATACCTCCGCCCACTTTGCCTATTTCACTAAGTTCGAGAGGGATACATTCAAAACCACGGCGTTGCAATTGGTCAGCGATACGCTCGTGTCTGACATCCAGCATAACGGTTTGTGGACTTATCGAAAGGATATTCGCTCCCGCCTCCAGATACTCGTTGTCGGTTACTTCTATCCAGTCGATGTCCTTTAATGAATCTGGTAATTTTTCCTTCAAGGATTTACAGTGAACGATGCCAGTCGTCGGGCCGACAAGATTCATCACCATATCCAAGTGGAGTGCCCCGTTGACTAGTGGGATGCACGAGACTCGGTATTCAGGCAAGACCTGCTGCAGGCCCTCTATTCCGAGCTTATCCGTCCTTCCACTCAGTCCAACAAAAATTTCGTTTCTAGTAACAGTAACGTCGCCGCCCTCAAGCGTACCAGACGTAGGAATTAGTAAGTTCTCCTCAATTCCAAGAGCACCTTTAACCGCATTTGGTTCACCGTAGCGAGCTTCGCACGCCATTCGGCCAAGAACACATTTACTACCAATAATAAACCCAGCATCACGAACATTGAACTGCATCGGGAATCGTTCGTCTGGTGGTATATCGTGAACTTCAACACCCCTAGATATCAATTGATCTCGGACAGCATCATGTTGACAACAGAGATAATTGGAGTTCGGCTCCTGATTGGTCCCATAGATGTTTCGCTGTGTAGTATTGACAGGCTTGGTTATTTTGAAGAAATCTGGACGGACTAGTGCCACTCTTCGAAGGAGTCCCCACTCTTCCTCGACTGCCGGTTGCCACCTTATCCCCATTTTCATAAGTCCTTCTTATTTTGATAGACAATTGATAAGAAACGACATCTAGGTAGATTGTTTTACGCCAACGTAAGCAAGCAACATACTGTTATGTATACCAAAACACGTTAAGACCGGTCAAGCTAAGAAAAGTCGCTTTGGTTGTTTCTACTGCTGCATAGAAAAGGTTACTGAAAAACTCGAACACTGTGTCACAAAGGGTAAAATATCCCTTACCGACCGACAGAGGATAGCTACATTGCCTCCTAGACCTGTCTATAATTTTGCTCCGAAGCAGGTCGCTACTTTCTTATAAGTCACGATTAACAGTAATCCTTGGATGCTTACCGGCACATAGCTTACCGGCACATATTGTTATTAATGCTCTCGCAACTAATTCTCAGATGACCTTAGGATTAATAGGACCCCTTCGTTGTTGCTTTTATTGGTCCACTCCACCCCCGCTGGAGTGGACATTTTAATGTGCGTGTCTCTTTGGAAAGAGAGGACGTTCTACCCTCTCGCGAAGAGATCCTGAATCAATTGATGCTTTCCTTTAACGTTTAAAAACGAGGCGTAAACTCGTTATTACACCTCAAAAGGGATCACAGAGAAGACCCCGCCCGTTTCACTTCACCCGTATCAAAGTTATCTTCAAGTACATATTCATTTCCTGAGATCTTTAACTTTAAAAGGAGAATGAATCATGCTTATAATCCTTAACCACACTTGCCTTGCGCGGCAAAAATTACCCTCTGATGTCGAGCGTCAAGTTCATATTGAACTACAAAAGATCCTGGCGTTGAGCGGTGGCAAGATCATCGACAATGAGTTCGGCAGCGTCTTTGTCCTGACGGAGGATGACGACAATGCCAGTGTTGAGTCTACTCTGAGTCACCCGCTTTCCCTGTTGTTGTTTGAAGGAATGATCTTCCGTGACGGTTGCTATGTCGGCTACCTGTCCGGCGGCGGCAATGAGTGCTTGGATGTACTGATCTGCCCTGAGCGGTACTTATCTTCTGCCTGGAAATCAATACTCCAGGCTGAGCTGTAGGAGGTGGCTATTAAGACTCTTGCCAACTTCTTTAAGCAGGATGTGGATGAAGGTCAACCTCGCGCATTGAGGTTAAAGGTCATCAGGCCTGTTTTTGAATCCATCGCTGTCAATGAGGATGCCGCTCTCTACCTGACCGAACCTATCAACTCATCTGTTGCTGTCTTTGAACTTTTTCGGTTTCTACAACTAGAACCCAAAGAGCTGATGTTCAGTCTGCACGTAGACAGCAAGAACCGGCTGATCTGCGTTGAGTTGGTTTCGGTCGGAAGTCTCAACGCAAGTATCGTTCACCCCAGAGAGGTATTCAAAAGCGTCCTGCTTTCCTCAGCAGCAGGCCTGATCATGATTCACAATCACCCTTCCGGTGATCCTACGCCGAGTCGTGAAGATCATGAAATTACCAAGCGTCTGAAAGAAGCGTCAGAGCTGCTTGGCATAAGACTGCTTGATCACATTATTATCGGAGAGACTTGTTACTCGTTCGCTGATAGCGGGGCATTGTGAAGGGTAGAGAAGAGGTGGATCAGGAGGCGAGTCGTTTCCGGGTCTCGGCTATCAGGTCTTCAGCCGGGACTTTCAGGACCTCTGCCAATCGGAACAGGCTTGTAAGAGTCGGCTGGCGCTGGCCCCGTTCCAGGAGAGAAATATAGGTCCGGTCAAGGTCGCACTCAAGTGCCATCTTCTCCTGAGAGAGATTGACCTGTTTCCGATATTCCCTTAACACATCACCGAACGCCTGCTTGATATCCATTTCTTCAAGCTATTGCAACAGTGACTCATAGTCCACGGACTATAGTCTTCATTTATGCATGAAGATATGCTAAGTATCGTCTGCTTGATTATCATAAGGAGGGGGCTGTGATGCAGCTCCCATTTCATGTCATCACATAAACAGGAGGTTTAAAAATGATCAAGAAACTGGTTTCATTTCTGCTGGTACTGCTGCTGGCGATAACCCTGGCTGGTTGCGGCGGACCGCCCAGCGAGAACATCCATAATGCGGTCCAGATGCACCTGGACAAAAAGTATCAATCGCATATCGGTGAAATCCTCGATCTCGATATCACCAATGAATACGATAAAGAGATTGAAGGCGAAACCATCTATTTCATTGAATACAAGGCACACGTGAAGCATCATAAAGACATTCTAATGTTTTTCACGAACGACAAAGAAGCGACTTACACCGGCACCGTCCGTATGGTCGAGCGAGGTGATAGCTGGTATTCCCTTGGATAGTTAAAGCTGAAATCTTAATAACAGAAACATCATGGCCCACTCCCTATAAGGAGTGGGCCATTTCTTTGTCAAGGAGATCAATACATGAGTACAAGTAACCAGACTGGACTACCTGACATCCTCGCCGGACTCTCCCGTCAGATCAAGAGTGTGGCACTAGGGATGCTCAGCGTCGCTGAAGCAACTGAGTTCAACAGAAGTGCCATGTGGGGTGGCGGTGACATCCTGGGCAACGTAGCTCACGCTCTGGACGACATCGCATCATTACCGTTACCGACCTTAAATGAGCTTGGTGAAGATGCTGAGTTGATACAAATTGCGCAACTTCGCATCGAGAACCGCAATGCCACTGAGCTGATCCACAGAATCAAACAACTCAGACCATTTCAAATGAGCTCCTTACCGGAGAAGCTACAGCAGACGTTAAGTGCCGTCGCAACGCTGGAAAAAGGCTTGATCCATCTGGACACCGATAGTCTGAATGAGGCCTGTCGTGATGCCTTACGTACGATCCGACAACAGGTTCGTGGGATATCACTTCACCTGGAGAGCTGCATCGCCGAACTCCGTCATCAGAACGACTGCGTCAGTAAGATGCTGAACACATTGGAGGTTGACTCATGATCCCGCCACTACTCTATGTAATCCCGAGATTGTTGTTATTTGTGATACCGATTTTTATCAAAGTAAAGGTTAAGGAGGAGCGTGATGATCCGCTTTAAGAGCACCAGTCAAGCCCTGAGCCTGAAGGGAAAGATACCTGATATAGCGATCGTGCGTATGACCCAGCTTGAAGGCACTGACAAGCTCTATGATCCTGATGCCCATGGGTATTTGATCATCATAGAAGAGGGTGACGATATCGAGGCGATACCGGAAGCTGGAGAGGGGGGCTTGTTGACTTTCCTTGATGATGAAGACCCTGAATACGTCAGTCATTCTATTGAAGACGGGCAAAGGATATACGAGCTAGTTATGGCGATAAACAACGAAAAAACGATTGCCATTATCGTTTCCAAGTCGGTCCCAATCGATGATCGTGTCAGACAGCTTCTGGAAGCTAAATCACAACTCAATATGTAGCGCCTATCCATAAAGGATGGGCGCTTTTTCTTTAAGGAGACACGAATGAAGATCAATGTCACCAGACTGCCTTACAAGATTGATACAGCTCTGGTCAAACAGCTTGAAGATGAAATTAACAAGAGAGATCTACCAGAGGGCTGTGCTGTGACCTTGAATTTACGTGATCCAAATTACAGCGTAGAGGCCGGAGGTTTTCACCCGGTCGAAATTCGTGTCAGCGCTCAAGGTCAGATTGAATATTTCACAGACTTTGCTCTGGTTGGCGTCGGGCAGTTTGCTGAGTTGGCCACAGAAATTGACTTTGATTTCGCCAACGGCTTGTTTATCCATTTTGGCAACACGTATCCCCTCTCTGCTGGCAATGACCTGTACGGTATCTGGCAAGAGAATTTTACGGCTTATCACTCGATGGGAGTATTCGAGGTCGAGTGCGTCACTGATTAAGTTTGGTAGGTACCAAATTAAGGTCAATTGCAACAAGGTAATCCGATATCACCGGAGGTGAAACCTCCGGTGAGCCCCATGATCTTATGTTCTTAAAACTTACCCTTCATGCATAACCACAAATCCGATTTATGACTACTGCTGAATGATGTGAATCTGATTGCAGTGATTCCTGTCTGAGCTGTTTAAAACGCCCGTCAAAATCAATCGAAACTCACCATAAAGACAATCTGGGGACAATTCACGTCCCATCCCATCCAGCTGTTGCCATGTACCGCAAACAAATCTGCTGAGTCGACCAACTGACTCGATGAAAGGAGGACGTGTAATTATGACTCGTGACAGACCGAAACGACCGGTTTGCCGGAAAGTGAAATTTACTGATCGCAAGATTCAGGAATTGGTCAGCAAGCCGCCGAAGAAGGGTGAGTCAGCTATCGAATGGACCTGTCTTGCAGAAGATAACCTTAAACTCTGTGTCTATCCCTCGGGTAAAGCTTCATGGCGTCAGCGCGGGATGTTGAATGGGAAAAAGGTCTTTATCACCATCGCACCTGTGAACGTTATGAACCTTGCGACGATTCGCGAGGTGATTCGCAAAAACAAGGAGCTCATGCTCCAGGGAGTCCATCCCAAGGATTCCGTGAAGGGTGACGAGTCGCCGACCCTGGCATCATTTATCGAGGCCGACTTCCTTCCCTATGCCCGGAAGAAGTACAAGTCAATCAGGGATGTTGAGAGCAGGTTGACAGGGAAGATTATTCCGCAGTTTGGTGACTACCGAATAACCGATATCCGAAAGGCCGACATAGTCCGATACCATGAACAGGTCCAGGATGAGGTGAGTAACATCACGGCTAATCGGACCCTATCGTTATTGTCGAGAGTCATGAGGAGGGCCGTCGATCTGGAGATCATCGAGCGCAATCCAGCCTCGGGGATCAAGAAGTTTTACGAGGGAGAGAGTAGGGATAGGTTCCTTAGTGATCTGGAACTGAAGCGGTTCTTAGCGGTCCTTCGTAAGAGACTCGATACACCACAGGGACAGGCGATCTTCCTCCTCATATGCCTTGGAACTCGCAAATCTGAGCTCCTTGGCTGTAATTGGTGTGATGTAGATCTTCAAGCTCGTCAGATATATATCCCCGACCCGAAAAACCGCAAGCCTCGTTTCTTGGCGATCAACAGTCAGGCGTATGAACTGCTTTGCGAGATGGAAAAGAAGAGGTCAGCCTCTCAGTTTCTTTTCCCGAGTAAATCTGCAAAGGGACATCTCCTTGAAGTGAGAAGGACATTTGCCCGCATTATCAAAGAAGCCGGGATTGACAACTTCAGGGGGCATGATTTACGGAGGACCAACGCTAGCATTTTGATCAATGGAGGGGCTAGTTTGGCAGAGGTGAAATCGGCATTAGGACACTCAGATGTAAGGTCCACGCTCGTTTACGCGCGTCTTTCGACTAAGTCCATGGCGAAGACGAGTGAGATCGCTGCCAAGAAGATCGGTGAGGCGATGACGGGTTAGGAGGATCAATGGTCACAGTTAAATACGGGGCTCCTGCGATCATGCAGGAGCCCTTATGTTTTTTTGCGACGGTTTTGGGTGTTCAGAAGAGCTGGTACTATTGTCCGGAAGCCTGTCTAACTGTCTGATCTTAAACGTTAGAGGTTGTCATGAGTAATAAGACAATATTGGAAAGAAGATATTTTTTTTCCCGCCGTCTGCCGATCTTCGGCGCGCCGAAGGTGGAAGAAGATTCAATTCTGATTAACAGGAGGAAAGAGTTTGTTTTACGTCTCAGTGTTTTAACTTTGGTCTTGATTTTCTTTCTGCCGCTTTCGATATAGACGTCTGTTGTAACGATTGCGGCAGGTTGAGCTGCAATAGGTCGCTTTTGATGTTCCCGATGCGAAAATACGTTCGCATTCAATGCAGGAAAGGAGGCGATTCTCGCTAGCTAAATCCATAACTATCATCGTAGCGAATGTGCTAAGAAGCGAGGGGGCTGATAATTCACATGATCGTGATCCGTCTGGGAGTGGTTCTACTGTATGGGTCACTGGTTCCGCTAAGATGTTGAGTTTTCTTACTGAAAGAGCTTTTCGTTCGGGGAGGTCGAGATTATCCAGTACGTCTCTTAAACAACTATAAAGGAGGTTGGCTCCAGTGAAAAAACTTAGAACGGGGTCGCCGTAGATATTCCAAAACGCCCTTGATAGTGGCACTGGGAAAATATCGCTTTTCCATAATGCTTTGTGTTCCTTTGCGATGAACCGATCCAGGTCGTTTTTATCAATTTTTTGATTCTCTCTCTGAGGCGATCTTAACAGGGAGCTGCCCTTGTCGCCTCCTACAAAATGCCAGTCACCTCTTGGGAGTTTTGGGGGGACTGAATCTCCGAAATCGAGTGGTGTGACTTCAATGTTTAGCTCGTCATCTTCATTTTTAATGATGAGTGTTTCCCATCTTCCTCCTACACGTTGCTGTATGAGTTTAACTTGGTTATCACCCTCTCCTTGGGTGTATTCGATTGTTTTTAAAGTATGTGGGAGGATTCCGAGAACTCCGTGCTTTGAACACCAATCAAGAATAGGTTCAAACATCCCTTCTTGGTTCATCCTCTGAAGTGGAGTTCCATCCCCTCTGGCTGCATCCAAAAGACTGCCAAGCGAAACTGTCTTAGTTAGGGCTGCATCGCGTAACAAATCGAAAAGTCCTATGTAGGGTGGTTGATTGTTCCGCCAGTCACCTACCCACTCCCAGTACGATTCCCATGGGTCGTACTCCTCAATCTTTTCTACTGAAACTGGGACCAATTGCCCTCCAGTTCCGACTATATAGCGGTCTGATCGCCACCATTTCCCTTTAAGTTGAGCTGACATAAACGCACTTCTCCTGAAGAAAAAGCAATTAAGTACTTGACAGGTACGATAGGGAGTCTATGTATATCGTACCCATGCACAACGAGTGTGCAACATCAAGCTCCGGTAGCTGATGGTTAGATTGTATCAGATTCTTTAAGGAAAGTAAGTTGTTTAACAATTATGGAGGTGGATAGATATGGAAATTAAACGCAGAGGGTTTCCTCGCACAAGACTTCGGCATCCAGGTAAAAACCGGAAGGTTAAGTTTACGAAATCAATCATGCCGCAGTTGGTTGAGATTGTCCGGGCAGGAGGTAAACAGCGCGTCACATTCACCGATTCAATGATGCCTGGCTTGAAAGCTGTCGTGAGCGAGACCGGGGGCATCGTCTTCTATCATCAGTGGACGCTGCGATGAGAACTGTGAAGAAAAAGCGCTTCGACAAGTTGGGCCCCTGGCCTGGTCTGTCCATCGAGAAGGTCCGTGAGTTGGTTATGTCTCGGGTCGGGAAAATCGCTTTGGGTCAGGACCCTTCGATCCCTGATGTCGTGATGTTGACTGTCAGCCTGTTCATCGCTGAAGAGCTCGACTGGTTACTCGGGCGGTATAAGAAGCCCGCGACCATACTCAGTCTGATCAACTGCTGGCTATTGAAATATTTCGCCGGAGTCAAAGATAAGCCGCTCGATCAGCTGACGCGCAAAGACGTGATTTGCTTCATTGAAGGGGTTGCATCACAACGCAGCAAGGTGACAGCGAGCCGGTGTCTTTCTCTGCTCAAGGTCATCATGGCCCGTGCGGTCGATCTTGAGTATATCAATCGCAATCCCTGCCAAGGCGTCAAGAAATTCCGTGAGCCGGAAAGCCGGACGCGGATTTTTTCTGATGACGAGTATGTCAGCTGCGTGAAGTCCGTCATCAGGAACATCGACCATCAGCACTCGAAAATTATCTACTTTTTGCTTCTGATCCCACTGCGATTTCAGGAAATCGCTTCAATGCAGTGGAGTCGGATTGACCTTGAGAAAGGCACTTACTTCATTCCCGCAGACCTTGCGAAAAATCACCGAGCAAGAACCATCGCTTTCAGCCCGCCTGCCATTGACCTTTTAACGCAGATGTCAGGTACGCGAGAGCCAGTCGTTGATTGGGTGTTCCCTGCTAATTCAGAATCCGGTCATACGGTCGACATTAGAGTCCAGTTCAAGAAGATCTTGAAGGAAGCCGGGATCGACAAAAAAACTTTCAGAATTCACGATATTCGCCGTTCGGGGGCTTCTGCATTGCTGAACGATTTCGACGCTAACCCACTGAAAATTATGGACATTTTAGACCACCGCTCAATGGCCTCGACCATGGTGTATACCCGGTTGTCGGCTAAATCGATGGTTGATACCAGCGACCTACTGGCCCACAAATTCACCCAGGCGGTGTCCAAATGAAATTATTTACCACTATAAGCGCGAAGCTCCTGCTTGGAGCTTCGCTGATAATCTTACTGGTTGGACTCAGTGCACCGACATGTCTGGGTGGTGAATCTAACCACCTTAAAACTGGAGCTGCGATGGACTCTTTATCACAGGAGCATGCCGAGCTTCTCAAAGTCATGCATTTTAAAAACAATGGACGGACAAAATATGAGGGAGTATTGGGATCGTTCATTGATTTTGAGTGGTTCCAATTCGGCGGTCGCAACGTCCCGCTCTCGATGCAAATCGCTTGTGTCTCGCTTGAGTCGACAACGAATCGTATTTATTACTCCAAGATCGGCGAGCGGCTGAAAAAAGGTCTTTCGATTGAAGGACATTTGTCATCGGATTCTGATGCGGTCAAAGAACGTTGGACCCTTGAGGTAATCGTCGAGCAGTTGATGCGTCAGAACGACGGTGGAAAGCTTAAAAAACGAAAGTCCGGGCGTACCCGAGTCATTTTGGTTGCGCACAACACGGTGGCTGAGTGGTCGATGTTGGCTGACCGTGACCAGAACCGCATCGTTAAACGCCTGACCGCCATTCGCAAAAGTCCTGTCACGGGCAACCATCCGATCAAGCTGCACAACCGACGAATTGGTAAAGTAGATCTCGAAATCTTTGATACGCGACTGCTTTTGCCAGCCGGTCTCCAGAGCCTGGACAAAGCGTCATCTCTCTTTGGCACAGAAGAAAAGAAGCTGGACGTGCCGGAATTCTATAAGCGCAATATGCACGGTCTGTTGCGCGATGACCCTGAGTTGTTCGAACGATACGCTCTGCGCGACACCGAAGTGACCGCCAAGCTCTTTTTTATGCTTCAAAACAGTTGAACGAGCTGGCCTTTGGGCGGATCGATCGCCCTTTCAAGACGCTGGCGTCAGCGGGTGTAAAAGGATTTTTGGAGAAAAAAAGGTGGTTCCCGGACTATCAGAATGCGTTGTCAGAAGAACCGTTTGCCGAGGTAATACCGATCATCAAACGGTCCTATCTCGGTGGTCTCAACATGGGCTGCTTCCGTGGCAATACAGACGATTTTGAGCAGACGCGTGGTTACATCTACGTTGACCTAGACTTCGCCGGTGCCTACCCGAATGGTATGGCTCGGTGCGCGAAGATCGATGTTAACGGTGCGGTCGATATCATCCGTGCCGAGTATCAATGGTCGGACTCTATCGAGCAGACCTTGCGGAATGAGAACCTCCCTCCTGACCTGATCACCAAAGCCAAATCTGCCGTCGAAAAAGGTCGTGATGCGGTTGAGGAATTACTGCGAGACCTACGCTTGGTCAAAAGGTCCAAAGTTAAAGGTAAAGCCGTCGCTGGAAGCTGCTACAGAAGGAGCTGCACAAGCAAAAGGTTCAGCGCAATAAAAAGCATGCCGAGATACTAAGTCACACTCTGTTTATTCCTAACAATTGGCACCTCGATCGCTGGGTGAAGTTGACCAACCAAGGGCTAGGATACGAGATCCCAGGCTTTGCCAAGGTCCGGTTCATCTCACCGCATGACATGGAGTATCCCTGTCTGCCGATTAAAAAGCAGCCTTACGGGCTGTGTTATGTCCATGAAGGGGAGACGCTACTACCCGCCGTCGAGCTTGTCCAGGCGGTCAAGGCCGGGGTGAAGGTTGAGGTGTTGTGGAGTCTTGAGTTGCCAGTCGAGAAAGATGCCGCCGGTCAGCCGAACCTCTACTTTTACGACCATCTGGAATATTTGGTGTCTCTGCGAGCTGACGCGAAAAAGCTCGCCGAAAACTCTCCTGAGCATGAAGCCAAGCAGCAGATTTTGAAGGAATTCGTCAACGGATTTTACGGCAAATCCGCTCAGGGTCTCAATTTCCGCCGTATGTTTAATCCTTCAACCGGTGAGTTTTTCGCTCTATCACCTTCCGAAATAACCGAACCGAGTGTCGCTGCTCTGGTCACCGCCCAGGTACGTGCGGCCCTAGCGGGAACATTGCTGGCTATCGAGGCGTACAACAAGACACGCCCAGGTGAGCGTCCAATCGTCGTGATCTCGGCGACGACCGACGGTCTGTTGATTGGTATCCCCTGCGAGCCTGGATATTCGGTAGGGGAAGAATTCTTTGGCAGCTCTGTACTGGAAAAACTGAAGCAGGGTGAGAAGTTCGAGGTCAATATTGTCGAGATCGATTCATTTTTTAGAGATTACTTCGACATCCCCTCTCCCATTAAGCTCAAGCTGGGTGATCCTCCCTCTATGAAAAAGGTCGATACCCGGGCATTGCTGAAGCGTTTCGGGCACGAGGCCCTTTTGGATGAGTTTTATAGCTACCCGTCGGTCCAGAATCTTCGTTTCATGCGCCAGAAACTGACCGGCAAGGACGATTTCTTTGAGGTTAAGCATCTGGCCGACCGGGTCGAGAGCATCAAAACCCGAGGACAGATCGGAACCATCAAATACGGAGGGCGCGAATACTGCTCCTTGATCGCCCGCTATGGTCACAAAGTTCCTCTGAGTCTTATCTACGATGATCCCGAGCTGTACAGCGCCATTATGAAGGTTGACCGGGACACCGCCGATGCCCAGTGGCTGTTCGAGCGCATCGATCATGCGCTCAATGTGGCTGAGGTTGAAGACTATCCGTTCCTTAATCTGACCTCGTTCAAGAAGATTCTGGAAAGTGTCGGCAAAATCGACCTGACCAATCAGGTGCAGATGAAGCGGACCAATTCCGATTGGGACTTCAAGCGCCGGTTTGTCCGTGACGATAGCGGTAACCTCTCCCCCTTCAGCCTTCCGCATAAGAATATTGCGGCCCTGTTACGCGAACGGCGTCAGGCCGACAACATCCGTAAGGGTGGTCTATGTGCCACTCCCGAGTTGGTCGAGCAGCGTCTGAATGTCAAGGGACGGGGCATACGGGCTCGCTCGGGTCAAGCGGCGATGCTGACACGTCAGTTTCTGCGTGGGCTTGTCCAGGGAGAGTTTGAGGGAGAGGTGTCATTGACTGAAACTGAGATCGCAAGTCGGATAAATCAGGTATGGGAGGAGTTTGAAATCAAACCTGAAAAGGTTTGGGGCCGCAACGACGTAAATGCAGCCAAGCGGAAGAAATTTGAGGCCAATGTGCTGATTCATAACCCGGGTCATGACTCTCTCTTGAAGCGAACGTGTGATGAGTTTGGGGCAGATATAGATGTTGTCCGACAGAAACTGTTTGCCACAGATGTGGTCGAGAAAAGCACCACGCATCTGGCACAGACGGTGGCACAGGCCATCCTCTTCGGTTCCGGGTTTGGTGTTCAACCGTTTGTGGCCCTTCATCGGCAAGGAGCTTTGCCGGGTCGGTCCGTGTTGGCCGAGAGACTGTATCCGCAGCTAAATGGTGCACCGATGGTTGTGGATTCAGCCTTCCCAGCATCGATTCCGGCAGGGGATCGTCCGATGTTGCGGCGCTTGTTTGTTCAAGTCGGTTTAAGTGGTGACGAGGCCAAGCAGTGTGCCGAGTGCTTATCCCCGGTGCAGTTACAAAATCGCAAACCCCGGCGCAACACAACAGAGAAAAAGTGCCTTGAACAGTTCGTGATCGCCCTGCATCAGCCGGATATCTGTCCGACCGAGGTCAAACCCGGCAAGATCATGAAACGGTTGAAACGGTTTGGTCTGAGCAAGCATGGGTATTACGCAACCAAGGGCAAGACGCTGGCGGCCCAGTCGCTTAAGGCGACACCTGAGAACCGGAAGCAGATCGAGCAGATGGCGATGGCTCTGGAAGTCGAGCCAGGTAAGTTCACTCACATTCTTCTGGAGGGAAAATGAATATCTATCTGGCAACCGACGATGAGTTTTCCTGGGTGTTCTTCCGGGCTGACTCATACGGTCTGTTGCGTGGGGATAAACCCTCGTGGGTGAACTTTGAGGAGGTGAGCTTTGATCACAGCGATCGCGATTTTCTGAATGCGGCTGCTGTCCTCCATGGGGGAGAGCGTTTGCAACGTGGGGTTGTCAAACGCAAGGTCAAAAAGGGAACACGGAACATTACGAGTCGGATCGGTCGATGTGATCGGCTGCTGGGGTTGGCCCGGCATCCAGAGATCATGGGTAGTGAAGACAAAAAGGAGAAAAATGGAATGTTGAAAATTATGCAAAAGCAGCTTGGCGAGTTGGTAAAAACTGCTCGTGAGCAGATCAATTGGCAAGGTGAGGTACCTTCCCGTTACTCGTACGTGGTGACGCAGGATGTCCTTGACGACGCTGAGGACTCGCACTGCGCCGATTACTTCGAGCCGCTTGCAGATCAGCGGTTTTTTGAACAAGATCTGCAAAAAATCGAAGCGGACGTGACAGCGAGGTATTCCAAGGTCGCACAGAGCACCTTGCAGATTCTCCGGAGAACAAAGACGAGCGAGCATCTGTCGATGATCTCACTGACAGCCGATGAACAAGGGTCGCTGTATGTGACGCTCGTCGATCCTAAAGGGCATCACCTGAAGGTCGAGGCAAGTCGGTTCGTCGAGATGATTGACAGCCACGACCAGCCACGCCGTCTGCATGTCTTTCCTCCAAGAGGAAGTCGTCAGCAGGTGCCGTTCGCCTTCAACGACAACAGCGAAGGTGAGATCGTCGGTAAGTTTATGCAGGAGAAGGTGAAGTTCGACATCGTCTGCTGTCAAACGCAAGGTCAGTACGGCAACGTTAATGACCGGGCGTGGTTTTACGTCGACGTTGAATATCTGCTCTGTTTGTGGGTCGTGCTCTGTCGTCTGGAGCAGGACAAAGGACGCTACACTCAGATGAAATCAATGGCCGAAGCCACCATCGCGTTCGACCCGTTCGCGGCAGGAGCTTCACTGTGACAACCTTAACCAAGGAGGACTTAATGTCCCAAGACACATCAACTGTAGGTAACGTGGTCCCTGATGCGCTGAGTGCGCTTCAGGATCTCTTCTTCAACGATCTGGCTGAGGATCAACCTGGGTTGACACAAGGTTTGATGAACCTTGCTTGTCTCCCTGAGTTTGATCTGAAAAAAAGTATTCCTGCATCTGTCCCAGGTCATGGAGAGGTTAAGCGCGGGATTCTCGGCTTCAGGAGAATGGGCGGTCAGATGACTCTCGCCATGGCCTGTGGCACCGCACCGATTCATTATCAGCCACTCGATAAGTACATTGCGATGGTTGAGGGGATGCACGACGAGCGCAGCGCGAACGTCATCATCCAGAATCATAAAACGGGGGACGATGGGCGCTCTCAGATCATCGCGCGACTCAATCCGAAGCATTCGGCCATCCATGTGGTCCATGGTGTGGTCGGTCGCGTCATTAAGGAGCCGAGTCACATTCTCACCAACGATGTGTACTACATCCCCCGGGGTACGCTGGGGCGTTATTATCTCGCGGCTAAGGCGCAGATTGAAGCGGGGGATCAGCTCGACAGTCTGATCGCAGCTTATGATGGTTTTAAGGGGTACTCGATTCCGATTGATCCCTTCAATCCAGTAGGTGTGTAAATGAGTCGGTCGTACATCAAGATCGATAAACGAGGTAAACAGCTCGGGCTGGACCTTGTGAATACTGACGGTGACGATTACTTCCTGTACAGCATACCGTTGCTGTCTTTATGGGAGAACCAGGACCGCTATGTTCTGATCAAGCGTCGCAATCGGGATGTGAGTCAGGCGATTGCCTATCATGCTGGTCAGGTGCTGGGGGCACTTGAACTGGATGGCGATCAAGTAAGGATAGAGGTGTACTTCGGCCCTGCCGGAGAGGATATGGAGTACGAAACTGATAGTAAGAAGTTGAAGAAGGTTGTATTCCGGCAGGCGCACATTCTGCCAACAGATGAATTGGAAGCTGTTGTCGCAGCTTTTGCTGTAAACCGCCGTAACCAGCCTCACTACGATGAGCTGACAACGGTTGGGCGTACGCTGGCCCTGTGTGAAAGGTAAGGATGCTTTTGTCCCGAAACAGGATCTAACCTGCTGATAAGGCGGGTCATTACATGTCGTGAGTATTAGGGCGTAATTGGGAGAAGACAATTTTAAATTCCCAAACTGTGATTCCGAAAATTTTGGAGCCCTTCATATATATAAGAACCTGGAGGTGGGCCGAGACTGTCGGTCCGCCTCCCAAAGATGATTCTGGAGAATCAATCATGAGTAGTGAAACCAAGAAACATGCTTTCCTCGCCGAGGGTAAGGAACTGGAAAATCGCGAGATGTACAACGTGCCGCTGGAGTCTCTGACCGCCGATCAGAACCAGCCGCGAAAATACTTTGATGACCAGGCCATGGATGAGTTGGTCAAGTCGATCGAGAAGCACGGGGTCCTGCAGCCGGTGATGTTCCGCTGTGATGATCAGGAGAATCTGATCGTCATCTCCG
This sequence comes from Deltaproteobacteria bacterium, assembly GCA_024279915.1. GTDB lineage: Bacteria > Desulfobacterota > Desulfuromonadia > Desulfuromonadales > BM103 > M0040. Next base: position 23,636 of record JAJRRB010000093.1, read on the forward strand.
GTGAGAGACGCTTCCGCGCGGCTCAACAGGCGAAGATGGAGACGATACCGGCGATCTACAACGACGGTGGGAACAATACCGAGATCGCCCTGGTCGAGAACCTTCTGCGTGAGAACCTGAACCCGATCGAAGAGGCCGAGGCGCTGGGTGCGCTGAAGGAGGAGCAGGGATACAAGAACGTCCAGATCTCGGAGGCCATCGGTAAGGCGGAGTCGACCATTTCGGAGATCTTGTCGCTGAACAAGCTACCTGATGCGATTAAGGACGAGTGCCGCCAGAACCCAAACTGCACGCGTCGTGGCCTTGTGGAGATCGCAAAGGCTGATAGTGAAGAGGAGATGCTGAAACTTTTCGAGAAGTATAAGAGCATGGAGCTGAAGAGCGATGGCATGCGTGCTGGGCGGCAGGAGGCGGGCTCACTGTCAGATGCCTGGAAGAAAAAAGTGGATCGGTTCCGTAATCAGATCGAAAAGATCGATTTCTCTGAGTTCGGTGAAGATCGACGGGATGTGGAGACGGCTTTTAAGGGGCTGAAAGTGGTGATTGATGGAGTGCTACCAGTAGCTGATTAAAGGAACTTCGGCGCGCCGAAGATTTGCCTTAGTGGTGCCCGGCGCGCCGAAGTTTATCTAATAATGATTGCAAGGGAATTGCAATCCATAAATATAGTTAAGGAGTAAGTGATGATTTCATTGCCTAAATGTAGAAAACGGGAGTGTGCTTACCGTCGCCCCTCTACGCGTTATAAAGGTAAGGCTTGTTGTTCTAGTCAATATAAGATCATGCTCGAAGGTGAGTTCTCTGACCTGTATGGCCAATGGCTTTCATATCTACAGCCTGAAGAGCGTCTTCGATCCCTGATGGACGAGTTGCTTGAAGAAGTCTGGCGGGTAGAGGGTGGCATGCTGACCAAAGATGGGATTCGTGACCGAGCGTATAATTTCAGTAAGACGCGTAAATCCTTCACTTTCGATATAACCCTTCACCAAGGGGCTCCCGAGGGTGTCTTGTTTGAAAGTCGGGTGGTGCAGTCGTGGTGCGTCGATGTTACGGAAGGGTTGGTGTCGTTAGTTTCAGAGCGGGATTGGATGCTCGATGATGTTGACTGACAGTTAAGGAGTAAAGGGCTCCGGACTCAATTGTCCGGGGCCCTGTTGGCACAGATACTTGCCTATTTTAACGGGCGGATTTTTGCTACAAATACGCTGCTATGCTGTATCGATTCCTTTCGGATGATATGTGGCGTCGCCTCTTTGCTCCGCATCACTCCTCGCACAACTGATCGTGATGTCTGTGCCCCCATTCTTGAGGTAGAGTGGCCGTGGGTGAACAAGACGTGTTGAATGCCATTGGCTTGCGCTCTTCGTAAAGAGTTCAACGTTGTTTCCTTCACTTGATCCATGTGCTCCCAGTAAGCGCCAGTTGGTTGTTCCTCTGCCCAATGAAAATCTACCTCTGTCACTTCTGGTAACTTTCTGAAGTCGGTCCAATTGCCACCCTTTTTTATAAACATTTTCGTGTCCTCTATTAGTTTGTTTGGCTCAGAGGGTTCTGAACGGAGTGTTTATAGCCCTCTGGTTGCTAGAATTTTAATGGTTAATTTTCAAACCGCTCTCCCTCTCGTAGGGACCGTTTAATGCTCTGCTCTGCGTGTTCCCTTAAGCTTTCGTACAATCGATAAGCCGGGGAATATCGCGGAATCTCTTTAAGTAAGGTCTCTGCCTTTTTCTTCAGCTCTATATCTAATGGAAATGGCTCTCCAACCGTTCCTGAGCGAACGCCTGATATCGCTGAGCCGATTAAAGCACTTATAGCCCCATCGAGTTTCTCTTTACCGCATTGTTGCGCTTTCTCAAGAAATTGCATGGTGAAGGATTGATGCTCAAAGATTACGGAAGGGAGCTCATTTAGTATTTGTGAAATAATGTGAATGTCTTCTGAAGAAGCCATTCCCAGCCAGTTTTGAAGGAAGCTAACTAACTCAGCATCAAAGGGTTTAAACATAGCTTCGAAAAGTTTGGCCGCGTTGTCCATGAACATATAACCTTCTTTCCCTGTCTTCATCCATTGAGCAACTTGACGAAGGAGAGAGTCGCATTCCGGTGATTCACGGAAACGTAGAGGGACATTGTTGTATGGCCCGTAATTGCATGGGCGGTATTTCCAGTCTTGTATTTTCTCAGTGTGTTCAACTCTAGCCATGAAGAATGTTGCCGTTCGATTTGCATGGCTTTTTGAGCTTTCGGACAAAAAGGTTTCAACCCAATAGCCATCAAGTTCTGACAGCCTCATTAGTTTATTAAGAAAGCAATCAATGTCTTCTTTAGTGAGGGTGTGAAAGGGAATAATTTCACCGTGACAAAACAAAGCCAATGTGTCGTCTGCAACACTGCTTGACATCCCAATATCAACCTTTTTTAGTAGGTCAATTGCAAGTCTTTGGTCGTTCTTTGCCAGAACACGCACTGCATTAACAGCACTCCTGGCAATCCGTTCGTCACTTGTCATAAGAACGTTCTGTAAAAGTGTGAGGTCCTTAGATCCATAGTCTTCTTTTTTGAAGTTCAACCGGCTATATGCGTTAGCTACCGCAGCAATAAGGTCAAGAGACTTCGTCTCGATAAAACGGGCTGCGATATCCAACGCGTTGTCGTGATCTTCACTCAAAAGTTTTGCAAGAGCCATGTCAGCAAACTTCATTGTTCTGGAAGAAGGGTTTTCGATGGCATCTGTGACTGTAGCTTTTGCAATAGAAATATCTGTATTTATTAGGTGGCCGTAAAGGGTGAATGGGGATCGGTTCCCATTTCCAAAATTGAGTTCTATGTGAGAAAGAATTTCTTCTAAGAAGACACGTAGATGCTCGCCGTTGGGGTAGGTGGCAAGGAGATCGGTAGCAAGTGAATCTAGATGGGTATCCCATTCTCTTTGACTACGTTCAAAGTCTTCCCGTTCGCGGAGTCGACCATATCCGTCTATCAAAGCCAAGGTAGTACGGAACGTTAGTGAATTAGGGAGTGCTCTGTTGATTCTCTTTGCGATTGGCGTCGTTGTTTTGTTTTTTGCGAAGTTTGCATGCCATGAAACCGAACGAGTAATTTCGATCAGAACCAGTGGGTCAAGAGTTTCTTCCTGTGTCGCTTGTTCAATATTCTTTAATGTTTTTACAAAAGCTTTTTCCCAAGATTTGTGATGCTTTGTGTCTCCTGACCTTGAGTAGTATCGGAGGCCTTCACTCAGAAACCGTGCGGCCGAAACTGCGACCTTCGTTGTAGACGATGAAAGCAATTTTATGGTCGTATCAATGACTTTGTCTCTTAGTGGCGCAACAAACAAATAGGTGACAGGGGCGTTGGTAAACGAAAAGCTTCGTCCCTCTGATTTCGTGATGCTCACTTCGGTTGCAAGGATGTTCTTCAGTATATCGAAGGGAGTGTAGATGTGGTTCCATGAATCGTCATCCTTTATAAGCGCGATTGCAAAATCAACTACTGCCTCGTTGTATTCGAACGGCTTGTTTTGCTCTACAGCACACATCTCGGCAAGGACGCGTATTGCATGCTCTGGATGCTGACTTAGTTGTCTGTTGTCATCCTTCCCGAGCTGCCAGAGTAATTCGCAGGCAGGTCGCAAATGATCAAAATTGTATGCTGCATATTTGATGATATGTGGTAGCTGGGAGAGGTAAGAATCTTCTCTCATTAGCTGCTCAGCAAAGGCCAGAGCTCTGTCTGGTTGGTAGTATGCAACGGCGGTAACAGCCCCTATGTATGGGTCTGCGTATTTAGAGTGTGGTTTTAACCTCTGCCATATGCCATCCATCAGTTTGCTGTTTCTTGGATAGCCATCGGCACGTCGCCAATCGAGTTTCCCGAGATTAAGCAGAATGTTTTTAATGTGGGTGTCGCTAGCGCTATCGAATACGACTTCTGCATATCCGGTGGATGCACCGTTATGTCCTATGCATGAGTCCTCAATGACAAAATCGGCGAGAAGGTCAGGCGATAACCTATATTGCCCGCCACGCTTGAACAGTACGCCCGCGTTTGTGAGAAGAAGAATCAGTCGGTTCACTTCGTGGGTGCGTATCCCCTCAACTTTATCTACAATTGTGGCAACTGAATTGTCGTCAGGATGAAAAGGCTGAATCAGTGCGAGCACTTTGAGCAATTTTCGGATAGGCTCTTCGTCACCCTTGCTCCCAATGTCCCCGGCAATAATGTCTCGAAATTTCCCAAAAATGGTGGTGTGGAATTTTTCTTCGTTCTTCAGGAGTTCTAGGTGGTTGATCTTCTCGGTGGCAACAATCTGTGAACCGATTACGGTTGCAAGTGGGCAGTCTAACGTAAGGCCTGCGATATGTTCTGCCGCACTTTCAGGGCCATTGAATTCTTTGAGTACGATGGAAGCCAGCTCCGTCGCTTGAACAATAGTAAGTGGATCAAGTTTTATCGTATCAATAGTATCCCCGCATAGGGCGAAGCTGCTTGCTTGTGCTTTTATATAGACAAGACCATAGGGGCGGAATACGAGAAGGAGTTTCGCATCGTTAGTGGGCGACGCTACATATTGAAATAGAGGGTGTAGATTGCTCTCATCATGTGCATCGTCTACGACCAGAAGCTTTTTCACTTTACCGAGGTCTTCCAGGCTCTTTTCGGTAATTTCATTGCGCGGTGAAAGAAAGCTGATTTGAACTGATTTATTCGCGTCCTGATAAGTTTCAATCGCTTCCTTAAGAACGCGAGACTTCCCTGCTCCGCCCGCACCCACTAGAAGGATGGCTTGTTTCTTAGTGTCAGATAGGGCTGTGACTACGTCTTGAGGTTCTTGTGTCCTCCCAACAAGATTCCACTTGTGACTGAATACGCTTCCTACCGCCATGAATGGGGCAAAGAATTCAGTAGGCGTTTGCCATGGGCCTGCTTCTCTCTCTCCAAGCAACGCAAGGCGTTGCCCCGGAAAGAAGATGTCAACAAGTTTGATTTGCTCGCTTTTGGTTAGGTTTTGTCTTATTTCGCGAGAGATATCTTCTGTGTCCCAGATTGTCCACGACTGGTGTAGCCGAATTGCTGTGCGGGCTTGCGGGCTCGCAACTCGTGAGAGAAGCAAAAACTTTTTATCCGCCTCTCTGATGTGTTGTGCTGCTGCCTCGTGGACATCTTTCGGGCCGAATTGTTGTACGCGTTTGCATTGAAAGGTGTAGACATCTTCGTTTGGAAAGATCGCATCTATGTCGATCCCCTCTTGAGTATGTCCTGTGCCGCCAGCGCGGTTTACTTCTGCGGTGGGATACCTCTTTGCCAAAAAATAAAAACAAAAGCGCTCAAAACTGTCTGGGTTGAGTGCGCTAACAGGGAAGGGCTGATCGAAAGGCGATGTGGTTGCCTTGTGGATGTATCCAGCAGCCGATAAGAGCTTGCTGGCGTCGGTATTCAGGGTTGCCGCAATTAATGGTATTTGCTTATCTCGTGGACGTGAGAGGCCTGACTCCCAGCGGCTAATTGTTTGCTGGGTAGTCTTGAGAAGTTTGGCGAGCTCTAACTGCTTAGTGATCCCAGCTTCCTGGCGAAGGCCTGTAAGCAAAATTCCAAAATCCTTGTACTGCGCCTTGTCTTTCATACACACCACCTTTGTTCGAGAATTGAAACACATTATATGTGTGCGAAAACTTATTGTCAAGCTGAAAGCTAAGAAGTTCTTTGATCAATATTAAATGTGGCGATGGAGATTGATGAAGCGTCCTGTGAAATATTGGGTTGGGGTCTCCTCGTCGGAAGGGGCTTAACGTTCGGCGCGCCGAAGTTTCGGCGGCGATTCTGGGGTCAGGTTTCCATTCGCTGGCTTTTGCTTTGTGGCATGGAATTTACTGAAATGCTTGTATGCATAGGAGCGCTTCTATTACAATCACCTAATCGACATTCTGCTTTTGATTCACCCTTGTATTTGCCTTTTAGGGGTAATTTAAATGACACACGGGATCACTCCTTCAGAAAAATTTGTCGCTAGTCTTTGTGGAAGGTCATTTCTGCGGTTGTGGACGCACCCCAATCCGCAAGGGAAGAAAGGGAAGGAACTTTGCGACTGTTTAATTGTGTGTGGCCCTCATATAGTAATCATTTCTGTAAAGGAAAATGAATACAAAGACACTGGAGACAAGACTGGCTGGGAACGATGGATAAAGGCTGCCATCGATAAATCATCATCACAGATATGGGGCGCAGAGCGTTGGCTTAATACGGTAGATGAAGTAGTGCGGCATGATGGTCGGATCATCACATTGCCGGAAAGAGGTGAAAGACAATATCACCGGATATCAGTTTCATTGGGCGGTAACGGTCACGTGCCGCTTAAGTGGGGCGATCTGGGCAACGGGTTTGTGCATGTGTTTGATGAATATAGCGTTGGTGCTGTATTCAGTGCTCTCGACACCATTACCGATTTTGTAGAATTCCTTAACGCCAGCGAAAATTTACTTGCTACGGGTGCCAGACTTTTGTTTGCTGGTGGAGGTATGGAGGACCTCATAGCTCTTTATTTGATGAATGGTCACACCTTTAAGACCTCGCCGGGCTCAGATTGTCATCCTGATATGTTGGTGCTTTTAGCTGATTTGTGGAAGGGGTTTTCTGAGTCTGATGAATTCAACGAGCTTCATACTGATCAAAACAGTTCTTATATATGGGATCGCCTAATTGAACATTACGCAACCGACCTACTCACTGCTGGAATGTTCGATATGCACAGTAAGGAAGTAACTGATAATGAGTTGGCCTTGGTTACAATAGCCTTGCAGCCGCGAGCCTGCCGAATGGCTCTTGCTGAGTCATTTATGGAGTTTCTTCAGAAGCCTGAACTGAAAGTGGCCGCACGAGCTGTGAAGGGTTACGCAGATACGGCTTTTGTGTTTCTTGCCGGGAAGAGTTCCGATAGGGAGTACAGAGCAAAGAAGTTGTATATGAGGTGCTTAGTTGTTCGAGGCAGGCTACCTGGGATTATGACTGTAGTGGGCATTGCTACTGACCATCCTGGCACTTCAGAAGTTGGTTACTCCTCCGATATATTGTACCTGTACATGCCAGAGTGGACGCAAGAACAAGAAAGGCTAGTTGCCGGTATTCAGACCGACTTGGGTTACTTTCAGAATGTTAACTGGGCAAAAGCCTAGGTTTTTAATGAAATGAAAGAAGAAATCAAAATAAATTATAGATATCAAAAACAAAAGGAGCTTCACGAAGAGACAAAGAAATATAAAATTTTTTATCTCGATCTTAACTTTTGGATATGGCTCAGTAACGTTCACTTTGGTCGTAATAGCGATTCCGAACACTGTTAGCCTCTATGAGGTGATCATTGAGCTAGTTGAAGCAGAAATCGTTATATGCCCTCTCAGCCCAATTGTGTTCGACGAACTGTTAAAGCAAGCTGGTGAGCCTGAGTTCCTGAAGTTAGTAGCGTTTATAGAGAAAATGTCCCAAAATGTCATTACGGTGACTGAGTCTCTCGGGTCTTCTTATCTTCCGCGGCGCGCCATACAAATAAAGGCCTCAGCACTTTTCAGTGTTGAGGCCTTTTTGTATAAGTAGCCACATAGTAGCCAAGATAGGTTAGTTTATTGAGTTGCTGAGTGCAATGCCGAGATCACTAAAAATAAAATTCAGTTCTTCTCTGAGACTTTCAAATGGCCAATTTCTATCTACCTCATGCGCAGCATTAGCGACTAAATAATACAGTATGAGGACCGTTGGCTGTCGAAAAAGGAACAGCGTCCCACGTCGTTCTCGAATACGCGTAGTTATGAACGCTCTTGATGAAATGAAACTGTTGAGGTCTTGCTGGTCTAGCTCCTGGTATAGACTGCGGTATGCATCAAGAATTGAGTAATTAAGATCGATGTCTGGTTCTGTCGCCACATCCGCAAAGGTGATGCTATATAAACCAGTTAAATAATCACTCCACGAGTTCCGGAGTTGATTTGCCTTTTTAAGTTCTTCGATAGTCTGGCAAAACAGGTCATCGGTTGTTTCCATTAATGCCATGCTTCTGGCAACTAGTCTTTCGGATTTTTTGGGAACAACTCCGGAGGGCTTATAAATATTATCATGAACTATTTCTGCGTACGCATGCTGAAGGAGAGTGCGTATCTGAATTTCACACGCGGTTTTGTCGGGAACCACAACTTCTCCACAGTTAATATCTCCGTTAGCTCGAAGTACATAGTGGATTGACTGATAGTCGAAAAGGGTAGGTGCATTCTCGATCTCTTCATAGAAATCTTTGTCAAGCGAGGCTGACCATAATGTAGAGTTCAGAATTACTCGAGACACCAACTCAAGGTCATCACGAATCAACACAACAAATCTTGCCCCGACTAAATCTGTCATTTCTTGGGCTGGGTCGGCGTATCTTTTGCGCGCAAGTTTGCCAATTGCAGATTCAATGGTCTTTGCACGAGGAGTCGACTCAATTTTTAAGAACGAAGAAAAACGTTTTTCTCCAAGCTCACGTTCAAGGGCAGACTTAACCTCTGTGACAATACGCTCTCCCCACGCTTTAAGCGCAGGCTGTATGTCTTCCAGATATGTTTGAAAAGATTCGAAACTCATTCTTGTGTCTCAATTGCTCCGTTTATTCTTACTATTGTATAGTCTGCGTGTTCTTCGTCAACCGTTACAAGTTGGTGAAGTTGGTCTGACGGTGCTGTTAACTTTACGCCACTCCTAAACTTCATCTGTTGTGGTCGTCTAAGTCTGCTTTGGATGTATTCTAAGCTTTTCGAGAATGCCGCCTGCGGAACACCTTTACTCGTCATATAGTCGATGTACTCGCCACGAACATTTTCATCGAGATAAGAATCCGCAAATTGTTCAGTTTGAAGCGTGGCTCTATTACTTCTTAGTTCTGTCCTCAATGCCTCGAATAACGATACTTTTTGCTCTTGATCGGCCTGAAGGGTATTAATAAAGTCACGGGAGTTTTCGAAAAATTCTTGAGTGAGTCTTTTGTCTGAAGTCAGAATTTCCATGCCAAGGAACGTTGAGTAGAAATAGTGTGCAGCGTTTCTTGTCTCATTCATTGTAAGTAGGTGATCGAAAAGAAAAGTTTCGTAGTCAGTAGGATCAAACATACCAGACCCAGCTGGTGGGTTTGTCACGACGTTATGAAGGAAACCAACTTTGTAGAGTCTCTGAGAAGGGGTCAAAAACAAGTCTCTCAAGTATTCGAAGCCCTCATTGCTCTCAGCGAAACCATCCTGAAGCTCTGCTTTAATTACCGCTAAATAGGGCCAAGAGCTTGCTCCTGCTCTACCAGCAATGAAAATTAACTTGCTTGCGCTAAGGTCTTTGTTTGATTGAATCCTCGCAAGCTCAAGAGCAAGCGCTCCCGTAGTTGCAATAAAATCATCATCACGCGAACGCATTGCCGAAGCGGCTTGTTGAAAAAATGACCCTTGAGAATCATTAGCAATCGACATGCCTAGCCCGTGAGACCTATGACCTAAGGCTTCTGTTATCCTGACTTGAAAAGCGTATAAGGCATCAACAGGTAATTGGACTAAAGCTGTCCCGTATCTTGGGGCGACTGGCTGTCTGTTCTCGTCCCTCTTGAAAACATGATGTACGATGATTCTCTCTACGGTTAAGCCCTGTAGATCAATAGCCATTCGAACCTCCTGTGTACTATTTAAAGCTGACGGGATATGTCACAAAAGAACAATTCGACAAAAAACCGCCGGTCAACATATTGTCGACAGTGACGGTTTATTTTTTAAATTAAATTTTGAACTGAAAATAGCTCATCCCCACTCCCCAAATGGCTCAAGCATGCAGCGCGCAAAGCTTATATCGTTTTTTATGTTAAGTCAAAGAGGCAGCCCCTGAAATCTTCAACGAATGATCAAAAAGTGGTTGTCTTCTCCTTTATTTGTTGCTAGCCTAGTTTTTGGACCCACTCTACTTTATAGTCACATAGGCGAGAGGACGTATGGCTAACAGCAAAAGAAATTTAAAATGGGGCGCTAAAAAACGCCTTGAATTTTTGGAGACTCAACTCTATTGGTCTGGACGTATCAACCGTCAAGACCTGATGGAACACCTTGGTATCTCCAAAGCACAGGCAAGTACGGATCTTGCTGACTACAAGATGGTCGCACCCGAAAACATGGCCTATGACTTAACTGAAAAGACTTACCAAATAACTGAATCTTTTTGCCCTCAATACATCAACACTTCCGTCTGCGGTTTCCTGGAGAAAATAACATCCAGTAGCGGTGCTGAATATCTACCTTTGCCAACCCGCGAAATCGAGACAGGGGTTTTCCGCATTGTCCTACATGCCCAGCAAACCCTATCCTTTGCAAAAGTGTCATATCAATCCATGAGTACGGCAACCCCTCGGGAGAGGGTTATTGCACCCCATACCTTTGTAAATGATGGACTCCGTTGGCATGTCCGCGCCTACGACTTCCTAACCGATTCCTTCCGAGATTTTTTACTTGCCCGAATACTGGAGGCACAGTCGGCAGACATTGAAGACTGTTGTCAGCTTGGGGTTTGGGAGAAGATGCACGATCAGCCCTGGAATACGTTTGTCGAATTGAAAATTTCAGCCCATCCAGGTCTTAGCGGACACCAGAAGAAAATCATTGAGCAAGACTATGGAATGGTCCAGGGAGAGACAAAGTTACCAGTCAGGCGTGCATGTCTTCTATACCTGCTTCGTCGTCTGAATCTACTAACTGAAGGTCTTGATCCCGCTGAGCAACAAATCATACTGGGTAACCGGGAAGAAGCTCTGAAATGGCTAGAAGAAGTTACCTCGGAGGGTTCTGATGCTGTTTCAGCGATTACCAGATGAAATCTTTAGACCACTCGCGGGGCCAAATAGGGCCCTGTTTGAAGAGGTCTTACGATTTCTATATGACTATCTGAACAATGAGGATTTGCTTCTTGACGCCACCTTTTTACCGCGGCGGACTGTCATCAAGGAGATTGAAGAATTCCTCGCCCAGAAAGATCGTCTTTTGTCGATTGTGAATGAGGAAGCGGAAGAGACAGTGGCAGCTCAGGAAACTCCCAATGGGGCCGCCCGCTATCTTTACCAGCGACTTGTAAAGACTGGATGGCTCGAACAGGAGGAAGATAATTATGAAGTCTATGTTGTCATGCCACCATACGCGAACTCACTTCTTGAGGCATTGGTCGGGATTGCTCTGGCAGAAAAGAAAAACTATGGGAGCACGGTATCCTCGATCAATATCCAGCTAGAGGCAATTCTAAGCTCACCATCAAAGAACGCCCATGCATTCCTAGAGGTTGTAAAGTCTGCAAAAGATTTTACTCATCACTTACAAAACATCGTAACGGGGATACGTGGTTTTCAGGAAACAATTTCTCGACATGATGCACCGCAAAAGGTCATGGCTACCTTTTTCGAGGACTTTGTCGAAAGCATTCTGATCTCAGACTACACATCACTTCAGGAAGAGAATAACCCGTTCCGTCACCGCAGTAGCGTTTTAAATCACCTGCAGTTTATTAAGTATGACAATAAGACCCTGACGATCCTTGCCCAACTTTACCAAGAAGAGCGTGGCATCCAAGAAAGCGAGGCAAGAGCAAAGGTCCTTGATGATATTGACCGGATTTCGCGCGTTTTTCAATCGGTTGATCGTAGACTTTCTGCCATAGATCATTATCGCAAAAGGCTTGAGTCGAGGGTCTCAGAAATGATTCGTTACCTTGATCGAGCGTCTCCTGATTTCATCAATCGAGGGATTGAAACGTTAACTAGGTTTGATGAAAGGGCCAAAGAACCTATCGTAGTGCAGCCACCTACGCCACCAACATGGCTATCTGTTAACTATATCAGCATGAATAGCCTTCGTTTTCCTAAAAAACGCAGGGAGCAGAAACACGTACTTCTGAAACCACAAGTCGCAATCTCCGATGAAGCTCGTGCAGAGAAACAGAGAATGCGTGAGTATTTAAACAGAAGAAGTGTCTCCGTGGAAAAGGTCACTCACTATATTGACAATCAAATGTCAGATCAAACTCTGATGACGGCGGCAGAGTTTAAGGTTGAGACCATTGAGGATCTCGTCTCTTTCGTGTTCATTCCTTATTTATCGCAAATCACTCCGACTGGAAGAGAAAAACACGCGCCTTTTTCAATCCGAAAAACTGGTGGGCGTGTTGAAACTCCATGGATGGAATGTGCCGACTTTATCGTTGAAAGGGTTCAAAAATGTTGATCGAATTACAACGGCTTAAAGATAAAAAAGAAGATTTGGACTTAGACGATGTACGACGCGCCTCATCATTTCTTCTTCAAAAACAATTCGTCTACGCCAACAAGTCACGTGACAAGTCAACTTACCAAATGATTACTGGTTTTCGTGATTATTTTTGGCAACTATTCGACGCTATTAATATGGATTTGGAAGTAGATCTTCAGTTGGGATACATCGCGCTCATTCCAAGGACATCCCACTTGTCTACCAATTTGGACTTAACGCAAACGCTTCTCCTGCTCTGCGTACGCTTAATCTACGAAAAAGGTGTTCGTGAGTGTCGAGCCGAAGAGGGGGTCGTAAGGTCGAACAGTGATGTTTTAGTGGACGTTTATCAAGCCCACACCCACCGTAAGTTGCCGCTCCTTGGAGAGCTTCGCAGCATCTTGGATACGTTCTCTTCACAAAGCTTGCTTGATATTGAAAAAGATAAGGGAGGTCTTGGAAAGGTTATTAACTTTCAAATCAGACCGGCAATTCGTCTGATCATGTCTGAGGAGTATCTGGCACAACTCGATGAATTTTCATCAGATCCGCAGGTGAAAGAGGGGACAAATGAAGAGGCTGAGTAAAATCATACTGATCCAATGGTACAGGTTCGAAGCAATTGAAATACCTGTCATCGGACATACAGCAATCATGGGGGCAAACGGTGCCGGCAAATCCTCTATCCTGGATGCTGTTCAAACGGTTATGACCGGCGGGAATAAGAGTCGAATTGCTTTAAACCGGAGCAGTAACCAACAGTCATCCAGGAAGCTGTGGGAGTATGTTTTAGGTGTCTTGAGTGACCCCCGTGACCCATCAATTGCCGAAGGGACGGAGCCACGTAAACAAGCAACCTGCTACCTTGCATTAAACTTTCATGACCAAGCGACTGGCGAAACAACCTGTGTTGGAATGTGTATTACTGCAAACATGAAAGATATGTCCGAGACAATAGAGGGCTACTTTATCTGTCGTGGCCTAGTTGGTAGCAAAGGACTGTTTGTGGAAGACTGGAAAGAGGGTGGGCAAGCGGTTATCCCCTGGCACAGAGCTAAAGAAAAACTGGGGCAACTCTGTCCAGAAACAAAGACCTATCAAAAAGGTAGCCCTGGGGTTTTTACAGAAGCGCTATATACAGCTCTTAGTGAGAATTCCAGCATTCCTCTACACCACAAAGATGTCATGAAGGCACTTCAGGCTGCATTCCAGTTTGAAGCAATCAGTGATCCAACTGCGTTTATCCGGAAATATATTCTGGAGCCAAAAGATTTACGCTTGGGAGAATTACGTGATCAGCTTCAAAATTATCGTGACATGGCCGCTAAAACAGAATCTGTCAGTGACCAAATTGGTGAATTGACTACTTTGGAAAATTTATGCAACAAGGCACAAGTAAACATGCAGCGGCAATTGATTGCCCAAGCTGTCAACCTTGCAGCAAAAATTGACGCGGGAGAGGAGGCTGCTGAACCGATTCGCGATGACTTGTCAGTTCTCGAAGAACAGCAGGAAGAGAACCAGCTATTACTTGAGCAGCTGGGGGAGCAACAGACAAGCGCAGTCGGTCAACTTGCGACTAATAATTCCGAGCTGAAAAACCTCGATTATCGGGTAAAAAAAGCTCACATAAACAGTGGGCTGGAAGCCGCAACTCAGAAATTAGAGTCCGCTGTTCGGCAGATAGGCGAATTGAGGCGATATCTTTCCAGGCTCGCTGACAGTAATTGTATAGAAGCACCCAACCAACTACATGTCCAACTTCAGCGGTTGAAAGGGATTATACCCGATGGCAGTGTTTTCGATGAGGCACTGTGGCCTGATGACCCAAAGATTCTAGACAGTAAACTCGAAACTCTTAGACAGGCTATTGAACAGACGAAACAGGGCCTAGAGACAACAGCAACGAAACACTCTGTAGATATCGACCGGTATGAAAAAGAGAAAGATCGGCTAGGAAACGACATAACTCGACTGGAGGAGAATAAATCACCTCTAGATGAGGAGACCCTTGATCTAATCCAGTTCCTAAAAAAACGTGGAATCGAAGCCACTCCTCTTTGCGATATCGTAGAAGTGAAAGCTTCTGAAATTGAATGGTCTGAAACTATAGAGAGTATTCTTGGTGGGACCCGACAGGCTCTCATTGTTGAACCAGATCAAGCTGAAGAGGCTTTACACCTTTATCGCTATGAAGCCAGAAATAAATTTCCTCATCGGCATATCATCAAATCAAACAAGTATAAGGAATGGGCAGGCCTCAGCAAGCAAGGTTCCTTAGCCGAATGCGTTGAAACGGAAAATCCTTATGCCAGAGGTTTTATGAATCTGCGCCTGGGGAGCATCTTATGCGTTGAGACCGATAAAGATTTATTGCAACACAATGGCGCAGCGACAAGAGATTTAATGCTTTCAAAAGGTGGAACCGTAACAGATCTTATAAGACAAGCACCACTGTTGGGTGCCAGTGCAAAAAAACAACGCCTTGTTGAAGCTAGAGAGAGATACAACCAGCTGGATAGGGAGATTCTTCCTCCTCTTTACAATCTTCAGAAGAAACTAAATTCACTGAACGCCTTGGTTCAACAATTTGAGCAATATTACCCTCAGAGTAATCCGCCTTGGGTCACAGAAACAGTTTCCCAGAGAGAAGAAGCACACGCAGAGATATCCAGCCTTCAAAAAGAATTAGAGCGGCTGGGTAGTAATAAAGAAGAAGAACGGCTCAATGCTGAGATTGCTAGACTTGAGTCTGTTCTTCTTGATCTGAAAGATAAATTACAAGAGGCCTCCAGAGTAAACAAAGGGCTAGTAATACAACAAACCAAGAAGGGGTTCGAGCTACAGGTTCTCGAAGATAAAATCGGGAAATGGAGACAGGACCAGGGGGTATATAAAAACAATCCCAACATAGACCCCGCGACAGTGGCTGACAAATATGAACAGTGGCGGGAAAAGCTTGATCAAAACCTGACCAACGTTGCAGAACACGCACAGGCTGAAGAAAGGCGCTGTCACGAAGCCATTGAAAAAGGGCAACGAGAGGTTGAGAGAAAAGTTCCTGAATTCTTATTACGTAATTCCGCAGAAGGTCCTTCAGAAAAGGCCCCTGAAGGATACGATGACTGTGAGTTGTTTGTTAGCGCACGAAAAAGCTATCTCGAAAAAACCGAACTTGCGCTTTATAAAGATCGAGCAGAAAGAGCGCTTCATGCCGCTGAAAATGCCTTCCGTCAAAATTTTCTGGGGCGCTTACTTGATAGTATTGATGATGTTAAGCGTTTAATTGACGGCCTCAATAAACGACTCAAAGATCATCCCTTTCATGGTGAGTTCTATCGGTTTCGTGAGACGCCTAACACCGAATACAAGCATATTCTGGACTTTGCTAAAAAAAGCCGGGACATGAAAGCGAATGAATTTGGTGCTCTGTTTGACCCAGCAAATGATTTGAGCTCAGACTACCGTAAGGCACTTGATGAAATTACTGAAGCTTTACAGGACAAAGCACAGGCAGAAAGGCTTCAGGACTATAGAAACTACCTGGTCTTTACAATCGAAACCTTCAACAAGGAAGGGCAAAAAATTACGGATCTAGCCCACCGAATCAAAAAAGGTTCAGGCGGGGAGAACCAAACTCCCTTTTATGTGGCTATCGGATGTTCATTGTCTTCTGCATACCGAATTGGGGGGACCGTTGACAATCTCTCTGGTGGTTTGCGTCTGGCTATCTTTGATGAAGCCTTTAACCGTCTCGGTATAGCCACATGCCATAGTTGTGCAGAATTCCTTAAATCTCTTGGTCTCCAGTTACTGCTAGCGGCCCCTGATGAGAAATTTGGAGCAATAGCCGGATCAATTAATACTGTTGTCTGGGTTACAAGAGAAGGTGGCACCGTTGAGATTGATGTCCAATACTTAAGGTCTAAAACGCACAAACTTTTGCAATCTGACATGCCTCAATTGATCCCTACTGAGGAACAGGAGACAGCAATTGAACCCGCATAGCCGAGCGTTACTTACAAAGGTGCTTAATGGATGGCAGCGTAAACCTGAAGCACAAACGCCCCATCGGCTTCCAATTACAGAAAAGCGCGCGCCCGAATATTTTGCGGAAATGACAAGTGAACAACGAACTCAAATGTTAGAAGATTTACGTGCAGCTGAACGTGTGGGTGCGGTTGGCTTGGAATGGAATAAGGACTATTTTACACGATATATTCTCAAGCGAGTGACGCTTTCTGACCATATTGTCTTGTCTGATTTCCTAGGGGTTCCGTTAGCGTCGGATATTGTTCAGGAAGGCAGCGAGTCGATCTATCTCTTAATAGAGGGCGCAGATCCCTGGATCGGAGAGCGCGCTGAATCTATCTTAAGTCTGTGGGCAAAAAACAAAGCGTCTCATGGAATGGAGCCAGGTGATTTTAAATCTCTGACCTTGCTTCTCAAAGCCCTAATTGCAGTGTCAGAAAAACGGCATGTGGGCCTTGATCTACGTACTTTTAGTGTCAGATGCTTTGGTGATTCAAAAGCCTTTGAGTCAATGCAATCACGGTTTGCTGATGCTTGGAAAAAGTTCGCCCCTGATGGACAGTCAGAGCTCAATACTGATGAAGTCCTAGCTTCCTTGGGGATTGCGAAATTTCCACTCCCCCTCCTCTTAAAAGGGCCCATTCTCCTCAAGACGAATAAGCGAGAGTTTGATTGCACAGACTGTCACCCATTCATCGGTCTCCCTCCACAAACCATTGTTGATGTTCTAGATATTTCAAAAGCCACTTATGTTTTGACAATTGAAAACCTCACGACTTTTAACCGGTATGTCGCGGAAATTGATGATAATGGAATCGTACTTTACACAGGAGGGTTCCCCTCTCCTGAGTTTAGACGAATTTACCAACTGCTGGTGAGACACTTGGGCTCAGACAGGAAGGTATATCACTGGGGGGACATTGATGAAGGGGGCGTAAAAATTATGGTCTGCCTTCAGAAATCGGTGGAAGTTTAAATTCGACATCACCTGATGGGTAAATCCGAGATTGAAAAATATGGTCAAAAAGGTAAGAGGATAAACGCCAAAAATGTGGAAAAGCAATTAGGTCTTTCTCCTGAAATAGACATGGTCATTGATGCTCTCAGATCTGCAGCTTATATACACTTTCTTGAGCAGGAGCAGATAGATCCCAAACCTCCAGCAGTAATTTAGTTCCGTAGCCATTTGATTTAGAACGCAGCCGCCGATAGTCTATCAGCGGCGGCGTTGGATGACTATGCCCCCTTCTGAAATCAATCCTCTTGAAGTTGTCAATGACTCTTGGTGGTCATTACTGTTTCCCCATTCTATTTGCGAGGTGACGCAGGTCTCTCTGGAAATTAAGGTTTGCTCGCCAGTCACTGGGCGATTTTGGCACCGTGATCCTTGCCCCGCCTTCCGGGGGTCTAAGACAACCATGTTTTTCACCCCAGGCAAATGTCCATCCCTGACGGATTCTGTTCTTGACGGCGGCGTCAATCTCTTTGCACTTGCTGTATCTCATGCCGCTACCTCCACAGTGGGTTTGGAGTAACGACCAGCAAACTTCTCCGCATCGAAGTTGATCTGATTGAAAGCTGTTTCCACACCAACTTGCAGAATCGGCTTGCTATAGATGTAAGGTGTTGCGCCTGTTGGGTTATGTTGATTCTGGAAAAACCGACCCAACGGATCGATCATCAGATATGACTCAGTCATGTCTTGGTTGTCTTCTACGGAGAGGACTTTACCAAGATGCTGATGCCGTTCGGTAAAGGAGTGGAATTGCAGATCTGATACTGCAAGGTCATCACTGATAATGGGAAGAACTCGAAGAACCTTCCATTTGTCGGGTTGTAAGCGTTCAATGAGTTCTGTCAGGTCTTCATCAGTATTGTACTTATTGACGACGGTGTTGATCTTGATAACAAGATTAGGATTGGTAGCTCGTGCCTGATTGATTTTTGTTGAAAGATCATCGAGATCGATAACCTGATTTGATGTGTTAACCCTCCCTATAAGGCGGTTAGTTTGAGGGTTTGCTGAGTCAAGACTGATTCCCAGCATTGACAGGCTATTGATCATGTCTGTAGCCTCTGGGTTGTCTAGTAAGCTTGCATTCGTAATCAACGAGAGGTTAAAGCCTAGATTCTTGGCTTCATGCACAATGCGCTTGGTGTGTCCTGGGTAGAGTAGCGTTTCTCCGCCAGCAAGGCTGAGTCGGAGTTTCTTCCAATCAAAGACTGAGTGCAGTGGGTTTGTTGAATTGGTAGGTCTAAAGAATTGATAAAGGTCTTGCAGGAGTTGCAACGAGTCTTTTGGGTTTTGGACAAGGTCGCCTTGTCGACATTCTCTAACCCAGGCTGAATAGCAATATCGGCATGCATAATTGCAAGCCTCGGTGATATGCCAGTTGACGACGAGTTCTTCGATTCTGTGTTTTCTTCTCTCGGGATTTTGCATGATAAGCTCCTTTGTTGTTGATAGAGCGAGCTTATTCCGAAAGAGGTGTACTTCTGATGTAACTGACCGTACCCCCCCCTGAAAGAGAGTCTTTCCAGGGTATTGGGCAATGCGTTGGTTTAGAATTCTTGATCTGACAAGAGGTGTTTAATGGCTGTTGTGCCGACAATTGAGTCCGTTTTCCTTGAGGTTCTGCAGGCGCTGGACTTGGACGAACTTCAGACCAAAACAAAAACAAAATTCAAGAAACATCAGATGTCTTTGGCAAAACACCAAAAGATGATAGTCGAGGTTTTTAATGACATTTGCCGAGAGCTGGAGTTGGATATTCAAGCCAAGGAAGACTTGGTGTTTAGTCTAAAAGAAGCTGGAGCCTTCCATTCTGAGTTTGAAAATTCCGTTTGGACCTTTGGTGCGGACCAACGTCAAGTCCTTTGGTATGTGCTCGGCTATACCTGGATGCCTTTTCTTGGGAGGAAGATCGCTTTCTGGCAGTTGGCTGGGACAATGGACGCTGATATGCCGGGGGGCGAGTTCTGGTATTTACCTAGAATTCAGCAAAAGGAGGGGACGTCTGAACTGAGAATGCCGGTAGCAAATGTTCTGGATTGGCTCTTTGAACTGAGTGATGTCTCTATGGACAGAATGTCCAGTTGTTTGGGAGGGGGGTACGACGAAAAAACAAAGAAAGATGAAGAGAGTGCCTATGGGATTGAAAGTAATCTTTATAATTGGCGTGATGGCGCTTTGCCCAGAGCAGTTAATATCGATTCGATGTTTCGTGATGGATGTGAGATCCCTTTTAAAGGGACATTTACTGTCGATGAAAGGCTGAGCCTCGCTGACAAACTAAAAGCTGCAGTGCGGTTTATCGAACGCAAAGGCCTGACGCCTGATGATCTTCGTGGAGAGATTCCCATGACAACCCCTGGTGCAATTGAGGCTGTGCTTGCTGGGCAACCAAACGAAGAGGTCACAAAACTTTTCATCAATTTACTTAAAAGCCGATATGCAGTTCCCTCTATGCAAACGATTCGCAATCGCCTGCATCTGGCACGTGCGGTACAGCATGGTTACCGAAAGGTGATGGCTATTGTGTGTCCTGGCGTGAAAGATACCTGCACCGATTTTTCTCAAAACAAGGCTCTTCAGTTGCTGGATATTTACAAGTATATCTACAATCTAACGATACAGGCCCATGATGAAGGTGCAACAAAGCAGCAAGAGGACTCTTGGTTTGAGTCCCATCTCATCCCGTGGTGTAAAACAGAGATTTTCTACTCAATCCTTCCATCGTCTAATTTACATAGCAGAGAAACGGCTCAAACCCTTGGGACCATGCTTTCCAAACGTTTTGTAGCGTTTCAAGGAGGGGAGGAGCTAGAAGATTTGTTTGGTTGGGATAAGCTGAGCACCGCTGAAATAGCTAAGAGAGAAATCCTACTTTTACAGAAAGACGTAGAACGAATAGAGGAATCTCAGAGACTCAAACAAAAAATCCGGTTTGGTTCTCCCTGGAGAGCACTGCAAAGTTTTGAGGACTATCACGTGATCAGATCTCTCTTGCAAGACGAAACACTTCCATTGCGGACTCGCAATTTAGTGCATGACCGTCTGAGAGAGGTTGCTGTATCCCCAACACAAGAAGTTGGCGTGATCCTTGGTGAAATTGACGATCATTTGAATAACGAAAAGATCCGGCGTGTCAAAAATTGCTGTGAATTGGTTGAAGGGCTCATCGCTGAAATGGAATCGCATTCTGCTGTAGAGATTTTCAAGCTTGAGCTTCTCCGGCACAAAGCCAAGCATTCTCTTGTTCAGAATGACTTTAAATCTGCTGAAGGGTTCTTTCGCCAGGCTCTTGAAGCGAGCAACGATAGAAACAGAGGGCGTCAACTTGGAGAGATTGCCCGAGATCTCTTTGCTCTTTCGGTCGCGACCCAATCGTTGATCCCTAACAATCACGAAAAGTATTATCGCCATGCACTTTTCACCGGAATGTTTGAAGGGGGTAATCCTTTCAACTTTTCGATTCAAGAAGCTGCCATTGTTGCTACCAATTATTTTTGGGAAGATCTCTATAAAACTTATCCTGGGGTTATGGCCCATCGTAGGCATTGAGAGATTAATTCCCTCTTTTTGGCTTTAACGTACTGAGTAAGATTGGCTAAAGTGTCCCTATGCGATCCCGTTGGAGTAGCAGGCTTTCGGGGTTTCCAAGGGCTTAGGTCGCTTAACCGTTGAATTCTTTTTTTCAGGGCCACTCAAAATGTTTATGATATGAGAGGGCTCTATCGCAGATAATTTAGGCTCGACAAATATCAAAATGCCAAGGAACTCGAATGATCCTCCTTAAAACTCTTAGGCCTTTCTCCGTTACCGTCCTTTTATTGCTCCTTGCCTCTATCTTCTGTGCGTCAGCATCTAGCTATGACTTGTTGACGGTATATGAGAACCTTGAAAGACAACCAGGGGAAACGGGCTTATACGTTCTTGAGAAAGGGGAGGAAGCACTTTTAGCAAGAGCTTGGCTTGCAGATAATGCTCGTCAGAGTATAACCGTTCAATATTTCATCTGGAGCGCAGATAATATTGGAATTCTTGCTGCGGAATCTCTTTTGCGGGCGGCCGAAAGAGGGGTCCATGTCAGAGTTATTGTTGATGACTTGATGCTGGATGCTCCTCCCGGAAGTTTGATTGCGTTGGCGGATCACCCGAATGTTGAAATTCGTATTTACAACCCTGTTCATAAAACGGGGGTGTCAAAAGTTAAACGTCTTTTCAACGTTGTGACTGACTTCAGAAATATTAACCAGAGAATGCACGATAAGACTTTTGTGGTCGATGGTCAGTTCGCCATTACTGGCGGGAGGAATATGGCTGATGAATATTTCGATTATGACCAAAAGTATAATTTCCGCGATCGCGATATCTTAGTTGTCGGTGGTGTTGTAGATGATATCCAAGATAATTTTGAGTCTTTCTGGAAGAGTGACCTTGCACATCCCGTTGAATCCCTTTTGACGTTTCAGAAGTTATTTGTAAACAAGAAAAAAGTTAAAGAAATCCAGCTTGAACTTTACGAATACGCAAATGATCCTGCAAACTTTGCTTCCCCGGTCCGTAAAGCTCTTGCAGATATCGACGACGCCCTCCCTTCGTTAATCGAGAGCCTTGTATGGGCTGACGCTCGTTTTATCTGTGATGTTCCTGGGAAAAACGATGGTAACAGTGGTTTGTCTGGTGGTGGGGTGGCAACTCAGAGTTTGGTGGAGATCGTTCAGTCAGCCAAAACAAGGGTGACGATTCAATCTCCCTATCTTGTTATGCCAGACGGGGGTCTGCGTTTGTGTAAAGGCTTGGTTGCCAGGGGTGTTGAGGTTCGTATCAGCACAAACTCTCTGGGTGCGACAGATAATTTGGCTGCGTTTAGTGGCTATCGTAAACAGCGAGAGGCGATTCTTGAGACTGGGGTAAAGGTCTTTGAGCTCAAGCCACATCCAAAGATACAGAAAGAATTGATTGATCGTTACCCGGAGATCGTGGAAAATTCACCTGTTTTTGCCATACATGCAAAGACAATGGTTGTTGATGGGAAAACCCTTTATGTCGGAACGTTCAATTTAGATCCTCGTTCAGCAAACCTTAACACTGAAGTAGGCATCATTGTTGAGAGTCAGAAGTTGGCTGGAGAAGTTGAATCCAGGATTTTTGACGATATAGCGAGCGAGAACAGCTGGCAGGCGGGCATTGAAAACACGGACGCGAAAGCGAAATTTTCTAAACGGTTTCGTTTGATGTTTTGGACGCTTCTGCCTCTTGACTCTTTGCTGTAAGGACTGGCTTCCTTTATTGAAGACTGCTTGATTGGATGTATTTCTTAACGGTTCGCCGATCTAGGCCCGTTATCTTTGCGACCTGCTCAAATGTGCCATGCCTTTGGTGTAACATTTTGCAATAATCACATAACATCTCTTGTGCAGATACTTCTCCTTGGACAACTTTTGCCTGAATGCGTTCGTTGATATCAATGCCAATATCTTGGGTGTCACCGGAATAGCTCCCCGATAACAAAATGCGCCTGACGGCCTGCTCCAATTCACGAACATTGCCAGGCCACAAATATTCTCTTCCCAGACTCTTCTCTAGAGTTGCTTTAATTTCCGGCACAAGGTTGGTTTTGTCCACATCAATAATTCTCTCCACAACCCGTTGCAGTAAAACCTCTAACTCTTTCGGATTTTCTTGAATCCTTTCTCGCAGGGTGGGTACGGAAATGACGTCTGAGCAAAGACGGTAGAAGAAGTCATCTCTAAATTCACCCTCTTTGCGTAACTTGCTAAGGCTTCTGTTTGTGGCCGCAATAACACGTCCACTAAAGCGAAGTTTTTCATGGCTGCCGACGGGGGTAAATGCACGTTCTTGAAGGATTTGCAACAGTTTGATTTGTACGGGTTGAGTTAAGTCGCCTATTTCATCAAGGAATATGGCTCCATGGGGGGTGCACTGAGCGAAGACGCCTTTGTAATCACTTGTCGCGCCTGTGAATGACCCTTTGCTGTGACCAAACAATTCAGATTCGATGAGTGACTCCGGAAACTGAGATAAGTTCCGAGAAATAAATGCTTTTGTGAAGCTTTCTTTGAATTTTCCAGTCTTGTCATCGAATGGAATGTGTCCGGATCGGCCAATGGATGCTGCAGCTGCCCCCTTGCCAGTTCCGGTTTCGCCCAGTATGAGGGTGGAAAAGTCTTCCATGCGATTCCAGAGATAGCTCTCGAACCAATTGATGTTGTGTGTGAACAGGTTTTGCCAAAGATTGCAGCGAAATTTGCGCATGGAGGGGCAATCACCAACAAGATCCTTGTTGATGAAGAAAAACGCTCGACGCATCTGAAAAAAGAAAGCTAGGTATTTACAGGCATCAAACTCGGAAAAGCCTCTTCGGTAAAAGGCGGCCATCGCTTGTGGTGCAAACTGAACCGGATAAGGTTTGTTGCCCGCTTCTATCTGCTTCAGGATGTGTTTATCGAAGTCGTTAAAGAACAGGTGATAAATCTCAAACAGGTAGACCGTGTGCATGATTTCTGTGTCAGCACCAGCAAAATGAGTGACTTTTGTCTGCCCTCTTTTTTCAAGGGAAAGTAGCTGTTTGTTGACTTCTGAGATCGCGCGTTCAGTGATCTCAATGCGGCCGAGGTTGCGGTCGGCTTCAGAGATTTGCAGGTCAAGTCTCAACCGAGCGTCACCGAACGGGTTTGCGAACGCTGCTTGCAGTACCATCGAAAAGAAATCTCTTTGCGACGCTATTAGCTTTTTTGATTTATTCATGCATGAAATGTACGCGCATTGTTCATTGTATGTCAATCGCCTTGGTTTGTGGCTGGCTTTTAGAAAGACCTTTTTCTGAATATCTTTTGAGTTTACAGCCACTTACGTTATGGCATTAATAATGGCACAAACTCTGCCTAAGATACTTGATAACGGATCAAGCAATATTCACTAATCGGGTATCGAAAGGAGAGTTTGTCATGTCAGAAAAAAGAAAGTTTCAAAGCGCAGCCGCCACAAGAAATATTTATCCTCTTATTGCCATTATGTTGACTTTAGTCACTGTAGTCCTGTGTTTGCCTGGTCGAGGAATGGCCTCAGGATTAATGAAGTCAGTGAATGGCAGCGATGTGTCGACTTCCATCAAATCGCACAGTGTTGATGTGACCATTAACAATGGTTTTTCAAGAACGGAAGTGGACCAGGTTTTTGTCAACAATGGAGATGCAAACGTAGAGGCAATATATTCATTTCCATTGCCTAAACAAGCAAGTCTGTCCGAAGTCTCTCTCTGGATAGATGGAGCTGAGGTCGTTGGAGAAGTTGTCGAAAAAGGGCGTGCTCGAAAAATCTATGAAAGCCAAAAGGCCCAAGGAAATAACACCGCGCTTGCGGAGAAAAACGATTATAAGACGTTCGATGTCTTCATCGGCAAAATCCCCGCAGGAGACGAAACCCGAGTTCGTATCGTTTACTACCAACCGATCAAGATTGATCTCAATGTCGGTCGTTATCTCTATCCTCTGGCAGAAGGTAATGTTGATGAAGAGCGCATTGCTTTCTGGGATGTAGACGACAAGGTCGATGGGCCGTTTTCCTTTCATTTACAACTCAAGTCCGCCTTTCCTCTCAAAGATGTGCGTGTGCCAAACTTTCAAAATGAGGCCATTATCCAGAGAACTGGCGGCGCAGGTGAAGGTGCAGGAGAAGTGTGGGATATCACGATCGAAAAGCCGGAGGGGACCAATCTTAACCAGGATATCGTTTTTTATTATCGACTCGAAGAGAACATCCCTGGCCGTGTTGAGCTCATCCCCTTCCGTAACGACCCCGGCGAACCTGGCACCTTTATGGTTGTGGTCACTCCCGCAGCGGATCTGCAACCAATCCAGGAAGGCACTGACTGGATCTTTGTGCTTGATGTGTCGGGTAGTATGGGGGGCGAGAAAATCGCAACTTTGGCCGATGGTGTTTCTCGTACATTGAAAAAGATGTCTGCAAACGACCGCTTCCGGATCGTGACATTCAACGACCGTGCTCATGATTTTACCCGCGGGTTTATTTCGGCAACCGCGGAGAATGTACAGGACTGGGTGGGGCGGGTTAAGAATATTCAAGCCACTGGGTCAACCAATCTCTTTGATGGTTTGTCTCTTGGCTATAAAAGACTGGACGATGATCGCACGACCGGGATGATTCTCGTGACTGACGGAGTGGCCAATATCGGGCCAACCGAGCATGCTCGTTTCCTAGAGTTGCTGAGAAATTACGACCTGCGTCTGTTTACTTTCGTTATCGGCAACAGTGCAAATCAACCCTTGATGGATAAGCTAGCCAAGGACTCGGGTGGCTTTGCCATGAACATCTCAAATGCCGACGATATCACCGGTCGTATCCTCCAGGCGAAAGCCAAAGTCATGCATGAATGCTTGTACGATGCGCAACTGTCCTTTTCCGGAGAGAAAGTAAAAGATCTCACTCCAGCAGAAATTGGAAATCTTTACATGGGGCAACAACTGGTAATGTTTGGTCGTTACACTGGCGACGGTGAGGTTGTAGTCAAACTGAAAGCCAAGGTTTCCGGTCAGGAGAAAGTCTGGTAAACAACTGCAACGCTACCCAAGATCGATCAAGACAATCCTGAGTTGGAAAGACTCTGGGCGCTGTCACGGATTGATGGCTTGATGGAGACTGTTCGAGAGGACGGTGAAAGCGAAAAGTTGCGAAGTCAGATCGTGGATCTCGGTACTGCCTACTCTCTGGTCACAGATTACACCTCAATGGTCGTTGTTCGAGAAGAGGTTTTTGAGACGGAGGGTATCGACCGTCGCAACGCTCAGAGAGTTGGACGTGAACGTCAGGCTCAGGCCGCCCGCGCGACGGCCCCAGTGAAAAATCATCGAGTGGACAACGACAAGAAGGGTGGCATGTTCAGCGGTCTGCCTTCACCAGGGATTGGTTCCGGCCCCGTTGGCCCTCTGTTCGTTGGTCTGATTGCCTGGTTGGATCGGCGCAAAAGAAAAATGAAGTAATCCGTAGACCGTTGTGGGCGGTGCACATTAGCGCCGCTCACAAAACTACAGGAGAGAAAGATTATGAACCCAATGGCTATACATCCTTTAGATAATGCAGTTTGTACTCCGTCAAGAAACTTGCTGGCCAGACGACTTGAACTCAGTTTCTGGCTGTTGTTATTGATTGTTTGTAACCATTCGTTGTGGAATGGGCAGGTTGCTGAGCAATTTATCTTTGTCCCTGATCTGGTAAAGGGAGGGGAATGGTCTAGAACTTTTCTTTCTACATTTACCCATGTTAGCAAGTATCATCTTTTGCTTGATGCCACGGCTTTTCTGTTGCTCTGGAATGGGCTCGAAGAAAAGCGCTTCTGGGGGCGGTGGGTTTATTTCGTTGGTTGTTGGGCTGGGAGTATTATTGTCCCCTTGGCTTTGTCGACACAAGTTTACGAGCGCGGGATCTGTGGTTTATCCGGTGTTGCACATGGACTCTTTGCCATTACCGCCCTTGAGATGCTTTTCTATAGAGAAACCAAAGAGGCTCGCACCGTAGGCAGGTATCTTTTTGTAGCGGTTCTGGCTAAAGTCTTTTGGGAATTAATTCCTGGTGCTAATCTGATGAGTCGCCTACATCTTGGGGATGTTGGCGTCCCCATTGTTACGTCTCATCTTGGTGGAATTGTTGGTGGATGCATTGCATTTGGTGTTTTGCTTTTTCTTAAAAGGGAAAAGTCTTTAGATGGCAGGAAGGGGGTCTCTTGATATTTACGGTCGTATGCCTACTTGCATTGATTCTGGTTGTTAATGTAATCGCAACAGGCAATCAGAAACTCGAAAAATCATTGATGCTGCAAAAAAACATTATCGATATGCATGTCCATGTTGCTGGAGTTGGTGCTGGCGATAGTGGTTGTTACGTTTCTGCCGAACTGAGGAAGAATTGGCGATACAAGACCTATCTAAGGTCATTTAATGTCACTGAAAAAGATCTCCTTAGCCATGGAGATGCAATAGTATTTAAGCGTGTTTCTGAAAGAATCGATGAATCAAAATCGATCAAAGCTGCTGTTGTGCTTGCTCTTGATGGAGTCGTTGATAAAAACGGTGAACTAGATCTTTCGCGAACGGAAACGTATGTGCCGAATGAGTTTGTGGCAATCGAAACCGCAAAATATTCGAATCTGCTCTATGGGGCGAGTGTAAATCCTTATCGTCATGATGCTTTGCAGCGATTGGAGTCAGCTGCACGCGATGGAGCCGTTCTCATCAAATGGCTACCGGCAATCCAGCATATTGATCCTTCTGATGAGCAATTGATTCCTTTCTATAAGAAACTTAAAGAACTGGATTTAATCTTATTGACGCATGCAGGAGGAGAAAGATCGTTTACAACTGCAAACGCACTTCTTGGTGATCCCGAACGTTTGCGTCTTCCCCTATCTTTGGGGGTCAAAGTTGTCGCTGCTCATGCGGCGACTACGGGAAAGAGCGAGGGTGAGGATAATATGGAGCGTCTGCTGAGAATGTTTCCAGAATATCCTACGTTATATGCAGACATATCAAGCTTGACCCAAGCCAACAAGTTACGCTATCTCCCCCGCCTGTTGAAATACAACATCAGTGATCGGTTGGTCTATGGGACCGATTTTCCTCTTATCAATACACCCTTGGTGTCTGCTTGGTATTATCCTTTCCGGTTGTCACTGCGTCAGATGATCCAAATCTCTCTGGTTAAGAATCCATGGGATCGAGATGTGTTGTTGAAGTCAGCGTTAACGGTTCCAACGGAAGTCTTTCTTCAATGGGAAGACTTGTCTGAAAAGGTTGCATGAGAAAGTGTCGGCAATGATTGCATCCTGCGTACATGCGATATACATAGAATGACCGTAAAGAGCTTGGGTGCTGAGAGGTGTCCTTTGTGAAGTTCTTCAAGTGGCTGATTTAATGGGTTTTTTGTGTTGCCCCTGAGATGGCACATTGTCTGCCTATATATGAAATGAAATTTGCAAAATTTAGGAGGATAGAGATGAACCAGAACACGACAAAACAGAAAAACCGATCATTCTTTTGGCTCAATACGACACAGTTTCTTGGGGCTCTTAACGACAACCTGTTCAAGCTGGTCGTTATCTTTTTTCTGATTAATTTGCAAGGTCTTGAAGCTGCGGGGAAGGTCTCGGCATTTGCTGGAGCTGTGTTTGTTGTTCCCTTTCTGATTTTCTCGCCTTTTGCTGGGGTCCTTGCGGATCGCATCCTGAAAAGCAAGTTGATTTTTGCTACCAAGGGTCTAGAAATCTTGGTTATGACTATTGGCACAATCGCTCTGTGGACCTCCAGTTCGTTCGGTCTTTACCTTGCTCTGTTCTTGATGGCTTTGCAAAGCACGTTCTTCAGCCCTGCAAAATATGGGATTGTGCCCGAGCTTGTGAACAGGGAAGATTTGTCAAAGGCGAACGGGTTCATTGAAGCCTTTACGTATTTGGCAATCATTCTTGGCACAACTGCAGCGACCTTAGTGCCACTCCTTACTGGTGGTGAATATCGAACGGCAGGGGTTATTTGTATTGCGATTTCAGTGCTCGGGATTTTCGCGAGTCGCGGGATTAAGGAGATACATCCCGCTCCGGAAAGTGTGGGAGTTGAGAGCCCTGTTGGGGGAATGCGTATTGCGCTGAATTTGGTTCGTAAAGACAAATATCTTGCTATGGCCGTGCTTGGTTCATCGCTCTTTATGCTGGTTGGTGCTTTTGTTCAGTTGAATCTTATCCCACTGGGTATTCAGGACTTCGGGTTGTCGCAGGAAAAGAGCGGTGCCCTCTTTTTGTTGGCAGCCCTCGGCATTGGATCTGGCTCTATTGTGGCCGGTCGTCTCTCCGGGCGAAATGTAGAGCTTGGTGTCGTGCCAATCGGGGCGGCAATGCTTTTTCTTGGCTCTATGGCACTGGGTCTATCATCCAACAACTTGACGATTGCCTCAATGTCGATTGTGTTGCTTGGGGTTGGCTCGGGCTTGTTTATCGTGCCTCTGCATTCATTCATCCAGTTTCGCGCTCCTGAAGCACATCGAGGAAAGGTCCTTGCTATCGTGAACTTTCTGGGCTGGAGCGGAGTGCTGGTTGCCGCCATGCTCACGCATCTGGTCAATGAAGTTTTGGCTCTTCCGGCCCACGCAGGATTTCTTGGGCTTGGCGCGGTTTTGTTGGTGATAACTTTTTTGGCGTTGGTTACCCTTCCCGATTTTCTGCTTCGTTTTGTAGCCTTGGTCATGATGAAGCTGGTTTACCGGGTGCGTATTAAGGGTGCCGAGAATGTCCCCGTTGAGGGTGGTGCCTTGCTGGTCGCAAATCACGTGTCATGGGTTGATGCTCTGCTTCTCCTTGCCACCCAGCAGCGCCGAATTCGCTTTCTTATGGAACGCGGCATCTACAACTCATTTTTCCTTGGTTACCTGTTTCGATTAATGGGTGCTATCCCGATCTCTTCGACAGACGGTCGCAGGCAGTTGGTAGAGTCTTTGAAGGGTGCTCGCCAAGCTCTTGATGATGGCTATCTTGTCTGCATTTTTGCTGAGGGCGTTTTGACGCGAAATGGAACACTTCAGGCGTTCCGCCCGGGCTTCCAGCGAATTGTCAGTGGTTCAGAACATCCGGTTCTTCCCGTGCACATCGGAGGGATCTGGGGGAGTGTTTTCACTTATAAGCATGGTCCTATGTTGTCGACATTGCCAAAGGTGCTCTCTGGCCCGGTGATGATCAGCTTTGGCTCGCCAATGCCTTCAACCTGTAGCTCCACTGAAGTGCGACAGGCAGTCATGGAGCTCTCTTGCCAATATTTTGAAACTCGTAAGGATTCATCACACACTTTAGCGAGCCGTTTTATAAAGTCTGCCCGAAGCAACTGGAGACGCTTGGCGATTGCCGATTCAACCGGGGGAAAGTTGAGTTATGGACAAACGCTGATTGGGGCCTTGCTCTTGAAAAAGGTTATAGAAGAGCAACTTGTCGACCAGAAGCATGTCGGTGTGCTTTTGCCTCCTTCGATGGCGGGGGGACTGGCGAACCTTGCCTTGACTCTCTCGGATCGTGTCCCCATCAACCTGAATTACTCTGCAGCTGATGAAAGTCTGCAATCAGCAATTTCTCAAGCAGAGATCAGAACCATTCTGACCTCTCGGAAATTTCTTGAAAAATTGGGGCGAGGCGAGATTCCTGGCGATCATATCTATCTTGAGGATGTGTTGTCCCAGTCGACTCGTGTTAAGAAAATGCGAACATGGTTGATTGCACGACTTGTTCCTTCCTCAATTCTTTTGAAGAACCTCTCTCATGATCCAGATGCTGTTGCTACCATCATTTTTTCGTCTGGAAGTACTGCGGAACCGAAGGGAGTTATGCTCAGCCATCATAACGTTATCTCCAATATAGATGCTTTGAATATGGTTTTCTCAGTCGACAAGAAAGATAATGTCTGCGGTATTCTCCCTTTCTTCCACAGCTTTGGTTTCACCGGGACGCTATGGTTCCCATTGCTCTCTGGTTTCTCCGCCGTCTATCATCCTTCTCCTCTGGATTCAAAGCGCATTGTGTCGACGGTCCGTAAGCATCGTTCTACTTTTCTGCTGGCGACACCAACCTTCTTGAATTCCTATCTGCGCAAGGCAAAAAAGGAAGATTTTCAATCTCTTCGTGTGGTTATTACCGGAGCCGAAAAGCTGAGTTCAAAGTTGGCTGATGATTTTAAGGAGAAATTTGGCTTTTCTCCTCTGGAAGGTTATGGCGCTACGGAATTATCTCCCGTCGCGGCGATTAGTCTTCCTGATGTTGAGGTGGGAAGAGTGAAGCAAGTTGGTTCACTTCCAGAAAGTGTAGGTCGGTCATTGCCAGGGATCGCTGTCAGAATTGTCGACCTTGATAATGGTTCGTTGAAGAGTGCCAATGAAACAGGCATGATTCAGATCAGTGGCCCGAATGTGATGCTTGGGTACTTAAATCAGCCTGAGAAAACGCGGCAAGTGGTTCTGGATGGGTGGTATGTGACCGGTGATATTGGTTGCCTAGACAGTAAGGGGTTTTTAAAGATATCCGGGCGTCTCTCCAGATTCAGTAAAATTGCCGGAGAAATGATCCCGCATGGAGCACTTGAGGAGGTCTTTGAACGTGAGCTTGGTTCAACGGAGCCAGAGGTTGCCATTACAGCCATCCCTGATGAAAGAAAGGGCGAAAGGCTTATCGTCCTTTACCTCAGGGCAGCCGGAAGCCTTGAAGTTCTTAGGTCAATAATGGACAATTGTAGCTTGCCAAATCTGTGGAAGCC
>JAJRRB010000094.1 GCA_024279915.1 Deltaproteobacteria bacterium
ACACTTTTCTACACATTTTAGAAGTCAACCTTTTCGAGCAAAGGCTTATAAAACAGATAGTTACGGATACGCTACAACAGGAACCAGAGCTGCCAAACTCTAACCAGCTGGATTTATTCGTTTTTTAACCGGACACTAGTGTCCTGACAACTGAAAAAGGCAACGCGACCTTGGCTAACAGGTCGCGAGGGAGATCAAGAGGTCGTTAAAGTAGCATAAGAACAACCTTTCGGACTACCATGAACTGGCCGTTTTTTTTTGCTGATCTCACTTATTTTTTAACGGCATAGCTGTCGGAGAGAGTTCCGACTGTTACTGCAAACGAGTTGGAGCGGTTCCATCTGCGCAACGACTTGAAGTTACTGTAGACCAGGTAGGCAGGTCCAGACCGACCATCAGGGAGAATCAATGAAGCCTGCAGGTCTCGACGAGGTAACGCATAGCCGTTATTGCGCCGCACACCGAGCGCCTGCCAACGTGACAACGAAAGGTTGTTAGTCAAACCGGTCAGTGAATAATCAAACTTTTTCGGCAACTTGACCAACCGACCCCAAGTCTGATCATTTTTCCACCTGGCTTTGGCGAGGTAATTAGCCGCCGAGGCCAAGGCATCAGGAACCGAGTCCCAAAGGTCAATACGACCGTCACCATCGGCGTCGACCGCATAATGACGATAAGAGGTGGGCATGAACTGGAAAGGGCCCATGGCCCCGGCCCAG
The DNA here is from genome assembly GCA_024279915.1 of Deltaproteobacteria bacterium. Taxonomy (GTDB): domain Bacteria; phylum Desulfobacterota; class Desulfuromonadia; order Desulfuromonadales; family BM103; genus M0040. The sequence continues at coordinate 720 of JAJRRB010000094.1, forward strand.
GAACCTTTCATCTGAGCCAAGGGAATATGTCCGTCTTCAAGGATATGCAGCGCCTCAAGCAGCTCTTTGCGAAAATAGTCACTGCGGCGGCCATCGTAAGCAAGCGTGGCAAGTGATTGAATGACAGGACGCTTACCGGTATGCCGACCATAGTTGCTCTCGCCCCCCCAGAGAGCCACAATAAAGCGGCGCTGTACCCGGTACTGGCTTTCAATACGGTCCAGCCAGGTCGCATAACGACGCAACATCGTACGCCCTTCGGCGATACGTTCCTTACTGACCCTGGCCGCGACATAATCTTCAAGGGACTGGGTCTTCTCCGGCTGTTTCCGATCGCGCTCAATCACCCGCGGCTGCGGCGCCTCGATGTCAGCCAGAGCCGCATCTAGAGTCTTTTGCGAAATCCCTGCTGAACGGGCATCTATACGCAACTGCTCCAACCAGGAGGTGAAATCTTGCGCTTGAACACCAGGCACGGTCAGACCGCAAAGGCAAACAATCATGATCAGCAGGCGACTAAGATTTTTCATGGGCTAACTATAGCACCAGAACTTTGAGATGCCATTGAAACGGGTGGGAATAATACTGAGTAGACAAAGAACGTTTATGACTGGAAACTCATGGCCCTCGTTCAGCAAGCCAGATCGCATGTAAATCGCCTTTATTGTCTTGCTCAGGCACACGAGACTGCTTCACCTTAAACCCGACCTTACGCAGACGCTCCATGAAGTTGCGGCTCGGTGCAGCTGACCAGACAGCCAGTATCCCCTCCGGTCGCAACGCTTCGTAGGCCGTAATCAACCCATCAGAAGAATACAACCAGTCATTTTTCTTACGAGTCAAACCTTTAGGACCGTTATCGACATCGAGCAGAATTGCATCATAAGCTTTGCGTTGCGCCCGCATAACTTTGGCGACATCGCCCTCGCGAACCGTGGTCCGCTCATCCTGCAGCGGATGACCCGCATACTTGCCAAGCACGCCCCGATTCCAGGCCACCACGCCAGGCACCAGTTCAGCCACCACCACTTCAGCATCTGCACCGAGGTGATGTAGTGCTGCGGCCAGCGTAAAACCCATACCGAGGCCACCAATCAACACGCGTGGCTGAATACGACCAGCAATTTTACGACAGGCCAATTCAGCCAGCGCATCCTCAGACTGATGCGCCCAAGTGCTCATCAAGGTATTAGTGCCATCGATGCTGATAGAATAGTCCGCATCACACTTGAAAAGTTGGAGTTCGCCGCCATCACCAGGGATCTGTGCTGTATCGACTAATTCCGAGGATTCAATAGTTTCGTCTATATTTTCTGAAGACATAGCGCCTTTTTTTAAAGCAGGTCAGAGATAAAAGTTTAAGAAATACAAACCTTAGCCGTAGTAAGGACACTAGGTCCCCAATTCTCGAGGAGTTAAGAGCGTCTCAACCATTGATCAATGAATGGAGTCCTGTCCAATAAGCAAAAAAAGGCGGCCAATTGGTCGCCTTTCGCCGTTTGAGTCTTACTTTGTACAATATCAATCCTGCATATAGCCGAGGGTAGCGGTCCAGAAGGAAAGATCATTACGGGTCTTCTCGTAAATTCTGGCATTCATGATAGCAACACCGGCGATCTCAGCCAACGCAGAGAGGAAAGTGATTTCCTCCTGGCTGTACTGGCGCTTTTCGGCGCTATAAAGACGCAAGACACCAACGACCCGCTGACGGGCAACAATTGGTATAGAAAGAATCGATGCGATTCCTTCGGCGACTGTTTCAACCGGGTATTCGAGGCGCGGGTCATTAGCGGTATCGGTAATCAGGACTGGTTTTCCTGCCAGGGTCGCGCTGATACTCTGATTGGTGTGCGGTTGTCCTTTAGCCAGAAATTTTTCACTCAGTCCTCTGGTGGCAATCAGTTCAAGTTCATGAGTGATTTCATTACGCAGTCGCAGTGCACTGGCTTTAACCTGCATGATGTCGATCACCTTGTCGACAATCAGCTGAATCACCTCTTTTGAATCGAGAGTAGAGAGAACGGCCTGAGTGACCTCATGCAAAGTACGGAAATAGCCCAGGCTCTTGCTCGGATCGACCGTCTGAATCGCAGCAACATCGACCGGCTGCAAACTCTCCTCATCTGCATCGGGCAGATCAACTCCGATCTCTTCGAACAAGGAGGTAAGTTTGTCACCTTCTTCCTGATAGAGTCGGGCGTTGACAATCGCCATCCCACCCATCTCTGCCAGGGCCGAGACGAATTCGATATCCTCATCACTGTAATCATGTGGTTCGGCGCTGTAGAGTCGCAGTACACCGATCACCTTATCTCCAGCAATGACAGGCACCGAAAGAACAGCAGCGATCCCCTCAGCGCGCATAGCATCAGGATATTGGATGCGTGGGTCGCGACAGGCATCCTTGACGTAAACAACAATCCCTTCCAAGACCTCGGGGATGCTCTGGTCTGCGTTCAGCGCGCCTTTGTTCAGATAAGTTTCACTCAGGCCAAAAGAGGCAACCTGTTTAAGACTATTACTCTCATCATCGATCAGTCGCAAACCACCAGCTTTGATCTCCAGCGCGGCAACGGTACTTTGTACCAGAGAATCAAGGGTCTCCTGCAGGTTACGAGCGGAAATAATCGCCTGGGCTGTTTCAAAAAATAGTCGAAAATATTCGTTGGTGTTTGCCTGGATCATGAATCAATTACCTCCATCGAGAAAAGAATCAATAAAGAGAGTCTGTTTGATCTGTGCATGGTATCATCTTTGCGCGTTCCCGCCCCGAAAAATTAACGACTGAGGTTATAATGAGAAACAAGCTTAGACGTCTTGCGGAATTTATTCAGGAAGGTTTCCCTGAAAGGCTCGTGGACTCCTTCAAGTACCACAAGGACCATACGTTAGAGATACGACTGGCCATCACGAGCCAAGCCATTGCCTTTCATCAGGATCGCGCAGCAACCTTATGGATACAGGCTGGGAAAAAGAGAACGACAGAAGAAAGACACGCTGCGGCACAGGCTGAACTTGCCTCCTTTGTCTTCGCATACCTCTCTGGTGATACCAATGAAAATGCAGAGAGCACTGTTGAGGCTATGCGAGCACTCGGCCGACAAGGTGAACTAGACATTGTACGAAGCCTCTCCAGGCGTTGAGGTCAGGACTCGTATTCAAATGGGAATTTCCAAACACCCTTCACGCGTCAGCTTACCCTGCATTGAGAAGCCCTACCCCTCTATCCTGGATTTTCTGGTAGAGAGGTCTCCCAGCATTGGATGTGATTTGTGGGCGAAACGGCTTCGGGAAGGAAAAGTTCTGGATGAAGCGGGGGAACCTATCAGCAGTGAGACACCTTATGTTCCACAGAAACGACTTGTTTACTTTAGAGAGGTGGCAGAGGAACCAGTCATTCCCCTTGAGGAAAAGATCCTCTTTCAAAACGACGAGATCCTTGTCGCCTGCAAACCACCCTTTCTTCCGGTCACACCCTCAGGGCCCTATGTTAACGAATGTTTGCTCTATCGCCTGAGAAGAAAAACCGGCAACTGCAATCTGGTTCCTCTGCACAGGATTGACCGTGAGACCTCAGGGCTGGTTCTTTTTTCCACAAATAAAGCAACCCGCGGGCTCTACGGCGGTCTCTTTTTAAATGGAACGATTGAGAAAACCTACGAAGCTCTTTCAGAGGTGACGCATCGCCCGGAAATAAGTGACTGGGAGGTGGAAAACCGGCTGGTTGATGCGGAGATCTGGTTCCGAACGAAGGTCGTTCCCGGAGAGGTGAACGCCCGGTCAATAATTAAATTGATGACATTCAGGAACAACCGAGCACATTTCCTGCTGCACCCGTTGACCGGTAAGAAACACCAGCTAAGAGTTCATATGAGCGGAATTGGTTTCAAAATATTGAATGACAGATATTACCCTGAACTGCTGCCAAAACAAGAAGATGACTTGGAGAATCCGCTGCAACTGATTGCCCGGAGAGTAAAATTTGTAGATCCGGGTTCCGGCAAAGAAATGGAATTTGAATCAGAACGTAAGCTGATATTATAACAGGTTGTCTGACGACACAAATTGAGGCCGCAATAATCAGATGAGCCAGCAGCCATTTCCAAGCACGAAACACGTGAGAGTTTTGCATCGTAATATCCCTTGAGAACAAAATGGAGGCCAACAAGCGTGGATAGCTGACAAGACTAATCACCTTTGGCACTATATGCGCTCTGCAGTGCATGTCAACCATCAAGGCTCTCGGTGAGGATACTTCTGCGAAAGATACCTCCCCTTCTTAGTGAAAGCCCTCCCAAAACGATTGATTGCGGCACAGTCAGGCAGCCCCTAGAAAAAAGCTATTGATGAATCTTCAAAATGTGCGATTCTAACCCCACGATGAAATCAGCAGAGCACCAAGAGAATATGCCCAAGGTAGAAGAGAATGTAAAACGAGCGCCGCAGCTCTATTTACTGGACGGGTCGAGTTACATCTACCGTGCCTATTATGGATACAGGGATCTTGCCACTTCTGACGGCATGGCGACTAATGCTGTGTTCGGTTTCACTAAAATGCTACTGGACCTCATCCAGAAAAACAGCCCCGATCATCTGGCCGTCATACTCGACCGACCAAGAGAAGAAACTTTCCGCAGGGAGATCTATCCTGGATATAAGGCAAACCGCGACGCCATGCCAGAAGATCTACTGGCCCAGGTTCCCTACATCAACAAAATTTTGTTGGCTCTCAATATACCTGCCCTGGAAGCTCCCGGGTTTGAAGCCGACGATGTGATTGCCACTCTGGCTCGTCGCTACGCAGCAGAAGGCGTCCAGGTCACGGTCGTCACCGGCGACAAGGATTTGATGCAGATCATCGACGAGCGGATCGGTCTGCTCGACACCATGAAAGATAAGCGTTCGGGACCTCAAGAAGTTATCGACCGCTTCGGCATTCCTCCAGAGTTGGTGCCGGACGTCTTGGGGTTGGCTGGCGCCACATCCGACAATATTCCCGGAGTACCCGGCATAGGCGAAACAACTGCAGCTGAACTGGTACGACGGTTCGGTTCTCTGGAAGGCGTTCTTGAGTGGAAACATCTGGTCAGTGGTAAAAAACGCAAGGAGAATTTGCACGCTCATGCAGACCAGGCCCGACTCTCGAAAAAGCTGGCAACCGTCCGCTATGACGTTGACATTGAAGTTTCTTTAGACGAACTACAAAGAAAATCTCCAGACCTCTCCAAATTGATGCCGCTGCTGCGTGAGCTGGAGCTTGAGGCTTTGGAGATCGCCTTCACACAACCAGCTCCGGGCGTGGTCGAACTCTACAGCGATGGTTCGGGCCGAGACTCTGGCCCCGGCGGGTATGGTGTGGTTTTGCGTTATGCTGGACACGAAAAGGAGCTGAGCGGTTTTGAGCTTGTATCCACTTCGCAACGGATGGAACTCCTGGCCGCGATAAAAGGCCTGGAAGCCCTGCACAATCCAAGCACCGTACATGTATTCAGCGATTCACAGTACCTTGTACAGGGAATGGGTAAATGGATTTATAGCTGGATTCACAACGGTAGACTGGAAGAGCCTGACGCCCTCGCCAACCAGGATCTCTGGACGCAGCTTGTTGCTCTCGCCCAAAAACATGAGATTACCTGGCAGTGGGTGCGTGGCCATGCCGGACATCCATTTAATGAGCGATGCGACAGGCTGGCAAAGCGCGCGGCAGAAGATGGCGTGCGAGCTGTTGAAGCAGCCAATCAACCGATGGAAACAATCCAGGAAGAGAATACCCGTTCCGAGCCTGACATGCCAGTCAAGCAGGAGCCGATTCCGGTGAGAGAGGATTCGGAATTCGATGCTGAAGAGGATGGCCAGTTGCGGTTGTGCTGAAGCTGAGTCACAAACAAAATTGCCGATTCCAGCAGCCAGAAGAAGTCCCTCTTGCATCCTCATGGTATAATGAATCACGATGCTGATCTCGTGCATCGTCGCGGTCTTCCCCAAAGACAACATAAAGCCCTATTCGGGCCAGCAACTCTCTTGCCGAAGGTGGCAGTGTATGAAAAGAGCTCCTCAGACCGTTTCTATTGAGTTACTGTCTCTGCTAATCGCCTTGACAATCCTTTTGGGTGGTTGCGCTGCGCCAGCAAAGATCTACGAACCTCCTGCTGATAAAGTGCAACAGGAAGAGACTCTCCTTCAATCGGTCGAAGACGAATTCGAACTCGAAGCCGAGTTCGAGGCGAGCGCGGTAGAGCCACCTATCGATCCTCTGAGTGGCTACAACCGGATAATGACCCAGATCAACGACAAGTTCTATTTCTGGCTACTCAAGCCGGTCGCTCAAGGATATCGCACAGTACTGCCTGAGGATTTGCGACTGGCAGCGGGGAATTTTTTTCATAACCTTATGATGCCGGTAAACGTTGCCAACAACCTGCTACAGTTCAAACCGAAACGTGCCGGTAGCGAACTGGTGCGCTTCGTCATTAATACGACAGCTGGCGTACTGGGCCTCGGCGATCCGGCGACCGACGTTTTCGGTCTGCAGGCCTACCGGGAAGATTTCGGCCAGCCTCTGGGCCACTACGGAGTCGGTAGCGGTTTTCACATCGTGCTACCACTCTTGGGGCCTTCAAACCTGCGCGATACTATCGGCCTCATTCCCGACTATTATCTTGACCCGATCAGCTACATCGACAGAACCGAGAAGAGGC